>CAVRWS010000007.1:0-207507 GCA_963724815.1 uncultured Acidobacteriaceae bacterium
GAAGAAATCTGTAACGAAGCAACCGGTGCGCGGAAAACCCGCAACTAATAAACGCTTATGTCGAACCGCAAGTCTCGATCGCTAGTGGTGCTCGCAGGTTTCGGGTTAGTTACGGCTGGGGTGGCCTGGTACGGTTCGCGTAACAGCCGCGGCGGTAGCCGCAACGAGTGGTACCGTCATCTCGCCAAACCGAGTTTTACGCCGCCAGATGAAGTTTTCCCCCTGGTATGGGCATCCCTTTACGCGCTGATCGCGTGGTCAGGGTGGCGCATTTGGAGCGCTGCGCCGTCTCATGAACGCAAACATGCGCTGCGACTGTGGATTTCGCAGCTTAGCGCCAATGCGAAGTGGTCGAAACTTTTCTTCGGTGAGCATCGTCCTACGCTGGCGCTGGCGGACGCGATCGCCCTCGAAGGAATCATCTTTTCCTACATCAAGGCAGCCCGGAAAGTGGATCGCGCGGCCGCCAACGCGTTTATTCCGTATGCAGCATGGGTCGCATTCGCGGCGGTGCTCAACGCGGAAATTGCCAGACTTAATCCACCCCGGTTTTAATCAGTCCAATCTGCATTGAGAATCAACCAACTTGCGCCTAGAAGTGGCCTTCTGTGGTGAAATGTTCTTGTGCAACTGAAGCAAGCTCTCGCGGACGCGGTCCTGCGCTCTACCGCTAACAATGTTCCTTCCCCTCGGATGAATGCCGAGACCCTATTGATGTTCACGATTGGATGCGACCGCGCTTACCTGTACGCACATTCGGAACGCGAACTCACTGCGGATGAAACAACTCGCTACGGAGCTACAGTGTCGGAGCGAATTCGCGGTGTTCCCGCGCAGTATATTACCGGCCACCAGGAATTCTGGGGTATGGATCTGATCGTCACCCTCGCCGTGCTGATCCCGCGTCCCGAAACCGAGCATGTGATTGAGACTGTCCTGGAGCTTGCCGACGCCCTGAGGAATCGTGGGCCAACGGGCCCGCGCCAGAATCAGCGGATCGTTGACGTGGGCACCGGGTCCGGTTGCATTGCGCTGGCGCTCGCTCAAGAATTGCCAGAGGCTGAGATCCACGCCATTGACATCTCTTCTGCCGCGCTTGAAATCGCGAGCCTTAATGCTGCGCGCCATCAACTCGAAACGCGCATCCAATTCCGCGAAGCGGACCTACTCGCGGGAGTCGAAGACAACTCATTCGACTTGATTGTTTCCAACCCGCCTTACGTAGGTGAGTCGGAAGAAGATGAAGTCCAACTCGAAGTGCGGAAGTTCGAGCCACGGAACGCGGTTTTTGCCGGTCCTACAGGAATAGAGATTATCGCTCGGCTGATTCCGCAGGCGCGCGAAGCATTGCGGCCGAGCGGCTGGCTGGTGCATGGAAATCAGCGGAACAATCGTGGAGGGCGTAAGGCAACTTTTGAACGGATGGGCGGAGATTCGAATTGTGAACGATCTCCAGGGCATTCCGCGCGTCGTCGCCGCACGAAAAGAGTCGCAAATATAGCTGCAGCCCCGGTGTTTTCCTAACGCGGCACACTGGCGGGCTGGATCTCTTCCACATCCACAATGTTGGTTGGATATTTACCGGTGTAGCAAGCTGAGCAATAGGAGGTTTTCTCTCCTTCGCCGCAAGCCTTCTTGAGTCCTTCGAGCGAAAGATAGGCGAGCGAGTCGACGCGGATGTAGTCGCGAATTTCGTCGATCGATTTATTGGCGGCGATCAGTTGATCCTTCGATGGAGTGTCCACGCCGTAGTAGCACGGCGAGATCGTGGGCGGACACGAGATCCGCATGTGAACTTCCTTGGCCCCGGCGTTGCGGATCATGCGGACGATCTTGCGGCTGGTAGTGCCGCGCACGATCGAATCGTCGATCAGCACCACGCGCTTGCCTTCGAGAAGGGAGTGCACCGGATTCAGCTTCAGCTTGACGCCGAAGTCGCGCACGCTCTGGCTGGGCTCGATAAATGTGCGTCCCACGTAATGATTGCGGATCAGGCCGAAGCGAAACGGAATGCCGCTCTCGGCAGCGTACCCAACGGCGGCGGTCACGCCCGAATCCGGCACGGGCACCACGAGATCGGCGTCCACCGGCGCTTCACGCGCTAATTGCCGTCCCATCTCTTCGCGGCTGGTTTGAACGGCGCGGCCAAACACACGACTATCAGGCCGCGAAAAATAGACGTGCTCGAAAATGCAACTTGACTGCGGGGCAGGGGTCGAATAAAAAAGCGAGCTGATTCCTTCGGGACCAACCACGATTAATTCTCCGGGCTTCACATCGCGCTCGTAAGTGGCTCCGATCAGATCGAAGGCGCAGGTTTCCGAGGCAAAAACGATGGTGTCGCGCTTCTGGCCCGGCGAGCGCCGGAATTCGGCCCATAGCCAACGGACGGAAGCCGCGCGGATCGCGCGCCGCGATGATGCGGTCGGGACTCATCACCACCAGCGAAAACGCGCCTTCCACCGCCGCAACGCGTCGGCAATCGCTTCCGGCAGAGTGTGTTCGCGCGAGAGCGCGATCAAGTGGACGATCACTTCGGTGTCGCTGTTCGTCTGAAATATTGAACCCTGGCGCTCCAGCCGGCCGCGAACTTCAGTCGCGTTAACAAGATTGCCGTTATGCGCTACTGCAATCGAACCTTTATTCGATTGCACAAGAATCGGCTGAGCATTCAGCAGCGCAGAATCACCCGCAGTCGAGTAGCGGGTATGTCCGATCGCCAGCGTGCCGCGGATTTGGGAGAGCACTTCTTCGGTAAAGATGTCGGCGACCAGTCCCATCGCTTTGTGCACGCGGGAAGTGAGACCGTCGGAAGTGACGATGCCAGCCGATTCCTGCCCGCGATGCTGCAGCGCATGAAGGCCGAGATAGGCGAGCTTCTCCGCTTCAGGATGGGCGAAGATCGCAACCACTCCGCACTCGTCGTGGAACTTGTCCGCAATTAGCATTTAGCAATTAGCCCTTAAGCTCCAAATCAGGCCTATTGCACCGCGACCAGTTCAGGATCGGCTCGCAGCGCCGACTCTAACGCACGCTCGTACGTCTGACCCAACTCAGAAACTGAAGAAGAAACCAGAACTTTGTTGTCCAAATTAATCTCCAGCCGCTCCGGAATCGTTTCCCCAATCACGTCGGCGCCGATTCCGTGTTCGTCCGCTATCTGTTGGATTCGCGAAACCTTCTCTGGGTCGCAAGAGAGCAGGATGCGGCTCGCATCTTCTCCAAAAAGAACGAACTCTGCGGGCAGTCCGTTCGAAATGAGATTCACTCGCGCACCCAGCCCTTTCGCGAATGTCTTCTCCGACAGCGCGACCGCTAATCCACCGTCCGAGCAATCATGAACGGAATCCACCAAGCCTTGCTGGATCAATTCGATCACCGTTTTCTGCAGCGCGGCTTCTTTTTCCAAATCGAGTTCCGGAGGATATCCCCACAGCGCGCCCAGAATTTCTTTGGCATATTCCGAGGATCCGAACTCGCTCTCGACATCGGTGATATCGGCTGCTTCGCCGCGCGCGCAATAGCACGATCGTGCGTCCGGGGGCATCTGAAATGCATCTTCGCAGTCTTGTGCACGTCGTCCAGAATTCCGACCACCCCAAGCACGGGCGTGGGATATATACCTTCACCCAGCGTCTCGTTGTAGAAACTGACGTTGCCGCCGGTGATCGGAATCTCAAGCTCCTCGCAGGCTTTGGTGATGCCATCGATCGTTTGCGAAAACTGCCACATGATGTGCGGCTTCTCCGGATTGCCGAAGTTCAGACAATTGGTTGCGCCCACCGGAGTCGCGCCCGAACAAGCGACTTTGCGCGCGGCCTCGGCAACAGCGTGCATCGCGCCCAGCCTCGGATCGAGATAACACCAGCGGCCGTTGCCATCGAGCGCCATCGCCAGTCCGCGTTGCGAGCCCTTGATGCGAATCACGCCCGCGTCGCCAGCTCCTGGCGCTTCGACCGTGTTGGTCTGCACCATGTGATCGTATTGCTGCCACACCCAGCGCTTGCCGCAGATATTTGGACTGGCAAGAAGTTGCTTCAGGCTTTGCGTAAAATCGCCGCTCCGCGTTGAGCTTAATGTGCTCCGGCATCTCGCGCGGCACCGGACGGCTCCCAGCGCGCCAGCGGACGCTTGTACACGGGAGCATCGTCAGTCAGCGCTTGATTCGGAATTTCCGCGACGACTTCGCCGTGTTGGAGTACGCGCAATTTGTTATCGCGTCGTAACCGTGCCAACTTCGACGGCATCGAGTCCCCATTTTTCAAATACGCGAAAGACTTCCTGCTCGCGGCCTTTCTGCGCCACCAGCAACATGCGCTCCTGCGACTCGCTCAGCATGATTTCGTAAGGAGTCATGCCAGTTTCGCGCTGGGGAACGCGATCGAGTTCAATCTCAATGCCAACTCCGCCACGACCGCCCATTTCACAGGTCGAGCAGGTAAGCCCGGCCGCGCCCATATCCTGAATGCCCACGATCGCGCCAGTCTGCATGGCTTCAAGACAAGCTTCGAGCAGCAGCTTTTCCAGAAACGGATCGCCGACCTGCACATTGGGACGCTTGGCTTCCGAGGCCTCGCTGAATTCCTCGCTCGCCATGGTCGCGCCGTGAATGCCATCGCGTCCGGTCTTGGCGCCGACGTAGATTACCGGATTGCCTTCGCCCGCGGCGCGCGCGTAGAAAATTTCATCTTTGCGGACAAGGCCCATGGCGAACGCATTTACCAGCGGATTGCCGGAGTAGCAGGGTTCGAACTTGGTTTCGCCGCCGAGGTTGGGCACGCCGAAGCAGTTGCCGTAGGAAGCGACGCCGCTGACGACGCCCTCGAGGATGGAATGATTCTTGTGAATGTCTTTGTAGTCAGCGCCGGAAGCGGCCGAGCTTCGCTCGGCTGAACGGCCGAGGGCGGCCGTTCCCACATGGGCCGTGATGGGTCCGAAGCGCAGCGAATCCATTACTGCAACGGGCCGCGCTCCCATGGTGAAAATGTCACGCAGGATTCCACCTACGCCCGTGGTTGCGCCTTGGAAGGGCTCGATGAATGACGGATGGTTGTGCGACTCGATTTTGAAAGCGCAGGCCCATCCATCGCCGATATCGATGATGCCGGCATTTTCTCCCGGCCCTTGCAGGACGCACTTGCTGCGCGTAGGCAATCGCTTTAAATGGACGCGAGAGGATTTGTAGGAACAATGCTCGCTCCACATCACGCTGAAAATGCCGAGTTCGGTGAGCGTTGGTTCGCGTTCGCCGAGAAGTTGCTTGATCTTTTCGTATTCGTCGGAAGTGAGGCCGTGCTGCCGGAGGGTTTCCGGAGAAAAGGCATGGGTGATAGAAGTGGCCATGGGGAAACTCTATTGTCGCATTTAGCGGGACAGCTGGGTAGGCTCAATTCGAGGCAAAAATGAGCACAGGTGTAATTAAATTATGGCAGCCGGACCTGTAAGCCGAATTTTGTCCGCCGGATTGCTCCGGCGGGACGGCCATTCCTCTGGGCCGCGCATTACTGCGCAGGCTCTAGCGACCTACCCGAAGGTTTGACGCACCGAGCCGGCACGTGGCCGCAACCTGATTCGCGAAAACCAAGCCGCGGACTTCCTTCCTATTTGGTCTTGCTCCGTGTGTGGTTTGCCCTGCCCGCTGCATTACTGCGGCGGCGGTGCGCTCTTACCGCACCTTTTCACCCTTACCTGCATCCGTGAAGATGCGGGCGGTATGTTCTCTGTGGCACTTTCCGTCGGACGGGCTTGAACCCGGCCTCCCGGACGTTATCCGGCACACTGCTCTGCGGAGTTCGGACTTTCCTCTCCCCGCGTCCCCGCTGTTTTCAATGAGACGCTGGAAGCGGCCGTCCGGTCCAGCTGCCAACTGGACCATTATATGTCACCGCAGCCTCCAGGCTGCGGCTATGTCCTCAGCTTCAGAATCCGTCTGCTGGTAGACTGATCGGCAACGGGCCCGGACTCCAAGGCCGAGGCCGAAGGCCGATTCATGCACATCGCCGAAGCCATCCGAATTGCGCTGCAATCGTTGTGGGTGAATAAGCTGCGCTCTGTCTTGACTCTGCTCGGGGTGGTGATTGGAGTTGCGGCTGTAATCGCAGTGGTTACGTTCGTCTCCGGCATCAACGATTATGTGGCGCAGAAAGTTTTTAATCTGGGCGCCGATATCTTCATCATTTTCAAGGTCTCGCCCGCCGTCACCAACGTCGATCACTTTCTCGAAGGCGAAAAGCGCAAGAAATTGACGTTCGACGATTTTCAGGCTGTCGCGGCAGCCTGCCGGCATTGCGAACTGGTGGGCGCTTCGACGCGGAATGAAACCGGCAGCGTGAAGTACGAAGGGCAATCCATCAGCGACACGACGGTGCGCGGCATGACGCCGGCAATGGGTACGATCCTCGATGTCGATCTGAACGCCGGCCGAATGTTCAATGAGACTGAGGTAGACAATCGATCGCCGGTTGTCGTGATTGGCAACGATATTGTCGAGCACCTCCTGCAAGGGGTTGATCCCCTGGGTAAGGAAATACGCATTGACGGCTGGCCCTATCAGGTAATCGGGGTGGCCAAGAAAAAGGGATCCACGCTGGGACAGAGCGCCGACAACTTTGTAATGATTCCCATTACCGCCAGCATGAAGCAGTATGGCTCGCGGGATGACACTCTTAGGATTTGCGGCAAGGCCGCCAGCGGAGGCGTTCCGCTGAATGAGGCGATCGACGAAGCGCGTGCCGCGCTGCGGGCCCGCCGCCACGATCCACCCGGCGGCGAAGACAGTTTTGATATCGAAACCAACGCCAGCTTGCTCGGCATCTGGACCAGTTTCAGCCAGACTTTTTTCATCGCGACCATCGGGATCGCCTGCATTTCGCTGGTAGTCGGCGGCATCGTAATCATGAATATCATGCTGGTTGCAGTGACCGAGCGAACCCGGGAGATCGGCATTCGCAAAGCGCTGGGCGCGCGCCGTGAGGATGTGCTGTTGCAATTCCTGGTCGAGGCCGTCACTCTGGCTCTGGCGGGCGGGGCGATTGGAGTATTGTCCGGGGTTGCGGTCGCCGAGACAGTGACCATGCTGATTGGAATGCCCTCCTCAATCAAACTTTGGGCGGTTGCTGCGGGGCTGATCGTTTCTGCCAGCGTCGGCGTGTTCTTTGGTGTGTATCCTGCGCAGAAGGCATCGAAGCTGGATCCGATTGTGGCCTTGAGATTTGAGACGTAAAAAATTTAGCAATTGAGCAATCTCTCATGATTCACAGGGACGAGTTCCGCGAGATCGTGCAGATGGCGACAGATACGATCCGCAGCAACAAGTTGCGTTCCGGCCTTACGGTCCTTGGAATCGTGATCGGCGTCGCCATGGTGATCAGCGTTTCCTCCATCGGCCGCGGCCTCGATGACAACGTACGCGAAATGGTCGCGAGCGTGGGGTCTGACAATATCTTTGCATATCATCTTGACCCGCTCACGTTCGGGCGACCCACCGAAGAGATGCGCACACGCAAGAAATTGACCTTCGAGGATGCAGAGGCGATAAAGGAGTTGCCGCATGTAAAGGCCGTATCCGCGGGCCTCCGGTACTTCCGGCCTGAGCTGGGCGTGGGCACCTTTGCCGTGAAGTATCAGGATCGCAAAGTGAAGAACACGATTCTCGAGGGTGACACGGCATCCGTCAAGGATGTGTACGATCTCCCAATGGCTTCCGGTAGATGGTTTACCGAAATCGACGACCAGCATCGCGCCACGGTGATCGTTCTCGGTCACGATACTGCGGAGGAGTTATTTCCCTTGGAGAGCCCATTGGGGAAAGAGATCAACATCGACGGACGGTTGTTTGAAGTGGTTGGCACTTTGGACAAGATCAAGTCGGTGTTTAGCGGCGGCAAAGATCCTAACGACAATCGGATCTTTTTCCCTCTGACCACTTTCAAGACTTTGCACCCTGAACTAAAAGATCATTGGATCAGCGCTAAAGCCACATCCCACGACGACGTGCCCAAAGCGATTGACGAGATCCGCCAACTGTTGCGCCGGCGGCGGAAGGTCCCTCCAGACAAGCCAGATAATTTTGCAGTCTTAACCACGGATTCAATCTCTGACGTATGGAATCAACTCACGGGCATGTTATTCGTGGGTGTGTTCGCCATCTCCAGCGTGGGCTTGATTATCGGTGGCGTCGGCGTGATGAACATCATGCTGGTGAGCGTTACCGAAAGAACGCGCGAAATCGGCGTTCGCAAGGCCATCGGTGCCCGTAAGCGCGATATTCTTCTTCAGTTCACGTTGGAAGCAATCATTCTTACTGCGGTCGGCGGCGTGATTGGCATTTTGCTGGGTGCGATTATCGTGGGGGTAATTCCAGAATTCTGGCCTTCGCTGCCCGCTCGCATGTCGGCATTCTGGACGATTTTCGGTTTTACGTCGGCGGCGGGTGTTGGCCTCGTCTTCGGCATTTACCCCGCATGGAAGGCTGCAAATCTCGACCCCATAGAGGCGCTCCGTTACGAATAATCTGGATTGCGCCTGCGCATGATGCACTTCATTCTCACGGCAATTTGGATCGTCGCAGTCTTCGGCATCGTTTCCAGTTCGCTCTACTACCTGCTATGCCTGTGGGGCGCTCTTCGCTTTCTGTCTGAGAAGAAGACTACCTTTCAATCCTGGGAGGCTTGGCCGCCCATCTCGATTCTCAAACCGTTGAAAGGAACCGATCCTGAAATTTATGAATGCTTTCGCAGCCATTGCCTGCAGCAGTATCCGGAATACGAAATTATTTTCGGTGTAAGCGACGCCAACGATCCTGCGATCGAGGGCGTGAAATCATTGCAACTCGAATTTCCGGACCGCAGGATTCGGTTGGTGGTGAGCCCGGACATACTGGGAGCGAATGTGAAGGTGAGCAACCTCGCGCAGATGCTGCCAGAGGCTCGTTATGAGCATTTGATCGTGAATGACAGTGACATTCGCGTGGAGCCTGATTATTTACGCCGAGTAATCGCGCCGCTGTCCAATCCGCGAGTGGGGATGGTCACTTGCCTTTACCGTGGAATCGCTGCCCGAACGCTGGGATCGCGACTGGAAGCGCTTGGCATCAGTACGGACTTCTGCGCTGGAGTATTGGCTGCGCGCCAAATCGAAAGCGGAATTCGCTTTGGTCTCGGTTCGACGCTTGCATTCCGGCGCGCCGAGCTGGAAAGAATTGGCGGTTTCAATTCGATTGTGAATCATCTGGCCGATGATTATGAACTGGGCAATCGCATTGCGGACCTGGGTTTCACCGTAGAGCTCTCCGATGTTGTGGTTGAGACCTACCTCCCGGCATACAATCTGCGCAGCTTTTTCATGCATCAGCTTCGCTGGGCTCGCGGTGTTCGCGATGCCCGGGCGGGTGGCTACTTCGGTCTGGCTTTCACTTTTGGAATTCTATGGGCGCTGTTGGCTGTGGCGGCGGGCGGAACAAAGGTATGGTCCTGGGGCTTGCTGGCTTCTACGCTGTTGCTTCGTTTCGCGGTCGCGGCGGTGGTGGGTGGGAAGGTTTTGCGGGACCGCCAGGTTCTGAAGAATTGCTGGCTCATTCCGCTGCGCGACTTGATCGCAGTTGGGGTATGGATTGTGAGCCTGGGCGGTCACACTGTGACTTGGCGTGGAGATAGGTTCAGTTTGAAAAACGGGAAGCTCACTCGGATAGAGTCGCGATGTGATTAGAGTGCGGAATGGCTGAAAGGGCCATGGAAGCGGGAAGAGCCTTGCGATCCAGAACTGCCCTGACTTTGCTGGCAAGTTGTCTTAATGTAAACGGCTTTTGCAGAAAGTTGTGTTCCACATCTACGACTTTATGATCCAAAATAGTTTGGCCGGCGTAGCCAGAAATAAATAGAACTCTGGTTTGGGGACTGAGTGCGGTTAGTTCCTTCGCAAGCTGGCCTCCGCTGATGCGCGGCATGACGACGTCGGTGACCGCGAGTGCAATCGGCTTTCGATGGTGTTTTGCGATAGACATTGCGTCCTGACCATCTCGCGCTTGCAGTACGGTGTAACCGCGCAGGCTAAGAAATTCGGCTGTGGCCCGGCGTAGAGCGTCTTCATCTTCAACTAGAAGAATGGTCTCCCTACCTTCTGCGAGTTTCTCTTCTATCGAGTTCGATGCTTCAGTTTTGGCTACGATATCCTGCACACACGGCAGATAGATCTTGAATACTGTGCCCATTCCGGCCTCGCTATAGGCCCAGACAAATCCGTGATTTTGTTTCACGATGCCATAAACCGTTGCCAGCCCCAGACCCGTGCCTTGGCCCGAGGGTTTAGTGGTGTAAAAGGGCTCGAAAATGTGGGGCATGTGATCTTGAGAGATGCCTGCACCAGTGTCGCTGACCGTGAGCACGGCATAGGCCCCGACTGGAATGACTGCGTTCTTGTGGCAAACGTATTCTTCGTCGAGCCGCACATTCGAGGTTGCGATGGTGCAGCGTCCTCCCTCGGGCATGGCATCCCGCGCATTGGCTGCGAGGTTCATCAGAATCTGCTCGATCTGCATCGGGTCGAGACGAACGCGCCCCATCTGCTCTCCGGGAACGAACGTCAGTTCGATGTCTTCTCCGATCAACCGATGTAAAGTCTTGACGATCGTACTGACGACGGGATTGAGTTCGGCTACGCGCAAGGCTTGTGGTTGATTGCGGCTGTAAGCCAGTAACTGGCGAGTCAGTTCCGCAGCCCGGCGCGCCGCGGAGAGAATCTCCTGAAGCCGATTCTGCGTAGTGCTCCCTGGAGCGACGGAATCCATCGCCAGCTCGGAGTAGCTGGTGATGATGGTTAAGAGATTGTTGAAATCATGCGCAACGCCTCCGGCAAGCCGTCCAACCGCATCCATCTTCTGCGCCTGCAACAGTTGGGCTTCAAGATTCAATCGTTTCGTGAGATCGCGACCGTTCGAGACAAAGTGGGTGATGGACCCGGCAGCATCGCGGATAGCGCTGATGCTCTCATCGATGTAGTACAACTCTCCGTTCTTCTTCCGGTTCACCAGAATATTGTGGTAGATGTTCCCCACACTAATGGTCTCCCACAACTCGCGGTAGATTGCCGGCGCTTGCTGGCCGGAAGTGAGGATTCCGGGAGTCTGGCCGATGGCTTCCGCTGAAGAATATCCCGTGAGCGCTTCGAAAGCAGGATTTACATATTCGATGATGCCGTCACTGTTTGTGATCATGATTGTGTCGGCGGATTGCTCGACTGCGCAGGAAAGTTTGCGTAAGGAAACTTCCGCCAAGTTCCGCTGCTGCTGTGCGGAGTGAAGATTCAGGGTGCATCGGATGGTCCGCAGAAGATTAGCTCCGGTCAGCTGTGTTTTCTCCACACAATCCGAGGCGCCGGCCTGAATAAGCTCAGCAACTGCTTTTTCGTCCGCTTGGTCGGTCAGCACGATAAAAGGGACGGTTCGTCCCGTCTGCAAAAACTCCGCCAGCAGTTTCGTCGCGGCGGCATCTCCGGTGCCATGTTCGAAAAGGACCAGGCCGTAGTGGCCTCGTTGTAACATGGTTTTCGCTTCTTCCAGCGAGCCGGCGTGATCGAGTTCCGCAGGCATCGCGCCCCGGTTCCGCTCCAATACTTCGCGAATAAGAAAAAAATCCTCCTCCTGATTTCCTACCAGCAATACCGGCAGGAGTGAACTTGAAGGCGCGAGCTGGGTTGCGCTGGACATGGGGAAGAATTGCTTACACTTTGAACATCGGAAACTCTTCGTCCCACCGTGGCCATCGAAGCGCGTTGCAGACGATTACGGCAGAACGGAAGTTTCGAATCGGGCGCCTTTCCAGTTTGGGATAGGTTTTTCTCTTATCTGCTCCGGATTGTTGCCACCTGTTTATTCCCATTGTTCCTTGGCGGTTAACCAACGGCGGCAGTGTGCGTCTAATGAACAGGTCCGGCTTTGAACGCGGATCGGTTGCCGGGTGTGGGATTGGGGAACAATAGAGCACCCTTCTGCGTATCGTCTGAAGAGCTGCGTGGGTCCGAGTGAAGAACCCGCCTACGCGAGGGTGGCGGTGCTGAGCCTTAAAGTTTTGGAGGAGTTATGGAAAGTCAGCCAAACGCGATCAGAACCTCGATTCATACGGGGAATGGACATGTGCTGGAGGTTGTGCGGGAGGCTCATGAAGAGCTGCGTCACTTGTTGCAGCAGCGCGCCGAAGTAATGCGCCGCATTGGCACGATCAAACAGACCATTGCCGGCCTTGCCAATCTATACGGGGACGAAGTGTTGAGCGAGGAACTGCTGGAGCTAATCGATCGCAAGAGCAGCGGGCGTCAATCCGGCTTCACCAAGGCGTGCCGGATGATTTTGATGGACGCGAATCGCTCCTTGAGCGCCCGCGGAGTATGTGAACAGATTCAGGAAAAGATGCCGCTCATGCTGTCGCGACATAAAGATCCCATGGCCTCGGTTACCACGGTACTGAATCGATTGGTGGCCTATGGCGAGGCCAAGGCTGTGGTTCTCGAAAATGGACGCCGCGCCTGGCAGTGGGTCGCTGACTCCGAACCCGCGCCAGCCCGGATGGCGGTTGTGCCCGTTGCACATTGATTTGAGGTTGGATTCGTGTGGCGGGTTCGTGGAATCGATCGATCCTAGCCCGGTGGCAGCAGCATCCCTTTCTCCAGATGCCGCGTAACGTGTGCGTACGAGGCTGCATGCGGATCATGCGTAACCATCACGATGGTTTTGTGGAAGTCTTCGTTCAGCCGCTTCAGGATTTCCAGAACTTCCGTCGCGGAGTGACTGTCCAAATCGCCGGTGGGTTCATCGGCCAGTAGCAGAGTTGGATCACTGACAATCGCGCGTGCAATTGCTACGCGCTGCTCCTGTCCGCCGGAAAGTTGCTTCGGCAAGTGATTGACGCGTTCTTCGAGGCCGACAAGTTTCAATGCAGTCATCACGTGCTCGCGTCTCTGTTTCGGATTCAGCTTGGTCAGAAGCAATGGCAGTTCGACGTTTTCAAAGGCGGTCAGGACGGGGATCAGGTTAAACGTCTGGAACACATATCCGATGTGTTCATTGCGCCAGTGAGCGGCCTGCGAATCGTTGAAGCGAAAAATATTTTGATTCTGCACCAGCAATTCGCCGGACGTGGGCCGGTCGATCGCCGCAATCATATTCAGCAGCGTAGTCTTGCCCGAGCCCGAGGGGCCCATGAGTGCCAAGAATTCACCCGTAGCAATGTCGATGGAGACATCGTCGAGAGCCTTTACTTCGAAAGCTTCGCGCTTGAAAATTTTGCTGACGTTACGGGCCTGAACTACTTTCGTTCCGGTTGCGACTCTGGTTTCAGCAACTGTGCTCATCAAATTACCCCTTCACCTTGATTGTGTCGCCGTCTTTTAAGTCCTGCGGTCCTTTGGTGATCACGCTCTCGCCACCGACCAATCCATTCACCAGAAAGCCGTCGGTCCGCTGGCTCAACACTTGAACCTCACGCATGCGCGCTTTGCCATCGAAAGCCAGAAACACCACTTTTTTGCCATTGTGATCGCGCAAAGCGCTAGCTGGTACAAACGCTCCGGTAGATTGGGCGTTTACAGTTTTAGGTGCATCGGCCAGGAATTTCACTGTGGCATTCATCTCCGGCCGCAGGAAAACATCCGGATACTTGGCCGGATTCAGCACCTGCACTTTCACCTGTACCGTAGCTTTTTGCCGATTTGCCTCAGGAGAAATCTGTGCAATTTCACCGTCGTACGCTTTGTCGGGATAGGTGTCCGTAGTGACGACGGCTTTTTGTTTGGGACTGAGCCGGGCAAAGTCGGCCTGGGCGATGTCGAGTTCAACCTGAAGATCATTCAAGTCAGCCAGCGAGACTACCGATCCTTGCGGACCACCGGCTGCGGCGCTGGCAAACTGTGCGGTGATGAGTTCCCCTTTTTCGGCAGTGCGATCCAGAATCGTCCCCGTGACCGGGGCGCGAATCACTGTAGCGTCGAGCTGCGACTTCGCGTAATCGGCCAGGCCCTGCGCTTGAGCTACAGAGCCTCGTGCCCGCGCGATTTCTTCCGGCCGAGGTCCGATCTTCATCAGCTGAAAAGCTTTATCCAGCGAATTCACTTTCTGCTGATCGGAATCGAATTTTGCCGTCGCATCGTCCAGCGACTGCCGCGAGACTACGCCGGCCGATGAAAGTTCTTTGGTCCGGTCCAGCGTCAACTTGTCATTCACCAGGGTGGCGCGAGCTTCGTCGAGATTGTGTTGGGCCTCCTGAATCTCTTCCGGGCGCGACCCATGCTCGAGTTCTTCGAGATAGGCGCGGGCATTTTCCAATGCGCCTTTTGCCTGCTCGTAGGAGGCGCGAAACTCTTCATCCTCCAATCGAACCAGAACTTGTCCTTCTTTAACCTTGTCGCCTTTTTCCACGCCGATCCAGGCCAGGCGCCCGGTGACTTTGGAGTTCACGTTGATCGTGTGGTGGGCAACGATATAACCCGTGGCCGAGAGCACGGTGCCGCCAACGTCACTGCTCTCCGCGGAAGCGCGCACCACTTCCACCTCAGGCACGTCGCGGGCCAGCAAACGGTAGGCCAGGACGGACAGGCTCAGTACGGCTACGACGACGATTCCAATCACAATGTAGCGGCGCGCCCAAGTCGGCGGTTCCCCATCACTCGCTCCGCGCTCTGAGCGGTCGATGCGCAAGCTCTGCAGGTCTTCGTGTTTTGCGTCAATCGGCATAAGTAAGAGTACGGAATATTAGCGGCAACAGTTTCCTGAAACTCAACCTCGCAGCGCGGTCAAAATATTCTGGCGCGCCGCGTGCCACGCCGGGAACAGCCCGCCAAACAATCCCATGGCCAGTGCGAAGAGGATGGCATACATCGCAACCTGCCAGGTGATCTGCAGGCTGAACACGACTTCGCTGAAGGTCACTGCATTCGACGTCCCGGTTTGCATTCCGTTGAAAGGCAGCATCAGCAGAATTCCCGCTAAGGCACCCAACATGGCCAATAATAAAGATTCGAAGACAAAGGAAGTCAAAATTGCCGGGCGGGAAAATCCCAGTACGCGCAAAGTCGCAATCTCTCGCCCACGGTAGGCTACGGCCGCGTACATCGTATTCATCGCCGCGAAACTCGAACCAATCGCCATGATGATCGCCACCACAATCCCAATGTATTTGATGGGAGCCCCGGAACTGGTTTGCTTGGCGTAATAGTCTGTCTCGAGAACGCCTTCCAGTTTGAGGCGCTGATCGTCGCTCACGCGATTCTTCAGCGCATCGGCGGCTATGGGATCGGTGGCGCGTAAGTACGCCGAGGAATATCCGCCCTGGCGATCGAAATCAGCCGCCATCTGATTCACATCGCACCAAATCTCAGATTCATAAGCCGAACCGCCCGCGTCAAATACGCCCACAACTTTCCAGGAGCCTTTACCGAACTCCATGGTGTCGCCAATATTCGCATGGGAAAACCGAGAGCGGATCGATTTACTCACCACAACTTCGCGCTGCCCGGTGTGAAACCAGCGTCCTTCAATCAACTTCGCGCTGGGGCGCAGTTCCAGGCCATCGGGCATCATGCCGCGCACGGTGACGTTCACTTCTCCGGTGCCATCTTTGCGCGGAAGCACGATCACTACAACCCACTCGCCGGAAACCATGGGCTCGCCGTGGCTATCTTTCGCGATTCCGGGAAGAACCTTCAACGTCGGAAATAGCGCCGCATCGAAACCTCCCGAAAGTTCTGCCTCAGATCCTTTGCGCAGGACAAGTACGTTGTTCGGATTGCCGCTGGAAACAAAGGCCTTCTGCAGGCCGGCCAACAGCGCCATGAGAAAGATGGCGGTGGTGACTGTGAGCGCAATCCCAAGCGCGGTCATCACAGTGAGCCCCTTGCGAAGCTTCAAATTGCGGACGTTGTAACTGATCGGTATTGCCATAATTTCGTTCTCACTTCAGCCTATGTGACGCAAGCCCTCGACGATGTTTGTGCGCGATGCGTTATACGCCGGCAGACAGCCACTGACGAATCCCACGGTTGCTGCCACCAGCAGGGACGCCAACATAGTAGGAACGGTGACTCTCATGCCGGCAGGAACCCCGATGGCTACCGGTGAGTGGGTCAACCAACGTATCAGCAAGGTTGCCCCGAGAACTCCCAGCGCTCCGCCGGCGAGAGACAAGGCGATGGCCTCGCCCACGAACATCGAGAGCACCCTCGGACGCGTGAATCCAAGCGTCTTGAGCACCGCAACTTCGCGCGTTCGCGCTCGAATCGACATGGCCATGGTATTGCCGGAAACCAGAAGAATGGCAAAAACCACCGCGCCGCAGATGCCGAGAATAAATGCCTTCACATTTCCCAAAGACGATACGAAGGAGAGCTGAAACGCCTGCTGGCTCTCGGTCTTGGTTCGTTGGGGAGCATTGCGAAACATTTCATCGATTGCCTCGGAGACCGGCGCTACGTCGCTGGGGGACGCTACCTCTGTGAGGTACCACCCCGCTTGTCCTTTGAACCAACTGACCGATTCTTCTAAATACTTGGTGTTGAAAATCAACGAGCGAACGGGCGGATCGATGGTGTAGATGGCGCGTATCGTGACCTCGGGATGCACCGGAAAATACGGACTCTGCAGGGTCAGGTGGTCGCCAATCTTCCACCCGAATTTCCTGGCCAACTCTATGTCTACCATGGCTCCGGTGCGGTCACGCTGCCAGGCCAGCAACTGGTCAGGCGGGACGATCTTGTCGGCGGCAACCTTGGGATATTCGTCCGGGTCGGTGACTACTTGGGCGAAGGAATTGGTTGAGCGGTCGTCCTTGTAAACATTTCCGAAATAAGTCATCGGGACAACAGCCACGACGCCGGGCACAGTTCGAATCTTGTCGCGGTAATACGCCGGCAGGAAAAATGCGAGGGAGACGCGATCCCGGGTAATGATGCGCTTTACGGAATCCGGAGGACCCTGGTCAATATAAAAAGTCCGCCAGATCGACATCATCAGCGTAAGCAGCAGCAAAGAAAAGCTGATGCTCAGCATCGTCAGCAGGCTGCGCCGCTTATTGCGAAACGTATTGCGTACGACAAAACTGCCTAACGTCATAAGTCAACCGATGTGGCGTAACCCGTCCACGATATTTACTTTCGAAGCGTGATAAGAAGGAAGAGTGGCGCTGACAAGTCCAACAAATCCGGCGATCAACAGAGACAGGAGGCACATTCCGGGCGTCACCTTCATGGGGAAAAAAGAGATGAACTGCTTGGAATGAGTAAGGCCGTAAATCATCAACCAGCCCAGAAAAAAACCAAGCAAGCCTCCGGCAAGAGAGAGCGCCACAGCCTCGCTTACGAACAGCCCCAGCACGCTTTGCCGTGTGAAACCTAACGTCTTAAGCACGGCCACTTCTCTGGTTCGTTCGCGGATCGACATCGCCATGGTGTTGGCTGAGACCAGCAGGGTTGCGAACACAACGGCCGAACAAATCATCAGGATGAAGGCTTTCACGTTCCCCATCATGGCGACAAATTCCAAGCCAAAGGCTTTCTCGCTCTCCGATTTTGTGGGCTGAGGAGAGTTGCGGAACATATCGTCCACCGTGCTCGCGATCTTGCTTACGTCTCCGGGAGAAGCGGCCAGAATACTGAAAGTGCCAGCTTGCCCCTTGAAGAAAGAAACTGCCTCTTCCACGTATTTCGCATTGAAGTAGACTGACTTGTTGTCCGGGTAGGAGCTGAAAATGCCTCGCACGTACAACTCCAGATCGACGGGATAAATGTTGCCCTTCAAAACGATCCGGTCCCCCAACTTCCATCCGTATTTCTTGGCCAGAGTGTCATCGACGATTACACCCTGACGATCGCGCTGCCACGCGATTCGTTGCTCATCCGGCATTTGAATATCTCGGAAGACCTTAAAAAATTCCTCCGGATCAGTGCCGAATTGCGCGAAAAAGTTCTCTGGCTTATCGTCCTTGTAGATTCCGCCGAACCATGAAACCGGAACCACCGCCACCACTCCTGGCACTGCACGAATTTTTTCTCGATAGTAGCCGGGCAAGCTGAAGGTTAGAGAAACACGATGCCGCACCACTAAACGCTCGGCTGATTCCGCGCTGCCTTCATCGAGGTAGAATGCCCGCCAGATGGTCATCATGAGCGTGAGCAGCAGCAAAGAAAAAGCGATGCTCAGCACGGTCAGAATGCTGCGCCGCTTGTTGCGGAAGGCGTTCTTGGTGACAAATCGGGTCAGAGTCATATTTCGAAACCTGGTTGAACTAAGCCTGTTGAATCCCGAGGAAGCTGCGGCGTGCTGGACTGCGGAGACGCTTAGTCCAAGCAGGCCTCAAGAATAAACGAGTGATCACTGTCCGACAACTCCCTCAAGCTGGAAATCTGACAA
Source organism: uncultured Acidobacteriaceae bacterium (assembly GCA_963724815.1). Taxonomy (GTDB): domain Bacteria; phylum Acidobacteriota; class Terriglobia; order Terriglobales; family Acidobacteriaceae; genus Sulfotelmatobacter. The sequence goes on from CAVRWS010000007.1 coordinate 18,389, forward strand.
GCTGCAAATCTGACATGTCTACGCCGTTGCGCGCATTCCTAGAGTCGATCTCCCCGCCTCCGCCCGCCAGTGGAGATCGTCATACCTCTCGGCTGACAAATGTCACACTCATTCTTTAATGATTAAACGTTTCTGTGAGCAAAAGGTCACGCGCAGGACGGGGACATATCGTTGCCGGGGCGAGAATTGCGGGTGAGCGGTCGATGCAGGAGTCTCCCTATTTTCCCCCGTATTATCAGTACTTTGGTAACTCGAATCGATACGCCGCCAAGGTTATTCTAACCGTACCCTGCCCCGGGGTTTTGAACCCACGCGGCTTCTCAGTTGAACCCGCGCGGCGTGTTTCTTGTGATGAGGCGCGGAGCAAATGTCAAAAATTGGCCACTTCGAAATCCTGAGCGAACTGTCAAAGTCTGCCACCGGCGCGGTCTATAAGGCCAACGATGCACAAACCGGTCAAACCGTAGCGCTGAAGGCGATTCAGTTGTCGGCATTCGGCGAAAGCGCCGCCGAGCTGGAGAAGTGCTTGTTGGAAGAGGCCGAGACTATCAAAGTCTTGAGCAATCCCAATCTCACTACCGTGAGCGACGCAGGAGTGATGGAAGGCCAGTTCTGTGGTGCCATGGAGTACATCCAGGGCAATAGCGTTGCCACGATGCTGGCGCGGAAAGAGGGATTTTCCATCTGGGATCTGCTGGATATCGGACGGCAAGTGTGTGGCGGCCTCGATCACGCTCACTCGCAAAAGGTCTTTCACTATAGCCTGGAGCCGGCAAAGATCATGTGCGGGTGGGATGGGACGGTTCGGGTATTGGGGTTTGGCGTTTCCAGCGTGGGCAAATTTACCGCGCAAATGCCCGATGTTCCGCCGATTTTGCATTACATGTCGCCCGAGCAGATTCGCGGCGAGAGCATCGATGCGCGCTCGAACCTATTCAGTCTCGGCGCTCTGTTTTACGAGATGGTCACGGACCATAAAGCTTTCGAAGGTGACAATTTCGAATCCTTGCGCCAAAGCGTCCTTGAGAGCACGCCGGTTCCTCCGGTACAGCTGAATCCCAAACTGCATCCGGTCCTGAGCGATCTCATCATGAAGGCTCTTGCTAAGGATCCCGGGGAGCGTTATCAGAATGGGCGCGCGCTGCTCGACGATTTGGAAAAGTGTAAAGAATCAAAGCCGCAAGCCCCGAAAGCTACGGCCGCGCCGGCCAAAGTGCCGGCCGCTGCGGCTCCGGTGAAAGCTGTGGCCCAAACGAAGTTCGCGTCTGCATCACCCGCGCCGGCACAGAAAAAACCTGCAGCCTCGCCGACTCCAGCGGTTTCGAAACCAGCGCCACCGCCGGCAGTGGCGAAGCAACAGCCTGCTCCTAGAGCGGCTGCGGCTGCGGCCGGCTTAGGAGGAGGCCGATCGGCATCGTCGGCACCGAACTTGGAAAGGTCCAATGCCTACGGCGCTCCCCAAGTTAAGGAGAGCAGCGATGCCGCGTCGCCATCCGCTTCCATGTCTTCCGCCGTTCTCGATGAGCCAGAGGTGGAAGCGCCCAGCGCAGAGCCGCCTAGAATTTCCGTAGACCCGATGATGGCGGAAGGTGCTCCATCGCGCGGCGGCGGCGGAGTCAGCTTTTCGGAGATGACCGAACTGCCGCCGTTGAAGGAAGTCTATATAGCGCCGCCTCCACCGCCTCCGGCATTTCAGAAGCCGCCTTCACCCGCTCCTAACTTCAGATCGGGCGGTGAAGAAGAGAAGCCTAAGATTCAACCGCGTGAAGTAGCCGAGAAAGCAATCAAGGAAATAAAAAACGTTCCTCCGAGCCTGATGGTTTACTCCATCGCCGGCGCTGCGGTTTTGATTCTTATCATTGCGATTGCATTGGTTCTTCACATTAACCATTTGAACAGTGACGATGACTCGGGTAGTGCTGTGTCGCCGCAGCCTGCGGCACAATCCACCGCGACTCAACCTGCTGCTCCGGCGCAGCCGCAGACCACCGCACCTCAGCCTGTCGCGCCCGAACAAACGCAGGCGGCCGACGCGTCCGAATCTCAACCGGAAACGACGCGCACGATTGCCGTTGCCACCGCGCGAGGACGGAAGAATGCGAAAAAGAAAAACGTCGGTACCGTCGCTGCGATCGTTGTTCCAGGGCAAATTGCCATTGATTCCACTCCTCAAGGCGCGCAGGTGCAACTTGATGGAAAAACCGATCCCACCTGGGTCACTCCTTTCACGCTCTCGGGTCTGAGTACCGGGCAGCACACCGTGACCGTCAGCAAAGCCGGCTACTCTTCTGATACTCGCACGGTTGCGATAGCATCTGGCAACAAATCGTTCCTCGTGACCCACCTCACTCAGCTAATGGCGACGCTTTCCGTCAACAGTACACCGCCCGGCGCTAATGTTTACATCGATGGCAGAGATACCGGCAAGCTGACTCCCGCACAAGTTTCCGTGGATAAAGGTCAGCACGTAGTGCTGGTGCGCAAGGCGGGCTATATCGATGAGACTACGAGCGCACAGTTTGTCCTCGCCCAGACAGTAAGCTTTTCGCCGACACTGCGCTCGCTGGGCAACGTGGACGACATTAAGACGGTAGGCAAGATGGGCAGGCTGTTTGGCGGCAAACAGGCGCAGGGCATGGGCACGGTCAGCATCAAGACCCAGCCCAAGGGAGCCCAGATCGCCGTCAACAAGCACATGCTGGATAAAAGCTCACCGGTTGACGTGATGCTCGATCCGGGCAATTACGTTGTCGATATCACCCTCACCGGCTACGCTCCAGTTCACAAAGTCATCACTGTGGACAAAGGCGGAAAAGCAGTTGTTGACGAAGTGTTGCAGCACGAGTAGCGGAACGATACTTGCTGGAATCCTGCACGCGAGAAAATCGAAAACCCGCCAAAGTCGACCGACGTCACCGACTCGTCTCAATCCTATCAGCCTTTTAACATTTTTTTAACCTCACCGTAACATTCCTGCTCTAGCATCGCGAGGACTGCAACATCCCTCACCTTCCATTGGGAAAGGATAAAAAGCTTATGCGTCAATTTCTGTCAGTATGCCTTGTCGCGGCCATGATTACCGGGCCAATTTGGAGACCGGTAGCAAGTGCCGTCACCATCAAGACAGCCACGCCAATCAAACATATTGTGATCATTTTCGGGGAGAATCGCTCTTTCGATCACTATTTCGGCACGTATCCGAACGCTTTGAATCCAGCGGGCGAACCGCATTTTCACGCTCTTCCGGGTACACCGACCGTGAACGGCTTGAGCAATGCGCTCCTGAACAACAATCCCAATCTCAATCCTCTGAATGGCAGCGGTGCGGCTAATCCTTTCCGCTTCGATCGCTCGCAGGCAAATACGCAGGACATGGATCACGATTACACTCCCGAACAATTGGCCTTCGATGGCGGAGCGATGGATCTATTCCCCGCCAATACCGGCAGCGCCGGTCCGCCACCCAGTGCTCCTCCGGACGTGGTGCTGACCAACGGTCAAGTGATGGGATACTTCGATGGCAACACGGTTACCGCGCTGTGGAACTATGCTCAGCACTACGCGATGAGCGACAACCACTACAGCACCAACTTCGGGCCCTCCACGGTGGGCGCCATCAATCTGATTTCAGGTCAGACTAACGGCGTCTCGAAACACCTCGGTGGTACCGGTGAGTTGGTAGCAGATGGAAATGGCGGGTTCACGATGATCGGCGATCCTGATCCATACGGCGATGTGTGCTCCGGCAGCGAACAAGTACAAATGGCTGGAAAAAACATCGGTGATCTGCTCAATGCAGCCAATATCACGTGGGGCTGGTTTGCCGGAGGCTTCAACCTGAACATTGTGAATGCCGATGGAAGTACCGGGTGCAATCGCCAGTCCACTTCGCCAATCGTGGGTACACAAGGCGATTACGTTCCCCATCACACGCCGTTCCAGTATTACGCTTCCACTGCAAATCTTACGCATGCGCGTCCGAAGTCGGTAAAGACGATTGGATACTCGGGCGACCCCGCCAATCACGACTACGATGTCGACGATTTCTTTGCCGCGGTTCAAGCCGGCAATTTCCCGGCGGTGAGCTTCCTCAAAGCAATCTCGATTCAAGACGCTCATCCGGGAAATTCCGATCCGCTAGATGAACAGAGATTTGTGGTGAAAGTAGCCAACTTCCTGCAAAGCCAACCGGAGTGGGCGAACACGGCGTTAGTCGTGCTCTACGACGATTCCGACGGTTGGTACGATCATCAACTCGGCCAGATCGTCAATGGATCGAAGAGCGCGGCGGATGCTCTTACTGGTCCAGGAAGCTGCGGCAGTGGCGTCACGGCGCTACCTGGCGTGAATCCTGCTACGAAGCACGCTCAGGGCCGCTGCGGATACGGTCCTCGCCAGCCGCTGCTCGTCATCTCGCCATGGGCGCGACACAATTTTGTCGATCATTCGGTTACCGATCAAACCTCGGTGATTCGCTTCATCGAAGATAATTGGCTCAGTGGCCAACGGCTGGGCCAGGGATCTTTTGATGGCATCGCGGATTCCATCAGTTCCCTGTTCGACTTTCATCAGGTCGTGACTGACGACTTGTTCATTCTCAACCCAGCTACAGGCGAGCCTGTGAACACGGGCTCCAACTAACACGCATCCCTGCAGATGCGTCTGACTGAAAATCGGAATAGGGAACGGCAAGGCAGTTGCGGACCATCGGCCCGACCTGCCTTGCCGTTGTTGTATGCTTGCGCGGAAGGTATGTGGTGATTACACGTCGAGACTTTCTGCAACGATCGAGCCTGCTGGCCACAACTCTTGCGGCGGGCAAGAGCGGGTTACTCAATGCCATGTCGCAGTCGGTGGCTACTATGCTTCCGGCGCTCGATGTCAATACTCTGACACAATTCGTAGATCCTCTTCCGATTCCTGAAATCGCGCAGCCGCAGGGGGTCCGCCCCAGCCCCACTGATGCAAAACTGAATGTTCCGTTTTATCGGATCCAAGCTCAGCCTATTGCCAGCAAAGTTCATCGCGATTTGCCGCCTACGAAGTTCTGGAGCTTCGGTTCTTCCGCTCCCGGCCTGACATTTGAGACTCGCTCCGGTGAGCCCCTGCTGGTGGAATGGGTGAACTCTCTACCCGGTAAACATTTCTTGCCGATCGACCATACAATTCACGGCGCGGAAGCGGACAAACCTTCCGTCCGCACCGTGGTGCACTTGCATGGGGCGAAAACCGCACCGGAGAGCGATGGGTATCCTGAAGATTGGATTGTGCCGGGAAAATCTTCGCTCTACTACTATCCCAACCGGCAGGACGCGGCCATGCTCTGGTATCACGATCATGCGCTGGGAATTAATCGCCTCAATGTCTATGCAGGATTATTGGGAACATTTTTCATTCGAGACAGCGTGGAGGATGCGCTTAATCTGCCCAAAGGAAAATACGAAGTGCCGCTTATACTTTACGACCGGCTGTTGACGCACCAGGGGCAACTGCTTTATCCAGTTTCGCCCGATCCGCAATCTCCGTGGGTTCCGGAGATATTTGGCAATGCCATTCTAGTCAACGGAAAATTGTTTCCTTATCTCGATGTCGAGCCGAGAAAATATCGCTTCCGGGTGCTGAACGGATCGAATGCCCGCTTCTACAATCTATCGTTTGTCGAGAGTACATCCGCCAATCCTAGCGAAGTGCCGTTCCACCAGATCGGAACCGATCAGGGATTGTTGTCCGCTCCAGTGCCGCTTACCAATCTTGAAATCGCGCCGGCCGAGCGCGCCGATCTGGTCATCGACTTCAGCCAGCATCGGGGGGCGCAGGTCGTGCTTAGGAGCGATGCTTTTGTTGTGATGCAATTCCGCGTCTCGTCGCAGAAGGTGACCGACGCAAGTTCGCTACCGTCGCTTTTGCGGCCAGTGACCAAGATCCCGGAATCACGGGCGGTTCAAACCCGTTTGCTGACGCTCAATGAATACGTGAACAAAGCCGGCAATCCCGTGATGTTGCTTTTGAACGCGGCCCACTGGAAAATGCCGATCACGGAAAAGCCGGTGCTGGGCTCGACTGAAATCTGGTCATTGATCAATCCCACCAACGATTCTCATCCGATTCATCTGCATCTGGTGCGCTTCCAAATCCTCGACCGTCGGCCCTACGTTCCCTGGCTATATCAAACCAAACGGGAACTACGCTTTATCGGTCCGCCGGAACCGCCCGATCCAAACGAGGCGGGGTGGAAAGATACAGTGCGAGCGCACTCGAAAATGGTTACCCGGATTATTGTCCCGTTCGAAGGATTTACCGGACGCTACGTGTGGCACTGCCACATCCTCGAACATGAGGATAACGAAATGATGCGACCCTACGAAGTAATTGCCGCGAGCTGATTCGCATTATTTCCGCTGATCTCATCTTTTGAATGCCGACCCAACCGGTGTGAGCCGGCTTGCATCCTACGAAATTGTCTCCACCTCTCAGGCAGGCGAAAACCGTTTACAATTGGTTACCGATTTTAAGCCCGAAATCTAAGTTTGGTTTACCGTCGTTACTAGACGAACCAATCGATCGATTGAACCATAAGGATGGTGCCCGATGTCGTTGGTCAGAGCTTTGCTCCAGCGCGTGCCGCGGAGTTGCGTTGTTCCTGTTTCTCTGCTGTGCGTCGCGCTGTGCTCTGTCGCGTTGTTCGCCCAAACCACGATTTCCACCGGCAGCATCCAAGGCTCGGTCACAGATCCCTCGGGCGCCGTAGTGAGCGGCGCAAAGATCTCCGTCGTCAACAAGGCTACCGGGCGAGTGATCAACACCAAGTCTACTTCCGCGGGAGCTTACGCCTCAGGCGCGTTGACTCCGGGCGATTACACATTGCGAGTCGAAGCGCAAGGATTCAAAACGTCCGAGGTTCCAGTCACGGTGCAAGTGGGCGTGACTTCTTCGGGAAATGTAAAACTGCAGCTTGGCCAGAGCACGCAGGTGGTCCAGGTGCAGGCTGAGGCGGTTGCTGTGAACACGCTGCAGGCCACCGTTCAAGGCGTGCTCACCAGTCAGCAGATCGAGAACCTGCCCATCAATGGCCGGAATTTTCTCGACCTCGCACAACTAGAGCCGGGAGTGCAGATTCAGGACGGCGGAAATTTCGATCCCACTAAGAATGGCTTCTCTTCCATTTCATTCGGCGGACGCTTCGGGCGTACCGCCCGCATCGAAGTCGACGGGCTCGACATCAGCGATGAAACCGTCGGCACGACCACTCAGAACGTGCCCGCCAGCGGAATTCAGGAATTCCAGATCCAGCAATCTTCGCTCGATCTATCCACCGAACTGACTTCTTCCGGTTCAGTGAACGTGACCACGAAATCGGGGACGAATAAATATCACGGCGAGGGATATTACTATTTCCGTGATCAGACTTTTGACGCGAATCTACCTGGCGGAAGCGACAATTATTTCCAGCGCAGTCAGTTTGGAGGAAATTTCGGCGGGCCGATTCTGAAAGATAAATTGTTTTTCTTTTTGGACGTAGAACGGACCAAGCAAGATTTGATCGATCCAGTCCTCCCGAGTGGTCCTTTTGCCGCGCTGGTTGGCAACTACAGCTCGCCCTTCCATGAGGTAGAAGGCATCGGGCGCATCGACTGGCAGATCAACAGCAACTATAAGTTTTTCTATCGCTTCTCTTACGATCAGGATCGAGACGTTTCAGCCATCCTTCCCAACTCCTTTCAGCCCTTCGCCAACGTCAATCACACGCCAGTTCATGCTCTGGGATTGGATTTCAACACTGGTCCTTATACGCACAGCATTCGCTTCGGCTATATAAAATTCCGCAACGCCATTGTGGATGCAACCGCTGGAACCAGCATCTTTAATCCGCTTCCAGGAATTGAGTTAGCCATCGGCAGCGATCCCGACTGTCTCACTGCAGGCGCGGATTTCTTCTGTTCCGGTCCCAGCTTTCTGGCGCCGCAACAGACCTACCAGTCCGACCATCAGATCAAATATGACGGCAGCCGTGCACTTGGAGCGCACATTCTTCGCTACGGTGCAGGGTTCAACCACATTTTCGGAGGCGGGTTCGCTAGCTTTTTATCGCTCGCGCCAGCCGTCGGCGCCGGAATTTCGGATTGCAACGCCCTCTGCCTGTCTCTCCCCGGCGGCGCAGGTAATCCGCTGAATTACCCGGCGAACAACGTGTCATTAGGCAACGGACAGGGATATGACTCCGAGATCCCAGCCTTCGGTTTTCCTGCAGGGGGCAGCGGACCGGATAATCGCATCTCTTTTTATATTGGGGACGCCTGGAAGATAAAACCGAATTTCACCTTAACCTACGGTCTGCGCTACGTACGGGATTCGGGACGCACGGATAGCGACTTGGGACCGATTTCACCTTTGTACCAGTTCGACAATCAGTATTATGCGGGGCTCGGCAATCGAGTGAATCAGCCAAATCTCAATTTTGCTCCGCAGATAGGTCTCGCCTGGGATCCCTCCAGCAGGGGTAAGACGGTGCTGCGCGCCGGTATCGGTCTTTTCTATGAGAACTCGATCTGGAACAACATCGAATTCGACCGGCCCGCACGTTTGCCAAAAGGACTATTCCTGGCAAACCCCACAGTCTGTTCCAATGGCAACCCGGCGACGCTGATCTTGCCAAACGGAGGCTCGAAGACGCCATCGTTTTGTGGTCAGCCGATTGGAAGCGTCGCGAGTCAGATTTCCGCACTTCAATCCCAATATCAAGCGTCCACTCTGGCGGCGGGGCCGGCCAGCAATCCCTCATACATTGGCAACGCCCTGGCGGACGGAGAAGATGCCACCGGTACGGCTCTGCTAGCTCCGAACTACGTCAGCCCGCGCTCGGTGCAAATGAATGTTGGCCTGCAGCATGAGATACGGCCAGGGATGGTGCTTACAGTCGATTATCTTCGCAACATCGAGACTCACACGCTGCTCGCGATTGATACGAATCACGTTGGCGACGCGCGTTTTTTTAATCTCGCCGCGGCACAGAACGCCATCGCGGTTACCACCGCGAGTTTTGGTTGCCCTGGAGGTTATTCTCCGGGTGCGATCAATTGTGCCATTGCGAACGGCGCCACTATTTCGAGCTTTGCATCGCCCCAGTTTGGTAAGGACGGAACCCCACTTTCAGGGGGACTCGATTCAGGGTATTCATCGCTGGGAGGATTCCCCGCAAATTTCACGTGCGGCGGACCGAACAATACATGCCTGGGGCCGGCCACGGGAGCCGCCTTCCCCGGCATTAATGAGAATCTGGGTGCTAACCAGATGCTGTTCCCCATCGGTTACGCGAAGAACACCGCGGTGCAGGCGTCGTTGAAGCAGCATTTGGAACATCCGTTTAACGCGGTGACAAACTTTGATTTGCAGGCGTCTTATCAATTGCAGCGCTACATCGCGCCCGTGGCCGACAATGACTTCGTGAATATCGCCGCCGACTTCAACAATCCCCAGAGCTTCATCGGTCCGAATGGGCTTGACCGTGAACATCAGATTTCTTTCGGCGGGACGATGGATCTGCCTTATCACTTTCGGCTGGGCATGATTGGGCATTTTTACAGCCCGCTGCCCGTAACCCTAACGCTGAACCCAACAGGAAATGCCGGCGGCATTTTCGTCACCGATGTCACAGGCGATGGCACCGGCGACGGCAGCTTCGCTTCCAACGGTGGCAACGGCGACGTGCTTCCCGGAACCAACATCGGCTCATTTCAGCACGGCATTGGCCGATACACCATCAACAATTTTATTAACAACTACAATCATAATTTCGCGGGGCAGCCCACGCCTGCCGGCCAGACGCTGATGAACAGCGGGCTGTTTAGTTTAGGGCAGTTAACATCCTTGGGCGGAGTGCAGCAGGTGGTACCGGCCGCTCCCAATGACCAAGTAGGAATGGGATGGTTGCGCGCCTTCGATGTGAGTTTGAACTGGATCTATAAATTCAAAGAGAGCTTCGAAGTTCAGCCGGGAGTTTCTTTCTTCAACGTATTCAACCTGTCGAATTTTGATGGCCCCGGCAACCCGCTGAACGGCACCCTGAGCGGAGAACCGGGAACGCTCAATGGCACGTCTGGTGGGCAGCCAAGCAGCAATCGTCTGGGACTCGGCTCCGGCGTTTTTGCGCTGGGTTCTCCGCGCGTGATCGAGTTCTCGTTGAAGCTGAGTTTTTAGTCCGGGGCGTGCCGGCAGCTTATCGCGGCAGCTTAAAGTTCACCGTTACCTGAGTCTGAATTTCGACGGGGACGCCGTCAAGCAGATACGGTTTGTATTTCCACTGTTTCACTGCCTCAATGGCGGCACGGGCGAGACTCGGGTCTCCACTGAGAACTTTCACTGCTGAAATATCGCCTTTCTTGGATATCGTCGCCATTAGCTGAACCGAGCCTTCAATTCCCATGCGCAAAGCGTTTGCAGGATAAGAAGGCTGCGTCTTTCTTGATCGCCAATCCTTGCGATACTCCCTGCGAGACATTCAAGGTCTGCAGCACGGGAGTCGGGGAGCTGTTCGAATTTCCCAGAAGATTTGGCAGAGTTCCGCCACCTCCGGCCGAGGCGATGCCGTTAATGCTTGGAGCAGGAGCTTCGCTCAGGGATGATTTTCCCATCGGAGGCTCTGCAGCATTCGGCTTGACCACAATCGGCTGCGGAGCTTGCGTGGTCACTGGCGCTTTATTTTCGGCGATGATGGCCACTGCGGATTTGGACGACTCCGCGGCGCTGGTTTTACGATCTTTTGCATTGCTCGTGTCAACACTGGTTTGTGCCGTCGCGGAAGGTTTCACCGATCCGGCGGAATGAGTCGAAACCGGAGAGTCGGGTGCAGAATTTGCGAAAGATTGATCGGATGCCGGTGCGATCGATGTTGCACTCGGCGTAACTTGTGGAACAGAAGGGGGCGCTGGCTTCGCAGAGACTTGTGCCGAAATATTTGCAGCTCCGTTCGGATGAGAGAACTGCGTCCACCCGACATACACCGCTGCCGCAATGAGCGCAATCGCAACCAGGGCCAGCAGAGCTTTCTTGCTTCCGCCGCTTGTGGTTTTTGTACCGCTCTCGATCGCACCGCCGAATGTGAACGCGGGGGCAGGGGAAACCGTCTCCGGGGACGAGGAGCCCTCCATGGCTGCGCTTTTGCTGGCTGATGTCTCCACTTCCGGTGCGGGTGTCGAAAGCGTCTTAGGCGCAGCAATGCCGGCCACTTCTCGAGCGGGCGCAGCGGCGCTCGCCGCACCGGCTGACGATGCAGGCGAGACTACATTCGCGGATAACGGACCTTCGTTCTTGATGAAGGGAGCCTTTGGCTTCGTCTCGGAAACTTCAATCGAAGCGATGTTCGGCGATGTCGTTTGCTCGAGTACAGCGCCCACAGATTCTTTCGATTCTCCTGACGCAGCCAGTACACTGGAAGCGGATGCGGCGAAGCTCGGCGGCGGCGGCGCCGCTTTCTGCGGAGGCGCGCTGGTTGCGGGCTGCGGACTCACAACCGACATGGGGCGCGGAACGGCTGGATTCGGAACCAAGGTCGGCTTTGCGGGTGCAGGCCCGGAAGTTGCGGGCTTTGGAGTTGTCGCCGCTGGTTTAGCGCCCTCATTCTTGCGCAATAAGCCACGCGCAACTCGTAAGGTACCTTTTGCCTGGTCCACGTTAATGGGCTTAGTGAGAACCAGGTTTGCGCCGATCCGGAAAGCTTTCGCCACCCCCGCTTGCCCTTCGACAACCGCTACAGCCAGAGCCGACTGGTTGTTCGGCGAATTGCGAGCACTCTTGAAGAGCAATGTGGCATTCTGCTCGTTGTCGCAGTCCACCACGACCGCGTCGAAGTGCTCCCCCATCAACTTCTTCACTGCGGCGAAAGGTTCAGTACAGGGAACTACTTCGAAGTCCAACTCGCTGAGAACCTGCGTTACGGTGCGAGCTGTTTTTTCGTCGGGACAGAAAAGGAGTGCTTGGTAACCCATATTGAATTCATCGTAGGTACACTCGTAAGACGCAGCAAGTTACGGTGGTAATTGCGGCGGAGCGGCTTTGGGCTTGCCAGACGCGGCTTTTAGGGCTTGTACCTCGAGACGTTTTCCCGCATACAATTACGCTGTCATGCGCATCCCGCTCTGGCTAAAAGTAGTCTGGACCGCGTGCGTAATCGCGTGGGTGCCTTTGTATTGGCGGCAATATGGTTCGCAAAACTTTCTTTTTTTCTGCGATCTTGGGAATCTGTTTATGGTTGCCGCTCTTTGGTTGGAAAGTGCGCTGATATTTTCGTGGCAGGCAACCGGACTTCTGGTGTTTCAGATTCTATTCACTGCCGATCTCGCAGTGGCTTTCGTAAGCGGACGACATTGGATTGGCGGCACGGAATTTATGTTCGATCCTCAAGTTCCGTGGCCGATTCGATTGCTCAGCCTGTTTCACGTAGTTACGCCCCCGCTATTACTGTGGGCTATTCATCGTGTCGGCTATGACCCGAGAGGCTGGAAATATCAGACCCTCACTGCCTGGATCGTTGTTCCGATCAATTACTTCTGGCGTCCGCACTACGACGTAAACTGGGCGCGCGGACTTTTCTTTCGTGAACAGCATGCAGTGCCCGGCGCTGTATATCTTCTGGCTTATCTGATTATTGTTCCTGCGGTGATCTACTACCCGACGCATCGCTTTCTTCTTTGTTGCTTTAGCGGAAAACGGATCCGTAAAATCTAGTCTTGATTCTTGACATTCGTTCCGCCTTCTTGCGCACGGTCGCGCAAAGCTGACTCTAGTCGCGTGCGCGGGGTTTCTGATAATGCAGTCTCTTTGCTCTCGGCCTCCTTCTTCTGTTTAGGCGCGGCTGGGTCGGGGCTGAGATATAACGTCTGCGATGCGGACGCCAGGCTGGTCCCGGAGTCTTCTACCAGGTTCATAATGCTGAGGAGCAATTCCTCCCGCACCGCAGCGAATTCGTTATATTCCCTGGTCATTACGTAACAGAAGAGTTCCACGTTGAGCGCGCTTGCGGTTAACTCGGTGAGCCGGACGCGAATGGTTCTGGTTTCAATCTTAGGATGGTCGCTCAAAACGCGCCGGATTTCGGAGAGCACGGAGCGAAGATGTTGCTGTGAGGTATCGGTGTGCAGTCCTAAAACCGTTTTGAAAAGGATTTTGTCGCGGCGGCTCAGATTCTCGACGTTGATAGTCGCCACGGTCCCATTGGGGATGGCCAGCAACGTCCTCTCGTCGGTGCGCACGCGCGTGGAGCGCAGACCGATATCCTCGACGGTTCCAGTGCGGTCGCCGAATTTGCAAATGTCTCCTACGCGAATCACTTCGTCGCCCAACACGGAAACGCCGCCGAAAAGATTTGCGATTGTCTGCTGTGCTCCGAAGCCCACGGCCAGGGTTCCAATGCCCAACCCGGCGAGTGCGGTGTTCAAGTTGAATCCCAACACCCCGAAGATAAGAAATACTGCCATCAAAAAGATGAAGGCTTTTACCAGGCGTTCGCCCAGCAGCATGAGCGAACCCGTACCCTCGTGACCGCGAGCCAGAGCGCGGTCTCTCACTCCGCGCAGAGACCATCGCACGACTCGCCACAGAATCCAGTTGGTGCCAATGATTACCGCGACTGCTGTAACCTGCGAGTAGTAGTGACGTTGCAGTAAAGGGATATCCAGGTAGGCGGCGAGAATCCGATGGATGAGAACGCCGAGAAGCAACCAAGCCGGCCCGGACACTGACCTCGATTCCAATTCGGCGTGTCCGTGCCTGCGCGCCCACCATCGAATCGGAATTTGCAGAATCACCAGCAAGACCCATGCGATAGCCCCGGCAATGGGAATCAGTAGAAGCAAAGCAAACCATTGCCACAGAGGCATTCCCGCCAACTGATGCCTTACGACCCACTTGGGGAGGCGTGTCTCCACTTGCCGCGCTTCAACCTGGTCGTACAAGTCGGGGATTCTCGCCAGAGTGTCGGAAGCGATGAGCCAGATTCTTCCCGTGTTCGGATCGGAGACACGAACCAGTTCCAGTTCTGCCTCCGCGTCGCCGGATGACATGGTTCCCAGTTCTTGCCGGTCTGGTGAAACGCCTTCCTGTGGCGTTCCTTCAGGGTCTCTGCTCGGTTTCAGGTTGCCGGCGAAGGCAGCGTTCATTACGGCCTGTAGCTTCTGCACAAGCGCCTCGCCCTCAGTCTGGCGCCGCGCCGAACTCATCTGCAGATATTGAGCTGCAATGGCGTAGTTTCCGGATTGCGCCGCTTCCAGAAATCCGAAGACAGTGCCGTAGGGGGTTTCCCGACCCAGCGCATCAGTCTGCGTTCTGGAGGTTTTCGGGGCCGTTGATTGCAGCAATTGACCGAGCGCACTCTGTGCCAACAAAGGGGGACTGAGGCTGAGCGTTAAAGCCAGAAAAATGATTCGTCTTGAAAGGGTGGACATGGGTAAATTCCGCCGCCGCTGCGCGAACCCGGCGAGGGATCACCAAGTGTGCCGCTCGCGCAACGAGAGTTTATTGTAGCGGAAGCCGGTGAATGGGCGTGATGGATCGCGCTCTAGAAAGACGACGTTAATCGCGTCTGGGTCGAAATACGTGCGTGCTCGTACCGAAGAAAACTTCCGCGGATTCCATTACGGTTTCCGAAAGCGTGGGATGCGGATGGATCGTCATCGCCACATCACTGGCCAGCGCTGCCATTTCGATGGCGAGCACTCCTTCGGCAATCAATTCGCCGGCTCCCGCGCCAACAATGCCGACACCGAGGATGCGCTCTGTGTGCGGATCAATGATCAGCTTGGTCATTCCTTCCGGTCGATCGAGAGTGACGGCACGTCCGGATGCGCCCCAAGGAAACTTCGCAACTTTGATTTGCCGATTTTCTTTTTCCGCCTGAGTTTCAGTGAGTCCGCACCATGCGACCTCCGGATCGGTGAAGACGACTGCGGGAATCGCAGCGGGCTCGAAAGCAACTTTGTGCCCGGCGATGGCCTCGACCGCTGTCCTTCCTTCGTGTGAAGCCTTGTGCGCCAGCATGGGCTCTCCGACAACGTCACCAATCGCATAGATGACGGGATCGGCGGTCTGCAATTGCTTGTTTACTTCAATGAACCCTCGCGAGTTCACATGCACCTGAGTGTTTTCGAGTCCGGGAATCTCCGAGTTCGGCTTTCGGCCTACAGAGACAAGTACACGATCAAAATTGTTCTCCCGGTCTTTTTCCTGCAGGGATTTACCTTCGAAGGTTGCGCGAATGCCGGTGCCATCCTCTTTAAGAGAGGCGACAGTTGTGTTCAGCAGTATCGCTTCGAACATCTTCTCCAGGCGCTTGTGCAACGGCAGAACCAGATCGCGATCTGCACCAGGAAGCAGGCCGGGCAACATCTCAACCACAGTAACGCGGGTGCCGAGGGCGGCATAGACGGAACCTAGTTCGAGACCGATGTATCCGCCGCCAACTACAAGAAGACTGCCGGGAATGTCTTCGAGATTCAGAGCGCCGGTGGAATCCATGAGGCGCGGCGTGTCCAGTTTGAAGGCCGGAATGATGGCAGGTCGAGATCCAGTGGCGATCACAATGCGATCAAAGCTGAGGACGGCTTCAGTCGAATCCAGCTTGCTGATCCGCAGCGTGTTGGAATTCTCAAACGCCGCGCGGCCCTGAATGTACGCCACGCGGCGCTGCTTCGAAAGTTGTCCGAGGCCTCCGGTAAGTTTCTTGACGACGCTCTCTTTCCAGTTGCGCAAGCGCTGCAGATCAATCTTCGGAGCGGGGAACTCGATCCCCCAATTTTTGGCTTGCTGGGATTCTTCAATCAGCTTGGCGATGTGTAGCAGCGCCTTGGAAGGAATGCAGCCGCGATATAAACAAACGCCGCCAGGATTCGCTTCGGGGTCGATCAGCGTAACTTGCATGCCGAGATCAGCCGCCAGGAAAGCGGCGGCATAGCCGCCAGGTCCGCCTCCGACAACGGCGACTCTCAACTTCTTACTCGGGTCTTCAGCAGTAACTTCCGGCGATTGGTTCAGATTATCGTTCATGCAGTGATTTTTTTAGGATGACTTTGGCCACGCAGCTAGCCTTGAACGGAAAGCAGGAATGGCTGCTCAAACGCTTCCGCTATCCAGCGCACAAAACGCGCAGCGTCGGCGCCGTCAATCAGGCGATGATCGTAGGAGAGCGAGAGCGGCAAAATCAGACGTGGCTCAAATTTTCCGCCAATCCATTCCGGCTCCATGCGCGAACGGGAGAGTCCAAGAATAGCCACTTCGGGATGGTTGACGATAGGCGTAAACGCCGTGCCTCCAATGCCGCCGAGATTAGTGATGGTAAAGGTGCCGCCTTCCATGTCGGCGACGGTGATTTTCTTGTCCCGCGCTTTCTGCGACAGCTGCGACAACTCGACTGCCAGCTCAACTATATTTTTCTTATCCACGTCGCGAATCACTGGAACCAGCAGACCGCGATCGGTGTCGGCCGCCACACCGATACTGATGTACTGCTTGTAAATGATTTCTTCCTTCTCCATATCAATGGTGGCGTTGAATTGCGGGAAAACTTTCAGCGCTGCGGCGCAGACTTTCAAAGCGATTGCAGTCACCGTCATCTTGCCACCAGCTTGCTCCGCCTTAGGGGCGAAGCGGGCGCGCAATTGTTCCAGTTCCGTGATGTCGGCGCGGTCGTGTTGGGTGACGTGCGGGATCGTATTCCAGGATTCCGCAAGATGCTCCGCTGTTTTTCGGCGAACACCGCGCATGGAAACGCGTTCGATCTTTCCCCACTTCGCGAAATCCGGCAATTTGGGAGCAACGAAGTGGCCCGCGCGGGGCGGAGCTTGCGCCGCGGTAGATAGAGCCGCGAGCGCGGCCTTGGCGTGAGCTTTTACATCATCTTCGCTGATGCGCCCGCCGGGACCGGTTCCCTTGACCTCGTAAATATCGATGCCGAGTTCGCGAGCAAGCCGGCGGGTGTGCGGGGCAGCCGGCACTGGTTGGCGGTGTTCAGTTCCAGCCACTTTGCCCAACTGCAAAGGCATCGAAAAATCCGCGGGACGGGGCTGCGGCTGATCGGGCGGCAGCGCTTGTTCTTCGGTCTTGCCTTCGGCGCGGATTGCCGCCTGAAAGGCGAGGCGCGCGCCATGCTGCCCGGAGACGTGTTCCACCGGTCCCCGCGCCGGACGAGCCGCGGCAGCTTGTGAGACGGGCCCTCCCTCTAAAGTGAAAATCAGCTGGCCCACCTTAATCTTTTCGCCTTCTTTAACGTTGATATCTTTGACAATCCCACTCACTGAGGAAGGAACCTCGATGACTGCTTTGTCGGTTTCGAGTTCCATCACCGGCTGGCCTTCGGAAACCTTGGCGCCGGGAGCCACCATTAGGCGCACAAGATCGCCTTGCGAAATGTTCTCGCCCAGTTCCTGCAAACGAAACTCGCTGGCGGCGGGAGCATCGGTGGAGCGCTTTCGCTGTGGCGCAGCCACAGGCGGTTCCGGTCTTGCGCTCACTGCGGCACTTGCTTCACTAGACGCCGACGGCGCTGGCTGCACACCTTCAGTTGCCTTTTGTGGCAGGTCTTTCTCCCGAGTAGTTTCAGTAGCCACTGCCGCAGTTCCGTTGCCGTCAGCGGTAAAAACCACCTGGCCAACCTTAATTTTTTCGCCCTCTTTGACCAGAATCTCTTTTACCGTTCCCGTCACGGACGACGGCACTTCCACAACCGCCTTGTCGGTCTCAAGCTCCATGACCGCCTGGCCCTCGCTGACAGCGGCGCCGGGCGCAATCATCAGGCGCACCAAGTCGCCCTGTTCAATGTTTTCGCCGAGTGCCGGAAGTTTGAATTCAATCACTGATTACATTCCTTGGCTACGTTAAGCGTCTGTGAGTCAGGTTCAACTGATCGCCGGATTAAGCTTTTCGGGATTAATTCCGAGGTCGCGAATCGCTTTCTTCATGATGTCCACGCCGATTTTCTTATCCCGCACCAGCGCGCCCAGTGTGGCTAACACAATGTGTTTCGCATCGACTTCGAAAAAGTCGCGCAGCGCAGCTCGGGCTTCGCTACGGCCAAAACCGTCAGTCCCCAACGAAACAAGCTGTCCGGGAACCCACTTCGCCAGAGATTCCGGCAGTACCTTCATGTAATCAGATGCGGCAATGAACGGTCCGGACGCATCTTTCAAAGTTTGCGTAACGTAGGGGACCTTCGCCGTGTCGCCGGGATGCAGCATGTTCCAACGTTCGCAATCGTTGGCGTCGCGATAGAGTTCCTTATAACTGGTCACGCTCCACACATCCGCTGCAACACCATATTTTTCTTGAAGAATTGTCTGAGCCTTCAACACCTCGTACATAATCGTTCCGCTACCCAGCAGTTGGGCGCGCAGCTTGGCATCTGGCGCGTCGGCGGCTTTAAAACGGTATAACCCGCGCAACACCCCTTCACGGATGTTGCCCTCCTTCGGCATCTCGGGCATCGGCAAAGGCTCATTGGTTACGGTGAGGTAATAGAAAATCGATTCCTGGTCCACGTACATGCGCTTGATGCCATCCTGAACGATGATGGCAATCTCATAAGCGAACGCCGGATCGTAGGCTAATAAGTTCGGAACCGGCAAAGCGAGAACATGACTGTGACCATCCTGGTGCTGCAAGCCTTCGCCTGCCAGTGTGGTGCGTCCGGCAGTGCCGCCCACCAGAAATCCGTGGCAGCGCATGTCGGCCGCGGCCCAGATCAGATCGCCGATACGCTGAAAGCCGAACATCGAGTAATAAATAAAAAATGGAATCGTGTTGATGCCGTGGTTTGCATAGGCCGTGCCCGCCGCGATGAATGAGCACATCGAACCCGCTTCGGTGATTCCTTCTTCGAGAATTTGTCCATTCTTCGCTTCCTTGTAATAGAGGAGCGTGTCCATATCTACCGGTTCATAGAGCTGACCAACGCTGGAATAAATTCCAACCTGGCGGAACAATGCCTCCATGCCGAAGGTTCGCGCTTCGTCGGGAATAATAGGCACAATGAGCTTTCCCAGCTCAGGATCGCGCAGCAGTTTTGCCAGCAGCCGCACGAACACCATGGTGGTCGATGCTTCCCGACCGTCGGTGCCTTTGTAGAACTCTTCGAAGTAGGATTCCGGTACCGGCTTCAAAGGCGTAGCTCGCACCGTGCGTTTCGGCATGTATCCGCCGAGTTGTTGCCGCCGCGCCTGCATGTACTTGATTTCGGCGCTGTCGTCCGAAGGCCGGTAGAAAGGGGCGTTGTGCAATTCATCGTCAGGAATTGGGATTCCGAAACGTGAGCGGAACAACTCCAGCTCTTCCTCGTTCAGCTTCTTCTGCTGGTGCGTGATGTTCTTGCCTTCTCCCGCCTCGCCCAGGCCGTAGCCCTTAATGGTTTTGGCCAGAATGATTGTGGGCGATCCCTTGTGGTCGACGGCCGCGCGGTAGGCTGCATGCACCTTGATGGGATCGTGTCCGCCGAGGCGCATGCGCGCCAGTTGCTCGTCGGAAAGATGTTCCACCATTTTGAGCAGGCGTGGATCCGTTCCGAATAGATTCTGACGGAAGTAAGCTCCGCTCTCCACAAAATATTTCTGGTATTGCCCGTCGCTGATTTCTCCCAGTCGTCGCACCAGCAGGCCGTCGCGATCGTTACGAATCAGACTGTCCCAGTCGGAGCCCCAGATGCATTTGATAACGTTCCATCCTGCGCCGCGGAAGATGGCCTCAAGCTCCTGAATAATTTTTCCGTTGCCGCGTACCGGCCCATCGAGACGCTGCAGGTTGCAGTTCACCACAAAAATTAAGTTGTCCAGATTCTCCCGCGACGCCAGGGTGATGGATCCTAGGGATTCCGGTTCGTCCATTTCTCCATCGCCCATGAACGCCCAGACTTTTCCACCAGTCGACTGCTTGAGGCCGCGATTCTCTAAATAGCGGATAAAACGGGCGTGATAAATTGCCTGGATCGGCCCCAGGCCCATGGAAACGGTAGGAAACTCCCAGAAATTCGGCATCAGCCAGGGATGGGGATAAGAACTCAGTCCGCCGCCCGGTTTTAATTCCCGGCGAAAATTTTCCAGCTTCTCCGTGGGGATACGGCCTTCGAGATAAGCGCGGGCGTAAATCCCCGGCGCGGCGTGACCTTGAAAATAAACGAAGTCGCGATCGCCACTCTCGGTTTGCGCTCGAAAAAAATGATTGAAAGCAACTTCGTACAGAGTGGCCGCCGAAGCGAACGTAGAGATGTGTCCGCCGATGCCTTCCTGAATCTTGTTGGCGCGGACCACCATAGCCAGCGCGTTCCAGCGCACCAGGCTCTTGATGCGGCGTTCCATCTCCTGGCTTCCGGGAAACGGCGCCTGCTGCGGAACCGGGATCGTATTCTGGTAGGGAGTGGTCGCCGAGAACGGAAGATTCACGCCCGCGGCGCGCCGCGCGTGCAAGGCCAATTGCTGAATCAGGCGTCCCGCGCGTACCGGACCACCCTTCGACAGAACATAATCGAGCGAATCAACCCACTCGCGCGTTTCCAATACCTCTTGACCGTCAGTTTCCGTCTGAGCCACGTCTAATGTCTCCGTCTGATTGTTCCGAATACTCCATAATATTCAATTATGAGGAAACTTGCTTGGCGAAAGGTGGATGCCCAAACGTTTTACAATGCTGAACATTCCTATGGAGGAACTTAAGGATTCGCTTCTTTCACACGAAACTCCGCATCGAGGGCCGAAATGCTGAAAATTGTGCTGCTCGTCTTGATGGTTGTGGTTGTTATATTTCTGGCTCCCCGGCTCTTCTCGGGCGCGCGCGCCACTCCTCCTAAGCCGGGTGACGTTGCGCCCGATTTTACTTTGCCGTCGCAAGAGGGTGCAGCCATAAGCCTGGAGGATTTTCGCGGCAAGTGGGTGGTCCTATATTTTTATCCCAAAGACCAGACTCCTGGCTGCACGCGCGAAGCCCACAACTTCCAGGTTGATCAGCCAAAGTATGATCAGCGCAACTCGGTGATTCTTGGCGTGAGTGTCGACAGCGTCGATTCGCACAAGAAGTTCTGCGCCAAAGAAGGTTTGAATTTCAAGCTGTTGGCAGACAGCAACGGCAGAGTGAGCAAGGAGTACGGTTCGCTCACCAATCTGGGTTTGACAAAATTCGCGACGCGGCACACCTTCCTGATTGATCCTGCCGGTAAGGTCGCGAAAACCTACACCAGTGTCGATCCCGGACGGCATAGCGAAGAGGTTCTGGCCGCGCTCGATCACCTTCAGAAACAATAGTGCAGGGGTAAACTACTGAAATGGCAACCGCAGCGCGGGATGCACAGCCGAATATTTCTCAGGATCGAAAGGGATACCGCTTTCCCCCCGGCTTCCAGCGTAATCTTTTATGGTTTGCGTTCCGAAAATTTCGCCCGGCAAATCCGATCATTCTCTTCCAACATCTGGCTAAAACCTACGGTGATATCGCACATTACAAAATTGGACCTCATCACATCGTATTTCTGAACCATCCTGATTACATCCGCGAAGTGCTAGTGGTACAAAACGACAATTTCATCAAGGAACGCACCGTACAGCGCACCAAGATGCTGCTCGGCGAAGGCATGATTACAGCCGAGGGCGGCGCGCACCGGGCGCAGCGACTGGCGGCTCAGCCCGCATTCCACCGGCAACGGATTGGCGAATATGGCGGCGTCATTGTGGAAGAATCAGCACAGCTCCGCGATTCGTGGAAAGCCGGCGAACGCCGTGATATCGCGATCGACATGATGCACCTCACGCTCAATGTTGTAGCTCATACTTTGTTTGCGACCGATTTACGAGACGAAGTCTACGAGCTTGCTGCGGCCATTAATCGCATCATGGGTCTGTACAATTTCCTGGTCATGCTGCCGGCCGCCGAATGGCTGGTGCACTTGCGTCCACCGGGGCTGGCTGCGTTTGTTCGAGCGCGCAAGCGCATCGACGCCGTTGTCTACAGGATGATCGATGCGCACCGGCGCAGCGGCCGCGATAGCGGCAGCCTGCTTGATCTGATGCTGGCTGCGTCCCCGGCCAACGACGAAGCTTCGCGGCAAGGGTTGCGGGATCAGGTCATCACTATTTTCCTTGCGGGCTACGAAACCGTTGCCAATGCGCTTTCCTGGACGTGGTACCTGCTATCCGAGAATCCGGACTGCGAAACCAAACTTCATGAAGAAGTGGATCGCGTGCTCGCTGGCAGATTGCCTGTTGCCGCGGATGTTCCCAACCTTCGCTATACGGAAAACGTGATGGCGGAGTCGTTGCGGCTTTATCCACCGGCATGGGCTATGGGCCGTTACGCGCGCAATGACTTTACACTGGGTGAATATTTTCTTCCCGCCCGCACCACCGTGTTGATCAGCCAATTTATCACTCAGCGAGACCCGCGGTATTTCCCCGATCCTCTGCGCTTCGATCCCGATCGATTCTCTGCGGAAGGCAAAGCGCGGCGAGCCAAATTTACTTACTTTCCGTTTGGTGCGGGTGCGCGGCAGTGCATTGGAGAATCGTTTGCCTGGATGGAAGGTGTTCTGATCCTCGCGACACTCGCGCAAAAATGGAAACTACGTTTAGCTCCCGGCCACCGGATTGAACCACAACCGCTCATCACTCTCCGCCCTAAATATGGAATGCTGATGCACGTCGAGCCACGTTAAGAGGAGCGATCGATGAACGATCCTTGGTTCTGGTAGCGCAAGACGCCCATGCTTCAAGTAAAGATTAAGAACAGGCCTTGCTCTAAGCGAGCACGTTTAGGCTGCTGGAGCTTCCGTACACACTTTCTAATAGGGCAGTGGTGTTATCCGTGCTGCTGGATGAAGCTGTGTCCGCATTCAACGTGGAGAGAATTCCTTCGACGAGTTGAACGCTTTGCGACGCGGCGGTAGCCTCGTTCACTTGCGCCGCCGAGGCAGAGTTTTTCAAATCACCCAGAACCGTGGCGAACGCCGACTGCGCCGAAGAGAGGTCGCCCGAGCTCAAGGCGCTGCCCAGAGTAGACAGATCGGTCGAGAGTTGAGAATTGCTCGACAACGTGCTTCCGGTAGTGGTCGCGGAGTTCTGAAATAGCGCCTGCAGAGTCTGGAAGGCCGACTGCGCGCCATTCACATTGCCTGACGCAAGGCTTTGTTGCAGGCTCTGTAATGCCTGTTGCTGACCAGAGTTGCTGGATGCGAGCACGTCCTGGCTGAGACCTGCGGCAGAAATCGAGCTGATTGACATGGTTCCTCCGGTCGCTCGCAATTTGCCGCGAGAGTTCGCCCACGAAGGCTTGTCTAGGTCATCGGCAGCTCGCCGCAAAGCTTTAGGGCGGCGGAAGAAGTTGGTGAGCAGAAATTTGTGCCCGCTGGAAACGGCTTGCCGGTCAGTTTCACACGATTAGAGAAAATTATTCCGGTTTCACAGCGACCCACTTTTTGCCGGCGTATAACTTATAACCCGATCCATCTTCCGCCAACTTAAGCGGCACGGCTCGCTTCAATGCGGCATCTGTCTGGTAGGGAACATTGAGCGCGTCTTCGTTTGCCACATTCATCACGACGAACTTTTCCGCGGCAAATCCAAAGCCGTAAGCTCCCGGTGGAAGTTCAGACCCGCCTATGTTCAATTTCGATTCAGTGACGAGCAGGCCTTGATATTTCTGCTGGATCGCGGTGGAGTACCCCGAAGCATCTACCAGCGCGGCGAAGGTGAACTTCCCACTCGCTGTTTTAAACCCAGCCGCGTTCCGCAGTTGCGTCGGTGCTTTCTGCCCAGCGAAGAAGAACTCCGCGGGTACCACTTTCTTGAGTTCTTCGGGGCTCAACAAGTGCTGCGCTACATTCTGCGCCAAGCCTGCGCCGAGTAGTAAGGCCACAAAAAAGCCGACAGCCGACAAGCGGGTATTCTGCATGGATCCCTCAATCTGATAAGAGTATAAAAAGCTCACGGGAACTCTAGTCCTTTTCCTCTGACCGGTGCAAATCAGGACCCGGAACATTTTCACTTTGCCCGCAAGATTCGGATAGTCCGTTCGCCAGCCTTCCTCCTAAGCTGTTTTCATTATGACTTCCACCAACGCACCTTTGTTTTACGCCAATTCCAGTGGCATACTCGCTGAGAAGATTGAAGACCAAATGCGAGCGCAGCCCAACTCGAAGAAGACGAACGGCACACCGATCAGCGACGAGGAG
Organism: uncultured Acidobacteriaceae bacterium; assembly: GCA_963724815.1. Taxonomy (GTDB): domain Bacteria; phylum Acidobacteriota; class Terriglobia; order Terriglobales; family Acidobacteriaceae; genus Sulfotelmatobacter. The sequence continues at coordinate 42,573 of CAVRWS010000007.1, forward strand.
TCCTGGAAAGCCGTCATCGCACGCGACTCAAACTTCGATGGAAAGCTTGTCTTTGCCGTCGCCACGACAGGCGTCTACTGCCGGCCATCGTGCGCGGCCCGTCGTCCGCGGCGCGAGAATGTGACATTCTTCTCGCGTCCAGAACTGGCGGAAACAGCAGGCTTTCGCGAGTGCCTACGTTGCCGGCCGAGATCGTTCAGCGGCAACCCGCAATCTGACGTCGCCAAAGAAATGTGCCGCTACATCGAACAGCATCTCGATGAACCCATCACGCTTGAGCGCCTTGGTAAGGCATTTCGGCTGAGTCCGTTTCATTTACAGCGGCGATTTAAGGCGGCGATCGGAATCACTCCCCGGGAATACGCAGATTCTTGCCGGATGCGCCGGCTCAAACGCAACCTGCAATCGGGCGACAACGTGACCCGCGCTATGTACGACGCGGGTTATGGCTCCAGCAGCCGGCTTTACGAGAAGACAGCCTCGCAGCTCGGCATGACTCCTGACAACTATCGCCGTGGCGCGATCGCGGCCACAATTCGTTACGCATGTGCTGATTCGCCACTCGGACGAATGTTGATCGCCGCTACCCAGCGCGGCGTCTGCTCGATTCAGTTCGCAGGCTCCGATGGTGAATTGATCGAGGGCCTGAAGCGTGAGTTTCCTTTTGCCGTGCGTAAGCCGGATGAAGGAGGATTGCAAACCTGGATCGCCGCTTTGCTCTCGAAGATGACGGGCAAGGAATTGGATGCGAACTTGCCGCTGGATATTCGCGCCACAGCATTTCAGCGGCGCGTTTGGAATTATCTGCGGTCGATTCCGTTCGGTGCGACGCGATCTTACAGCCAAGTGGCAAAAGCGATTGGCCAGCCGACCGCCAGCCGGGCCGTGGCGCGCGCTTGTGCCACGAATCCCGTTGCGGTTGCAATTCCGTGCCATCGCGTGGTTCGTGAGGATGGCAATGCTAGCGGCTATCGCTGGGGGGTGGAACGTAAGAAGGCGTTGCTTGATCTGGAAAAATCTGTCGTGGTGCAGGCATAGCCTTCTGCGTCTTTAAATAGCCGGGGCAATGTCTCGATTTCGAACCATTGCCCAATTCACCAGCGCCAATGCGATCGTGGCAATCACAATCAAGGACTGTCCGAAGTCCACGCGCGTGACGAGAATAATGCAGAGAATCACGCCCAGAGCGGCAAAGAAATTTCCCGCCGGCAGTTTGAACATCGCACCTTCCGGTTGCCGGCGCCGCAGCACGGGTAGCGCCGCGCAGCCCACACCGTAATACAGAAGACGCGCCACGGCGGAGAGCGTTACATTCCATTTGAATTCGCCGATCAGCGCGAAACCCCAAACCAAGACCGCAAAAACCAGAATTGAGACATACGGCGTATGAAAGCGCGGATGCAGAGCGGCAAACGCTTTGGGGAAATCCCCTTGTTCGGCTTGAGCGAAGAGCACGCGTGGCATAGCGAGAATCTTCGCGCTGAGGTATCCGTAGAAAGAGATCAGCGCGCCGACGGCAACCAACGCCGCGCCTAGCGGACCGATCGCAATGCGCGCCACCTCGGCCAGAGGACGCGGGCTATGCATGGCATTGGGCAAGACTCCGATGACTACCCACTGAATGAGCGCGTAGATCACGGTGCAAAGTACCAAGGCTGTGAAGAGTGCGAACGGCGCGTCGCGTCGCGGATTCTTCGCTTCGCTCATCGGGGCAAGTGCGGTCTCGAATCCGCCGTAAGCGAAGACGAGAAGCAGCGCCGCTTTCATCCATTGGCCGAGACTCGGTGAAACGGCGGCCGGCGCGGTAGTGATTTGCCAATGTTGACTGTGAAGCACGAGCAGGCCAAGCAAGATCACCGCAAATAGTGGAACCAACTTGGCCGCGGTAAACAGGTTGCTGACCTGCGCTCCGGCATGCACACCGCGAATGTTAATGAAGGCCAAAAAGCCGACCAACGCAGTGAGGATCAAAGCGCGAGGTATGGGATCTTTCGCATGTGGCCAGAATTGGCCAAGATAGATGACAAACAAGTTGGCGTTAGCGGCAGGCGCGGCCACTTGTCCCAACCAGAGCATCCATGCCGTTTGGATGCCCATGAAGCGTCCAAAGGCGACGCGAGCGTAGAGATATGGGCCGCCTGCTTCCTGAAAGCGCGATGCAACTTCCGCAAAGCAACCCATGATCACGCCCGTTCCCGCACCCGCCGCGAGCACGGCGTATGGGCTGTATTTGCCGATGATGTCGGCCACAGCGGAAGGCAGCCCGAAGATGCCGCTGCCGATAATGGAGTTGACGACCAGCGCTACCAGGCTCCAGCGGCCAATCGCGCGCACCAACTTGTGGTTAGGCATTCGTGACGCGACCGAAGCAATTTCCGGCATGGCGCGTTTGTATCACAAATGAGTAATCCTGAAAAAACGGTGCCGGAATTCTCATGCTTGCCCTGGTGACGTTGGAGCAGATTCGTGACTGCACCATTGGCCGCATGAGGGAAGGAGCCCGGATTGGAACGATTATTGCGGCAGCGCAAATCGAGATGATAAGCCGTTAAAAGCCTTGGCCGGCGCGGACTTCAGTGCCATCGCCACAATGGGCATCGGTCGCCAGACCAAAGTAATTGCTTGAATTACGAAAGCGCATGATCGTGGGACATCTATCCGCTCAACCTTCGCGATGAGATGTTACATCGACACGATGGCCATAGGAATCGATCCACAGATGGACGACCTTCATACGCGAATGATACGAGTTACCGAAGATTTGCGGGTGATTCAGCGCGAGCTGAATTGCGCTGCCATGCAGGCGCCTAGCGATCCGGAATTGATGGAAGCTCTCAGCGCGCTGCCCGAGACCGAAGCCATCCAGGTTTTATGCAAGTCGCTCGACCAGATGCGCCACTTCCTCTGGTTCTACACCCAGGTGATGAGCAATGAGCCTGAGCTTGGCGACAAGCTTCGCCAGTCGAACGCGTCGAAAACCGTCGAAGACGGCAACGGCAATGTGGACACTTCGTTTCTCGATCAGCTTACCCGCGCCGACGAGGCGCTGCTGTTGCGTTACATGGCGGAAGCGAAAGAGCGGAAACCGAACTAAGACACCACTCCGCGCACGATCGTTCTTCTTACCTCTCCCTCAGGACTGAGCAGTACAAGGTTAGCTTCCACGCCAGCAACGATTCTTCCATGATGTGTGAGTCCTGTCGCGACCACAGGATTCAGGGTTGCGGCACGGATCGAATCCTGCAAACTCCAGCCCGCGAATTGTCTTACATTCCGCACGGCCCTATCCATGGTGAGCACACTGCCGGCAAGTTTGTCGCCCGCCTCGCCAGCAACTGTGCAGCGTCCGTTTCTAACCTCGACTTGTATGGGCCCGAGTTGGTAGGTGCCATCGGGCATGCCAGCGGCAGCCATTGCATCAGTAATGAGCACCGCGCGTTCGACGCCCTTCGCATGCAGGAAAAGCTTCACCACTTCGGGCGCGACGTGAATTCCATCCGCGATGATGTCAGCGGTCAATTGCCCGCTGGTCAATACTTCGCCAAGAATGCCCGGTTCCCGGTGATCGAGTGGACGCATGGCATTGAAGGTGTGCGTGGCATGCCGGGCACCGGCCTTCACCGCCGCCTGCGCGGCTTCCAGGTTGGCATCAGAGTGACCGATGCTCACACAAACTCCGCGCCGCTTCGCTTCGGCAATCACCTCGAGTGCTCCGGGAAGCTCTGGTGCGATGGTCATCATGCGCACGTGACCGCGCGCCGCCTGCCAAAGGCGGTCAAATACGCCCAGTGTGGGCTGAACCAGATTTTCCGGCGGATGTGCTCCGCGGCGCTTGTGACTGAGAAACGGCCCTTCCAGATGAATGCCCAACGGAAGAGCCTGAACGGTGCCGCCGTGATTCGTGTGAAAATTTTGGGCCATCTCGATCGCGTCCGCGATTCGCCCTAGAGCGGAGTAAGTTTGGTCGAGCGGCGCAGCGACCGTGGTGGGGAAGTAACCGGTAACCCCGTGCGTCGTCAGAAATCCATTGAGGCGCGGCAGTTCCGTCGTACCCGCCAGCATGACATCAATTCCGGCGCCTCCGTGCATGTGAATGTCAACAAAACCCGGCGCCAGAATAGCGTGAGGATAATCGCGGTTGAAATCAACGACGGTTGCCGCATTCGGAATCTCCTGCTCAGCTCGAGAGGAAATACTGGCAATGAGGCCGTCCTCGATAAACAACAGGGGATTTACGATCTCTTCCCGCGGAGTATAAAGACGATGAGCGCAGAGAACGATCATGATTGGTTAATGGTGCGCGATTATCTTCGTCGCATTCCTTCTGATTTTGCCGCGGCACCAGTGTAACGCGAAAGACCTAGCCTGACGGGTCGCGTTGGTGATGAGTGGCTTTGCCCAAAAGCCGACGCGTAGACACACGCGAAGATGACTTAGAAAATACCACCCCAGCGCGCGGGCCGAAGTGGTCCCGGATCGTCCGATTATCCACGGCACCACGGCGCCACCCTAATTCCGGTGCTCAAGATTCCGGTGAACGAATCGTAGTGCTCAGCAACCGAGTTGAGTCCCAGAGAAACCAGGATCGGCCACATGGGTGAAGAAGCCGCTTCGAGTGGCATCAATTGCGCCCAGGGTTTGCGATTACCTGCGTAACTCGATTCACCAGTTCCTTGATGATCTGTGAGATGAGATTCGTTTAGCCTTCGTCCTGCCCTCCCAAAGCTCATCAGGAGAAAACTTAGTGAAACATGTTCGCAGTAGGAAGCTCATCCGTCTGTTCATAGGGCTGTTGATCGGCCTGCTTTTCGGGATTTGCACCCTCCAACCCAGTGCGCAGAGCGCGCCTGATTCCGCCGCCGTGCGCCCGTCCAGCCTTGGCTACGACAAAGCTCACGAGATCACCATCAATGGAAACGTTCAGGAAGTCGTCGTCAAGCATGGTGCCGGCAGCCCTTTCGGTGTGCATCTGCTGGTAGCCGGTTCCAAGGGAACGGTTGACGCCCATTTAGGACAGTACTTAGCCAAGGATACTCAGGATTCTCTACACAGCGGCGCCCCGGTTCAGATCGTTGGCGCGATGGAGACAATCCACGGAAAGAATTACCTGCTGGTTCGCCAACTGATTTTTTCAGGCCGGCTGATTACAGTTCGCAGTCAAAACGGATTTCTTCTTCATCCGCTGAGCTCCAATAACTCACGCTCAACCCAAGCCCAGATTAGGTTCCGCACTGAACTCACCGGAGGTGCGCAATGACTTTCGGCAAAATGATATTTTCCAAATCACTTCTTCTTGTACTTAGCCTAAGCTTGATGGCCGTTCTGGTGGGATGCAGCAGCAGCAACCCCAGCTCCAACAATCCTCCCCCGAACGACACCACGCCATCGATCTCACTGAGCACGACACCGACTCCAGCTCCATCTTCTTTGCTCGTCAACGGGAACCTGTCCGTGACCGCAACCGTGACCAATGACTCCAAAAATGGTGGAGTCACCTGGTCCGCAGCCTGTGGCAATACCAGCAGCGGAGGCTGCGGAACCTTTAGCGCGAACCAGTCTGCCAGTGGCACTGCGGTTACTTATACCGCACCGAATACGGTTCCACCGGGCAAGGTCACCCTCACCGCGACCGTGGTTGACGATACAAGCGTAGTGGTCAGCACGGGCGCCATTGCAATTAATGCAATCTCAGGAGTCACCGTAACGATGACAGCTCCTCCGCCTTTTTCTCTCGCGCCTGGGGCAAACGCGAGCGTCGCTGCCACCGTCGCCGGTGACCCAGCGAATGCAGGGGTAAGCTGGAGTTGTTCTCCAGCCTCGACTTGCGGTTCGTTTTATCCGGCAAAGACGGCCAGTGCTGCCACCACTGCCTATACTCCGGGTAGCGCTAGAGGCAACGTCATCATCACGGCAACATCAGTGAGCGAGAGCACACAAAGCGCCAGCTCGATCGTTACTGTCACCACCGCAGCGGGGTTGCAAGCTTTGACCCCCAGTGCAAATTACGTGTTCGCGATATCCGGAGTCGATGCCAGTGGCGGTCCGTTCCACGCGGCCGGCGTCTTCACGGTTTCAAGCACTGGGACGGCAATCACAGCGGGCGAACAGGATTTTGCCGACTTTAATGGCGAGTTCCATGACACTATTTCGAGCGGCATGATCGCCACAAGCACAGTTGCTGGCGATTCAAATCTAACCATCACCCTGGAAACCGGCGATCCCTGCATTGGACCAGGTTCGAACGGCAGTTGCTCGTCAGGCACCGGCAGCGGAGAAGAGGTGCTGAATCTTAGCCCGATCTCGAGTTCGAAAGGTGTAGTCACCGAATACGACTCGTGGGCGACCGCAAGAGGCAGTCTGGATTTGCAATCCACTACCCTCGCCCTTCCATCGGGCGGGTATGCCTTCCTGCTGAACATCGACCCTTACCAACAATATATTCCGTTGGCGATAGGGGGAGTGTTGAACGTGGACAATGCAGGCGGAGTAGCTGGTGCCATTTCCGGGAACGGCAGCATCTTCGATATCGCCATCGTTTCTGGAAGCTACTATGCTTTACAGTCGGTTCTTCCAGCTAGCAATGTGACCGCCCTCCAGTCCAGTTCCTTTGGTGGCGTTTTCACTTTCAGCGTTTACTCCGGCGGGGTTTTGCAGAATAACTCAGTACCCTCGCTCGTGCTGAATGGCTACATGGTCGATAGCGGGCACATTCGGTTAGTGGAGATTGGGAATGCGGATAGTTTGGGCTTGCCGATGGGCGGAACTGCGATTGGCCAAACCGGTGCTGGAACTTTCAGCGCCAGTTCGGTGTCGGGTTCCACCTACGTTTTCAGCACGAATGGAAACGATAATAGTGCCAATGGGCTGGTCCAAGCGGCGGGCGCTCTCACCTTCAACGCGGATGGAAGCGTTAGCGGCAATCTGAGTTTTAACGACCTGAGTGCCCAGAGTCCGCAGGGCGGAAGCGTTCTTGCACCGGAAGTAGCAGCCACTCCATGCTCGTCAGGAACAGCTGTCACTCCCTGCTATACGGTCGATGCAGCTGGCACCGGCACCGACGGGGGCACCGGCCGCGTAAGCATTACCAACCTGACCGACAGCACCACCAGTCCAACCTTCAATTACAATCTGGAACTCTATTTGGACGGAAACGGCCATGCGACGGTCATTTCGTTGGACAACAACGATACCCTCGCCGGACTCTCTTCTCAACAAACCGGAACGTTCAGCACCGCTTCCTTCAATGGCAGCTATGCGATGAGCGCCAGTGGCGTGGAGATTACCAACCTCGATGAGTTCGAAAGCGCCGGGCAAGTCGTGGCGAACGGGCTCGAAGCATTTGAAGGCGCGTCAGACCTGAACTGGATCTTCAGCTCCGGTCCAACATTTACCAACGAGCCTGTAGCTGGAAGTTTAGCGCTTACGGGAACGGGCATCTACGCCGGAAACATTTCTGGCTTGGATCTAACCACCTGTCCGGTGTATGGCGTAGGCAGCAGCGCATGCAGCCAGGACGCGTTTACCTTTTACTTCATCGATTCCACGAAGGCGGTGGCTATCGAAAACGACATCAACCAACTCACCCTCGGATCCTTCGAGCTGCAAAAGTAACGAAGGATTCTCAGCAGAATCGTTTTCACTCAGTGGCGCACTCCGGTGCGCCACTTTTGTTTACGCGGATGTAGCGCTTTCCTGAGACAGTTTCGCATAGGAGGATTGTCACCATGATCCCAGGTTCCGGATTTTCCGAGCGCAGGACTCGTGATGTTGCGTGTAGTAGAATGAGAGAACCTACCTCAGTCGGGGAGTGGCTCAGCCTGGTAGAGCACCTGGTTCGGGACCAGGGGGTCGGAGGTTCAAATCCTCTCTCCCCGACCAATCTTTTGTGCTTCACAATGTTTAACGCTTTTTGCAGCTTCGTTTGACGGTTCCCCTGCATTTATCGGTCAGCTGCCATCGTCGTCTTGACAATAGTCGTTACAACGAGTATTGTGGCGCTAGATGAAACGCACGATCGAACCAGGAAAGCGCAAGCGCAGCGTCGGCTCCTTGGAAGAGGCAGTGTTTCTGGAGCTGCTGCGCACCACCGACATGCTATCCCGCGGCCTGGTGCAGATTCTCAAGGTGGAGGATGTCTCGTCGACGCAATACAACGTGCTCCGGATTCTTCGCGGCGCCCCGCAGGGCCTTCCTTGTGGAGAGATTGCCAGCCGGATGATTACGCGTGACCCGGATGTCACCCGGCTGCTTGACCGGCTGGAGAAGCGTGAACTGATCTCGCGGTGCCGCGAAACTGAAGACCGGCGAACAGTGCGCGCCCGGATCGCACCTGAGGGTCTAAAACTCCTGGCTCGGCTGGATGAACCGATGCAGGCGGCCCATCGCAAGCAATTAGGTCACCTGGGGCGGCGGCGCCTGCAGGCGCTAGCCGATCTTCTGTGGATTTCCCGCAGCCAAGTAACATGATTTCTTTGGTTTAACAGTCGTTGCAACGAATATTGGTGTAACGCATCTAATCGTTTGAAAGGAACCTCCCATGAGCACAAGTATTGAGCCACAATCCGCGACTACGACCACCTGGAACCTCGATCCGGTTCACTCCGTCGCCGAGTTCAAGGTGAAACATATGATGATATCCAACGTGAAGGGCCAGTTCACCCGCATCAAAGGCACCCTAAATCTGGACGAAACAAATGTGACGAATTCCAGCGTCGAGGCATCCATCGAGGCGGCCTCCATCAACACACGCGATGAGCAGCGCGACGCGCATCTCAAGAGCGCTGATTTCTTTGACGTGGAAAAGTTTCCCACTCTCGCCTTCAAGTCCACGCGAGTCACCCGCGTGGCCGACGGAGAGCTGGCTGTTGCCGGGGACCTGACCATCCACGGTGTGACCCGCAACATGGTCTTCAATGTCGAAGGACCAACCGCAGCCGCCAAAGATCCTTGGGGAAACGTCCGCAGAGGGCTATCCGCGACGGCAAAAATTAATCGTAAAGACTTCGGGCTTACCTGGAACTCCGCGCTTGAGGCGGGCGGTCTTCTGGTTGGCGACGAGATCTCCATCACTCTGGAGCTCCAGTTCGTTAAGGCCTGAACGATTTGCCGCGCGGCCTGAGCTGCCGGCTGTGCGGCGCAGAAAAGAGGAACAGTTATGTCACTGCGACCAGTTAAGCAGATCATTCAACCGAAAGCGACGATCGAGGGCGCGGGGGTAAAGTTGCAACGCGCCTTCGGTTTCGGAAAGACAAAAGAATTCGATCCCTTCTTGCTGTTGGACGATTTTCGCAATGAGAATCCCGCGGATTACCAGGCGGGATTTCCGTGGCATCCACACCGCGGTATCGAGACGATCACGTATGTGCTGGCTGGCTCAGTCGAGCACGGCGATAGCCTCGGCAATAAGGGCAAGATGACCGCGGGCGATGTGCAGTGGATGACCGCCGGCAGCGGCATTCTCCACCAGGAGATGCCGAAGGGTGATCCGCAAGGACGCATGCATGGTTTTCAGTTATGGTCGAACCTGCCTGCGTCGCTGAAAATGACGGATCCGCGCTATCAGGATATTCCTTCGAGCGCGATTCCTGAAATGACCGACGACGACAGCACCCGAGTACGCGTCATCTGCGGAGAATTCTGGGGCAAGAGAGGACCGGTGGAGGGGGTGGCCGCCGATCCGAATTACCTGGATGTTTCGGTTGCTCCGGGCCAGCGGAAGCGGCTCAAGGTCGAGACCACGCGTAACGCATTCGCCTACGTGTTCGCCGGCTCGGGCACATTCCGGGATGCTTCGGATCCGCGCGCGGTTCTGACCGAACAAGCCGCCGATCCCAACGCGCCGGCCAGGTACGACGTCAGCAACCACTCCCTGGTGCTGTTTGATCGCGGAGACGAGCTGACCGTGCAGGCTGGGCCCGACGGGATTCGCTTTCTGCTGGTATCTGGCAAGCCGATCGAGGAGCCCGTGGCTTGGTATGGCCCGATCGTGATGAATACCCAGGAGCAGCTTCGCCAGGCAGTGGCTGAACTGCAAAGCGGCGAGTTCATCAAGCATCGCTGAGTCGGCTGCCAAACTCTGTATGGCGCGCAGCTTTTCGCACCGACACTGCGTTTAGCAAGCGAGACGTCACTTCTGGCTCGTCCGTAAAGTTCGCGCATTTAAAAAGGCGTGAGTGTATTCCGTTGGATTCTGCAATTCGAAATACTTTGCTGATTCCCAGTGGGAAATCACGCTCGAATTTTGAAACCACCCCTCGCGCTCTGCGCGGTACAATGGTTTTCTTCCATTGATCCAATGGGTGACGCCATTCCAGAAAATCATTGCGAGCAGGAGAAGCGATCGTAACCATGCGAAGTCCACTTCGACTGCTTCTTATCGCCTTGGGTGCGATCGGGCTTGTTGGCATCCTATTCTTCGAATTGCTGAGACGTCCCGGTTACTTTGCGAACAGCACCTACCTGGGCGCGATGATTGCAATCGAACTTGTCCTTGCCTGTCTATGGCGATTTGAGACAGTTTTCTTTCCGATGACAATGTGGTGTTTTCTTTCGGCAGCTACAGTTCTGCCGTTCGCGGAAGAAAGTTTGACGGTTCGCTGGCTTTTTCTAGCTGTTGGAGCACTGGCGGGATCATTCATCTGGATGAGGAGCAGCCGAATTCATCACTTTGGAGTATTTCATTTAGTTGCGTTGTTTGCCGTTCTCGCCGCGCTGGCCTCGGCGAGCGCCTCAGGCACGCCTTTGACAGCGTCGCTGAAGGCCGGAAGCCTCTTTTTGCTTTTTTTATATGCTTCGACCGGCGGACGGGTTGCGCTGGCTGGGCGAGAAGTATCTTTTGTCGGCGGACTCGTTCTTGCTTGTGAAATTCTGGTTTTCATTACGGTGATACTCACCTTTGCCGGCCATGATCCATTCGACAATCCCAACAATTTGGGCGCTTTCATCGGAATTATAGCCGGCCCAGTGCTCCTCTGGGCGGCTTTAGTAGCTGAGAGCAGGAGGGAACGCCAGCGTCATTACACTGCCTTAGCCTTGTGTGTGGTTTTGCTTTATATCAGCGTCTGCCGTGCTGCCATTGTTGCGGATGCCATTGTTACCGTTGCGCTTACTATGGGTCTGCGTCGTCCGCGGCTTTTGCTGAAAACTGCTTTCGTAGCCGCTTTTTTTCTTGAAGCCATGGCAGTTGCCAATCCCTCCCACATGGGCGAATTAGTCGACTCTCTGAACGGACGTTTCGTTTTCAAAGTGGAAGGACGTCCGCACCAGGGAATTTTGGGATCAAGGGATACGCCTTGGGATGACACGATTGCCGCGGTCAAACAGCACCCTTGGTTTGGCACAGGATTCGGAACGAGCGACTTGGGAAGCGAGGCATCTGGCGTCCAGGGATCGTCGATTTACACCGTAGAGGGTTCGAACCGCGAGCACGGCAGCAGTTACCTGGCCATGGCGGAGTACATGGGGCTGCTGGGTATTCTCCCTTTTCTGTTCTTGTTGTTCTTGGTGCTGCGGGCGGTGGGTCGCGCGTATGCGTGGATGCGAAGAAGCGGAAGCGCCTCCCATTATGCCGTGCCGTTTGCCATGGTCAGCTTGGCCGGGCTTATCCACGCGGCCTTTGAAGACTGGTTGTTTGCGCCAGGGTCCTATATCTGTTTGTTTTTTTGGGTATTGGCGTTTCTCCTGGTCGACCTCACAACGGAAATCAATACCGATCTTCGAATTCCAGGCTCCCGGTCTGTTTCAAGGCTCACATCGGCGGACGAGTTCTTGCAGCCGACAGGCTAGCCTCGACATACGGTTTCGATCCTCCTCATTGGCTTGGCAAATCCGCTCGCCGTGAAGAGATGGGTCTATCTTCGGATGCGCCCGTCTACCGGGCTAATCGCCCGGGAGGTTATGAGAATGTACAATACGCAGCGAGTAGAATAGCGAGAAATGTGTTATCCCACATCAATGGTAGCTTCACGAATAAGTAGAGGAAATATGCTTTCCAGAGTCAACGGATGTTTTGCAATTTTCATCTTTCTTATCATGCTTACGACAACAATGCAGGGCAAGACGACGATAACCAAGCAGGCATTCGGTCGGACTTCGGACGGGGCGGCCGTCGATTTGTATACGCTGGCCGATGGCAAAGTCGAAGCCCGCATTATGAATTACGGCGGGATCATTGTTTCGCTGCGCACGCCGGATCGCGAGAGGGAAACTTGATAATGTGGTGCTTGGCTATGACTCCTTCGACGGCTACCGCACGAATCCTGCTTATTTCGGGGCCATCATCGGCCGCTACGCGAATCGGATTGCCCACGGCAGTTTTCAACTCGACGGGAAGACTTATTCGATTCCCAAGAATAATGGCGACAATACGCTTCATGGTGGCATCCGCGGTTTTGATAAAAAGCTTTGGACGGCCCGCGAGATAAAAGATGGGATCGAACTCACTTATGTGAGCAAGGATGGCGAAGAAGGCTTTCCGGGCACGCTGACTACCATCGTGCGTTACACGTTAAATGAAGGCGCACTGCGCATAGACTATTCGGCGACTACCGACAAAGATACCGTTCTGAACTTGACCAACCATTCCTATTTCAATCTCGCTGGCCAGGGAAAGGGTGAAGTTCTAGGGCATGTGGTGAAGATCGATGCGGCGCGGTTCACGCCGGTAGATTCGTCCCTTATTCCCACCGGCGAATTGAAATCCGTGCAAGGCACGCCATTCGATTTTCGAACGCCGCATGCTATCGGCGAGCGGATCGATAGCAATGACGAGCAGCTGCGGCTGGGCATGGGATACGACCACAACTTCGTGTTGGACCATCCTGAGGGCCAACTGGCAGAAGCAGCAGAGGTATATGAGCCAACTACGGGACGGATTCTGCGAGTGCTCACCACTCAACCCGGGGTTCAGTTTTACACGGGGAACCATCTTGATGGATCGATTACCGGGAAGGGGGGCGTTGTTTACAAACCACGATTCGCATTTTGCCTGGAGACGCAGCACTTTCCCGACTCGCCAAACCATCCCAGCTTTCCATCGACTGAATTGAAAGCGGGTCAGAACTTTCACAGCGTGACCGTTTTCCAATTCAGTGCAGGCTCGCGCTGATACGCCGCTGATCGATTGTCCTGAAATCGATTCCGGTCGGAAAATGAAGGCCATGAGGTTATTGCTCTGAGTCGGTTAAATCGCCGCAACTTTCTCGTCCGCTGTTGCCAGGGAGCCTCAGCGGCCATGCTTCCCACGAGCTTGCGTGGGTTTGGCTTGTCATCGCATTCCCGGTTCGATCCTTCCAACAATAGTTCTTCAGACAGCGAATTTTATTTGCATCCGCACTATCGCGCCGAGAGGCCGCTGGATAAGACTCTACTTAAAGTGCGGGCGGGGCTCGATGGTTTTGTCAGCGAAAAATATCATGACCAGATCGCCGCGACCCTTGCGGACTGGAGTTCAGCCCTGCTGCAGTCTCCGCTGCAAGTACTGGCGATCGAAAAGGTCTTGTCTGCCGATTTCACCGGCTCATCGATGATTCCGGTTGAATCGCGACTGATCCGGACCGGTCCACCGATCGAGGTTCGCCAGAACAAATTCCTTCCTGGCGCCGATCTCGGTCGCGATGCATTTTTACGAGCGTGGCTTTCCTCGTTGAGCGTTTTTTCGAAGATCGCAACCGCCGAGTTTCAAGTGACGAGGATGCAAGCGACTCCCGCATTCACATCTCAGCCTCCGCAGCAACTGCACACTCGCGTGCGGTACGAGTTAGTTGGGACAGGCCTTGGCTTCCACCGCGAGCAGCGCGTGGGATACTGGGATCTTGAGTGGGAAAGCCGGCTGTCATCGTCCGCGCCTGAATTCAGGCTCCGGCGTTGGCAAGCGCGGGATGAGACCCGGAGCCGCTCCGCCTCTCCAATTTTCACAGATATTACTGCTGCCGCTTTGGGGATCAATTCTTCGTACTCGGCTCAGTTACTGCGGGGCGTCGACCACTGGCGGACGGTTCTCGATGGTGCCTGCGGCATCGACATTTATGGACACAACGGAGTTTCTGTCGCCGACATCGACAACGATGGCTTCGACGATCTCTACATCTGCCAACCCGCGGGTCTTCCTAATCGACTCTACCGAAACCGGGGCGACGGAACATTCGAAGACATTACCGCGACATCGGGATTGGGAATACTCGACAACACAGCTTGCGCGCTCTTCGCCGATTTTAATAACGAGGGACGTCAGGATGTAGTTATCGTGCGGGCAAGTGGTCCACTCTTGTTCGTTAACCAGGGCGACGGCACCTTTCGCCAGAAATCTGATGCGTTTCCATTCGCCAACCCACCGCAGGGAACTTTTACCGGCGCAGCGGTTGCCGACTACGACCACGATGGATGGTTGGATATTTATTTCTGTCTCTATGTCTATTACCGGGGCACCGACCAATACAAATATCCCGTTCCTTATTATGATGCCGAGAATGGCCCGCCGAACTTCATGATGCGCAACAATCGCGACGGTACTTTCCGTGACGTGACTGCGGAAACCGGGCTCAATCGGAACAACACGCGTTATAGCTTCTGCTGCGGCTGGAGCGATTACAACCGTGATGGTTGGCCCGATCTTTATGTGGTGAACGACTTCGGCCGGAAGAATCTCTACCGCAACAATGGCGACGGAACTTTTACCGATGTCGCTGCCCCGGCGGGAGTTGAAGACATCGGTGCAGGAATGAGCGTTTGCTGGAATGACTTCGACAATGATGGTGACGCGGATCTCTATGTCGCTGATATGTGGACTGCCGCTGGAGAACGCATCTCCTCCCAGGAGAATTTCAAGAAAGACGCTTCCGAAAATGTACGAGCGCTCTACCGTAAGCACGCAATGGGAAATTCGCTTTTTCGAAATAGCGAGCTTCACGGAGCCGGTGTTCAGGTAGGCGACCTTGTTTTCGAGGACGAGACCTCCTCAGCCGGAGTTGGCATGGGCCGCTGGTCATGGTCGAGTGACGCATTCGATTTCGATCACGACGGATTTTCCGATCTCTACATTGCGAATGGAATGATCTCCGGGCCGTCGAATCAGGATCTGAATAGTTTTTTCTGGCGGCAGGTCGTAGCCAATTCCCCAGATCAGTCAAAGCCTTCACACAAGTACGAAGAGGGATGGGGCGCCATCAACGAACTGATTCGCGCAGACGGTACCTGGAGTGGATTCGAGCGAAATGTTTTCTATGCGAACAATCGTGATGGAACGTTTTCTGATATTTCCGGGGCGGTAGGATTGGATTTCATCGAAGACGGAAGAGCGTTTGCCTTGGCCGATTTCGATCAGGATGGCAGGCTGGAAATCTTCCTGAAAAATCGTAACGCCCCGCAGTTGCGCGTTTTGAAAAATCGGATCGAGAGCCTGCCGCCGTCGATCACTTTTCGCTTGCGGGGCACCAAGAGCAATAGGGACGCCGTCGGCGCTGCGATCACCCTGGAAACAAAATCTGGGAGCCAGACTCGCATGCTTCAAGCGGGATCGGGATTTCTCTCTCAGCACAGCAAAGAAGTATTTTTCGGATTAGGAGAAGCCAGCGGTGCTGTGCGGGCGTCGATCCGCTGGCCGAGCGGACTTGTGCAGGATCTTCGTGACCTTCCTTCGAACCATAGGATTTGGGTGGAAGAAGGATCTGCAAACTTTCGAAGTGAACCGTTCGAGAAGCCAACCCCTCTTTCAGATACGCATAGCATCGTCGAGCCCGATAAGATCGAGTCGCTTCCAACAGCGGTTGAAACCTGGTTGCTCGTGCCCGTAGCCGCACCGGATTTTTCGCTTCCCGACCTGGCTGGCAGAGTGCGATCGCTCTCAGCAGTCCGCGGGAAACTCGTACTGCTGAATTTCTGGACAACACGATCTTCGGATTGCCTGAAGAACCTCGATGCATTCCAGTTGCTGACCAGAGAGCAAACGCGAGGCGTTCAAGTTCTAACCGTGAACACTGACAACGAAGCGGGCTACGCCCTTAGCGGACTGGTGCGCGAGCGTCGTTTAACATTCCCAATCCTTCGCGGCACGGATGAAGTCTCCGCAATTTACAACATCCTTTACCGTTACTTGTTTGACCGCCATCGCGACATGGGATTGCCGACATCATTTCTGATCGATCCGCGAGGGGACATAGTTAAGATCTATCAAGGACCGGTGAATCCGGAACATATCGGAAACGACTGCCGCGCCATTCCAGAAACTGATTCCGAGCGCTTGGCTCGAGCGTTGCCTTTTCCAGGCGCGAGCCAGACCTTTGAGTTCGGTCGAAATTATCTTTCGCTCGGCTCCATTTTTTTCCAGCGCGGTTATATGGATCAAGCCGCAGTTTCGTTCGGGCTAGCCCTTCGCGATGATCCATCCAGCGCCGAAGCATGCTACGGACTCGGGAGCGCCTACTTGAGTCAGAACAAAACGGGGGAAGCCCGTGAAATCTTCGAACGCGCGACCAAACTCCACGCAGATTATCCGGATACTCTGGCCAACGCGTGGAATAACCTCGGTCTTCTCGCCGCGCGGGAGGGGCAAACCGACGAAGCGATACGGTGCTTTCAAGAAGCTTTACGGTCAAGCCCGGATCACCTGATCGCCCTCGACAATCTGGGAAACGCGTATCGCCTTCAGAAAAATTGGGATGACGCTCGCAGAATTTTCGACCGTGGACTTGAAGTGAATCCGTCCGACCCTGATGCGAACTACGGCTTGGCGATGGTTTTTGCGCAGGCCGACGACAGCGCACATGCCTACGAGTATTTGCAAAGAGCGCTGAAAGAGCGTCCCGTGTTCCCGGAGGCCTTAAACAATCTTGGAATACTTTACCTGCGTACACAGCGGCAAGATGAAGCGGTCGCCAGTTTTAAAGAATGCATCCGAGTCGCGCCCGGCTTCGATCAGGCATATCTGAATCTTGCCAAGGTGTATGTGCTCGAGGGTGCGCCGGTCAAGGCTCGAGCAGTTCTGCTCGAACTGCTTAAGCAGCATCCGAGCCACACCCAGGCGCAAAGCATGTTGGCTCAACTTCCACAGTGACCGGCAGAGACCGTGTCTTCTAATTCTTAGGCGTTGGTGCACTCAATAGAGTCACAAACATTTTGTAGAACCGATCAAGATCCAAATCATCCTGCACGTCGACCGGCCGTACTTCGAGCTTTGGTTTGTCATGCTCCGTCCAATTCAGAGTGTTACCATAACCGGCGCCGCGGTCCAGATCGACATCCATGTAACGCGTTTCTTTCTTGGTGATGAGCGTGGGATCGAGCCATGCCAACGCCGCCAGTTCATCCCATAAATAATTGTAGTTGCCGCGCAGGATGGAATATTTGGCGATGTAACGCGCTGAAGGCGTGTCGGCCGTCTCGATGCGGTCAATCAAGGCAGAGGTCAAACGTGTTTTCACCGAAATATCGACGGGCGTGCAGACAATCTTCTTCCAGGGCGCCACCAACACGATGTGAGATGCTTCCGGATCGAACCACAGATTGAATTCGTGCGTAGGATTGTTGGCAAACTCGGGATCGTCGGTTCGCGGGTTCAAGCTCCCGCCCATGAACACCAGTTCTTTCGCCAATCCCGCGAACTCGGGATCGATTGAAATAGCGAGCGCGAGATTGGTGAACGGTCCGCCCTCGTAGATGGTGATCTCGTTGGGAAACTTATGTACCATGCGTATCAGGAAGTGAGCGGCGTCTTCGTTGGATGGCTTGGTGGTGGGTACGCCTTCGGGCATGTCTCCCAACTGATCGTGCGGGTGATAAAACTTCGGAGTCCAGGCCCCCAGCCACATGATGCGTCCATATTGCTGCTCCCAAAGCTCAGTATCCTGTTGTCGCCTTACCAGCGGATACTCGGCTCCCGGCACAACCGGAATGTCGGTTCGGCCGATGAGTTCCAGCATGCGCAATGTGTGTGCCACTTCGGAATGTAGCCACTGGTCGCCGGTCACGACCGTAATCCCCAATACTTCCGTCTTCGGTGATTGGATGAGGAGCAGCATCGATTGCTGATCCGTTCCGCCAGGTCCAGCCGCATCCTGATCAATGATGATTTTTCGTCTCTCCTGGCTCCAGCAAGTCACGCACGTGGTCAGCAATAGAAAGGTTGCGAGATAACGCATTTTGCAAAAGGTCATCGATTGGCCTCGAGGTCTTGAAGGTAAACAGATTTATTTTTGGTTGACAGCGTCCTGAACTTAAACGAAAGAAGTCGCGCTTTCAAGCGCATCTAACCACAGGCACTGAGTGTACGCTATCTTGGCGAGGTCAAGCATGCCAAGCAATATCGAAATCAAAGCTATTTTGAAGAATCGGGTCGCCGCCGAAAAGGTTGCAGCTCGATTGAGCAACACTTCTCCCCAGACCATCCACCAGGAGGATTTCTTCTTTGCATGCAATCGCGGCAGGTTGAAGCTCCGGATGTTTGCGCCGGACCGTGGGGAACTCATCCGCTACGAAAGGTCCGACGTCGCTAATGCGCGTGAATCCCGTTATCTGATTGCGCGTACTCCAGACCCGCAAACCTTGAACGAGATCCTCACAGTTACCGTCGGTAGAACTGGAGTGGTGAAGAAAAAGCGGGTCCTATACCACATCGGGCAGACGCGCGTTCACATTGACGAGGTTCAGGGGTTGGGAGACTTTCTGGAACTCGAAGTCGTCCTTCGCCCCGGACAAAGCGAGCTTGAAGGAAAAAACATTGTGACAACATTGCTATCAGAGTTTGGAATCGCTCAGGACGAGCTCATAGCCGAAGCCTACCTGGACCTTTTAGCTCGGCGAGCGGCAAAGAGTTAAACCCAGGCATTACCTCGATCGATTGCGGATCGTGCCTCCAGCGACTAGAATTTCGGATTACGCGCGTACGCTTGGCGTTGATTTGCCTTTCCGCTTCGCACTTATCTTATGGGGCGCTTTCTCACTATAGCGGCGTGCTCTCTCGCATTGACGGCGATTTTTCTTCCCCCGCTGGTTCTCGGACAATCGACTGCGGCAATAGCGAATCGAGCTCACCGTCGGACTCGGACGCTACGGCGACATTGCACGGCGTCGTGAGGGATTCGCTCAATCGTCCCGTCAAGGGCGCTATCGTTTGCTTGCAAGGCCAGAGCTCCCAGGTTTTAAAAGTGAATACCGATTCTGCGGGAGTCTACGTTTTTCCCGAGGTTCGACGAGGAAATTACAGCGTGCGTGCCGAGATGCCCGGATACATATCGTCAAATTCTCGGCCCGTTTATTATTGAACCGAAAGAATCAAGAGCGATCGATCTCATGCTCGATTCGGTTAAGTCGGAAGCGGCGAAAGCCACAGGCAGCGGGGCCCGAATTCTTCGACGAGCCACACTTCAATGTCGCTGGTGTTACCGACGCCACAAATCTCGGCGGTCATGGTGGCGACACGATAATTCGCAACAGAGAGGCCTTGGCCCAGGAGACCGCTGCTCGCGGTAAGCAATCGCTCGCCGTTGCTCCTCTTGATCTATCGCGGACGGCAATGGAGAATTCTTTGCGAGACGTAGCAACGCGACGACCGGAAGACTTCAGCGCAAATTTTCGTCTGGGAAAGCTACTGGTGGAAGACGCAAAACCGCGCGAAGCACTGCCGTATCTCGAGCGAGCCTTCCGTCTGAATCCCAGGGATATGGACGATGCGTTCGAACTAGCGATGGCCCGTGCGGAAACCGGAGACTACGCACAGGCGCGTGACGAGGTGCGGGCGCTGCTCGCCGTTCAGGACAAGTCTCATCCGCAGAACGCTGAACTTCATCATCTGCTTGCCGAGGCTGACGATAAACTCGGCGATCCTCTGGAAGCTGTTCGAGAATATCAGCGCGCAGCTGAACTTAGCCCAAGCGAAACCAATCTTTTCGATTGGGGGGCGGAACTCCTGCTGCATCATGCGGCCGAACCCGCTATCGAGGTTTTTACGAAAGGGCAGCGCTCGTTCCCGTGGTCGATTCGTATGCTCGACGGCTTGGGCGCGGCTTGGTATTCCAACGGATCCTACGAAGACGCGGTTCGGAATTTTTGCCAGGCATCAGATCTGAATCCCGGCGATCCGAATCCGTACCTCTTCATGGGAGAAATGCAGGCGGTCGAGGGTACTTCCTCGCCGGAGATCGAGGAGCGGCTGGCGCGATTTGTCAGGCTTCAACCGCGGAATGCCTGGGCTAATTACTATTACGCGGTCAGCCTTCGGAAGCGTTGGAGTTCGCCTGATCAGGCTGTAGACGTCGATCAGGTGAAGTCATTGTTGCAGACTGCGATCCAGCTTGATCCAAAACTTGGCGTCGCCTACTTGCAATTAGGGATTCTTTATTCGGAGAAAAAAAGCTTTCCGCAAGCAATTTCCGCCTTGCAACAGGCAATCGAAGTCAATCCACAATTGGAAAAGGCGCATTACCGTCTGGCTCAGCTCTATCGCCTTGCAGGCGAAACCGAGAAAGCACAGTCCGAACTGCAAGCGTACGAAGAGATAACCAAGGAAAAAACCGAGGATGCTGGGCGCCAGAGACACGAACTGCAGCAGTTTGTGTATGAGTTGCGCGATCGTACGCCGGGTTCACAACCGCAGTAAGCGGCGGAGACTCGGCAGAAATTGGCTCGCCGGTCCGACTCACTCGCCGTAGGGAACCCAGATGTTCTTCACCTGAGTAGCGTGCTGCAGAAACCATCGGCCTTCGCCTTGTTTGGTGTCAAACCAGTCGATGGCACGGCCTTCGTTGGTGAATACCTGTTTCAGATTTCCTACGGAAAATGACTTGGCTGCCGCGGCATCGGATTCATCGGAAAAACACCAGACTGCATCTACGTCGTCATGTTCGGCGATCGTCTTAAGAAGCTGTGATCTGTATCCCGTGACAATGTTGATGGCCCCGGCGGGCAAGTCACTCGTGTCAAAGAGCTGATAAAGATCGCCGGTGATAAGAGGATACGTTTCCGACGGGACAACGACTGCAACGTTGCCAGTGCATAGAACCGGTAAGACGAGAGACAACAAACCCAATAGCGGCGCATCATCCGGGCAAACAATGCCAACGGTTCCGATGGGCTCATTCATCGCCATCGCGATAGTTCTCGACGGTGGATTGTGTACTGCGCCATCGAACTTATCGGCCCATGCTGCATACGAGAAGATGCGCTCGATGCTGGCCGCGACTTCCTTGGCTGCATGGGTTGCGCCAAAGGCCGCTCCTAACCGGCGAGCGATTTCTTCTTGACGCAGCGAGAGATTCTCTGCCATGTAATAGAGAACCTGGGCGCGATTGTGCGCAGTCGTCTTCGCCCAACTCGTCGCCTTGCGCGCTGCTTCTACTGCGTTTCGAATATCTTTTCGATTGCCCAGTGGAGCTTCGCCGAGCAACTCGCCATTCTGGCCGCGAACTTCGAAGCTGTAGCCCGAATCTGGTCGCGCCTGCTTTCCGGCGATGTAGAGCTTAACCGTGCGGTCGATGGCCAAATCTCGTTGGTGTCCGTCTGCAGACGGTTCGGGGCGTTGCCTCCCGGCAGATATAGCAGGAGCGTGTTTAAACCAGGCCGGTTCAAGATATTCCAACAGCCCTTCACGTCCTCCCTCGCGGCCGTAACCGCTCTCGCGGTAGCCGCCGAACCCGCAAGCAGCGTCGAACATGTTTGTGCAATTCACCCATACCACACCCGCTTTGATCTGCGCCGCCACTTGCAACGAAACGTTAATGCTCTCGCTCCACACGCTAGCCGCCAGTCCATAGACGGTATTGTTGGCTAACTCCACTGCTTCAGCAGGCGTACGGAACGTCATAGCAGCGAGTACTGGGCCAAAAATCTCCTGCTGCGCAACCACTGACGTCGGATGTACATTGCTTAACAAAGTCGGCGGAAAATAAAGTCCTTGCGCCGGCATTTCGATCTGTGGCTGCCAGCAACTCGCTCCATCAGCAACTCCCTGATCCACGAGCCGGCGAATGCGTTCTAGCTGCACAGGCGCAACGATGGCGCCAATATCAATCGCTTTATCCAGCGGAGGCCCAACGCGGAGCGTTTCCATGCGGCCGCGGATTTTTTCCAACAGTGTATCGGCAATGCTTTCCTGCATCAGCAAGCGTGAGCCCGCGCAGCAAACTTGTCCTTGATTGAGCCAGATTCCATCCACCAGGCCTTCCACGGCGCTGTCGAGATCGGCATCGTCGAAGACGACAAACGGAGACTTGCCGCCAAGCTCTAACGAAAGCCGCTTATGACTCTCTGCAGTCGCGCGGCGGATGGCGCGTCCAACCTCAGTCGATCCGGTAAATGCAATTTTGTCGACTCCGGGATTTTTTACCAAAGCCTCGCCGGTGGAACCATCGCCAGTGATGATGTTGACCACTCCCGGGGGAAGGCTGATTTCCTGGCAAATCTCCGCAAACGCAAGCGCAGTCAACGGCGTGAACTCAGCGGGCTTGAGCACAACGGTATTTCCGGTGGCAATTGCCGGCGCAATTTTCCATGCCAGCATCAGCAAAGGAAAATTCCACGGGATAATCTGCCCGACCACTCCGCAAGCGACGTAGGCTGGGAACTCAGATTCTAGCAGCTGGGCCCATCCAGCGTGATGGTAGAAGTGGCGAGCAACGAGAGGGATATCGATATCCCGGCTCTCGCGGATTGGCTTGCCGTTGTCGATCGT
This sequence comes from uncultured Acidobacteriaceae bacterium, assembly GCA_963724815.1. Classification (GTDB taxonomy): domain Bacteria; phylum Acidobacteriota; class Terriglobia; order Terriglobales; family Acidobacteriaceae; genus Sulfotelmatobacter. The sequence continues at coordinate 65,230 of CAVRWS010000007.1, forward strand.
TTCGAGCACCGCGAGCCGGCGCGAGTGTCGTTGGATCGCTCGGGCCATCGCGTACAAATATCGAGCTCGCGCATGCGGTTTAAGAGATTGCCATTTCGGAAAAGCATTGCGCGCGGCCTGAACCGCGGCATCCACATCTGCGGCCGATCCCAGCGCGACCTTTGCGATTTTTCCCCCGGTAGCGGGATTTGTCGTGTCGAAAAATACGGCTTCCGCCGGTTCGCGCCATTCACCGTTAATGAAGTGGCCGAAACGTCGGTGATGTCCGTCGAGCCAGAGCAGAGCATCTTTTGGATCTTCCAGCGCCGGGCCATATTCCATGGTGAGAAATTTTTCAGCGATGCTCATTCTTGAGTCTTCCTCGCTCCCCTACGCAATCGGATGCCGGTAATCTGCCGAGTACCGTCCTGTGGCATGGTGTTCAAGCTGCCGCTCAATATCATTCAGAAGTCCGCTCGCCCCAAACCGAAATAGTTCCGCCTTCATCCAATCCGTTCCCAGCTCTTCTTTCATGAGCGCCAGCCATTCCGTGGATTGCTTAGCCGTACGAATTCCCCCAGCCGGTTTGAAACCAACCGCCATGCCGGTCTCCTGCGCATACTCCCGAATGGCGCGAGTCATCACAAATCCAACGGGAAGCGTGGCGTTGGTAGATTCTTTGCCGGTCGAAGTCTTGATAAAGTCCGCGCCTGCCATCATCGCCACAAAGCTGGCACGCGCAACATTGCGCAGTGTGAGCAGGTCGCCCGTGGCAAGAATTGCTTTCATGTGACAGTGTCCCGAGGCTAACTTAAATTCAGCAACCTCGTCGTACAATTCCTGCCATTTGCCACCGAACACGTGAGCTCGTGTAATCACGATGTCGATCTCATCCGCTCCGGCTTCCACCGAACGGCGAATCTCCGCGACCCGCTCCTCCACTGGCGACAAGCCCGCCGGAAACCCCGTGGAGACTGCTGCCACTCGAACCCCGCTGCCCTCGAGTGCCCGCACTGCGGTTTCAACGAAGCGATGGTACACGCAAACCGCCGCTACCTTGATGTTAAGGCTTTCAATCTGCAAACGCTTTATCAGATCCTGCTCGATCGGCTGCCGTGCTTTGGCACAAAGGCGGCGAACACGCTCATCCGTATCGTCACCGGAAAGCGTCGTCAAGTCCATGCAGGAGACCGCGCGCAGAAGCCACGCAGCTTGCCAATCTTTTTTCACGGTGCGGCGTGCCACATGAGTTTGCGCTCTTCGCTCAACCGCACTGGTATTAATCCGAACCTGCTTCACCCAATCGAGATTCAAAGGAATGCCTCGGTTCGAAAGTAGCGGATGACCAGAAAGGGTAGCGATTGGGGCCTGCGAATCGGATATAACTTCTTTCGCCGCGCCGCTGTCCGGACGGTCAGCAACACTGAAACGTTTCTTGTGCTCTTCTGACATTGCCTTGTACGGTAGATTGTACGGCAGAAGGGCAGTTAGCCGCAGTTTTCTGCTATAGTTTTCGTTCCTCGGAGGTCCCGGCTCATGCCTCGAACTGTGCGTTGTGCCTTGATTCAAGCCAGCAATGCTCTTAGCACGGAGCGTCCCCTTGCCCAGATCAGAAAAGCGATGATCGATAAGCATCTGAAGTTGATCGAGCAAGCGGCGCGAAAGAAGACGCAGATTCTGTGCTTGCAGGAGCTTTTTTACGGACCTTATTTTTGCGCCGAGCAAAATGCTCGCTGGTATGAACTGACTGAGCGAGTGCCGGACGGCCCCACTGTGCGCATGATGCAAAAGATCGCCGCGAAGCATCGTATGGTGATCGTGGTTCCGGTTTACGAAGAGCAGATGCCTGGCCTTTATTTCAACACCGCTGCCGTAATCGATGCCGATGGCCGCTACTTGGGAAAATATCGTAAGCACCACTTGCCACACTGCCACCCAGGATTCTGGGAAAAGTTTTACTTCACTCCCGGCGATCTAGGATATCCGGTCTTCGAAACCAAGTATGCCCGCGTCGGCGTGTACATTTGCTACGACCGTCATTTTCCCGAGGGCGCACGCATTCTGGGATTAAATGGAGCCGAGATCGTGTTCAATCCTTCGGCCACCGTCGCCGGACTTTCGGAATATCTTTGGGAACTCGAACAGCCCGCGCACGCGGTAGCTAACGGTTATTTCGTGGGTGCCATCAATCGCGTTGGGACTGAAAAGCCCTGGAGCATTGGAGAGTTTTACGGCAAGAGTTACTTCTGCAATCCACGCGGAGAAATTATCGCGCAGGCCAGCCGGGATAAAGACGAAGTGCTTGTAGCGGACCTTGATCTCGATATGATCGAAGAAGTCCGCAAAGTTTGGCAATTCTTCCGCGATCGCCGGCCGGAAACTTATGGTCCGATCACTGCGCAGACGGGAAAAGCTGCGGCCGCTGACTGAAGTGCACGGCGCAAGAAATTGCAATGCGGGTTTTCTTAAATCGAATTCATGATCACACCTGAATTTTCTCCATCTCGAATCGAATCCAGTCCTCTCTACAATCCCGACCTTGCGCCTGCCTCAGCCGATCGCCGGCGTTGGGGTACTTATAACTTCGCCGCGTTATGGATTTCGATGTCGGTGAACATTCTCACCTACATGCTTGCGGCCAGCCTGATTCAAGGAGGAATGAACTGGAAACAGGCGGTCATGACAATTTTTCTGGGCAACGTGATCGTGCTGGCTCCGATGCTTCTGAACTCGCACCCCGGAGCGAAGTATGGAGTTCCGTTTCCAGTGCTGGCGCGTGCATCATTTGGAGTGCTTGGAGCCAATGTGGCTGCCGTCCTTCGTGCGCTGGTTGCTTGCGGATGGTTCGGCATTCAAACCTGGATCGGCGGCGAAGCAATCAGTATTCTGCTGGCTACGCTTGCTCCAGGATGGAAGAATTTTCCTTACGCGACCGCCGTTTGCTTTCTTTTATTCTGGCTAATCAACCTGGCCGTTATTCTGATGGGGATTGAATACATCCGAATCCTGCAGGGAATCAGCGCACCGATATTATTGGGCGTCGGATTGCTGCTTCTAGCGTGGGCTTATCACGGCGCAGGAGGATTTGGGCCCATGCTGGCCGCGCCATCACGATTCACCAACTTCAAAGATTTCCTAAAATTTTTGATCCCAGCTCTGAACGGCACGGTCGGTTTCTGGGCGACGGTCTCGTTGAATATTCCTGACTTCACCCGGTTCGCCCGTAACCAGCGGGAACAAATCATGGGCCAGGCGCTGGCGTTGCCGACGACGATGACCCTCTACGCATTTGTCGGAATTGCTGTGACCTCCGCCACAGTCGTGATCTACGGTACAGCCATTTCGGATCCAGTCCAACTGCTCAGCCGCTTCCATTCTCCAGTTGCCGTAGTGATCTCACTGATCGCGATTCTTCTCGCCACGCTGAACGTCAACATTGGAGCTAACGTCGTTTCCCCCGCAAATGATTTCTCCAATCTGTGGCCGCGAAAAATCAGCTTCCGTACTGGAGGGGTGATCACGTGCTTAATGGGTATCGCTCTGATGCCATGGAAATTGCTCGCCGATTACAACACATTCATTCTCGGCTGGCTCGGAGGTTACGCTGCGTTCCTCGGACCTGTGGCGGGCATTATGATCTGCGATTATTTCGTCGTGCGAAAATGCATCTTGCAACTTGACGACTTATACCTTCGCGTCGGAATCTACGAGTATTCCAGAGGTTTCAACTGGCGCGCAGTGATTGCGCTTGCGGTCGGAGCGGGAACGGCGCTTGTGGGCTTAGCCATTCCGTCTGTACGCGTTCTTTATGACTATTCCTGGTTTGTGGGCTTTGCCGTTTCGTTTGTGGTCTATTACGCGATGATGAAGTTTCAGCCCCCGCTTGTGTTGTCTCCCGTGCAAGCCTCGCAACCTTAACTTTTCGCGCCCAGGCCTTTCGAAAATCCGGGCAAGACGTCCCGCCGGTAGGTTTCAAGGGATTGTTCTTCGTCCCCGCACATTAGATACAAATTGAACTGCGTAACGCCCGCGGCGGCCAATCTACGCAGCTTCTCCTGGTGTGCTTCGGGCGGCCCGATGACGCAAAAACGATCGACCACTTCGTCGGAAACGAAATTCGCGTTGTCGCTTTCTACCACGCAGTGGTGCGAATAATCGTAGCCACCACGATCCTGCACATAAGAAGTGAGCGCCGGGGGCAGGTCTTCCGGCTTGTACTGTCGAATGAGATCCATCACATGGTTGGAAACCAAGGCAGGGAACCAACGCACACGTTCGCGCGCAACCGCCAAATTATCAGAAACCCAAATCGGAGCCGCCGACATCACTTCGATCTGCTTTGGATCTCGTCCAGCTGCCCGAGCGCCTTCTTTCACAAAGCCCAGGCACCATGAAATTAAATCAGGATCAGCAAACTGCAAGATAATGCCGTCGGCGACACGCCCTGCCATATGCAGGACCTTGGGTCCGTAGCCCGCGATCCAGACTCTCGGAGAAATGTTGGCCCACGTGAGGCGTGTCGGCTGACCTTCATATTCGATTTCGCGGCTGGCCGTGAGATCCCGAAAAATCCTTACCGCCGTTTCCAACTGCGACCAACTGACCGGCTTCTTGCCCAGCACACGTCTCGAACTGTCTCCCCGTCCGATGCCTAGCTCCATCCTGCCACCCGAGATCAAATTCAGCGTGGCGAACAAGCTGGAGGTCACCGTGAGATCGCGAACCGCAGGATTCGTCACCAACGTGCCAAGCCGCATCCGCTGCGTGTTCGCAGCCATCAGCGTCAGCAAAGGGTAAGGGTCCATCCATAAAACATGGGAGTCGAAGAGCCATCCATACTCGAAGCCAGCAGCTTCCGCTTGACGCGTCAAACCAACGATGCGCTCAACCGAAATGTCAGGCTTTAGCGTAATCCCAAATTGCATGACGGACCTTTAACCACTGGAGAAATATGAGCACCTGAAGTGCGGCAGTGTAGCATAGAATTTCTATTTCATCTCAGCCGCACGCGGAGGCATGGATGGGCTTTGACACGATCATCGGCAACGGTTCCGTGGTTACGGCAACAGACACGTACGTGGCCGATGTCGCTATCACGGACGGCAAGATTTCAGCCATCGGTAAAGACCTTCCCCGCGAGAATGCCAGGACAGTTCTGGACGCATCCGGAAAATATGTTTTACCCGGCGGCATCGACGTACATACTCATCTGGACATGCCTTTCGGCGGCACCACCAGCGCCGACGACTTTGAAACTGGAACTCGTGCCGCCGCCTTCGGCGGGACTACCACGCTGATCGACTTTGCTATCCAGTACAAGGGTCAGTCGTTGCGACAGGCCTTTGATGCTTGGATGGCCAAAGCTTCGCAGAAAGCTGTATGCGATTATGCGTTCCACTGCATCGTGACTGACATCGGTAATGGACAACTCAAGGAAATGAATTCTCTGGTCGGCGAGGGCGTGACCAGTTTCAAACTCTTTATGGCCTACCCCGGCGTGTTTATGCTAGATGACGCCAGCATCTTTCGAGCCTTGCAGACCACAGCGAAAAACGGCGGATTGATCTGCATGCACGCTGAAAACGGCAGCGCAATCGACGTCATCGTTCAACAGGCCCTCGCAGAAGGGAAGACGGCGCCGAAATATCACGCTCTCACTCGCCCCACCACGGCGGAGGCTGAAGCTGTTTCCCGCGCTATCGCGTTGTCGGAAATGGCGGGCGCTCCTATCTACATCGTCCATTTGAGTTGTAATGAAGCGCTCGAGAAAGTGCGCGAGGCCCGCGACCGCGGGCTGCCGGTATACGCTGAAACTTGCCCGCAGTATTTGTATCTGTCCATTGAAAACTTTGACGTACCGGATTTTGAAGGCGCGAAATATGTTTTTACGCCACCGCTTCGAGAAAAATGGCATCAGGAAAAGCTCTGGAACGGCCTCAAGCTGGATCACCTGCAAGTCGTCTCCACCGATCATTGTCCCTTCTGCTTTAAAGAGCAGAAGGAACTTGGACGCGGCGATTTCAGCAAAATTCCAAACGGTGGCCCGGGCATTGAACATCGCATGAGCCTGATTTACTCTGGTGGCGTTGCTCACGGACGTTTCAGCGTGAATCGATTCGTTGAATTGGTTTCGACCACTCCGGCCAAGCTCTTCGGCCTGTATCCGCGCAAGGGAACGATCGCCGTCGGCAGCGACGCCGACCTCGTTGTTTTCGATCCCAAGCGCCAACACACGATCAGCGCCAAGACTCATCACATGCGCGTGGACTATTCGATGTTCGAAGGCATTCAGGTGACGGGTATGCCGGAGGTTGTTCTTTCCCGCGGCCACATCGTGGTTGATCGAGACAAGTTCCTGGGCCACGCGGGGCAAGGCGAGTTCTTGCGACGCTCAACGTATTCGCAGATGAATGGGTAAGACTCAAATGTGACTGCTCCTGAGCTAGCGCAACGCCGTTAATAGCGCATCTTTCCAGCGCCTGTTATCAATCCTCCAACACACTTTTGTTTTACGCTTCGCCCGTAGTACGGGCTCCCAAAGCGCTCGGTTACGATCATCGTCCGCCACATTCAGACGATCGACCACTGTCATCCCACGCGTCAGCTCACTTTGTGTTTCGATATCTACATAATGTTCGGTCCAGTCGAGTGCGACCGTCGGGTCTAGCGCGATGCACATCGTAACTGGATCAGGCAAACAGATCCCGTCTTCTTGAGTCTGCACCTTATACGCGTGGCGAGCATAGCTGTTGCATTCGACGGCAAATTCGCCAAGCGCCGACTTTAATTCTTGAATTCTACTGATATCGTTCTGATCCACTACCGCGTTCCCTCGCGAGAGTTGCCAGCCGATAAGTTCAATGGGAAGCCCGGCCAGCATGACGATGCGCGCCGCTTCCGGATCGACCCAGATGTTGTATTCGGCAGCCGGGGTTATATTTCCTTCGCAGCACGGCGCTCCTCCCATCACCACACAGCGGCTGATTTTATCGACGATTGCTGGTTTCTTGGCCAGCGCGAGAGCGAGATTTGTAAGTGGTCCAAGCGTGACGACCACAAGTCCAGGATTGGCTTCGATCGTATTGATGATCGCGTCGACGGCGTGCAACTTCTCCGCAGTCCGGCGGGGAGCCGGATAATTATGATCTCCCAATCCATCTCGACCATGAAACCAGGTTGCATTCCCATACGTGCGCAGCAGCGGCTTTTCCGCGCCAACGTACACTGGAACGTCCGCCCCGCAAAGTTCGATGGTGTACAGGGCATTGCGCGTGGCCTGTTGCACGTTCACATTCCCAGCGACCATGGTGATCGCAGCCACCTGGACACCAGGGGCACGAAGAGCCATGATGAGCGCAACAGCATCATCGGAAGCAGTGTCGGTATCGATTAAGAAGATTCGTGGCACACGCGTAGGATAGCAAATCAACTAGTAATGCTTCCCCAGATTCGGTCTAGAGAAACCCGAAGGCGCAGAATTCGTGCGGAGATTTCAGCCATTCCGCATCACAGCAACATGCCGGCGATTGATGCTGACATCAGATTCGCCATTGTTCCCGCTAGCATCGCGCGAATTCCGAGCCTTGCCAGTTCGCTTTTTTTATTTGGTGCGAGGGCTCCGATGCCGCCGATCTGAATTCCGATGGAGCTCAGATTTGCGAAGCCGCAAAGAGCAAATGTCGCGATGGTGAAGGAGCGCGGGTCGAGCGCGGCCTTCATCGGTCCAAGCATGGAGAATGCAACCAGTTCGTTGAGCACCATGCGCGTGCCCAGCAAAGTTCCAATCACGCCGCAGTCGTGCCAGGGCACGCCAATCACCCAGGCAACCGGCGCGAAGACGGCGCCGAAAATTTTTTCCAGACTTTCTGGTACCCACGTCACCCAGTGATGTATTCCAGCAAGAATGCCGTCCGCCAGCGCGATCAGCGCCAGGAAGGCGATAAGCATGGCAGCAATGTTCAAAGCCATATGCAGGCCGTCAGTCGTTCCGCGTGCGACGGCGCCCAGGAGATTTTCTTCTTTTTCGGACTGCTCTTCACCTTCAGGCATCACAACCCGGCCAGCGGTTCTCGGCTGCTCGGTTTCAGGCACGAGCATCTTTGCCATTAGTAGCGTTCCCGGCGCCGTCATAATCACCGCACTTAAAAGATGTTTTGGTTCTATCCCGAACGCAATGTAAGCTGCCATGATTCCGCCCGAGACGTGGGCCATACCGCTGGTCATTACGGTCATGAGTTCCGAGTGCGTAAGATCAGGCAGAAAGGGCCGGATGGTGACCGGAGCTTCGGTCTGTCCCATGAAGATGCTGGCGGCGATATTGAGTGATTCCGCTCCGCTGGCGCCCATCACCCGAGTCATCAGCCAAGCCGCGCCTTTGATGATGAGCTGCATGATTCCGAAGTGGTAAAGCACGGCGAAAAATGCGCAGATGAAAATAATCGCTGGCAGTACCTGAAAAGCAAAATAGAAACCCAGATGTGAACCTTGTTTCCCGAGGTCGCCGAAGACAAACTGTGAACCGACAAAAGAGTAGCCCAGCAGGCGGCTCACTACGTCTCCAGCTTTCTGAAAAAGGCGACGCCCGGCGTCGATCCGCAATACCAGTACGGCGAAGGCAAACTGCAGGCCCAACCCCCAAGCCACCGTTTTCAAGCGAATCGCGCGGCGGTTGTTCGAAAAGGCATAGGCCAAACCGAGCATAGCTAAAAGGCCGAGGATTCCGGTGTAGCGTCCCATTCAGTTTTTCTCTCCGGGTCTGGCGATCACGCGATGGATCAGGGGTTTCTTCTCTTGCGCAGGCAAGTCGGTAATCCTATAGCTTTTCACAAGCAGTTCCCTGGCACGATGAGCGAGTGATTCGTCGTTGTAGTGAACCGTCGCCAGCGGTTCGCCAATCGAAACCGCGTCTCCGACCTTTTTGTGCAGCACGATCCCGACGGCTGGATCGACCGAATCTTCTTTTCGCTCTCGGCCGCCGCCAAGAATTACACATGCTGTGCCGACTTGCTCACATTGCAGGGACGCGAGATATCCGCTGCGCGGACTGGAAAGTATCATCGTGTGTCGAGCTCGCGGCAATTTCTCTGGATCGTCAATCATCCGCGGATCTCCGCCTTGCAGTTCAACCATCTGGCGAAACTTATCAAGCGCTTGGCCGGACCCGATTAATTTCTCGCTCAGCTTCTTTCCCTCTGTGACCGTATTCGCTACTCCACCAAGTCGAAGCATCCAACCGGCAAGTTCGAGGCAAAGCTGACGTAAATCCTCCGGACCTTCTCCGCGCAAAATCTCGATTACTTCGACCACTTCAAGCGCGTTGCCGATCATAAGTCCCAGCGGCTGATCCATGTCCGTAATGAGCGCGACTACTTGCTTGCCCATGCGCTCGCCCGTTTCAACCATGAGTTCAGCGAGAAAGGCAGCATCTTCTTCAGTCTTCATGAATGCGCCGGAGCCGGTCTTTACGTCGAGCACCAGCGCGTCTATGCCTTCTGCGAGCTTCTTGCTCATAATCGAAGCGCAAATCAGATACGGGCTCTCGACCGTGCCCGTCACATCGCGCAATGCGTAAAGCTTGCGATCAGCAGGGGTGATTTCATCGGTTTGGCCAATCATGGCGCAACCACAAGTCTCCAATACGCGACGAAACTGAGCGACGGAGAGATTCACGCTGAAGCCGGGAATAGCCTCGAGTTTGTCCAGCGTCCCACCCGTGTGTCCCAAGCCGCGTCCGCTGATCATCGGGACCGTTATACCTGCGGCCGCGGCGAGCGGGGCCAGCACGAGCGAGGTCTTATCGCCCACTCCACCGGTTGAATGCTTGTCGACTTTCTTGCTGGGTAAAGAGGAAAGATCGAGAACTTCACCCGAACGCAACATTGCATCCGTAAGCGCAGCAGTTTCGGCACGCGTCATCCCGCGCAACACAACTGCCATCAGCCACGCGGAAACCTGATAGTCAGGAATATGGCCGTTGGTATATGCGCTTACCAGAGACTCTATTTCACTTCGAGATAGCTCACCCGCGTCCCGCTTCTTGCGGATCACATCGATGGCGCGGAATGTCTGGGCTGCGGTCCCGGAAGGATTCACTGGAGACGGAATCCTTCCGGAAGTAGCTTGGTAATATGGGCCTGTCGCGGTCCATCCTTTCCTTGAAAAAAGATCGTTGCATTCGGACCGAATTCGTAGATCACCTGACGACAAGCACCGCAGGGCGAACAAGGAACGCCGTGGTCGTTAGCAACGGAGACTGCACGAATCTCGATCTTGGGTCCTAGCTGTGCGACCGCAGAAAAAATCGCCGTGCGTTCTGCGCAGTTAGTCATTCCGTAGGACGCGTTCTCAACATTGCAACCATTGAAGACTTTGCCGTTAGACAGAAGAATGGCAGCTCCTACTCGGAACTTCGAGTACGGCGCGTGCGCATTCTTCATCGCCTTCTTCGCCGAGCGCAGCAGTTGAGCCTGCACGCTATTTGAAAGACTTTTCTGAACCATAACAGAGGAGATCCCGGCTAGACAGCCGAAAACGAAGTCATTGTAACTCCTGAATACGCGACGCAGCAGTTTTTATTAATTCAGTAAGTGCATGGCTTATTGCTCACATCAATCGAAAATTCTGCTGATTTCGATCACGCGGTCAACAAGTTTGCGTAACCTTCAAGCTTGCGAATAGCGCACGCAGTTTCTGCTCATCCAGCCTTCCCTGGCTGCGTACGCCCGTGCAGATGTCAAGCCCGAAGGGACCGACCTGCAGCACTGCTTCGTGCACATTATCGGGATTCAATCCTCCGGCCAAAAAGATCGGGATATCAATCTGCTCTCGGATGCGCTGGCTCAACGCCCAGTTGTGCCGCCGCCCGGTGCCACCCAATTCTTTTGTCGCAAGCGTCGGATTCCCTGAGTCGAGGAGAAGCGCATCCACATGGGCCGCAACCGCAATCGCTTCTTCCACGGATTCCTCGCCCGTTACATGCACGACCTGCACAATGGAGATCCCGGGCAACGTAACTCTAAGCTCTTCATACGATCCCAGAAAACGATCTACAATTTGAATCGTGTTGGTGCAGCAGCGTCGTTGCTGGGCAATGATGCTCTCCGCATCCTGCTTCGATGTAAGCAAGAAAGTGGCGATTGGCGGAGGAACAGATGCGGCTATTTCTGCGATTTGTTCTTCCGGGATAACTCCCGGGCCGCTTGGCATGGCGGAAACCAAACCCACGGCACTGGCGCCGCAATCAATAGCCAGCCGGGCTTCGTCGCGGCTTGCGATGCAACAAATTTTAACCCTCGGGTGCTTGGTAGCCCTCATGTCTAGAGTATGCGTCTCTTAGCCAGGCCCGGGCCAGCCGAATCACAATTGCTTTTGTCCTGAGTCAGGGCTAGCATATTTCCGTTATTCTCTTCGCTCGGAATCTTTTAGTTTTCGCTTCGCGTCATGCAAGTTCTTGCTCGATCTCTCGTTCTTGATTAAGGAGGATGTTATGGGTATTGCAGTGTCGCCGCAGATTCATCCGCAAGTGGCTGACTTCATCGAGAAGCCGCGCAAAATGTTAATCAATGGCAAATGGGTGAGCGCAATTTCGGGAAAGACGTTTCCTACATATAATCCCGCCACTGGTGAGATTCTAGCTCAGGTGGCGGAAGGCGATCGTCAGGACATTGAAGAGGCCGTGAAGGCGGCCCGCAAGGCTTTCGACCACGGACCGTGGCGGCGAATGACGGCGTCCGAACGCGGACGCTTGATTTGGAAACTCGCCGATTTACTGGAAGCACACACGGAAGAATTCGGCTACTTGGAGAGCCTCGACAACGGCAAGCCGCTTGCGATCGCAAAGGCTGCGGACGTGCCTTTGGCTGTGGACCTTTTCCGCTATATGGCTGGATGGGCCACGAAGATTGAGGGCAATACGATTCCGATCTCAGTCCCTTATACTCCCGGCGCGAAGTACCTCGCTTATACGTTGCGAGAACCAGTCGGGGTTGCGGGACAGATTATTCCTTGGAATTTTCCTCTGCTCATGGCTGCGTGGAAACTGGGTCCGGCATTGGCGTGCGGCTGCACGGTCGTATTAAAGCCGGCGGAACAAACTCCACTGTCAGCGCTCCGCCTGGGTGAGCTCATAATGGAGGCAGGCTTCCCCGAAGGCGTAGTCAACATCGTACCGGGCTATGGCGAAACCGCCGGCGCAGCGCTGGCAGGTCATCCCGAGGTCGACAAAATCGCTTTCACGGGTTCCACCGAAGTTGGCAAACTGATCGTGCATGCCGCCACCGGCAACTTGAAAAAAGTTTCCCTCGAACTTGGAGGAAAATCGCCGAACGTCGTCTTCAAGGATGCCGATCTTGAAACGGCCATCCCCGGCGCAGCCAGCGCCATCTTCTTCAATCACGGGCAGTGCTGCTGTGCCGGATCGCGCCTCTACATCGAAAAACCGATCTTCGATCGCGTTGTGGAAGGAGTGGCCGACTATGCCAAGAAAATCCAGGTCGGTTCCGGTCTTGATCCTGAAACCCAAATGGGTCCACTTGTTTCTCAGGAGCAGTTGAGCCGAGTTTGCGGGTATCTGGAATCTGGTTTCTCGGAAGGCGCAACAGCTCTTGCCGGTGGTCACAAGAAGGGGGACAAGGGATATTTCGTGGAACCGACCGTTCTCGTGAATACCCGCGAAGATATGAAGGTGGTGCAGGAAGAAATCTTCGGGCCGGTGGTGGCGGCAATGCCATTCAGCAGTCCGGAGGAAATTTTGCCACGCGCCAACGACAGTGAGTACGGCTTAGCTGCCGCTGTCTGGACCAACGATATCGGCAAAGCTCATCGAACTGCGGAATATCTGCGTGCCGGAACAGTGTGGATCAACTGCTACAACATTTTTGATGCCGCCATGCCATTTGGTGGATACAAGCAATCTGGTTGGGGCCGTGAGATGGGACACGATGCTCTCAGCCTTTACACGCAGACGAAGGCGATTTGCACGAAAATAGCGTAATTTGGTGGTCGAAAAATAATAAGGACGGCGATCGCTCGCCGTCCTTATTTTTTCCCAGCTCCGCAAGATTATTTTTCCATAAGCAGAACTTTTTCCGCGTCATCGATTTCGGTTAACTTCACCTCGATTACCTCGTTCATAGTGGTCTGAACGTTGCGGCCCACGAAGCTGGCCTCCACCGGCAATTCGCGGTGCCCGCGGTCAATCAGCACGCACAGTTGCACCCGGCGCGGTCTGCCATGCGCAAAGAGCGCGTCCATGGCTGCGCGCACCGTTCGTCCCGTGAAGAGCACATCGTCGACCAGGACAATATTCTTGTCCTCGATGGAAAAGCCGATCTCTCGTTCCTGAACCACCGGCTTCGGTCCGAGGGTCGAAAGATCGTCGCGGTAGAACGTGATATCTAATGTGCCAACCGGAACATCGGAATTCTCGATGCGAGCAATGATCTTGCCCAGGCGCTCGGCAATCGGCACGCCACGACGACGAATTCCGATTAGCCCCAAGCCCTCGACGCCACCGTTCTTTTCAACAATTTCGTAAGCCAGGCGTACCAGAGTGCGCTCAATTTCCGAAGCGGACATTAGTTGGGCTTTCTGGCGGAGAGCGGTTTGGCGCGTAGAAGTTTGTGGATTCATCGTGAAAGTGCCTCACCCATTTTCGTGCCGGCCTCTTTGATTGGAGGCCTCAATCACTTTAGTGGCATTCCGGTTTATCTGCAAGGAGGAGGTGAATTCAGACGCCTGTCGGTTTCTGCCAAGTCAAGCTTTCGGCGATCGCTTGCTTCAAATTGCTGGAGCCAATATTTTGGACCGTCACAGTGCAGGTGAGAATACCAATATCTGTTTGCAAATCGCGGAGAGAGATTTTGTGCTGCGGGGCCCATGAGCCTTCCGCTGGCAAGATTCCAATCCCCTGATTCCTCCCTCCGGCCTTGGCTCGGTAGAGCGCCGTATCCGCTAGTTCAATGGCCTCTTCCACGCAAATCGCCTCGTAGGCGCGGCGGCTCCAGGGGAAAGGCGCCCAACCCACCGAACAGGTCTTGCGCACATGAATGCCGTGTCCAAGATCAAACGGCTCGCCCGCCATCACGTCCAGAATTCGATCACAGAACGCGGGCGTGCCGGAGGGATCCGCGGAACGCGACATGATCAGGAATTCCTCTCCTCCCCACCGGACCAGCACATCGGATTTACGTACCACCTTGCTCAGTCGCTCGGCTACTAATTGCAGCAGCCGATCGCCGGCGGGATGGCCATGCAGATCGTTGACTTCTTTGAAGAAATCCACATCGACCATAAGAAAGACAAGGTCGCGATGATCCATCTTCCGGATGTCGCCGCCCCGTGCCCTCTCGTAGTTTCTCAATACCTGTCCAGATTCGGCTGTCAGGATTTCTTCCAGGTAGCGCCGGTTCCAGACGCCGGTGAGTGGGTCGGTGTAGGAAATTTCCTGCAGTTCGAGATTCTTGCGTTGTAATTCCAGACTGTGCCAGCGAAGAGATTGCTCTTTATTCTCCAGTTCGTCTTTCAACTGGCACATCTCATCGAGATTCTGGCGAGACAAGCGCAGCAAGTGAAGCAGCTTGCGATCCATCCAGTGCTGCTTAACGAACACCAGAGCGCCCATTAGAACCATCGCTGCTGCAGTTAACAAGAGCCTGTAAGAGCGCACGCGCTGCGGAGCGTATCCACCAAATTCCGCCCAGACCACCATCAGCGGCGTCGAGAACACGGCGAGCATTGCCAGCCTCGCGGTCCACATGCTGTGCCCGGCTGGAGGTTGCTGTTCCGAGGAAGCGTCGGTGGAGAGTCCGCGGGCCATGAATCCGATCATCGCGAACCACGCCATGGCCGCGACCAGCGGGACGTCATAAAGACTCCCGGTATAGTAGCGATGGAAGTCGATGGCTACGCCGGCCAAAATGGAACTAACGCTGTACAGCAATGTAGCCTTGAAGAACTGCGAGTAGATGATCCGCCACGAGTCGCGGCTGTTCTTCCAGGCCAGACCCACGCCGATAACCAGCACGATTTGTTCACTAGCGTAGAGCAGATCGAAGCTGCGTCCGTAAATCACCTCGTTCGGAGAAACATATTGCCAGGGAATAACGATAAACAGATACAGATAGAGCCACCACGCGAGCAGTAGAAAAAAATCGATACTTGCGAGCCGCAGAGAATGATCGTTTCGGCGAATATGAGGCTGCACCGCCAACGCTGCCATCATAGGCACCACATGCAGGAACAATCCCACATCTGCGACGAACGGATTCGGCACCTCTTGGCGAAGGAAGACTTCAAAGTAGGTCCACAAAACTTGCACGCAGAGCCACATTCCGCAGCCCAAAGCCATAAGGGACCAGAAGAGCTGGGCCTTCTTGTCGGTGGTTTTTATATTTGAGAAGATGGAGAGCGTTCCAGCGAAAAGCAGAACGCACTGCAGGAGGTCCCCGAAGGCTGTGAGTCCAATGCTGTGCGAGGCCAGCAGCGTCACTAAAATGTGGACGCAAACCACCGCGCACACAATTCCCATCCACTTGCTTGGTTGTCGCACAGAGGTCAATCCCACTTTAAGAGTTTATGTTCAGGCTGCGACATCGCCGCGTTACGGAAGTAATCTCAGGATTGAGCGCTGGTGAAACTATCCAATCGTGGCGGCGAATCGCTGGGCAAACCGGAAGACGTCGCGACAAGAGTTGTAGAGGGGAACAGGTGCAACCCTGTAGGTATCCGGTTCTCGCCAATCGCCCACAATGCCTTCCCTCGTGAGCCGTTCACACAATGCCCGCCCGTTTTTTGGGATTCGGATAGAAAGCTGGGCTCCACGCCGAATTTGTTCTTGCGGCGTAATAATCGAAAAACGGGATGTGAACTTCTGATCCAGCAAAATCTGGTTCAACAAGAATTCCAGGTAGCCGGTTAACGTCACACTCTTAGCCCGCAGGCGTTCCATATCCGCCTCGTGAAAAATTTGCATTGAAGCGCGCAAGACCGCCAAAGTGATAATCGAGGGATTGCTCAGCTGCCAGCCCTCAGCGCCGGACATCGCCTGGAACGTCGGCCCCATCTCGAACCGAGTCCTTTCATCATGGCCCCACCACCCAGAAAACCGGGGCAAGTCAAAGCAGCGAGCGTGCCGCTCATGAACGAAACAACCAGCCACGCATCCTGGACCGCCATTCAGATACTTATAGCTGCACCAAACTGCGAAGTCTGGACCCCAATCGTGCAAATTCAACCGCAGGTTGCCGGCAGCATGGGCCAGATCGAAGCCCAGCACGCAACCCTTTGCGTGGCCTGCGCGCGTAATTTCCGCCATATCGAACGCTTGGCCGGTCGCGTAATTCACTCCACCCAGCAGGATCAATGCGATCTCATCCCCCAAGCGCTCGATCAGCAAGTTGATTTCTTCATCGCGAAGACAAGACTCGCCCGGCAGAGGGCTTAATTCAATCAGAGAGCTGGCAGGATCGTAGCCGTGAAAAGCAATCTGCGACTTCACCGCGTACTGATCGGAAGGGAATGCCCCACGCTCAACAACGATTTTATGTCGCGCGGGCGTCGGTCTGTAGAACGATACCATCATCAGGTGAAGATTTACCGTGAGCGAATTCATCACTATTACTTCCAGGGGCTTGGCCCCTACAAGTGCGGCGGTCTGGTTTGTAAGCAGCCGGTGATAAGGCATCCACGCATTCGCAGCTTGAAAGTGCCCCTCGACGCCAAGTTCGGCCCAGTCTTTTAGCTCCTGCTGTATGTATTCCGCCGCTGTTTTGGGCTGAAGCCCCAGTGAGTGCCCGCAGAGATATACGCAATCTTCGCCATTGGCCGCTTTAGGAAAGAAGAAGTGCTCTCTGTAATTCCGCAGCGGATCGCTTTCATCCATCGCGATAGCGAAATCCTCACTCCAGCTAAACTCCGGAGTTGTCACTGCGGTAGCTCCAGCGGAGTTAAATCACGATGGATTAATCGGTCTGCTTTATCCCAGTCGAGGTCCTCTACGCGCTCGATGCTATTGCTGAGTTCGTTCAGTATTTGCTCCTGGACCGCACCTCGAGACAGAGCGACGGAGTAAGGAATTCTATGGAAGGTGACCATGGCATACTTCGGAATAAAGAGGTTTGGATACCGCGCCTCGAGCGCCAGTTCCACTTTCTTAGTGAGTAAAAACCGCGAATCCGCAACCCGATCTCGCATTTCGGTAAAGTTTTCAATCGCCATATCTGCTATGGCATCGGTATTTATCTTGCGCTCTTTTTCGAACTCCGCGAATACTCTGGTCCAGTCTGCGCCATGCCGGTCGAGCAATTCGACCAGATAAGTGCAATCCTCAAACCCACAGTTGATCCCCTGGCCAAAGAAGGGAACGATCGCGTGAGCAGCGTCGCCCAGCAGCAGAGTTCGTCCCTGTACATGCCAGGGAGAGCACTTGATAGTGATCATCGCGCCCGTCGGATTGGCAGCATAATTCTCCGCGAGTTGCGGCATCAGTCGACTGGCGTCAGGAAAACGTTCCTGAAAAAAATGAATTACATCCGTTTCGCTGCTGAGGCTGGCGAAGCTGTCTGCGCTCTCGAACGGCAAAAAGAGAATGCAAGCGAAGGTGCCATCTATATTTGGTAACGCAATCAACATGTGATTGCCCCGCGGCCAGATGTGAAGGGCGTTCGGCTCCAGAAGAGGTTTTCCGTCGGGACCGGCTGGGATTGTCAACTCTTTGTACCCATAGTCGAGATGCTGTTGAGAAAAGTCGAATTGACTCAACTTGAGCATCTCTGCCCTCAGGGCGGATGCTGCACCATCGCAGCCAATCAGGACCTCAGTCTTCCGGCTAGTTTCTTCGCGTGTATCCTCATTACGCACTCGGATCTCTCCGGTTTCTAAATCGCACCCCTGGCAGCGCCGATGAAAATGAATCGTCGCACCCTCTTCTTCTGCGGCATTCATGAGCTCTAGATTCAGTTCCGCCCGCGAAATCGAGTGAATAACTTCTGCCTCATTTTTTCCATAAGGTTGGAACGTAAGTTCTTCGGCGATCGAATGCATCATCCTGCCCTTCATGGGGATGGTAATGCCGCGCAACTTCTCCCAAAGGCCGGCCTGCCGCAATGCGTGAATTCCGCGGGTCGATAGTGCCAGATTGATCGACCGTCCCGCGCTGGTGCGTCCTCGCCTCATATCGGGACGCCGTTCGTAAATCTCGACGGAGAATCCGCGCCGCATCAGGAGAATGGCAAGCAGAGGTCCATTCAAGCCGGCGCCGATCAGCGTTACTTTTTCAGATGTGGCGTTCATTCAGATGAAAAGACCAGATATTGGCTGAGCATGGAGCGCAGCAATATTCACTCGGTCAACAACGTCCTGGCTTCCCACAACTCCGGGAAAAATCTCTTGTCGAGCGTCAACTTCAAGTAAGACGATCCCGCACTTCCGCCAGTGCCCATACGGACACCGATAATACGCTCGACCAACTGGATGTGCCGCAGCCGCCAGCTCACCACCAACTCGTCAAACTCAGTGAGACGTTCGCAGACGTCGATCCAATCGCGATGATGACGCTCATTCTGATACAGTGCATGGACCGCGCGGGCGCGAGCCTCGAACCGTTCTTTTTCAGTCGCGTTGTTACTGAGGGCCGGAAGTTTGCCCATAGCCTGCAATGCTCCAAAGAAGACGTCGCGCAGCGAGGGCTCTTCCAATCGGCGCTTCAGGCTTGCGTACGCTTCCGGAGTGGGACGGTGATAGCGCAGCATTTTTTCATCTTTTAAACCGCACAGAAATTCGATCTCTCGAAATTGCTCCGACTGGAATCCGCTGGCAGGTTCCAGCAGACCGCGAAAGGCAAGAAAATGCGTCGGCAGCATCGTTTCCAGAATGGTGAACTGCTCCACCAACACTCGGGTAATTTCCGTACAACGTCGCAACAGCCGTGCTGCTTCATAAACCTCATCGTGCGATTGCGGAGCCGCACCTGCCCTTCGCAAGTTTGCGACCACAGCATCCAGATCGTGCAGCAATTCCTTGAACCATAACTCGTAAGTTTGATGCACGATAATGAACAACAATTCGTCGTGATGTACCGGCGAAGACTTTGGCTGCTGCAACTCAAGCAGTTCCGGAACCTTCAGATACGAGCTGTAGGTGAGCTGTTCGGGTTCTGGCGCTACAGGACTGGAGTCGACTGAGGCGATTGATCGTTGCTTTTCGTCGGCTTCGGGCGACACAGGTTCAAGTTTCAAGAATTCAGTTGCGTTTCTGCCCAGCAATTTGGCCTTCGTATGTTGCGGCAAATTGCTTTGGCGGATCAGAGTTCCTACTCTCTCTTCGCCCAGAGGAAAAGGATAATCCGATCCCAGGAGCACCCGGCCCGCTCCCATCGTTCCTGCCAAAAATTGCAATGTACGCTGGTCAAACACCGCAGAGTCTACGCGGAAGCGGTCGAGATAATAGCTAGGCGGTTGTTGGCAATCACCGCGAGCAAGCGGATGATGATGCCAGGCATTTTCCAGGCGTCCCAGCAAGAATGCGAAACTGCCGCCGCCATGAGCAAAACATATTCTCAGCGAACGCGGCAGGCGATCAAATGCTCCGCTCAAAATCAGAGCGACAACCGAAAGTTGTGTTTCCGCCGGCATACCGACCGTCCACGGCATCATGTATTTGGGCATCCGTTCCTGCCCCAGCATTTCCCAAGGGTGCACGAGGACGGCCGCCCCTTCATCCGCGCAATGATGCAAGAAAGTTACGATGCCGGCGTCATCCAAATTCTTGCTTCCTACATGATTGCCGATTTGTACGCCTAGATGCCCAGCCCGCATACAGCGGCTGAGTTCCTTACATGCCGCATCAACATCTTGCAGTGGCACTTGGCAAAACGATTTCAGCCGTCCTCGCCCGTGGCTGCAAAGTTCGAGCGCCGCATCATTGAATATTTCCGCACAATCGAGCGCATGCTCAATCGGCCGGTTATAAGCGAACAGCACCGGCGTCGCAGAGATCACCTGCAAATCAACGCCGTCGCGATCCATTTCACGGAGCCGAACTTCCGGATCCCAACACGCAGAATAAATGTGGCGGAAGAATCGATCTCCCACCATGATGTCGGCTTTCCCCGGCTCTGTATGTTTGATCCACGGCCAGTTCGGCGTGCCATAGCGTGCCGCAAGATCAGGCCAGGAACTGGGGAAGAAATGATTATGGATGTCGATAACTTGCATGCTTCATTTGCCGGGATGAACGGTGCCGCAATGCCTGCATTTGCGCTTGCTCTCGTTGCCATAGAACTCTTCCAACACAGGCGGCAGATCCTTTACGATACTCTTCAGCTTTAACTCCGCGCGATGAACCAACTGATGGCAGTTCGGGCAATACCACTCGAACGCATCAAGTGAGCCTTCCGGACGCGGAACTTCGATGACCACTCCGATGGTTTCAGCCGGACGTTGCGGCGAGTGCCGCATATGCTTGGGTAAAAGAAAAATCTCGCCTTCTTTAATCGGGATGTCCATCGGAGGCTTGCCGGGCGCCTCGACAACGCGAAGAACAATATCGCCTTTCAACTGATAAAAGAATTCTTCCGTGGGATCGTCGTGATAGTCGCGCCGTTGGTTGGGGCCCCCAACAACGGTTACCATCATCTCGCCGTCTTCCCACACTTGAGCATTTCCGACCGGCGGCTTGAGTTTCTCTTTGTTCTGTTCGATCCAAGCCTGGAAGTTGAAGGCCTTCAGATTCTTGATGGACGCCATCGTCTCTCCTATTTCTGAGGCTTGTAGGCCATCGCTTTAATCTCGATCAACAAGTGCGGATGCGGCAGTTGATGCACGGCCACGGTCGTCCTTGCCGGACCGTCGTATCCGAAGAACTCACCGTACGCTTCGTTGTAGCCCGCGAAATCGTTCATGTTTACAAGATAAGTGGAAAGTTCGACCACATCTTTTAGCTGCGCTCCCGCGCTCTGCAGAATGTCGCGAATGTTCTCGATTACTGCTCGAGTTTGTACGCGGATATCAAGCGTTGCGGCGCCAAGTTGATCAACTTCGGCCCCGGCAATTGTATTGTCGGCGCGGCGTGCGCTGGTTCCGGAAACAAACAGGAAGTCACCCGCACGCTTGATATGAGGATACTTGCCGCGCGGTGTCGCTTTCCCTTCAACTATTCTGCTCTCGATCGTGCCCATACTCTTAAAGTCGGACGCAAATATTGTTCAGCTCGGAATAAAAATTCAGAGAATGGATTCCGCCTTCGCGGCCGATTCCTGAAAGACCCACTCCGCCGAACGGAGTTCGCAGATCACGCAGGAACCAGCAATTTACCCAGGTGATGCCCGCATTCATCTGTTGCGCTACGCGATGTCCGCGTTTTAAGTTGCTGGTCCATATCGACGCGGCCAGTCCGTACTTTGTAGCGTTCGCCAGCGCGACAGCCTCTTCTTCCGAATCGAATGGCGCGATGTGACACACCGGCCCAAATATCTCTTCCTTCACACACCGGGCCGCCTCCGCTAGCCCAGTATAGATGGTCGGTTGCACGTAGAAGCCGTTGTTGCGAGTGTCATCAAATTGCGGAGTGCCGCCGCCCGTGATTACCGTAGCGCCTTCTTCTTTGGCCAATTCGTAGTAAGAGAGAACTTTCTCTCGATGTTGCGCTGAGATGAGTGGCCCGATGTTGGTCTTTGCATCGGTGGGCCAGCCTGCATTCAGGCTTTCCGCTTTTTCTTTAAGAGCGCTTACAACTCTATCGAAAATATTACGCTCTGCATAAATGCGCTCCGCACACAGACAGACTTGTCCGGTGTTAAGAAAGACGGCATCGGATAGACCGCTGATGGCCTCTTCGAAATTGCAATCCGCAAATATGATTGCCGCGTTTTTCCCGCCCAATTCAAACGAAACCGGTTTGACCGTAGGTGCCGCAGCTTTCATGATGGCAGCCCCGGTTCGGGATTCGCCGGTGAATGTGATCGCGTCCACTTCTGGATGTTGCGATAAGAATTCTCCCGCAGACCCCGGTCCGAAGCCATGTACAACGTTATAAACGCCGTTCGGGATACCGGCGTCTTGCATCGCCTCGGCGAGAAGCGTAGCCGTGGCTGGAGTTTCCTCTGAAGGTTTCACAACTACCGAATTCCCACAAGCCAATGCCGGCGCCACTTTCCAAGTAAGCAAAAGAAGTGGCAGGTTCCATGGGGTGATAACGCCTACCACGCCCAACGGCTTGCGGAGTGCGTAGTTCAAAGCGCTAGTCCCGTCTGGAGTTTCGGTTTGAAACGCTTCCATGCCTGACATCTTTATGAGATCGGCGAAGACACGGAAATTTGCCGCCGCGCGAGGAACATCGAGTTTGGTAGCCAGAGAGATTGGCTTGCCCGTGTCCGCGACTTCAGCCTGAACGAAGCAGTCAAACCGCTTCTCGATCGCATCCGCTATTTTGTACAGCCTCGCTGCTCGCTCGCGTATTCCGAGTTGTCCCCATTCCCCGCAAAGAGAGCGCCCGGCGGCGTTGACCGCCTCATCCACCTGCTCTTCCGATGCTTCCGTGACCTGCGCGATCACCGTTCCGTCCGCTGGATTTACATCGTCGAACTCGCGCTCTCCACGCACGAAACGGCCATCAATATAATTTTGGATTAATTTCACGAAACCCTCAGGCAGGTCTCCGCAATCGTAGCAGGCTGGCAGGAAACGGGGCAATCGCCGGGCAATTTACGTCAGCTTAAGTCGCTCGTCCAAGTATCGGTTCAGCGCGTCTTGCCAGGCAGGCATTGTGATTCTCAACTTCTCCAAACTCGCGGGAGATAATACCGAGTAAGCCGGTCGCGGCGCCGGACGAGCCATCCGTTCAGTACTCGTGGGTCTTACGTCTGTGGTCAAGCCAGTACTTTGCACGATCTGTCGCGCGAATTCAAACCAGGTGCAGTCACCCGCATTCGTTACATGGATAATCCCTTCTGCGTTTTTTCGACACAAGGAGATAATCGATCGCGCCAAGTCGACCACATAAGTCGGAGAACCACGTTGGTCGTTGACGACATCCAATGTTGGACGGCTTGCCGCCAGCTTCAGAATCGTGTCGGGGAAACATTTTCCTCCGACTCCGAACAGCCACGATGTTCGGACAACGCAGCACTGCCGGAATCAGTTCCAGCAGTCTAATCTCGGCCTCCGCCTTGGTTCGGCCATAGACGCTCTGCGGATTTCTTGGATCGCTTGTCTCATACGGTGTCGTTTTCTGGCCGTCGAAAACGTAGTCGGAACTCAGGAACATGAGCCGAGCGCCGACCGCTCTCGCAGCGCGTGCCACGTTGACGGCGCCGCCGCGGTTCACCGCAAAAGCCAACTCAGCATTACTCTCGCATCCATCCACGTCGGTATACGCTGCCGACAATACGATCCACTCCGGACGAGTGTCCCGCACAACTTGGAGAACACGACCAGCGTCGCGAATATCGGCATCGCTGGAGCTGAGGCCCGTGACGGCATCTTGGTGCCATTCGCGCATAAGCGCCTTCCCCAGCAGTCCGGATGCACCAAACAGAGTGACTCGCATGGAAATCTATTCGAAAGTTTCAGCGGCGGCCAATGCCACGCCACGCTGGTCTTTTGCCGACACGATTGGCTCGCCATTGATCGGCCACTCGATGTTAACTTGACGGTCGTTCCAGGCGAGCGTGCGTTCGTACTCGGGTGCGTAAAAGTCGGTTGCCTTGTAAAGTACGTGTGCGTTCTCCGACAGAACTAAGAATCCGTGTGCGAAACCAATGGGAACCCAGAACATGCGCTTGTTCTCACCCGACAGTCGCACACTCTCACAACGCCCGAAGGTTGGAGAACTTCGGCGCAGGTCGACGGCAACGTCCAGGATCTCTCCCTCTACGACTCGAACAAGTTTTCCTTGCGGATGCTTCACCTGATAGTGCAACCCGCGCAGAACGTTGTGCGAAGAACAGGAATGATTGTCCTGAACAAAGTTATCAGTAATTCCGGCGTCTGCCATGATCCGCTGGTTGTAGCTCTCAAAGAAAAAACCGCGTTCGTCGCGGAACACCCGGGGCTCCAAAATAAAAGCGCCGGAAAGCGACGTGGGGGTTTTCGCGATACCGCCGCTCATGGATTGAATCGCCGGACTAGATTCATCAGAATACTTTCTCTCGCAGCAGTTGGAGCAGATAAGCCCCGTAACTATTATTCTTCATGGCGGTGCCGCTTCTCTCCACCTGATCCGCAGTAATGTAACCGGAGCGCAGGGCAATCTCCTCGGGGCAGGCCACCATGAGGCCTTGTCTTTTTTCTATGGCTTGGATGTAGAGCGATGCCTCCATCAGCGATTCATGAGTGCCAGTGTCCAGCCAGGCCATGCCCCGCCCCATGACTACGACTTCGAGCTGGCCACGTTCCATGTAGGCTCGGTTAACATCGGTAATCTCCAACTCACCTCTCGCGCTGGGTTTTAACGACTTGGCAATCTGAACTACCTGGTTGTCATAGAAATAAAGCCCCGTTACTGCGTATCTCGATTTCGGCCGCTGAGGCTTCTCTTCAATACTCAGCGCGCGCCCGGATCCGTCGAATTCCACGACTCCGTACCGTTCGGGATCGTGCACTGGATAGGCGAATACTCGCGCACCCTGACTCTTACTCGCAGCGTCCCGCAAATCCTTCGCCAGGTCGTGCCCGTAAAAAATATTGTCGCCCAATACCAGGGCACAAGCGTTATTGCCAATGAAAGTTTCACCGACCAGGAAAGCCTGCGCGATTCCTTCCGGCTTAGGTTGCACTTTATATTGCAAGTGGATTCCAAACTGACTACCGTCTCCTAAAAGGGCCTGAAATTTCGGCACATCGTCGGGCGTGGTGATAAGGAGAATGTCGCGAATGCCCGCCAGCATCAGTGTGCACAGCGGGTAATAAATCATGGGTTTGTTGTAAACCGGCAGCAAGCTTTTTCCCATGGCATGCGTGATGGGATACAGACGCGTTCCGGAGCCACCGGCCAGGATGATTCCCTTATATGTTGTGCTGCTTACGGATTGCGTCATGAGGATTATCGGCCCGCTAGTCGAATTCAAGAAGCGTAGTGCGTTTCAATCCACTGCCGGTAGCTTCCACTGGTGACATTGCGGACCCATTCGTCATTCTCCAAATACCATTTCACCGTTTTGCGAATTCCAGTCTCGAATGTTTCCCGGGGACGCCAGCCAAGATCGCGCTCAATCTTACTTGCGTTCATGGCATAACGGCGGTCGTGGCCGGGGCGGTCCTTCACAAACGTAATCAAACTCCGGCGCGAAGTACCTCGGCTGCCGGCCAGTTCGTCCACGATATCGCAAATTGTTTCTACGATTTCGATGTTGCGCTTTTCATTCCAGCCGCCGATGTTGTAGGTCTCTCCCACGCGTCCTTGGTGCAACACCGTGGCAATCGCCTCGCAGTGATCTTCGACATAGAGCCAGTCGCGAACGTTCTGGCCATCGCCGTATACCGGAAGTGGTTTGCCATTGAGGGCATTCAAAATGATGAGCGGCATTAATTTCTCGGGAAACTGAAATCGTCCGTAGTTATTCGAACAATTTGTAGTAAGCGTTGGCAAACCGTAAGTGTGATGATACGCCCGTACCAGATGGTCGGAAGCCGCCTTCGATGCCGCGTACGGACTATTGGGAGCGTACGGAGTCGTTTCAGAAAAAGGCGGATCCGCGGGTGCAAGAGAGCCATAAACCTCGTCGGTAGAAACGTGCAGAAAACGGAAGTCGGCTTTTTCGGGCGCGTCCAGATTACTCCAATAGCTCCGCACTTCTTCCAGTAGAGCGAAAGTGCCGTCAACGTTCGTACGGATAAATTCTTCTGGCCCTCGGATGGACCGATCTACGTGGCTCTCCGCGGCAAAATGCACGATGGCTTGCGGCTTTCGCCGCTCCAGCAGTCTCGCCACCGCCGCGCGATCCGCGACGTCGCCATGGATAAACTCGTACCGCTTATCTTCCGCGATGTTTGCCAGGTTGTGAAGATTTCCGGCGTAAGTGAGCTTGTCCAGGTTTACAACAGATGCCGCATCCCGTTCCATCCACCGCAAAATAAAATTGGAACCAATAAAACCGGCTCCGCCGGTGACGAGAATCGTGTTGTCCATAAGAGAGATGATGCCATACCCCGCCGCTTCGGCGGCTTGTATTCGGATTGCGAAAGTGAACGGCAATTGTAAAACAAAAAGGACGGGAGTCGTCCCGTCCTCATCACGTGCGCGAATTTAGGAGTAGGTTTCGCGCTGATGGCGCGATTGCAGACTTTATCCGGCTCTGCTTACGGTTGATGGATCACGGGCACTTACTCCTGCGCTTGGCTTCCTCGTCGTTGACTTTCCCGCGCCGGTCCAGCCCATCACCTCGAAGTAAGTCTGTTCCATTTGCCTGGCAACTTCACTCCACTGGTATTGTTCACGAATACGCCGTTTTGCCGCTGCTCCTGCAGCTTCTCGCACCGCGGAATTTGCGATTAGAAATCGCAAGCGTTCAGCTAAGTCTGTGGAGTCACCCCTTCGGAATGTGAAGCCCGCGTCTTCGACCGCCTCACGGTTTTCTGGAATGTCGCTAGCAAGCACGCACACGCCGGCGCCCATCGCATCGAGCAAGGCAAGAGATAAGCCTTCCAGATCGGACGGCAAGACGAACAACATCGCATTCGTCAGCAACTCATCGAGCGTATCGCCGGATACCCAGTCCAGCAATTTTATTCGTTCGTTAGCATGGGTTTTTACCTCACGAGAGTACTCGTTGCAAAAGCTCGACGCTCCGGCTAGTACAAGTTTTATGTTCGTATCTAAACGTTCATATGCCTCTAGTAAAAGATGGCAGCCTTTTTCCGGGGAGAATCTTCCCAGGAAAAGAATGTAGCGTTGCGGCTGCAATCCCCACTGGAGAATTTTGTCAGGCGCTCGCCGTTCCCGCAGCAACCCGCCATTCGGCACATAGCGCGTTTCAGCATGGTAACGATCCCAGTAATGCTGACGCAACGTCCGCGAGACGACCATCGTGCGGGTCGGCAAACTGACCGCGGCGTACTCACCAATCCGGAGCACAGCCGACGCTAGTCTGCCCCATTTCTTGCGCTGCCAATCCAGACCTTGCACGGTAACGACTGTCTTTTTTCCGGCAAGGCGCGGAATAAACGAGAACAACGCGGGACCCAAGGCGTGGTAGTGCACTATATCGCAAGGTTGTACGAGTACATGAAGGGTGCTGAGAAAAGTATGCACCAATGTTTCCAAATGTTTGGACCGGAACGTGGGTAGCCGAACAACTCGCACGCCATTGTGTTCCGCTATCGGAGGTGTGAAATAGGTCCGGCAGTAGGCTGTAACTACATGTCCCATGGCTGCCAGCCGTTCTCCGGCTTCTTGGTAGTAAGTTTCGATACCGCTATATTTCGAAATCACACCGCGCCCACCGATGAACGCGATGCGCAGCGGCGGCTTGGGTAAGTCAATTGTTGGCATCGAAATCAGTTGTGGTACTTGGGCTAACCCGAGGCGGTGAAGAGGAACGAAACCAATTCCCGCGGATCGAGTGGCAGACGTCTCGGTGCGGGCAATAACCGGCTTCCGGTTTGGCTCCTTTAAGACTTGTGAAGTCTGCTTGCCGTTAATTAGCCGCTCATACAAATTGATTAAGGCTGCGTAATGCGCCTCTGGGGTATAGTCTCGCTGCAGCAGGTCGCGTCCCGCCCGTCCCATTTCGCTCGCCAGCTTCGGTCGTGAGCTTAGAAACGCGAGCGCCGCGACCAACTGAGGCACGTCCCCCGTCCTGTACAGCAGCCCAGTTTTGCCCTCTTGTATCAGTTCGCGTCGCGAACCCAGGTCGGATGCAACCACGGCTCGTCCGTGTGCGTGGGATTCGAGTATGGTCTTACCGAAAGTCTCGTATGCATGGGACGGCAGCACGGTGAAACGTGAACTCGCGATTGTGAAATCCAGCTCTTCTCCGTTCACATGGCCGACGAACTTCACGTTGGCCAGTCCCAGCTTTGCGCGCAGTTGCTCTAATTCGCCGCGCTCTGGTCCCTCCCCAGCTACGAGCAGAGGTAGTTGAGGCAGTTGCTGCATGGCGTGCAGCAAATCGGAGACGCCTTTTTCCTTCGACAACCGGCCAAAATAGAGCAGCGGCGCGTTCTCTGCGTTCCGCTCACTTACCTGGTGAATCGGCTGGAAGTGTGGAAGAACCTCAAACTTTGTCGGGTCCCATCCGTGCTCGACAAATTTGTCGCGTACAAAGCGGCCGGGGGCGAGAAAACAACTCACGCAGCTGCGGTAAGTGCCGAGTCTCTTGTGGAGATAAGCCTCCGCCACTAAAGTCATCCGCGCCGCTAATCCTGGATAGCATTTCTCTTTCAGCATGTGCCAGTAAGCCTCGCCTTTACAAGCCTCACAAGCCTCGCCACGTGAAACCAGGTTGTAGTTGGGGCACAGGACCTTGAAGTCGTTCACGTGATATACAACGGGAACCTCTTGCCTCTTCAGTTCCCACAGAATCGAGGGCGAGAGGTGATGATAGATGTTGCGGACATGGGCTACATCTGGCCGAAATTCGGCGATCATTTCACGAATCTTGCGCCGAGCCTCGAATGAATAAACCGCATGGGCTGCCAGTCGGGCTTTATGGAATATTCCTTTCTGGTTCTTAAAATCCTTGTGCGGTACGAAATGGCGATCATAGGGAGTAGCCTCGCCGCGTGGATCGGCCATGGAAAATAGGGCTACGGTGTGTCCTTTCGAACGCATAAGGTCCATGGCCGCGAACATATATGCCTCAGTTCCACTGAATGGGAAGTTGTATTTATTGCAATAGAGGATCCGCATGGGGAGAGCTCCGAGGGGGTTGAATCCGCCGCAGAAAAGTGTCGGCAAATCGGGCCAGATTCTTCTGGCGGTTGAAATTGTGGAGAACGTGAACTCGAGCTGCATGGGAAATCCAGTGCAGTCGGCCTCCCGAGGGGAGATCCTCGAACGGCCAGAAAGATCGAAGGAAGAGGATTCTCCGCAAGAAATCTTCGAGATCTCCAGGTTTGTAGAGAAATCCCGTTTTTCCAGGAATCACCAGCTCTGGGATGCCCGTAATCGCCGGCGCAAGCACAATCCTGCCCCTTGCCATTGCTTCCATCAGAACCAGAGGAATGCCTTCGCTCAGACTGGTAAGAACGACTACTTCCGCTTCCCGATAATGTGCTTCAATCTCCTGCCGCGCAACATGGCCGAGCAATGTGACATGTCGTTGCAATCGATAACTGCGGATTAACGATTCGAGACGCTTCCGTTCCGGCCCTTCCCCGGCGATAGAACATTTAAAGTTGATCCCGGTATCGCGCAGCCGGGCGCACGCGCGGAGCAGGAATGCGTGACCCTTGACTGCATGTAACCGGCCTACCGCCAGCAACCTGAAACTGTTCTGCGGGGTGGGCGCAACTATTCGCGAAGGCTTTGCTGCCGGCAGTGTATCGACTCCCAGCCGCGAAACGATAACTTTCTCCGGATCAATTGCCGGGAAATGATTGAAGATATAACGGCGGTTGTAATCGGAGATGGTTACGCAGGAGCGACAATACTTCAGCTTCGTGTCGATATAGGCGCCGTGCAGCAGCAGGTCCGACCCGTGCAGTGTAAGGCTGAAACTTATTCCCAATAAACGCGCGGCTACCATTGCAATCCACGAGCCGAAATAGCCGTGATGCACGTGGATATGATCCACTTCGCGTTTCTTCAGCAAGACGGCGTAACAGACCCCGAGCCAGGTGTGTAGTAAAGCTCGCAGTCGCAGATTCGGGCTTTCCTTTCCGAGGAAGAGCACCCGTACCAGCAAGATCGAAACCTGTTGACAATGAGTCGCGGCGAAAAAGAGGCATCTCAACAGGGTTCGGGCGCGAACGGCCTGAAAGCATAGAATTGGCGATCCCAAGTTCCCATTTAAGGATGAATCTTGCGCCTTATCGGGGCGTCGCACGCTCCCGGAGATGACTTTTACGCCGCGGCGGCGTAGTTCCTGAATTTCTTCGCTCACGTAAGGCTCAACCGCCGCTGGAAACTGATTCGCGAGATAAGCGACCGTGAGCACAACGCAGAGACTGCAAAATTAGAATGAGCCGGATTTCAGGCGGCGGAACTACACCCTGCCTTAAGAGAAAGGACTAGTTCAGAATCCGAGTTCGCTTGAGCGCGCCGCTGCTGTGCTGCCAGCATTCCCGCCAACACAAACAGAAGGCCATTTACGAACTGATAGTTCATAACCACAACAAACGCATTTGCAAAATAAACGCCCAGCAAAACGGGCCACATGGCATGAAACTGACGGTTCAAAAGACCGTTGCGTTCGTTGCTCGGGACCGCACCCCGACTTAGCCTGAAAAGCTCCCACATCAGCCATAGGTAAAGCGCCAAGCCGAGGATGCCATGTTCAACCAGCAGTTCAAGATAAGTATTGTGCGGATACAGTTCCTTTTCCTTGTAGCCGCTCACATGCCGGGCCAGCTCCGTTGGCATTTGGTTTACCCCCCAGCCGGTAAAGGGCCTTTCCAGAAACATTTGCCAACCGCCGGTGTATACGGCTTCCCGGAAATCCAGAGGGCCAGATTCGTGCAATCGATCCATGAGAGCGCGCCGCTGCTCGTCAAAACTCAACGTGACAAGCAAAGCTAAAGCACCCATTACTGCCACTGCGATCGAGACTCGACGGAGCCGTCGGTTATGCGAGCGAAAAATCAGCACACCCACGCTGACAATAAAGGAGAGCCATACCGCCCGGGTCATTGTGGCGAGAATTGCCAGCGGAAGGGAAGCCAGTAATAACGCGGCCTTGAGTCCTCTTATTCTTCCCCGCAGAATCGCGTGCAGGGCTAACAGGCCGAGCAGATTCAGAGAAACGCCATTTGCCACGGCTTGCAGCAGCGGTCCGCGCGCCCGGTCGGCATGGTAGCCCAGGCTCTCATCCAGGATGAAGCGGGGAAAAATAAATGACTTTGCCCCGACCAGAAACGCGATCGACGTGAAGCAAAGGTACGTCAACAACGCCAAAGCGAAGAGTTCGAAAAGTTCTAACCGCCGCCGATCTCGAAATAAAAGCACCGACAGGTGAAAGAGCGTGAACGGCACAATGAACTTCGCCGCCAGCAGCGACCACGTGCTGTCATCGAAAGGCTGACCGATGACGCTGGTGACCGCTAATAATGTCAGCCCGATCATCGGCCATGACGCCCGTTCAAAGGTCCAGAACCGCTCCTTTGTAACCATTGCGTGCCCGACCACCGCCGCGACCAGCAACGCGAAGACGACTCGATCAATTTCGTAGAAAGGAACGTCAGGAGGTCGTAACAGCATAGCGGTCAAAGCCGCCACTAAAAGCGCCATCGGCATTACAAGCAGCGCCTGCAATGGCCGCAAGGTCAACTGAAGTGCGCCTAATGCTGCACTCGTCGGCCAGTCCGCCGCCGACCCTGTTCTCATCGAGAACCGCGGCATCACTCCCCACTTCCCCGCAGCACGGCCATAGCCGTCCTTAGCAAAATGGATAGGTCCATTCTCAAGTTCCAGCGGCGGATATACTCGATATCGAGCTTCAGTCCATTCTGAAAGGATGGATCCTGTCTAGCCGTCACTTGCCAGAGCCCCGTAATCCCCGGCGTGACGTCCAACCTCGGCAAATCCGCAATTGCGTACCTGGAAACATCATCCAGGGGATGGGGCCGCGGCCCAACCATGCTCATGTCGCCCCTGAGCACATTCCAAAGTTGGGGGAGTTCGTCGAGACTGTAACGGCGAAGGAATCGCCCAACCCGCGTGATACGTGGATCGTGCGTAATTTTAAAAAACGGGCCGGACCTCTGATTTCGCCCGCGCAAGCTTTCCTTGAGGTCATCCGCATTGCTGACCATCGTGCGGAATTTGTAGCACGGAAACGGTCTGCGCTTGCGTCCCGCCCGCGGCGCAGCATAGAGAATTGGCCCGGACGACTCCATTTTGATCAGAATCGCGATCAGAAGCAATGCAGGTGCCAGAACGATTAGCGCAATTCCACATGCCGCCACATCCATGGCACGTTTCACAAGCAGTCCAGCGACCGGCACTTTCTCTTCATGCAGAGAAATTAGTGGGATATTTCCCAGACTTTCCAATCTCCCAAACGGCTCACAACCAAAAAGTTGCGGCGCCATTTTCAAATCCAACCGTAATTGCCGGGCGGCATGCAGAACGCGGAGCGTGACTTGCTGATCTTGGGGTGAGGCCAGAATCACTTCGTCCACGAACCCCGATCGCGCCAGTTCGGTCAGGTCGGTCGTGCGCCCGATAATGCCATTTTCCAACGGCCTCTGGTCGTCTAAGAACCCGTACACGGAACGGTCCATCTCGGGATGCTCTGCAACATGTTTCGCTAATCTTCGCCCAACGGCACCTGCCCCCACGATGAGTACATTGCGCACGCCTCGAGTGGACCGCAGACTGCTTCCGCAGCTATCTCGACTGAGCCATCTCCACGCCGAACACAAGATGAAATGCAGCATCCCGGCGCTCCAGACAGCGGCCTCGGCCCGCCTGGTGCAGCCTTGCAGTTGCAGCGCCGCGCTCAACGTCAGCGTTCCCCAGAAGACTGTCTTGCCCAATACCTTCACTTGCTTGCCTAAATCTCTATTTGCGGTTTGCAGACGGCTCGGAGAGCTCAATCGGTTGATTAGCACACCATGGAGTAAGGCGATGCCAATGAGAGTGTGCGAAACTGACCAGGCAGGAAATAAGTCTGCAAAAGAAGGCATGCTCGGAAAAGCGACGTGAAGCTGCAGACAGATTTGTGCGACCAGAACCCAGGCAAGCATCACAATTGCATAGTCCGGAAGAGTCGACCACACGTAATTCGCGCGGGCCAACCCTTCCACTCCCGGGAATGTGCGAACCGGCAAACGCGCAGAATCATTCGCTGGCGCCGAGGGGTGTAGGGTGGTGGCATCGCGGAACGATATTTTCGTGCCCGCGCTACGGCGAGCCTTTTTCTCGGTCACCGAGGCGCCGGCGCCTGGGATTAACCGCGCAGCCCACTCGGTTTCCATCGGTTTCGGCTGCCTGGGATGTAGAGGAAGAGACGACACGTCAAATCATTTCCAACTCATACCCCTCGATATCAATGGCCAGCGAGCGCTGAATCGATTGAATCGAGATCACTAGCTTCTTCGTCTCGTTACGCAGCATGATTCCTTCCAAGCCGTGGAGGCAACCTCCCCGGATGCGAACCCTCTGCCCCGCATGCACGAACGGGTGAAGAGCGAAGAGTCCGTTTTGCTGTAGCAGAAGTTGCAAGTGTTCAATCTGTTTTGGCGGCACTGCTACTACGATCCCTCCAAAACTTACGAAGCGGATCAGTCCAGCAGTTCGCAAGACGGTTTGCCATAATTCTCGTGATTGATCGACGAATACGAACGCATACCCGGGGAAAAGAGGAACTGTTATTACTTTTTGGCGGTCGCTCCACTTGTGGTGTTCGGTCAACAATGGAAGGAAAACCTCTACGCCCTGGTGATGGAGTTGCGCGAAGACCTTCTTCTCGAAACGATACTGCGTCTCCACTGCAAACCATTGCCGCGAGGAGCCGGCTGCAACCGGCTGCGGCGATGAGTCTGCCTTGCAGCTAAGAGCCTTAGCCGCGCCATAGCTACCGCCCACTGAGTCCCACTAACATTTCGCCCTCATTTTGCACTGCACTGAATTGCAAACCTAGTCATACTTCAGCAACGCCGGCGTCTACAGGCGGCGATAAATTCGTTCGGGAATGGGGAACATTCTCTGCGTGAGTACCGTCCCCAGCATTCGGCACTGTGCCGCATCTAATGTTTCCTTGGCCATCCGCGCGGCTGCCCGACGCGTGCTACAAGCATCGAGCACCAGAATAATGCCATCGGTCAGTTGTCCCAACAATGCGGCTTCACTCGATGCTCCAGCGGCAGGCCCTTGGATGACCACAAACTCGAACTCGTTTCGCAACTCTTCCAGCAGGCGAAGCCAATGTAATCCGGTTCCAGATCCTTGGTTGACTTCTCCCACGCCTCTCGGCACACGCCAAAGATTGACGGCGATCCGAGAGGAGCGTGACTTGATTGAGGAACTCTTGGGAGAAAAGGGGCGAATGCAAGTCTCCCCTATGCCTCCGCCGTTCCCGTCGACGAGGGCAACGTGCTCTACTGTCTGCTGCGCCAGAGCGCTCGCGACTCGGTCGCAAATGCTGACCACATCGATGTTCCGTTCTACCGCGCTGAAAACAACCTGTCTTGCGGGTCGATCGCTATTCGCAAAGAATACCCGCCGAACCAAGCTCAGAATTTGCTCGCGTGCGAAATCCTCAGGATTCCACTGATTGACCCTGCGATCAGACCTCGCTGTGGGCAAAGCAGATTCCTGCGTCGATGACCTTATCGCCTCGGGTTGTTGCACAACATTCGCATTCGCGCTCATCGAATTCCTTTCATGCAGACAGCCTCTGTCCAGTTCCTCCCGGCAATGAAGCTAATACTGGTAACTCCAAATATGTGAGGGCTTCCTGTGGGTTGTGCAGTGCGGGGTCGAAATAGTCTGCGGCAAACGCCGCGCCCACGCCCGAAGTCAGTGCCGCCACGATCCCGGCCAGTACCACTGCCGTTGCCGGCCACACAGGGAGCGCTGGGACGACCGGCTGCTCGGCAATTGCTACATTCACGATGCCGTCCTGGTCCAACGCATCGCCCATCCTTGCCTCTTCGCGCTTCTTCACGTAGAGCAGATAGTTCTCCTGAGCCGCCTTCTCACTGCTCATGAGATCATCCTGGGTGATTGCGTCATCGCCCAATTGCCGTGCCTGATTGCGGTATTCGGTCAACTGAGCGCCGGCCTTCATCTCTCGTGCTTGTAGTCCTTTCAGGTCAACGCGGGCTCTCTGCGCCTCCGCTTTGGCCCATTCGTAGCGGGCATTCTGGTCAGTGGTTTCGTCGCGCACCGGAGCCAGTGTCTGGGAGGCAATCGTGGATTCCGCCTGCCGGATTTGCAGATCTACCTCCTGCACGAGCCGGTGGGTAGGCTCGAATTTGGTGAGCAATTGGATCTTCTTCAACTGCAAGTCCAGCAAGCTTGCCTTCAAAGCCCGCAACAATTCCGGGTTATCCGCGGTGCGGACCTGTGTGGTGGCTCGTTGCGGTAACTCCGCGACCTCGGCCTCAAGCTCCCGCGCGCGATGCTCCGTCTCAGCGATTTGCAGTTCGGTTAGTCCGTACCCTCCCTCTGCGGCATCCAGTCTCTGTAATATGAGGTCACGCTGCTGTGCCGCGATGACGACCCCACGGCTCTTGGTGAAGGCTAACAACCTCTGTTCGGCCTCCTGGAGTTGCTTGCGGGACTCGGCTGTCTGCTGATCGAAAAAGTGAAACTGCCCCGCCGGACGATGCACCTGCATATGTTTTTGCAGATAAACACCGGATAATGATTGCAGCACATGCGCCGCCTGTTGCGGGTCGGCAGCCTCGTAACTCACTGCAATAAGATTGGATTTTTTGATCGATTCCACGGTCAGACGGTTGGCGAGCCGCTGTGCCGCACGTTCCACCCGAGCCTCCGGCTCTTCCCGTGGCCGGATCCAGCGCAGCCAGTCATGTGCAGCTAAGTTGTTGGCTTCCGCTACCTGCCGTAAGACATCGTCATCTTTAAGCAGTTCCACTTCAGAATTCAGTTCTTCCTCGGTGACTTCCACTCGAGAAAAATCGGGTGGGGCATTCTGCTGGCCGGTTACGGGAGGATCGGAGCGGCCTCGACGCACCAACACACGCAAATGGGCGCGGTATGTGGTACCGGCTAAAGCATAGATCACGGCCAGCACGAAGACGAAACTTGCGATGCCGACAAACAGCGTTCCCCGCCGAAACAGTATCATCGCCAACTCTCGCGCTGTTGGCGCGGGGTGCTCTTTTCCTGAGTTCGCTTGATCCTCTTCAGACATGTGAATTGGCCTGCCGCTTAAAACTGGGTTGAGCTCACATACATGCTCATGGAAGGTTTGCTGATCAAATGCTCAATTTTGGAGATAGAATTTTGGGGAACGAACACCAGATCGCCCGGCCGCAGGGTGGGAACTTCGCTCAAGCTTTTTTCTCGCAGCATCTTCTTTATGTCGAAGACCCGCGCCTCCACCTGATCATCATTTACGTGGCGAAACAGTACGACCTGAGAATGCTTCGCCTCATGAGTAAATCCGCCGGCGATTTGCACGGCTTCGATGATCGAAGTGTTTGTGCGCAATTCGTATTTTCCGGGATGCCCCACCTCTCCGCCGGCTACAAAGTAAGGATGCTCGAACTCCTTGAGTGCCACGGCCACTTGAGGGTCGTGGAGATATCCGCTGTACGCTTTTCGGACGGCTGCTTGAAGCTCGTCAAGCGTCAACCCGTAGGCGGACACCGCGCCTGCATCCTTCAGAAAGACATAACCATCGGGTTGGACGATCAGGATTTGATCGAACTCGGGAGACAGGGTGAAGCTGAGAGAGACTACATCGCTTCGGTTGAGCCGGTAGAGCGGACGGCGTAATCCTCCGAGCTGAGGGTTTCCCATGCCGTCCGCCTGCCCCGGTTTTGCGGCCGTCGTTCGTTCGCTTCCCATACCAGCCCCGGTTTGGCTAGTTTGAGATGACAGTGTGGTTGTTCCCAGGCTTTCTCCTTTTGCTACGTCCTGGGCGAAGACGGCCACGCAAAGTTGCGATATCAAGAGGCCTGCTAGCGGAAATATGATCAGCCAAGCTCTTTGCTTCATCACTGTGATATCGCTGTCAGCAAGCTATCTTTCCTCGATGTTCGCGGCAAGACATAGGAAGTACGGTCTACCAACGTGGTCACAGTAAGTTTTCTAACTGAAATATGTTGCTTCGGCGCGCAGCACGGCCGTTCTTCGCCCCGCTGCTTTTCCGACGGAGTCGTAAGGCTGCTGCCTCACCGGCTATCTACGAAAGTGGACTTGCATGTTCGCTGAATCACAGGAAGCTGAAACATACGCGCAGGCAAAGCGGTTCGGATTGGCCGTTTCGGCCCACAATTCCCAACTCCGCTGGAAATAGCCTGACCTGTTTTGCAACTCTCAAGGCCATCCCAGAAGTTTCCACAACCCGGGAGCATATTGTCCCGAATTGAGAGTCTGTGCTGAATATAGTTACGTGTTTCCTTGAGTACCGGCCAATGCACTCCTAAGATCAAAATGCGGTTGAATCCGTTTCATTTGGGGTGCCAGTTTCATGAGTCCGCTATCGGCCGCCGCTTCGGCCGCAATATCCGTTCTCATTGCGGACTCCAACCGTATGCAATCCCACCTGCTGACCGGTGCCTTGCGCCGACGATCAGAGTTCCGGGTCTCCACCTGCCTGGTCGATATAGACTCCATCGTGCAGGCGATAGCATTCACTCCGGTAAAGGTTTTAATTCTGTCCCTCAATCCGTCGGTTGAAACTGCCAATCAAATGGCGGCCATGCGCCAGATTCACGTCTCGCACCCGGCAGTCGCGAAAGTGCTTCTGGCTGAAGCCTACGATCGGGAACTGATCGTCAGCGCCTTTCGCTCCGGCGCTAGGGGAATTTTCTGTCTCACCGACTCGCACTTCCGCTTACTTTGCCGGTGCATCCAGCGGGTTGCCGAAGGTCAGATCTGGGCCAATACCGAACAGATGAACTTCCTGCTGGATTCGATTTCCGAAGCGCCCTCGCTGCGGGTGGTGAACTCGAACGGCCGGATGCTGCTTACGCCGCGGGAAGAGCAGGTGGTCGCCTTGGTTGCGGAAGGGCTCAGCAATCGCGATACGGCGCGCGAACTCAATCTCAGCGAGCACACCGTTAAGAAATACCTGTTCCGCATCTTTGACAAGTTAGGCATCTCGTCTCGAGTTGAGTTGGTGCTGTATGCCGTACACCACAGTGATCCTCGTCAAGCGCAATGGCTTGCTGGCATCAGCCGCTCAGTTCCCACCGCGTGATTGTGCCCATCGCCCCCCTGACTCGTCATATTCGAAAGTCCGAGATTTGAAAAGCTCTCTCATCGTCTGTATAAATCTCGGGAAAGACTTTCGTGTCTGATATCACGCCCAATCCCGGTCCTGAGACTCCGCCGCGCCGCCCGACGATCCTCGCTGCGGGCTTGCTACTCCTGGCTTTGGCGTTGGTTGTGATTTATACCAGCCGCAGCGCGTTCCAGAGTCCGCTCGCTTTGGTGGTGGTTGCTGCCATCGGCTTGGCCGCGCTGCTCTTGCAACAGCGCTTACGTCCCGATCTCGCTGCTTCCGTTCGAGTCCCGGTTTGGTTGAACGGGATTGGCGTGGGCTTGGCCCTGGCAGCCGTCTTTGCTGACTTTCTCCACCTGAGCGCAGCGCTGCGGCTGATTGCGGCTCTGGCATCGGTCCTCTCTTTTGCCCTAAGCGGTGTCATCGTTCTCAATGCGATGCGCAAGCGCAGGATTTAATATCCACCATCCAGCTTCACCTCTCTGCCGTCTCCGAGCGTCAGACGAGATTGTCGTATTTTGAGTCGCAAAAATAAGCTCCGTCCCCGGGCTGAGAAAGTTTCTTCGAGAAAATCGGCAACTGACTCATCCAAAACATTCTTCCTCGCGTACTACTTATGCACCCATCGATCGCTAGTTGATCGCAATGTGCTTCTGGGAGGTGAGAATGATGGCCCCGCTCGCAAGGCTCTTGGGCACAATCATCGCTTAGACTTCAGAATTCTTCCATCCCGGAACGCCGCCTCCTACGAATCCCGCTCAATTCGTTCAACTCCCACCACATTCGGCTGAGCTGCGTCTCAGCCCTAGAGAAATATTTAGGGAGAGCACATCAAATGAAGACTGAAGTTATCGAGGGTATCGTCAACAATGCATCCGACCGGCGTAAGTTCTTGAAGCGGGTAGGTGTAACTGGAATTGGCGTTGCAGCAGCGTCCATGGTCGGCAGCAGCTTGATGGGCAAGGCCGCTTATGCCTCCACTGCAATTAACGACGCCGACATTCTGAACTTTGCCCTAAACCTCGAATACCTGGAAGCTGAGTTTTACTCCATGGCAACTTATGGGTCAACCTTGCTCGAACTTGGCGTACTCACCAAGGCGGAGGAAAGCGGTCCCACGACTGGGGGAAACATGGTTCCAGATTTTGGAGCTTCACCACTGGCGTTCCTGGCCACCGCTTTGCGGGAGAACGAAATAGACCACGTGAAGTACCTGCGTTCTGCACTCGGCTCCGCCGCAGTGAAGAAACCGGCGATCAATCTTGCGGCACTGGGCTACGGGTTCTCGAGTGTGAAGAGCTGGCTGGAACTGGCCCGGCAATTCGAGGATGTAGGAGTAAGCGCCTATCTCGGAGCTGCCCCGCTGATCTCAAGCAAGACATATCTGGTAGCAGCGGGGGCCATCCTAGCCACCGAGGCGCAACATTCCGGCTCCATTCGGCTGGCTTGCATTGACAACGAAGTTACCAGCCCCGCTGTCGACTCGCTCGATGTTCCTCCCACTCAACCACACCCCTACGACGTTACCAGCAGTACGGCTCTGAGTATCCCGCGTACCACTTCGCAGGTTCTCAACATCGTTTACCACGGAGGTCAATGCTCGGGTGGGTTCTATCCCGATGGTATGAACGGCGCCATCGTTTGCCAATCCTAACGAGGGGGCTGGCGCCGGTTTACAGCCGCCACCAGCCTTCCCTTATTCAACTTTTCACGCACGGAAATCTAGGAGACTCTGATGATCGAAGGACTTTTTCAACCTATGCATTTACTGATTATTGCCGGCATCGCATTGCTCGTGCTCGGCCCAAAAAAACTGCCTGAGTTAGGCAAAGGTTTAGGAGATGGGATTCGAGGATTCAAGACCGCAATGAGCGGGATAGGCGCTGATGAGAAGATTGCCGAAATTAACAAATCGGAAGGAATGAATAAAGAGAGCTAGAGTCTTGATGGCTCGCGCTTCCCAGCTACGGTTTGAACTCAACGGCTACCGTGGTTTCCACGACCTCAGGATCACCGTTAACACGGTAGGGCTCGAAACGCCACCAGCGCATAGCTTCTATGGCGGCCTGCGCGAGGATTTCGGGGCCATTTAAGGCACGCACTTGAGCGACCTTCCCATCGCGTCCTATTACTACGTCAAGAATAATCACTCCTTGCAGGTGGGCGGGTCGCGCATCTGCAGGATAATCGGGATCGACGCGGTGCGTTACCAGTTTCTCCATGACGTCGGCAGGGACATGGGCTTGCGGCTGGATTGTAGTTTCGCCTCTTCCCAGCCCGGATTCCAGATCCGCCCAAACTTGATTCCAGCGCCACCAAAAAAGAGCCAAGAGAATGGCAGCGAATACGAGAAAGAAAACCCATGCTTTTCCGCGCTGCCGGCGGGCAGAAGGCTTTAGATCGCGCGGCTGCCCGCCTTCAGAAAATGTCACTTCCGGAGGAAACTTTGGACGCACATCTTTTTCCGGCTCCGCTTGCGTCTCCTCCGCAAAATTGCGGATCGCTACCTGCTGGTCGGCCGAAAGCCCGACAAACTCCATTCCACAACGCAGCTTGTCGTGATGCCGAACTCGCGCCCGGGCGCGTAGCGGAGCCGCGGTTTTCGGCAAATGGATTTCTACTCCTACTACTTCACCCTGGCAGTAACTCTCCCGCCAGAACCGCAGCCAGTCCACCCGCTCCCAGGTTCAGCGAGCGTCCCGGCACCGAATCCGGAACTCCGGAACGAAGCACGGTTACATCCAGCGGCTCTTGCAAGCCGTACCGCAAGCTGTGCCGGCGGGAATGCGGACGCGGCTTTTGTGCCTGCGCTGCTGTAGTTCCAGCTGATTCGGCATTTGCCACTGTGGTTTCGGCCTCCTACGCCTTTTCCCTGTGTCCCCTTGCGATTGAGTCAGCGCCGCAGTTCGATGACTTCACTGCCATTTGCCACCAGAACCACGCTTGCCATGCCAATGAACAGTCCATGCTCGACGATTCCTGGCATGTCACTTAGCTTGTTTGCCAAGCCGTCCGCGCCCCGAATCTGTCCGAAGTGGCAATCGAGTATGTAATTGTTTTCATCGGTTAGGAACGGCGAACCGTCGGCGTTATGGCGCATCTCCACGCGCGCGCCCAACGCCTCAATCTTTTTCTTTACCAACGCCTTCGCGAACTTCACCACTTCCACCGGCAGCGGAAACTTTCCCAGCACCGGAACTCTCTTGGTTGCGTCGGCCACGATTACAAGCTGCCGGGTTGCCGAGGCCACAATCTTTTCATGCAGCAGCGCGCCCCCGCCGCCTTTAATCAATCGCAATTGCGGATCCACTTCATCCGCGCCGTCTACGGTCACATCGATCTGCTGACACTCATCCAGCGTGGTAAGAGGAATCCCCAGCCGTGCCGCCTGCTCACGCGACCGATTGGAACTGGGAATGCCCCGAATCTGCAGGCCATTCTTCACTTTCTCACCCAAAAGGTGAATGAAATATGCCGCGGTTGAACCGGTTCCCAACCCAACCACCTGGCCATCTTTGACGAAGCGCAAGCTCGACCGCGCGGCTGCTTCTTTTTCCAGATCATTGGCCATAGAGAGGCTTTGGCGATGCGATGTGACTTATCAATTCATCGCTGTCGCTACCCTAAACTTTTCTCCACATAAATCAAATATCCCGCCAGGGCCAGCCCGAACAGGACCGTCAGAATCGTCACCAGATCCACAATAAATCCCGCAGGCTCGAATTCGCCCTTGTCCAATTGGGATCGGGTTCTTCGATAACGCATCAGGCCAGCCACCACCATCACTACGCCCGCCACAATCGAGGTCATTCCCATCCATACAGAAAGGCCGGTTGTCTTTGAAACCTGGCCCTGAAATTTGGCTAACTGTCGCAGGGCAATGGCGAAACGTCCGATGGCAAATCCGAATACGACGATGGCCACGCTGGTTCGCACCCACGCCAGGAAGGTGCGTTCGTTCGCCAGATGGTCGCGGGCTCGGTTGGAATTTTCCATCGAGGGGTAAGATCAGGCTGACAATTGTGAGAGAAATGGCGCGGCCATTATTCCACAGCCTTCGCCACCAAAGCCCCGACGCCAGAGATATTCTTCACCAGATCCCCGGGCACATTGTGCCGCTGCTGCAGATATTCCGGAGTGTTGT
This sequence comes from uncultured Acidobacteriaceae bacterium, assembly GCA_963724815.1. GTDB lineage: Bacteria > Acidobacteriota > Terriglobia > Terriglobales > Acidobacteriaceae > Sulfotelmatobacter. The sequence goes on from CAVRWS010000007.1 coordinate 107,370, forward strand.
AGGTAACCCAGACCTTGCCGCCTTCGTCTTCAGAAATCAGGGCCTTCAGCGGGAGATCGATGGCAATCGTAGGCGCGGCCGCCATCACCGGCGTTCCGCCCTTTGGGCTGCCGAAGATTAACAGTTTGGTCGGCCGCATTTTTAGTCCGACCTTTTCCGCCTCGCCGCTATGGTCGATCAAAGCGAACAACTGCAAGCCCCGTTCCTTGAGAACCGACTTGAGACGTTCCATGGTCTCTTCGACGGAACGCGGACTTGCGACTCGAATCAAGCCATTGTCTTGCATCATCGCCTCCTCACTCGCATTTCGCTTTTTCACGCTCGGAGCGACTCGTTGAGCGCTTTTCGGATCTACGCAGTCTACATGGATTCTGCCACTTTGCGCCGCCTACAGGATTAACCCTAGATAGTTTGGCAGGTGGTGGATATTTTTTAACCCGACTTTCATAAGGCGCAGCGGCTGAGCATATCAGCGATCGACCGTCGTGCAGGCATTCCTCCTTCCCAGCACACGCGGAGCCAGAGCCCGGAGTGAGCTTGTGGATTTTTTTTCATCTGGAATTCATCTTGCCGTTACCTTCCTGTAACCACAAGGCAGCTACCTTTGCTGAGCTAGTCGCAACGCAACAGCCACAGGAGGATTCGCATGACGTCACCCAATTTCATGGCACAAGTCCGACAGCACCTCGCGGTCGGTACCAGCTTGTTTGCCTTGCTTGTCAACCTCGGAGCGCCGGTTCCAGCCGCCTCCCAGGAAGTGAAAACCACCTCGCCCATCAAGCACGTTATCGTGATCATCGGGGAAAATCGGACCTTTGATCATATATTCGCAACCTACAAACCAAAGGCAGGAGAGAGCGTCGATAATCTTCTTTCGAAGGGCATTATCAACGAAGATGGAAGTCCCGGTCCGAACTACTCGGAGGCATTACAGTATTCCGCCGTCGATAACAACCACGATGGGTATCAAATCAGTCCGATGGAAAAATCGCTGTACTCCAAGCTTCCGGCGCCACTGACGGGCGGCCCCTCAAATGTCTGCGCAGACAATGGAATTTGCACTCTGGCCGAAGCAGCATCCTCTGAAAACGGTTTGGCCAGCGGCTACTACAAGTACATGCTGACCGGCGGCACCGGCCAGGCTTCCCACGTACCCGACGAGCGTATCCAGAACGTAACTGATCTTCCGCCCGGACCATTTCAACTCACCTCAGACACATTTCCCTACGATTCGTATGCCGCCAGTCCAGTTCACCGTTTCTACCAGATGTGGCAACAGACGGACTGCAATGTTTCGTACTCCTCCGTGTGGAATCCCAGCGGCTGCCGTTCCGACCTCTTCCCCTGGGTCGAAGTAACAATCGGCGCTGGCAGCAACGGTTTGGCGCAGCCTGCTAACTTCAGTACGGAGTATTCTCCGACCGCCCAGACCACCGGCGAAGGCTCGAGCTCGATGGGTTTCTACAATGTGCTCCAGGGTGACGCGCCTTATCTGAAGTTTTTGGCTGACAACTATGCGATGAGCGATAACTACCATCAAGCGGTCATGGGTGGAACTGGCGCCAACCACATCATGATGGGCACCGGCGATGCCATCTGGTTCAGCGACGCCAAAGGTAATCCCGCAGTGCCACCTCACAACCAGACGGTTTATGCGGGCACGCCGGATGCCGGCGTGGTCGATGAAATCGAAAATCCTAATGCGGCCCCCGGCACCAACAACTGGTACACAGAAGATGGTTACGGCGGCGGTGGTTTCGGAAGCCCGGTTTACGGCGGCGGTTCTTACACGAACTGCTCCGATTCCGATGCTCCGGGCGCTTTCGCAGTTTTGAATTACCTTAGCGACCTGAAGACGCTTATCGATCCCCGCTGCCAGCCTGGACACTATTATCTTTTGAACAACTACAATCCCGGCTACTTTGGCGATGGTTCGAATGCTTACACCGATCATTACGTATACAACACGGCCTTCACGGTTCCACCCTCGAGCGTTCGCAACATCGGCGATGCGTTGCTGGAAAACAATATTTCCTTTGCCTACTTCGGCGACCAGTTCAATGCGTATCTCAAAGACAAATACCAGCTTCACTATGGGGCCGTTGGTCCAACCAGCGATCAGTACTGCAACATTTGCAACTTCTTCCAATACTCAACTTCGATCATGACGAATGCGGCGGTCCGTACCGCTCATCTGAAAGACACGGTCGATCTCTATACTGAAATTAAAAACGGGACTCTGCCTGCTGTCTCTTTCGTGAAGCCCAGCGGATGGGCCGACGGCCACCCAGCATCGTCAAAAATCGGTCTTTTCGAAGGCTTTGTAAAAAAGATCGTCGATGATGTTCAGGCGAATCCGGAGCTCTGGAACAGCACCGCGATCTTTATTACGTTCGACGAAGGCGGTGGTTATTACGATTCCGGCTACATCCAACCGCTCGATTATTTTGGCGATGGTACTCGCATTCCCTTGCTGGTGGTTTCGCCGTTCACCAAGGCCGGTCACGTTTCCCATGACTATACCGACCACGTCTCGATTCTCAAATTCATCGAACGGAACTGGGGGCTCGCGCCGTTAACAGGGCGCAGCCGGGACAACTTCCCGGATCCAATCTATGACGCTACTGTAAATAAGTACGCGCCCGTGAATAGTCCTGCTCTCGGTGATCTTTTTGACACACTCAATTTCCACTAGGGCAGGCAACCCCCGGTTCCAGGTGAAAGCCTAATTCCAAACGGCCGATCAGGAATGAACCCCTGATCGGCCCTTTCCTTGGGTGGACGACTTCGGGCGTACATATTGCCCGGTTCTCCCTGCCTAAACGCCGGTCCAGGAAAATCCAGTCTTTTGCCGATGCCACTGGCGATGTCATCGGCTCATTTCATCCGAGTGCAGTCGAAAGTCCCAGCGCTTCAGGGAAGAATCTCGCGCGAGCTTCCGCGCATCCGTTATCCTAGTAAAGAAGAATATGGCGACTCCGAAATCTAGACCGTCGAGCAGTGCCACTGGCACCGCAATCCTTGACCCTTTATCGAACGCTAACCATGCGGAACGCGAACGCGTCTTCAACGCTTTTCGCCAATGGGGATACCTCGAGGGCGATCTCGATCCCCTCGGCTTTTTGCCTCCGCGTCCCACCCCCGAATTGCAGATTGAGAGTGAGTACACGCGCGAGGCTCGCGCCATCTACTCCTCAACCATCGGTGTCGAGATCAACCACATCTACGCTCCAGAACGAAGGCGCTGGATCTACGAGCAGATGGAATCGGAACCGCAACCCGTCGATCAGGCTCGCGTCCTCGACTTACTGATTCGCGCCGACGTATTCGAACAAGTCATGCAGCAGCGCTATCTCGGGAGCAAGCGTTTTTCGCTGGAGGGAGTCACCGCGCTGATTCCGTTGGTGGATGAACTTCTGGAAACTGGTTCGCGCCTGGGCGCCACCGAACTAGTCATGGGAATGAGCCATCGCGGTCGGCTGAACGTGATCGCCCACGTTGCCAAGCGGGATCCCGAAGAAATCTTCGCCGGCTTCGAAGACGTCGATCCGCGCAGCGTACTCGGCTCCGGCGACGTGAAGTACCACATGGGAGCGACCGGCGAATATACCACTCGCAGCGGCAATAAAGTTCACATCCATCTGGTTTCCAATCCCAGCCATCTTGAAGCTGTTGACCCGGTCACGGTTGGCCGCACTCGCGCCAAACAAGACCGCAGCGGCGAAGGCGGACGCGAAAAGTATCTACCGTTGTTGGTTCATGGCGATGCAGCGTTCGCTGGACAAGGCATCCTCGCCGAGACGATGAACTACGCCGACTTGCCCGGTTACACCGTCGGCGGCGCCATTCACGTGGTCGTGAATAATTTGTTGGGATTCACGACGAGCTACACCGAAGAGCATTCCACGCGTTTCGCGGCTTGCATCGCGCGCCGCCAGTCGATTCCTATCTTCCACGTCAATGGAGAAGATGTCGACGCGGTGGTTCGCGTCGCTCGCCTCGCAGTCGAATATCGCTACCAGTTCGGCACGGATGTCGTGATCGATCTCATCGGCTACCGCCGCCACGGCCACAGCGAAGTCGACGACCCCACCATCACCCAGCCGCTGCTCTACAAGAAGATTAAAGAGCATCCTCCGCTCTGGGAAATTTACGCCGACGATATCGGCGCGACCGACGCTCCCGCACAAGCTGCAGCGATCAAAGCCGAGTTCGAAACCGCGCAGAGAGATGCCGGCAAGATTACCAAGAAGCCAACCTTGCGCGAGCTGCCCAATTACTGGGACCGATACTACGGTGGCCTGCACAAGCCGGAGTACGAAGTAGAAACTGGAATCTCCACGCAGGGACTCGCGGAGCTGGGTACTCATCTCACCACGTATCCGCAAGGGTTTCACATTCATCCGAAGGTAAAGAAACTCCTCGAACAACGCGCCGAAATGGCTACCGGGAAGCGGCCCGTGGACTACGGCATGGCCGAAGCTCTGGCCTTCGCGAGCCTGGTGGAGACTGGAATTCCAGTGCGTCTTTCGGGGCAGGACTCTCGCCGCGGCACCTTCAACCAGCGCCACTCCGTGCTCATCGATATTGAAAACGAAAACGAATATGTCCCGCTGGAAAACATCGCGGCGGATCAAGCCCGTTGCGGCATTCACAATTCCACTCTTTCCGAACCCGGCGTGCTCGGCTTCGAATACGGCTACAGTCGCGACTATCCTGAGGCTCTGGTCCTCTGGGAGGCGCAGTTCGGAGATTTCGTGAACGTGGCGCAAGCCATCATCGATCAATTTATTTCCGCCGGAGAAGCCAAGTGGAGCTTGCTCTCCGGCCTCGTGATGCTTTTGCCTCACGGCTACGAAGGTCAGGGCCCGGAGCACTCCAGCGCCCGCATCGAGCGCTTTCTGCAACTCGCTGCGAAGCACAATATTCAAATTGCGCAGCCCTCGAACGCCGCACAATATTTTCACCTGTTGCGCCGGCAAGCGCTGCGCCACTGGCGGAAACCGCTGGTAGTGTTCACACCCAAAAGCATGCTGCGTCATCCCGACGCGTCCTCGCCAATCGAGGACTTCACGCGCAGGAATTTCCTGAACGTGATTCCTGACGCAGAGATCGGCGAGGCCGATCGCATCCTGGTATGCACGGGAAAAATCGGCCATGAACTCCAGGCCGAACGCAAAAAAAGAAAGGATAATTCCACTGCCATCGTGTTTGTCGAACAGCTCTATCCCTTTCCAGAGAAAGAACTCGCCGCCGAATTTGCCCGCCACGGCGAGTCGGGTGACATCGTCTGGGTGCAGGAAGAGCCAGCCAACATGGGGGCGTTGTTTAACATGCTGCCACGTCTCGAACGCATTGCCGGCGCGCGCCACGTGATGTCGGTAAAACGCAGCTCCAGCGCCAGCCCAGCCACCGGCAGCGCCAAAGCGCATGAAGTAGAACAGAAAACGCTGCTGACGTTGGCCTTCACCACGAAAGGGTAAGGGGAATCACCACGACAGATGTAGGGACAGTCGCCTCGGCTGTCCGCCGATTTGGAATTCCTACTTGAGGAACACAAAAGAATTGAGAGCTTGGCTTAAGCGGCTCTCTACTTCTGACGAATCTTTCTTGGTCCACGCCTTGACGGTTCCCGGATCATACTCTGCACGAGAAAAAACATTTTGGATACCCAACTCATAGCATTTTCCAATGTGAAAAGTTCGAAATGCACGCCCGGATTGGCCTCCACTCGTCCAGTTGTCGCCAATCTCAAAAGCCTTAAACTTGATGTGATTGATCGTGGTCGTTTTCGATTCGGACTTGATCACGTACCACCCTGGCGATCCCTTGAAGCAAACGTCCTCGGTATTCGCTGATAGAATCTCTGAGACGTAAAATGTCGCGGCAACAAAAGCGGGCTTGTCTTTGAATGCTTCTTTCGGATAAGCAAAGCAGGCCATGGTTCGGCCCCCGCTTCCAGGACCGTCGCAGTTCGCACCCTGACTTACACAAGAATCGGAAATAGATATGCTTGGTTGGGCTTCCTCCGAGGTGTCGGGCTCTTGCGGACTGGAAGTTTGCCGCGGAGCGCAGTTGATAAGTATGTCTGCGTACTGAAGGCGAAAGACACCATCTGAGCTGGTGAACGTCTTCAGTGAGCTTTGGGCAGATCCGGCCATCGCAAACCCGCAGACGAGGAACGCAAAGAGTGTCTTCATTGTGGAGTCTTCTCTCGCGATTATGGCTGGAACGCAATCCGAAGAGCAAGCGTTGGTTACCAGGCGATTGCGCTCATTGAGCGTGGTCCCCCCTGCGTCGGTGCTGGCCAGCAAGATGAAAAGCACTCCCTGCCAGGGCACATGGTTGTAACCTTGGTCACCTGAGGCTGGGTACCTTTCGTTAGCCGCGGATTACACTTTTGGAACGCGACAAGTGCCTCAAGCTGAGTTCTCCTTAATAGAGAGCGGTCTATGTCAAGACGGTCGTGGTCAGGACGATCTTGGTCCAGACGACTTTGGCAGGTCGCCTCCGGGAGGGCTTATGAAGCGGGTAGCGTGGGCGATTTTCTTCGTCGGACTTTTACTGAATGCAGCTGCAATCGGGCAGACTCAGGCGGGAAATTCGCTGGCCGATGTGGCCCGCGCGAACCGTGCGAAACAGCAGGCAGAGGAAGCCGTCGGATCGACGCCCAAAGTAATTACGAATCAGGATATTCCCTCCGCTCCGTCGAACATCCCGGAGTCCTCGGAGCCGATGACGGCCGTATCCGGCGTAAAGCAGTTTGCAGAGGGCTACTCGGACCAGCACGCGAATCAGCGGCTGTTGGCCGAAGAGCGCGCCGGCCAGTACTGGAAACCGCGGATCGAGAATCAAGAAGCACGGATTGCCGATCTGCAGGCGCGCATCGACCGCGTAAATCAGTCGACGCATGCGGCGGTGGGCACCGCACAGTATGAAACTCCGGCGAACCGCTATCAGTCGATTCAGATGGAACGCCTGGCGCACATGCAGGAGATGCTGGACCAGCAGCAGCGCAGACTGGCGATGATGCAAGACGCAGCCCGGCTCACGGGCATGGGACAGTAGCAAACTTCAGCACAAGGGAAGCCAGGGGAACCGACCAGGCCCACGAGACTCATGTGGGGACGGCCGCTCGGCTGTTCAGCGAGCGGCGCGAATCCCTGGACAGTCTTTTACTCGGGCCTCTCTGTGACTGCCATGCTCCCAGCACCGGGTAGCACACTCTTCGCGCCCCCAGCGCTCTCCCCTGTGAGCAGCGCTTCCAAACTTGGATACGCATAAATCGTAGGCGCGTGATCTTGCATCAGCCCGCCCGTATCCGCCGTCGGCCCGTAATTGCTGTGCAGATCCCTCCCCAGCATCCGTAGCATTGCCATCAACTGTCCGCGATGATGCGAGGTATGCGTCATGCGCCTGGTCATAACCCAGGCCCGCGACCGCTGCACATCAAAGAACTTCACATCTTCTTCCCACCACGCTTCTTCTTTTTGTAATAACACCGCCAGCCGTCTCCCACTGTCCTCGGCATATTGCTTCATGAACTTCATCCGCGTCTCCTGGTTCGGTAGCGGAGGCGCACCTACATCGATCCCCAGGGTGTTGCGGAACCACAAGTCTTCGCTCACGCACTGATGCACCATCTGCTCATGCACGCTGCGTCCGCGCCGATCGCCGTCCCGTGGGCGCACCGGAAGGTCCGAGTCTCGGAACTCGCTCCACATGCTCACCACCTTCACCCGCTCGGTGGCGTACGTCTCGACAAGAAATGCGTATCTCATAGCCGCAGATGTTACCCTAATTTTTCTAATTCCAAAGTCACTGTGGGGTGCCCCACGTCTCGGTTCCTTTGCGAGACATGGGCTTTCCTGAAGATGCTAGCCTAATTCGCCGCACCTAAATCAAATGCCCCGCCGAGCCCAACCTCTTCGCATTGCCATCGACACCGGCGGAACTTTCACTGACTGCGTCTGGATTGATCATGGCCGTCTGCGGATGCTAAAAGTCTTCTCTACTCCAGCTGACCCTTCGGAAGCGATCGTTGAGGCCCTACGTAAGATCGATTACGGTGGCGAGCTCGTCCTCCTGCACGGCACCACCGTCGGAACGAACACGTTGCTCGAACGAAAGGGCGCGCGCGCTGCTCTGGTCACCACTGCCGGATTCGAAGATGCCATCGAGATAGGCCGCCAGGCTCGGTCCAAACTCTACGATTTTTTCTTCGACCGAGTCGAACCGCTAGTCCCGAAAGATCTGCGCTTCGGTATCGACGAACGCACGGCTAGCGATGGCGAAATCCTGACCGGTCCGTCCGCTGCGGATTTGAAGTCGCTGGTTGCCCGCATTTCGAAGAAACATCCTGACTCTATCGCCATCTCGCTGCTCTTCTCATTTGCCAACCCGCAGAACGAGCTTGTAGTTGCAGAGGCCCTCAAACCATTAGGCGTTCCGCTCTCCATTTCTCACCAAATTCTTCCGGAATTCCGAGAATACGAGCGCACCTCTACGGTAGTAATCAATGCCTGCCTGCAACCCGTAATGCAGCGATATCTGGGAAATCTGCAAACCCGGTCGGGCGCACATTCGAGAATCTTCGTCATGCAGTCGAGCGGAGGCATCACCTCACTAGCTGCTGCTGCGCGCGAACCTGTTCGCACCGTGCTCTCTGGGCCGGCCGGAGGCGTGGTCGGAGCCGCTGCGAGCGCTCGCGCCAGCGGATTCTCCCGCATCCTAGCGTTTGATATGGGAGGCACTTCTACTGATGTTGCCCTGGTCGAAGGCGTGCCGGCCACGGCCAACGATGCTCAGGTCGCAGGCCTTCCCATTGCCGTCCCCATGCTCGATATTCACACCGTGGGTGCAGGCGGAGGCTCGCTCGCCCGCTTCGATGCCGGCGGAGCGCTTCGCGTGGGTCCCGAGTCTGCCGGCGCCGATCCCGGGCCTATCTGTTACGGGCGGGGTACCCAGCCTACTGTCACCGACGCCAATCTTTTGTTAGGTCGTCTCCAACCCACTCGCTTTCTCGGCGGCGAATTTGTTCTCGATCTCGACCGCACGCGCCGCATCACTCACGAATGGCTGAAGCGGCAGGGAAGTCCGCTCAGTCTTGAAAAGTTTGCCGCTGGCGTGATTCGCGTGGTGAATTCAACCATGGAGAAAGCTATCCGCGTTGTCTCCATCGAGCGCGGACGCGACCCTCGCGACTTCGCGCTGATGGCTTTTGGTGGTGCCGGCGGCCTGCACGCCTGCGCGCTCGCAGAGGCTCTCGGCATTCCGCACGTAATTGTGCCCGCGATGCCCGGAGCGCTTTCTGCTCTCGGCATTCTTTACAGCGACGTTGTTAAGGATTACTCCCGCACCGTGCTACGGCGTGTGGACGGCAAGGTTCCGCACGTGCTTGCTCAAGAATTCGTAGCCTTGCAAAAGCAGGCGGCGAGGGACTTTCAAAGCGAGGCCTGGCGGGGACGAGTGCACTATCAACGCAGTGTGGATCTCCGCTATCACGGCCAGGGATACGAACTCAACCTGCCGTTCACTGCGAATCTGCTGAATGATTTTCAGCAAGAACATCAGCGCCGCTATGGCTACGCCCACGCAAGCCGCGCGGTAGAGCTAGTGACCCTGCGCCTCCGCGCCATTGTGAAATCGTCGAAGCTGGAGACTGCAAAAACTGCCGATGCAAAACGCATGGGAGAGATAGCCAATGTGGGGACGGCCGCCCCCGGCCGTCCAAGCCGAGCGAAGCTCGGCTCGATTTCCTCTCCGGAAGCGCCAGTCCTATTCGACGGCAAGAAACTCAACACCGCAATCTATGCTCGCGACACTCTCAAGCCCGGCAAGAAATATTCCGGCCCTGCCATCATCACCGAATACAGCGCCACCACGGTCATCCCACCGGGGAAGCGCTTCCATCTTGACCACGCCTCCAACCTGATTGTTACAATCCGATGAAAACACGCCTCTGCACGCGAAACTCGCCACACGCCTCTAGGTACTGGCAACTCCCTTCGTTACAATGAACTCGTGAAACCCAGCATCTTCGTTGTCGAAGACGATCCCGATATTTCTCGCCTCGTTCGTCACCACCTGGAAAATGAAGGATTTGCCGTGCGCGTTTATTCCAACGGCTCAAGCGTGATTGCCGATGCGGAGCGTCAGCGGCCGGCGCTCTTCGTGCTCGACATTATGATCCCGGGCAAAGACGGTCTCGAACTCTGCCGCACCGTGCGCCAAACTCAGGGACTCGCCGCCGTGCCCGTAATCTTTCTAACTGCCAAAAGCGGGGAAGCCGACCGCGTGCTCGGCCTCGAGATCGGAGCCGACGACTACATCGCCAAGCCCTTCAGCCCGCGGGAACTCGTCGCCCGCGTGAAGGCCGTACTGCGCCGGTTTGAGCGTCCGCTTCCGCCCAGTCCACTCAAAGTGGGCGACATTGAAATTGATCCCTCGGCCATGGTACTTACAGTTCGCGGACAGGCCGTTCCCACCACGGCCACGGAGTTTCGCTTGCTCGATTATTTTGCCCGTCATCTGGGCCGGGTCTTTTCCCGCGATCATCTGCTGGATTCGGTCTGGCGCGATACCTCTTATGTTACCCCCCGCTCGGTTGACGTCTATGTTCGCCGCATCCGCGAAAAAATCGAACCGGACCCGGAGAACCCGCGCTATCTGAAAACCGTTCGCGGCGCCGGCTACCGCTTCGAGGCGCCGAAGTGAAACGATCCCAAGTGAGAGAGAAGTGAGAAACAGGATTTTCTTCAAGCTGCTGGCGGCCTTCCTGATCGTCATTTTCGCCGCAGCAGTGACCTTCGATGTGATGCTGGGCGGCGCGTGGGAAGCTTCGCTGCGCAACGAAATCGAGCGCAGCCTTATCCAGAAGACAGAGCTTTTGGCTCATCGGGTCGAAACCGACCGCAGCCATTCTCTCGCCGATATCGCCGCCCAGGAAGGCCAATCCGCGGGAGCGCGTGTCACCATCGTCGATCCCACCGGCAAAGTGCTGGCCGATTCCGAGGCGACTCCCCACGGCATGGAAAATCACGCGGCGCGCCCGGAATTCGCAGCTGCCCTGGATGGCAGAATCGGAACCAATGAGCGCCGCAGCGCCACGCTTGGCATTCCTTTTCTTTATGTCGCGGTGCCGGTCTCCGGAGGCGCTGTCCGCCTGGCCTATCCACTCTCCGATGTAGAAGCAGTTTCCGCACAGGTTCGCCGGAGGCTGGAGCTGGCTTCCGGAATAACTTTTCTTTTCGCCCTCATTGTGGCTGCAGGTGCTGCGCAATGGAGCGCTCGCCGCCTGGAACGCATCGTCGAGGTTGCTGCCCGCATTGCCGAAGGCGATCTGCAGGCCCGCATCCTCGAGCCTTCACAGGACGAAATCGGCCGGGTTGCCGGAGCTATCGATAAGACTGCCCGTCGCGTCGAGCAAAGTTTTGCGGCCGTACAATCCAGCCAGCGGCAACTGGAAACCCTACTCAACAGCATGCAGGACGCGGTTATCGCCGTAAGCGGCGATGGGTTGGTGCAGTGGGCCAATCAGCCGATGAATCGCCTGATTCCACAGGGTACTCGCCTGCAGCAGCCGGTCGTCGAAACCATCCGTGATCCCGATTTTCTAGCTACAGTCAAAGAAGCCACGACTTCCCGCGAAGTGAAAACCGCTCGCGCCACGTCAATCATCCCAGGGCGCGCATTCGATGTAACTGCCGCTCCCTTGCCGGACGGGGGCGCAGTAGCGGTGCTGCGCGATCTCACTGAAACCGAGCGCGTGGAAAAAACCCGCCGCGATTTTATCGCCAACGTTTCCCACGAACTACGCACCCCTCTCACATCCATTCAGGGATATGCGGAAACCTTGCTCGACAGTACTCCGGAAAACGGCGCACCCACCCGCGAGTTTCTGGAAATCATCCGCAAGAATTCTGCGCGCATGTCGCGCCTCACAGAAGACCTGCTTACCCTGGCCCGTGTCGAATCAGGGGAAACACGCTTCGATGTTGAGCCCGTTCCTCCGGCCGAACTTCTTCACGACGCAGAAGAAAGTTTCCGGGAAATCGCTCGGCCGCACGGCATTGATCTTCGCATTGCCGACTTGCCCGTCCCGGAAAGTCTGCCCAACGTTCTGGCCGACCGCGAAGCTATCCACCAAGTCTTCTCCAACCTGATCGACAATGCCTTGAAATACGGAGCCACCGGCGGACGCATCGTCCTCGGCGCCCGGGCGCTGCCCCACGCCGTCGAATTCTGCGTACAGGATTTCGGCGCCGGCATTGCCTCCGAGCACCTCCCGCGCCTCTTCGAGCGCTTCTATCGCGTGGACAAAGCGCGTTCCCGGGAATCCGGCGGCACTGGGCTGGGACTCGCCATCGCCAAACACATCATGCTGGCCCACGGCGGATCGATCCGCGCCGAGAGCGAACTGGCCCATGGAGCGACGTTTTTGTTTACCCTTCCCACCGCGTAAGCTTGCCCCGCTCAGCCGCCTCGCTGTCTAAGCCCGGTGCGAAGCCCTGAGCCCGGCAACGGTGATTTTTTGTCGCCAGAAACAGCAGACTCATGTAACTGCGTGCGAATTTCTATAGCGGGTCACAATGCTCCTACGCTCCAGGGCGCACCATCCGCACCAGCCAGAAAGCAACCGCCGCCACCAGCGCTGACGCGGGAATCGTCAAAACCCACGCCCACACAATTCGCCTCGCGACTCCCCAGCGCACGGCAGAGAGGCGGTGGGTTGCTCCTACGCCGACAATCGCTCCAGTAATCGTGTGCGTGGTGCTCACGGGGATTCCCGCCAAAGCGGTGGAGAAAAGTGTGATTGCTCCCGCCGCCTCGGCGCAGAATCCACCTACCGGCTTGAGCTTCGTAATACGAGATCCCATGGTGTGTACGATTCGCCAGCCACCGAAATAGGTTCCCAGGGCAATCGCCGTATTCGCGGCCAGAATGATCGGCCAATGAAATTTCCCCCAATTGCCAGACATTTCCGCAGCGGTGATAAAGTGCGCTCCGTACAACGCACCGGCCACGATCCCCATGGTCTTCTGGGCATCGTTACCGCCATGGCCCAGGCTATAAGCGGCGGCGGAAAGAAGCTGCAGTTTGCGAAACCAGACATCAATTTTTTGCGGAGGCTTATCGCGCAGCAGCCAGAAGATGGCAACCATGAAAGAGAAGCCCAGAACCAGCCCCATGATCGGAGCGACCACGATGAAGATCAGGGTCTTATACCATCCTGAGGCAATAATTACGTTCCAGCCGGATCGCATCACCGCCGCGCCACCCATGCCGCCTATCAAGGCATGCGAGGAAGAAGTTGGCAGTCCCCACCACCACGTCAGCAGGTCCCAAACGATGGCACCAATCAGCCCCGTAATCACGACATACTGCGTAAGTTGATCGATCCGGATCATTCCCGATCCAATGGTCTTGGCGACGGCGGTTCCCAGAAGGAAAGCAGCTACAAAATTAAAGAAAGCCGCCCAGGCCACCGCCAGTTTTGGAGATAAGACTCGTGTAGACACGACCGTCGCAATGCTGTTGGCGGCGTCGTGGAACCCGTTCAGGAAATCGAAAATCAGGGCGACTAATACTGTGATGAGCAGCAGCAGAAGGTCGGGCTTCACCAGGTTTCCTGTTGGTGTGGATTCATGGAACTCAGGTATTTTTCAATACGACGGTTTCCAGCACATTCGCTACGTCTTCCGCCTTGTCGGTAGCTCTCTCGAGGAATTCCAGGAGCTCTTTGACTTTGATCAGGTTGATCGGATCTTTCTCGTATTCAAACAGTTTGGCAATGGCGTGCTGTGAAACCAGGTCAGCTTCATTTTCCAGGCGGTTGATCTCCACGCAATGAACCAGGATGTTCCCGTTTTTCTGCATAAGAGATACAGCTTTTTGCAGCTCCTGAGTCTGCATCAGGATGATCTTAGCCAGTTCACCCGCGGCTGGCGGCGGGTCGGTGATTCTGTACATTACTAACCGGGCGCCGGACGCATTGATGAAATCGAGAACATCATCGAGCTTTGAGGCCAGCTGGTGAATGTCTTCCCGGTCAAAGGGAGTGATGAAGGTCTGGTTTAGCTTGGTCAGGATGGCATGGGTGAGCTCGTCGCCCTCGCGTTCAATCCGGCGAATCTCGTCGATCTTTGCGTCTACATCCCTGTAATCGGCAAACAGATCAACCAGGGCTCCGGCTCCGGCGATGAGGTTTTCGGACATCGCAGAGAACATTTGGAAAAAACTTGTATCTTTCGGGATGAGGCGGACCATGGGGGGCCAACGAACTCCAAGTATCTACAGTCAGTTGCGGAGAAGCCAGTCACTATCTCACGCTGTCGGCGGTGCAGTCAAACGAGGGCTGTAGGGATGGCAATCCCAAGGCCACTTAGAACTTCAAATTGAAAAACAAGTAGAAGATGAAGACAGTGAGAGCGCGGCCTGAGCTTACCTTATCGTCCGACGTGGAATCTCGATCACGGAGCGCCGGGGCATCCCAAGCTGGATGAGGAAGAGCAAAGCGAATACTGCTCCCGCTCCAATTGCAGTGCGTTGTAGAAAATCGAAAAGAACAGAACTGACTTCCATACTGCTTATTGTGCTGCCTGAACGTCTTAAGTGCGATATTACGATGGTACTAAGCATCCGGGTTACCGGACGCGATTGGAAAAATGACGAAAAATTCACAGCTCCTTAACCCGCCCGGCAAAAAGAAAAACTATGCTTAGCCGTTGACCAGCCAGTTATGCTTACGGCAAAATCAGAGTCAATCGCTTTGCGCACTCCCACTCCACGCCACGGGGAGACCTCATGAGTACCGCACGGGTCGAAAGCGTTAGCTCCGAATCAGCTCATCATCAAATTGTTCGCCGCACCATCGAAGCCTGTCATCTTGCGAAGGAAGCCGCCAGCGCCGCTGCAGAGGGAATCGCCACCGGCTCTGCTCCGCTGCTCAACTCGCTGCGCCAGCGCGAGCGCGAACTCGATACCCTCGACATGGAAATCGACAGCGAGGTTACGTCGCTTATCACGGATGTCGAACCCGCCGAGGCGCGTCAACTTCTCGCCTGCATGAAGTTTATGATCAGCCTGGAACGCATCGGCGACCTGCTGCTGAGCTTCGCCAACAGCGCTCAGGCCGCGGCCGGGCGCATCGATTCCGAGGACGTTCGCGACCTCACCCATATGGCTACAATCCTCGAGAAAATGCTTACCGATGTGGGTGTAGCGCTTCGCGGCTCGCGACGTTGCCAAGGCGGTCGATGTTCTCCGCGCCGATTCCGAAATCGATCGGCTCCGCAACCTTATCTTTCTTCGCCACATCGAGAATCCGGAAAACATTGCCCGGCAGGCCAGTCTGCAGATCATCTTTATGACGCAATCCCTCGAACGCGCCGGTGATCACGCCAAGAATCTTGCCGAAGAGGTCTGTCATTTTGTCAGTGGCCACACTGTCCGCCACGTCCTCAAGAGTTACGACAAACCGGTCGAACAGATGTTCATCGACTATCTGCGCCGCCGCGAGCAGCACTAACCGCCGAGTTCAATCATTGTGGTCGGGGGCGCGAACCTACGCTCTCAATCACACCTGCTAAAGAAAATCTGCGGATCGCCGATATATATCCTGCTTGTCCCCGCAGCTCTTTTACCTCTGAATCGTTCGCGGGAGCCAGGCTCAGACGACTACGCGCGAACGACTACCCGATGAATCCTTTCAAGTGCTTTTTCATTTCCGTGGGGCTAAGTGCACTAACTGCGTGTAGCGGTAGCAATGCCGGCAATTCCTTTGACCCCGACCCTGTTAGCCCGGCGCCGAATGGCTCGATTTCCGGCACGGTCAGATTCAACGGCTCGCCGCTGGCAGGCGCCGCCGTTTCCATCTTCGATACCAATACACATTCTCTTTATCGGATGACCACCACCGATTCCAATGGCAGGTACAACTTCCTGGGTATAAAGACCGCAGGTGACGTGCCTGTGGAATATCACGTATGGGCGACGAAAGCCGGGTACGGTTTCTATCCTTCGGTGGGGAGCGGCGCCAAGGTGGTAAAAGCCGACTATACCGGCCAGTTTACTGGGAACGGCGTTACGGACACCGTTATCTACTTTACGGTTATCGACTACGTTGCTTTGCCCGACGCCTCGCTGACCGGAGCCAATTTCTCGGCGTACAACGGCAGCAATACCCGGGTAAATCTTGCCAGCACCGGCCAGACGGTGAGCTATGCGAGTGGGGACGACGGTGCCCTGAAAAAGGGAGTCGTGTGGCCAGGGCCACGCTTCGCCGACAATCAGGACGGGACCGTGACAGACAATCTCACCGGCCTGGTCTGGCTGCAGGATGCCGGCTGCTTCCCCCCAGCACCCTGGTTCGCCGCACTGGGTGAAGTGAATAAACTCAGCAGCGGAGCTTGCGGTCTAAACGATGGATCAAGCGCGGGACAATGGCGCCTGCCCAACCTAAACGAGCTGGAAAGCCTGGTGGATGTCTCTGCCAACGTTCCGGCTCTCAATGCCAATAGTCCATTCATCAATGTATCCAGCGCTATCTACTGGTCCTCCACCAGCTATTTTGGCGGCGAAGCGGATTCTCCGGATGCCTGGGCAATTCGCTTCAGCGATGGACGCTACATGAATGACTCCACTTCCAACGTTAAAGCAACGGCGAACAACGAGATTTGGGCTGTAAAGCGCCGTAGCGGAGGCCAGGTTAAATTGCAGGCAACGGGAATGCATTTCGCCTACGCGAACGGAGACGACGGCAGCTTGCAGACTGGAGTGCCGTTCCCCTATCCGCGTTGGATCGATAAAAGAAATGGAACCCTTACCGACACGGTTACCGGCCTTATCTGGCTGAAGACGGCCAACTGCATCAGCGGGCAATGGTCCGAAGCAATCACCGCAATCAGCGCATTGGCCACCGGGCAGTGTGGTTTGGCCGATGGCTCCATCGCGGGCAGTTGGAGAATGCCCAACCGGAACGAAATGCTGAGCTTGTCTGACAGAATGCAAAACAATCACGCGGACTTTTTTAATCAGGCCTACACCTGGAAGGCAACCCATGCACTTTCCCAGGCGCCGATTTTCACCGGCTTCGTCGTGTCCAATTATTATTGGACCTCCACGACCTTTGCCGCGGACACCAGCGAAGCCTGGACAGTTTACAGTCGCGATTTCGGCGTGTATGACATCTCGAAAACCGACACCGGTTATTCGCTGGCGGTTCGGTAAAGCATTCAACTAAAGGCTTGCGGTGCTTAGACCCCGGACCAATAAGATTTCTCCAATCGTTCGTCGGTGACGTACCATTCCCTGCAGAGAATGACTTGCGCCGCATGAATGTTTATTTGATTGACGGAACCTACGAGCTGTTCCGGCATTTCTACGCCCTCCCAGCCGCGTCGGACGTGAGGGGCCAGGAAATCGGCGCGGTCCGCGGTGTTCTGACCTCCGTTTTGTCCATGATCGAGCGCGGCGCCACTCATCTTGGGGTAGCTACCGATCATGTCGTGGAATCCTTCCGCAACGATTTGTATCCCGGATACAAGACCAGTGAGGGCGTGCCGCAAGAGTTGCTATCGCAGTTCCCCATTCTCGAAGAGGCGCTCGAAGCCATGGGCGTGACGGTATGGCCAATGGTCTATTACGAGGCAGACGATGCCCTCGCCTCCGCCGCCAGCCAGGCGGCTAAAGAGGACTCGGTTGAACAGGTTCTAATTTGCACGCCAGACAAGGATCTGAGTCAGTGTGTTGTGGGGACAAGAGTGGTGCAACTGGATCGCAGGCGGGATATTGTGCGCGACGAGGCCGGCGTTATCGCCAAGTTCGGCGTGAAACCACAATCGATTCCAGATTACCTGGCCGTGGTCGGCGACAGCGCCGATGGTTTTCCGGGAGTGGCCGGTTGGGGTGCAAAGGCTGCGGCTTTGGTCTTATCTCAGTATCCACATTTAGAGGACATTCCAAAAGATTTTCGAGAATGGCATTCTTCGATCCGCAAGGCACGGTTGCTCTCCGAATCACTATTCGGCGCGTGGAATGACGCCGTGTTGTTTCGCACCCTTGCTACGTTAAGGCTGGATGTGCCGGTTTTCGATACCGTCGCCGATCTGTGTTGGAAGGGCCCGCGAGCGAACTTTGCAGAATACTGCCGCAGAATGAAAACTCCGGAACTCTTTCGTCGCGCGACAGCGGCGCAATCGAGAGCGCGATAAGAATGTTTGTGTGGTCGCGCTTATGTTTGTCTATTGTCCTGAGGATCGTAAGGCTAGCTTAGTTGACAGACATAAAGGGATTAGACCCTTACTATTTGCGGAACCTTGAGAACGAAGCTCTTCATATAGACTAGGGATGTGGAACGCTACGTCTTGGCCGCTGTAGAATAATGCGTGCCGATTGCGCGACTAAACCGCGATACACTGCGAACATTGGCAGGCAGCAGACTCGAAGAAGCTCGTGCTCTTCTGGAAAACAATTTGTGGACGGGGGCATATTACCTGACCGGACTCGCGGTTGAGTGCGCTTTGAAGTCTTGCTTAGCTAGCGCTGTTAAGGAATACGACTTTCCTGACAGGGAGTTCGTGAACGCAATGTATGTTCACAATTTGGAGAAGCTCTTCAAATTGAATGGGGCGCTGTGGGTTGCGTTGCAAGCTGACATGAAGGTGGACGCTAAGCTAAGTGTGAATTGGAGCACTGTAAAGGATTGGGATGACGGTAAGCGCTACGATATCGTTGAAGAGCTGGAAGCCAGAGCGCTGCACGAGGCGGCTACCGTGCCTGCTTCTGGCGTGATGGAATGGATCAAGGGAAGGTGGTAATGGCCATTGTTGAGACTCTAACGGGAACGGATATGGACTTTGGAAAAGTTCTCTGGAATGTGTTGCGCCGAAACAACAAGTTTCGAGCCAGCGGAGCTCTCTGGCTGTTGCAACCTGAAGCGGGGGAGTGGCACTTCGTGATTGCAACTCCGCGAGTAGATGAGGTAGGACCGAGGAAGGCCTACGAAGAATTGTCGCAAATCACACGGCGGATCGCGGCCGACTCGTCAACGCTTCTGAAGATCGAGCTTATCAGCCCACGTCAGCCGTTTTATCAAGCGCTGCGCTCTGTTTTCGGCAATACTGCGTCGGTAGAGGGAGCGCGGCTGGGGGGTACCCAAATAGGTGGAAGATACATTAACGACGCCTATCTCTACGAGATTCGCTAACGACGCGGGATCACGAGCTCGCCTGAGCTGGCGCTTCGTGCGGACAGTGCCCAGTCCAATATTTTGCAATCGATAATAAGCGGTTAGTTACATCCTCCGGAGGTGCGCCGTGATCTCTCGGTTCCTCGCAGTTGTGATTCTATTGGCTCCAGCCCTCGCGCAAAACACGGTTCACTACACCGCCACGAATGCCAACGTGAAATATCTGTTCGCGACGGCGGAGCCAGTGGCGCATGTGAAATCCGGCGACATTCTTGACACCAACACGCTCGATTGTTTCGGCAACGTAATCAAAAAGCCCGGCGACACGCTCAGCAAGGTGAAGGGTGACAATCCGCTGACCGGGCCGTTCTTTGTTGAGGGTGCGGAGCCCGGAGACACGCTGGCGGTTAAGATTCTCGATCTCGATGTGGATGGTGACACCGGCGTGGGCGCATTCGCTCCCGGATTTGGCGCGCTCAACGAGACCAATTACACTCCCATGCTGCATGCGCCTCTGCCTGAGAAGATCTGGTTCTATCACATCGATCAAGCGTCGAATACGGGAACGTTCAAAGCGCTCGATTCTGATTTCTCAGTGAAGATTCCTCTGCATCCTTTCTTCGGATGCATCGGTGTCGCGCCCGCGGAGGGGGAAGCGCGCAGCTCCGTCGTTCCTGCCGAATTCGGCGGCAACATGGATTCTCCAGAAGCTAGCGTCGGCAACACGGTTTATTTTCCGGTAAATGTGAAAGGCGGCCTTTTCTATATTGGCGACGGCCACGCCGCCATGGGCGATGGAGAGATCGCCGGTACCGCCATCGAAGTCCCGTTGAAAGCGCGTGTGCAGTTGAGCGTGATCAAAGGCCGCACTATCGCCTGGCCGCAGTTTGAAAACGATGACGCCATTATGACGGTGGGCGCCTACCGTCCGCTCGACGACGCTCTGCGCATCGCCTTCACCGAACTCGTTCATTGGATCCATAAGGACTACGGTTTATCGGAACTCGACGCGTACGAGCTTCTTTCACAAGTGGGAAAGATTCATCTCAACGAGATGGTCGATCCGAATTACGTGATCGTGGCCTCTATTCAGAAAAAATATCTGCCACCTAAAAAATAGCTACCGTCAGGGAAACAAAGTTCGTCATTACTTCAAGCGCGAGGTTTCTATGAAATCTTCTGCCGACAGTCCGAATCAACCCTGGCCGGAACTCCCGCTCGAAAAGTGGCAGTCTACTTACGACACTCTCCACATGTGGACGCAGATTGTTGGCAAGGTGCGGCTGGCGTTAAGCCCCCTGATCAATCATTGGTGGGAAGTTGCGTTTTACGTGAATGCCCGCGGACTTACGACTTCGGCGATTCCATATGGCGATGATATTTTCGAAGTGCAGTTCGATTTCATCGATCATCAGCTGACTATCCAGACCAGTCGGGGTTCCACGAAGAGCATTCCGCTGAAGGCTCAAACCGTCGCCGATTTCTATTCCGACTTTATGTCCGCTCTGCACTCCCTCGGCATCGAAGTGAAAATCTGGACGGTGCCGGTTGAGGTCCCGAACCCAATTCGCTTCGAGACTGACACGCAGCACGCATCTTACGATCCCGAATATGCCCACCGCTTCTGGCGAATCCTGACTTTGTGCGACACCATCTTCAAGGAATTTCGTTCGCACTTCATCGGCAAAGACAGTCCCGTACATTTTTTCTGGGGAAGCTTCGATCTTTGCGTAACACGGTTCTCAGGACGCCGTGCTCCCGAACGTGTGGGCGCCGATCCCATCACGCGCGAGGCTTATTCGCACGAGGTGATCAGCGCTGGATTCTGGCCCGGCGGCGGCGAAGTAAAAGGTCCGGCTTTTTATGCTTACGCAGCGCCGGAACCGCCGGGATTCTCTGAGCAGAAAGTTAAGCCTGCGGCAGCCTTCTATCATCCGCAGATGAAGGAGTTTCTGCTGATGTACGATGACGTTCGCCAAGCTGATTCTCCGCGCGACGCTCTGCTCGATTTCCTGCAGAGCACCTACGAGGCCGGAGCCGACCTGGCGCACTGGGATCGCAAAGAACTGGAACGAGCTTGAACTCTGAGTTTGGGAGACGGAAATGTCAGGCAAATGCAAGCACCTGGATCAAATCAAAGTCACGACTACCGGCACGGACGTCTGTGAAGAGTGCGTCAAACTTGGCGACACCTGGGTTCACCTGCGGATGTGCATGGTGTGCGGGAATGTGGGATGCTGCGATTCGTCGAAGAACAAACACGCCACGAAACATTTCCATCACACCAGCCATCCCGTTATGCGGTCAATCGAACCCGGAGAAGACTGGATTTGGTGCTACATCGACGAAATCATTGCCGGCGAAGTGGCAGCGTGACGTACCTCGACACACTTCGCGGGAGAGCGTAGGGAAACTATGCCTTGGAGCCGCATTGCGTTGGCAGTGTTCGCCAGCGGGTTCGTGTCGTCGCTGACGGACTGGCTGTTCATGGGCGACTGGCTTTATAAACGCTACGACCGGAACCCGGAAATCTGGCGATACCAAGGCGGCCAGGGAGAAAACAAAGCGATTCTCTGGTCAAGTCTGTTTCTGTTTCTTGCTTGCGGGGTTTTTGTTGTGCTCTGTGCCGGCCTGCACCTTCACACGTACCGTGCAGTTCTCAAATTGGCGGTGGCGATCTGGCTCATCGGACCATTGCCGTTGACGATCATAAACGCATTGTGGCTGAAGCTGGCTCCGGCGATTGCGGCGTCCTGGGCTGCGGGCTGGCTGGTAAAACTGGCAATTGCCGCGATCGCGGTGGCGCTGATTCTGGGCTGAACTGCAAACGCGCTGGCTCGCAGCCCCGGCCTGGGCGATGTTCTAAAGGAACTAAGTGGAGTTAGAAAAGGCGGGAAAAAATTGAAAGGGCCGTGACATTGGTTATGCTCTAGCTGCCAACTCCTGCGAGGGAGTTAACCGCGTGGACGCATGTACCGTCACAGCCCCTTGATGCGATCACTGTTTTCACAGTCCCAAACCCCAACTGCACCTCGCAGCGCCGTCGGTTTTTTCAGGTTTGGCTGCCTCGTCAGGTTGCCCTGCCTAGGCTGATCACTCAGTCTACTTCGGGCAGCAAGGTTTAATTCGCTGTCCCTTTCAACCGTCGACGAAGCAACCTTAACAGAGCGTTCACAAAAGTCAACGCAAACTATTGGTGCAGTGGCGGCATCCGAGCCTGTGAAAAACGGAGAAGGCAACTTGTTGTAGAGTCATCTCTTAGTAATTTCTGTTTCGAATTGGGACGGGATTTGCACAGAAGCTTGCACATTCCCGAGAAAGAGAAAAAATCGGCGGCGAACCTAATATTCGTCTTGACGGCTTTCCCTTATCGGCGCATCTTGCTGATAGCGGAACTGCAGTGATGTCAGAACTAGTAGCTTATGTGGACGGTGGCTCCCAGGGAAACCCGGGCCCATCCGGCATCGGAGTGATTATTGATGGCTGCGCCAGCGGCCCCATTCGCATCGCCAAATGGATTGGCCATCAGGATAATAATGTTGCTGAGTATGTCGCGCTGATGGAAGCCCTGCAGTACGCGGTCGCCTTGAATGCCAAAGCTTTACATGTGTATTCCGATTCCCAGGTTGTGGTCCGTCAGATGCGCGGGGAGTACACCTGCCGCAGCTCTCGCTTGTACTCCCTGCATTGGACCTGCCGCAAACTCGCCCGCGCTCTAAAGTTCTCCATCTCGCACGTCTCTCGGGAGAACAACGCCGAGGCGAATCGCCTGGCGAATACGGCCGTGCGCCAGCGCTCGATCTAGCCCAACATCTGCTGATTGCCTTCCGGCCGATGCTGGATGCGATCCGCCCGCACTCCTGTGTGACTTTCGAGTGCCCTCACTTCTTGACACTAGGCCCGCTCCGAGCGAGACTCCAATTACCGCCTCGTCAAAATTTACTCGTTTCGCTGAATGGACCATTACTCGATTCTCGACCATTCCTCGTCTCCGGCTGCGGGACTCACTGCGGCTGCCAGCGCCAGTGCGCCGCAATCGTCCAGCATTTCCGCGAAAATTGCCGCCGCCAATACGCTTCTGCCGTCCCCTTCGGAAACCGTCCCCCGCTTTCCCGGCGAGGATGCCGGCCGCTCGCTCGCTGAAATGGCCCACCGCGATCTTGATGCCGCGCTGCAACTGCTGGCCGAACGCGCCCAATACATTACGGGAGCCAGCGGCACGGCGATTGCTTTGCGCCGGGGCGAACACAATGACATGGTATGCCGAGCGGCTGCCGGTTCCAGCGCTCCCGACCTCGGGGCTCTGCTTTCGATGGAACATGGACTTTCAGGAGAATGCGTTCGCACCCGCCAGCTATTGCGCTGCGACGACGCCGAACGCGATCCGCGCGTGAACCGTGAGGTCTGCCGCGAGCTGGGGATTGCCTCAGTGATTGTGATGCCCATCGTCGGTGACGAGCAAGTGCTCGGCATCTTCGAGCTTCTTTCCGGCAAGCCGCGGGCCTTCGATGAGCGCGACCTTTCTGCGTTGCTGCGCCTCAGTGAAATGGTTGAGGCCGCCGTAAAGCACGCCTTGCCGCCACTGGTTGCGCCTCAGGTCAGCGAGGCGATTGTTGCGGAGAGCCAACCGCCCGTAGAAAAAGCAGTTGAGGAAGAAGCCAAGACTCCGCTGCCTGAGGCAATCACCGCTGCCGCAGTGAGTCCAGACCCCGCAGCCCCGGTCCTTGCGCCGCCCGTAGTTGTGCCGCTGGAAGCGCAGCCAGCCAAAGAAATAAAGGAAATAGTTGAACCGCCGGCAGCAAAGAAAGTGCTGTTCTGGTCAGCCGCGCTGCGCGCCCAGAGCGGTGAACCGCCCAAACAAAATGCTGAGGCGAGCGTAGTGCCTCCGGTCTTAAGAAATTTTCAGAAGTGTCAAGCTTGTGGCTTTCCCGTCTCGCAAGGCCGGACGTTCTGCGTGGAATGTGAAGAGAAGCAATGGCGCGGGCAACGGATGGCGCAGGCGACGGCCTCGCAGGTACCGGTCCCGCAGCAATCAAATCAGCTTCAGTCACCCGAGTTGAAGCAATCCGCCCCTGATAAGAACGCGCAGGAAATCCTTATTCAGGATTCTCAACCGGATCAATTATCGATGCCGCTAGAGGTGGAAAACGAACCCGCTGTAGCGGTTCCCAAATCTGAAGTCAGCAAGGTTCCCCAGGAATTGGAGCCAGTCGCGCTGGCCGTAGTCGAAGTAGCTGACACGCCGCAAACTCTGGGAGCAACGGCATCGCCTTCGTCTTCCGACGGTGGCGCTAATGCCCCAGCCGATGCGTTGTCCTCGAACGAGGCTGCTCTGTTTTTGAGTTCGGCATTACGGTCCGAGTCTTGGTTCGCGTCCAACAAATATGTTCTCGCGGCTCTGCTGATGGTCGCCCTCGTTATCGGCGGAATCGCATGGCTGCGCTGATTTTTCGCTCCTCTCTTTTCTTTAATTCCAGCGGCTACAACCGATTACAATTCTTTTCCTGACTTCGCAAACTAAATTGGGAGGTTCCATGGTCGCGCCCGCTGTCTCGACTGGCAAAAGAGCGGTTGTACGCTGCTGTTTGCTGTTTCTGTTGTTGACCGCGCTCGCCGCCGCTCAAAGTGCAGAGCAGCGTACCTCCTTATCCTTCGAGCGAGCCCGCAAACAGCCGCAATTGCTGCTGGCATTCCTTCATGACCTGCCGAAGGGTGGAGATCTCCACAATCACCTTGACGGTGCCATTTACGCCGAAGATCTGGTGGATTTCGCCGCCGATGGCAGCCTATGCGCCGACCGCACCTCTTCGCGCCTG
This sequence comes from uncultured Acidobacteriaceae bacterium, assembly GCA_963724815.1. Lineage (GTDB taxonomy): Bacteria > Acidobacteriota > Terriglobia > Terriglobales > Acidobacteriaceae > Sulfotelmatobacter. The sequence goes on from CAVRWS010000007.1 coordinate 132,375, forward strand.
CTCGCCGGGCCCTGCGATCCCTGCGAGACTTATACCGCCAAACCCGCTGCCCGCTGCGCTTACGGCGATCATGTTCTTTACAACCAGATGATCGATGCCTGGTCGATGCGCAACTGGAAGTCCGGCGACGAATCCGGTCACGATCATTTTTTCGCTACGTTCGATAAGTTTGGCTTGGCCTCGCACACTCATGTTGCCGAGGCGATTGCCGCCGCGACGAATCGCGCCGGCATGGATCACCTGCAATACGTAGAACTCATGCACACCGCCGACGCGGGTGCGGCGGCACGGTTGGCGGAGAAAGTCGAATGGAATCCCGATTACGCCAAGATGCGGGACTCGCTGCTGGCGGCTGGTATGAAAGACGTGGCTTCAGAAACCAGCAAGCGGCTCGTGGCAGACGACGCCCGCGCCAGGGAAATTCTAAAATGCGGAACACCGGATGCCGCCCCCGGATGCGGCGTCACGGTTCGCTATCTCTATCAAGTTCTCCGCGGATTGCCGCACGAAATCGTATTCGCACAAATTCTTTTAGGTTTCGAGCTGGCTTCCACCGATCCGCGCTTCGTCGGATTGAACCTGGTGAATGCCGAAGACTGGTACGTTCCCATTCATGATTTCAACGAGCATATGGCTATGCTGGACTACCTGCACAGCGTTTATCCCAAGGTGCACATCACTCTGCATGCCGGCGAACTTGCCATCGGACTCGTTCCCCCGGAAGATCTTACGTTTCACATTCGCGCTTCCGTCGAGCGTGGTCACGCCGAGCGCATCGGCCACGGCGTCGACGTGATGAATGAAAATGATCCCATCGGCTTGCTTCATGAAATGGCGGAACGCAATGTGTTAGTCGAAATCTGCCTGACTTCGAATGACATCATCCTCGGCGTGAGCGGGGACGATCATCCGCTGCCGATCTATATGAAATACGGCGTCCCCGTGGCCCTTGCCACCGACGACGAGGGGGTGAATCGCTCTGATATGACGCACGAATACTTGCGCGCTGTCGAGACCTATCATCTCTCTTATGTAGATTTGAAGCGCATGGCGCGCCAAAGCCTGGAGCACAGCTTTCTGCCCGGACAAAGCCTTTGGACCGACACGAAGCTGGTCTTTCGCATGGCGCCAGCTTGTGCGGGAAATGTGGCGGGCGCAGAGAAGCCCGCTGCAGCCTGCGAGGAATTCCTCGCTGCCAACAAACGCGCACTCGAGCAATGGAAACTTGAAAGCGAGTTCGCGAAGTTCGAAAAAAATCATTAGAGGGTAAAAGCAGCACAGGGGAAAGAAAAAGTAGAGCGCGCGCTGGGATCGTGTGATCTGCGTTGCCGTTGCCTACTAGCCCTACTTCCGTTTGACCCTCTGGCTCGACTTCCTTACACTTGAGAGTGTTCTCCGCCGGACATGCCCTCATTTTTTGGAGGTTTTCCTGAGTTTATTCTTTCGAGTTTCTTTGTTGGGAGCCCTGTTGGCGCTCGGGTCATTCTCCGTAGCGCAGGAGCATTCGTTTCCGATCTCGCTCGACAGCAACGAAACACTCTTTTCCGTGCTGACCGCTCTCAACTCGTGCGGATATGACCAGGATTTGGACATGTCCGACGCAACGCGAAGTAAGGTGCGAGACGAAGTGCAGAAGGTTCTCCGGCAATCGGAGGAGGCCGAAGCGGCGCGTACTGCGCTCTGCGAGTTCTACCAGGGCCATACGCCGGACCGGAATACGAATCGCAGCTTGTCTCCCTATATCTCGCTGGCTCTGTACATGGACGGTCCGCCCCATTTTGCTCCGCGCATCAAAGAAGAAGACTTACCACCGGACGCGTATTCCATTGCGGCTTTCGGAACCGAGTTGGAGCATTTCTACGACAAGGTTGGACTGCATTCCATCTGGGAGAGGCATCGCAGCGATTACGCGGCGGCCATGAACCGTTATCACGAGCCCCTGGCAAAGATGGTGTTCGACACGGAAATCTATCTCAAGCAGCCTTCGTCGCAATATCTGGGGCGCAGGTTCACGATCTATCTCGACTTCATGGGCTCGCCGAATGAAACCGATGCCCGGAATTACGGGACAGATTATTACGTAGTCGTGTTCCCGGCTCCGAGCACGGCAGGAGCCGCGCCGCAGATGGCGCTAAAGATGGACCAGATTCGGCATACTTTTCTGCACTATGAACTGGACCCGCTGGCGGATAAGCATTTTACCGCGATCAAGCGGCTGGAGCCGCTCTTGCAATCGGTAAAGCGCGCGCCGCTCGAAGAAAGCTTCAAGACAGACATCTCGCTGCTGGTCACGGAGTGCCTGGTTCGCGCGATCGAGATCCGCACCAGCGGCGGCAAGCAGCCGGCGGATGAGGCGATGCGCGCCCAGGCAGTCGATGACGCCGTGAAACAAGGCTACATACTGACGCGGACGTTTTATGACGGCGCGGTTGCATTCGAAAAAGATCCTGCGGGCATCCGCGAGGCGTACGCCGGTCTTCTTGAAGGCGTCGACCTAAAAAAAGAAGAAGCGAAGGCATCTGCGATTCAGTTTGCCAGTAAGACTTCGCCCGAACTGGTGCAGCTATCGCGTCCCGAGGAGCGCCGCATGTTGTTGAGCGCAGAGAGGCGGCTGGCAGCGGGCGATGCCAAAGGCGCGCAGGAACTGGCGCAGCAGGCGCTGGACAAGAAAATTGGAGACCAGGGTCGAGCCTTGTTTATCCTCGCGCAGGTAGCCGTCGCCAACAGGAATCGGGACGGTGCCGAGGATAATTTTCAAAAAGCGATTGAGGCTTCCAAAGATCCCAAAGTGGTGGGTTGGTCGCACGTGTATCTGGGGAGAATCCTGGATATGAAGGAAGATCGCGACGCGGCGGTGCAGGAATATCGAGAAGCTTTGAATGCGGCCGGGCAACTCCCTGAGATCAAGGCCGCGGCGGAGCGTGGGTTGGCCCAGGCATATGAGCCTCCGGCCAAACCGCAGCCGCAGTCTCAGTAGAGAAATGCTTCCCCGGTAAAATGGCAAGAGCATTTAGAATGCGGAGTGGCTCAATTTCGAGGTGTGAATGCATGGCGGTGCAAGGAGAACGCATGAAGCGCAGAGCAATCATTACGATTATTGCTGTCTTTGGAATAGCGGCCGTGAGTTTTGGACAAAGCAAGCCAGCGACGCAGACTGCACCGGCGGGACAAGCGGCGGCGCCGGCGGGGAAACGTCCACCACAGGCCAAAACTCAACCGGAGTTCGACGCCTATAAAGCGGCCGCAGCGATCACCGATCCAGCAGCCCAGGAAAAAGCGGCGGATGATTTTGCGGCGAAGTTTCCGGATAGCGAGTTGCGTCCGCTCCTTTATAAGTCGGTGATGCACTCCTATCAGCAGGCCAACAACGGCGACAAGATGTTGGCGATGTCGCAGAAGGTCTTAACCTTCGATCCGGACGATCCGGAGGCATTGCTGGGCGTGGCCCAGGTGCTGGCCGAGCGTACCCGCGAAACCGACGTCGATAAGGATCAGCGGTTGGCAGAAGCGAGAAAAGATGCACAACGCGCGCTGGTCACGGTGGACACCGACATCCCTACCGCAAATCAACCGCAGGAAAAGATCGATGCTTACAAGGGCTTTCTTCGGTCTGAAGCTTACGAAATTATCGGAACGCTGGACTTCAATGCCAAGGACTGGGCAAATGCGGAGATTAATCTGAAGAAGTCAATTGATGCGTTTCCCCAGCAACCGGATCCGGTCGCCGTGTTTCGACTGTCAGTTGCAATGGATATGCAAAACAAATATCCCGACGCATTGAAATACGCCAATCAGGCGGTGGATTTGACCAAGCCCGGCACCAACGCCGGAGATGCGGCGCGGAAAGAAAAAGACCGGCTGGTTCAGTTGATCGGCGGCATCAGCGAGCCTCCCGCGAAATAAAGGCGCGCGCCTGACGCGAGATCTGGCGTCGCAACCAGCGCGAATCTTCGCGGCTTGCCTAGATTCTCGCTGGATAGCCGCCTCGCTCGCGATGGGCATCCAACTCGATTACGGGCGCAAGCTGCGCATTCATGAAGGAAAGGGAAATTACCGCGCTGGAGGCCACGCTGCGCTACCACTTTCACCGGCGGGGCGTGATCGAGCAGGCCATTACCCACAGCTCGCAGGCCAGAGAGCAGGAATCGCAGCAATCGGGTGAAAATAAATTCAGCGTCAATGACAACGAACAGCTCGAGTTTCTAGGCGACGCGATTCTCGCCCTGGTAACCAGCGAAGAATTGTTCCAACGGTTTCCGCAGTTTCGTGAAGGTGAACTTTCCAAGCTGCGCGCTCATCTTGTGAGTGAGCGGCATTTGATCCAGGTAGCGCAACAGCTTGAATTGGGCCACTATCTGCGCCTGGGACGCGGCGAGGAGAAGAGCGGCGGACGCAGCAAGACGGCACTGCTGGTGGACGCGCTGGAGGCCGTTCTCGCCGCGATCTACCTGGATGGAGGAATGCCGCCGGTCCGGGAATTTATTTTGCGGGAGATCCTGGCCCCCGAACTGGAGCGCATGGAGCGGCAGGGAGGCGCGCTGCCAATGACCGATTTCAAGTCAGCCCTGCAGGAGACCTTGCAAGGATTGGGCATGGCGCAACCTTCTTATATTCTGGTAGAGGAAGCGGGGCCAGAACATCGGAAGACATTTACCGTGGAAGTCCGTCTGCTGGCGAAAGGGGATGGGGACGCGGAATTCGTAGGTCGCGCCCAAGGATCGACCAAGAAGACTGCAGAGCAGGACGCGGCGCGGCAGCTATTGTCCTATCTGGCATCGCGGCCGCAGGCTGCGGGAGCCAGGCCGGGGCGGGGTTCGCGCTCGGCGGAGCAGCATTAGAGTGGCGGGATGCACGTGGAGTCAATGAATTCCCCAAGTCGTTTATCGGAAGCGGACGGCCAGTCTTCGGGTGCACCTTCCCGGGGTGAACAGTCTCGGGGTGAACAATCTCGGGCTGAACTGGGCACAGACCCCTTCGCCGATTGTTTTGCCCGGTGATCAGGGGGCCGCTGATTCGTTGGCGAGCCAGCCCTTGCCCAGCGGGCAGCCGCGGGCAGAACACGGAACGACCGCGAGCCACGGTTGGGGAGTAATTGGTTCCCTGCAGTCTTTGCTGGGAACTGTGGTCATTGCGGTATTCGTGATCACTTTCATCGTGCAGGCGTTTCAGATTCCGTCTCCTTCCATGGAGAACACTCTACTGGTCGGCGATTATCTGCTGGTGAACAAGTTGTGTTATGGCGCAGGAAGTTTCGGGGACTATCTGATGCCGTATCGCCGGGTGCAACGTGGTGACATCGTGGTATTTCACTATCCCGTAAATCCCGCACAGCATTTCGTGAAGCGGGTCATCGGCGTGCCAGGAGACCGGCTACGGTTGATCAACAAGCGAGTCTTTGTGAATGGAGTGGCGCTCAACGAGCCTCACGCACAGTTCAGCCGGTCAGCTAGCGATTTGTTTCGCGATAATTTTCCCCGGCTGGATGTGGCCGCGGGCGAGACTCCGGAGTGGTGGCTGCAGTTAGGTAAATTGGTTGAGGACGGACAACTCATTGTTCCGCAGGGACATTATTTTGTGATGGGGGACAACCGGGACGACAGTTACGACAGCCGTTATTGGGGATTCGTTCCGCAAGCCAACATTATTGGCAGGCCGCTGTTGATTTACTGGTCGGTGAAAGAGCCGGATAGCGAGGTAACCGCACCAGTTACGGTCGCAGGTAAACTGACGCACTTTGCCTACGCGGTGACCCACGTCCTTCGAATTACCCGCTGGAGCCGCACCTTGCGATTGGTGAATTGAAGTTTGTGCAGATAAGATAACGCTGCAGAGCAAGATTGGATGGATTGATCACGGTGGCGAAAAAAGAAAGCAAATTAAAGAATGAGGTCGACGAAAAACCACGAGAAACGACCGTGGAATTTTTTTCGTCCCTGGCCGCGGTGCTGGTTACGGGCCTTTTCATTATCACCTTTATCGTGCAGGCATTTGAGATTCCGTCCAGTTCGATGGAAAACACATTGCTCATCGGCGACCATGTGTTCGTGAACCGCATTCAGTTCGCCCCGAAGACTTCTTGGGTGGGGCCATTGATTCCTTACCGCCAGGTGAAGCGCGGGGATATCGTGGTTTTTCTGGCGCCTTGTGAGCCCGGCTTGTATGTAGTGAAACGGGTCATCGGCGTGCCCGGCGATCGCATTCATCTGCGCAATGGCGTGGTGTACCGCAATGGCGAAGAGTTGAAAGAGCCATATGTGATTCATACGCAGGATTCGGCGATGTATCCCAATCCTTATCGCGATAATTTTCCCGCCGTGCCGCCTTCGGAGAGCTATAACGTCTATCCTTGTTGGGAACCGGAGTTGCCCATGCACATCCAGGGAGACGATCTGGTGGTGCCGCCGGGACATTATTTCGGCATGGGCGATAACCGCGACGTGAGCCTGGACAGCCGCTACTGGGGCTTCATTCCACAGGAAAATATCATTGGACGGCCCATGTTCATTTACTGGTCGTTTGAGACTCCAGCCGATCAGTATCGCAAGACCGATATGGGGGACCGTATCGGCTTCCTGGCCCACGTAGTGTTGCACTTTTTCGATGAGACGCGGTGGCGGCGAACACTGCAGGTCGTGAAGTGAAAGTTTTGTCTTCCAAACGGCGCATCGCCGCCGCGGTGGTTGCGATTCTGTTGATCCTGTTTCTGGTGCGTCCGGGCGTTTCTCGCCTCAAGCTGCGCATTGCAAACTCCATCAGCCGGGCGCTGGCACGTCCGGTGGCGATAGGGTCCGTCCAGTTGCGCTTCCTTCCTCGGCCAGGATTCGATCTTGAAAACGTGGTCGTGTACGAAGATCCAGCATTCGGCGCCGAGCCTATGTTGCGAGCGGCAGAGGTGAGTGCGGCGGTGCGCTTAACATCGCTGCTGCGCGGACGCCTGGATATTTCCCGGCTGGAGTTGACTGAACCCAGTCTGAACCTGGTGCGAAGAGAAGATGGCCGCTGGAACATCGAGATTCTGCTGGAACGCGCGGCGCACTCGCCTCTGGCGCCCACCGCGAAGTTAAAGGGTGAAGCGCGTCCGGGCTTTCCTTATATTGAGGCCAGCTCCGGACGCATCAACTTCAAGACGGGGCCGGAAAAAAGACCTTACGCACTGCTGAATGCGGATTTTGCGTTATGGCAGGAATCAGAAAACGAGTGGGGAGTTCGACTGAAAGCCGAACCCCTGCGCACCGATATGAGCTTAAGCGACACTGGCCTGCTGCGAGTGAATGGGACATGGCACCGGGCAGACAGCTTGCGTAACACGCCGCTGCAGTTCACGGTGGCGTGGGACCATGCGCAACTGGGGCAACTCAGCAAGTTGGTGTCAGGAAACGACCAGGGCTGGCGCGGCGACGTGCAGATGGAAACGACCTTGAGCGGCACTCCCGGGGCATTGCAGTTAGTCTCCGATACCGCGATTCATGCCTTTCACCGTTATGACATTTCTACCAGTGAAGGGCTGGGTTTAGCGGCGCATTGCGAAGCCAAGTACAGTTCCGCGGAAGGTATGATGCGCGAGATCTTCTGTAGCGCGCCCGTGGGCAACGGCGTGATCACCCTGCACGGAGATTCAGGTAAGCCGGGATTGCACGTGTTGGATTTGGCGGTGAACCTGGAAAACGTCGCGGCGAACTCTGTGGCGCAACTGGCTCGACGCGCCAAGAAAGACTTGCCGCCAGATATTGTTGCCGCCGGAAGTGTGCAAGGAAACTTTGTGATCAAGGAATCCGCGGCATCGCCAGATGGTCCCCAATTTCAGGGGCACGGCGAGATTATGAACCTTCACCTGCAATCTGTGAACAGCAAAGCGGAATTGGCTCCGGGCAATGTGCCTTTTACGTTGAACGCAGACCAGGGCAGCAATCGCGATCCGTTGCAGCATGTCGGATTCCGCCATTCCATGGCAGAAGCTTTGCCAGCTTCGGGCGAGATGCACATGGATTTCGGACCTTTCCCACTCGCGCTGGGCCGACCCTCTGCGGCGCAAGTGCGCGGCTGGGTGGGGAGGTCCGGTTACGGAGTCGCGGTGCGCGGAGATGGAGAAGTGTCGCACACCTTGCGCATGGCCAGCCTGCTTGGATTGCAGGCGGTGAAATCCGGCGCGGAAGGCGCAGTCAAGATGGATTTGCAGATCGCGGGATCATGGGCGGGAAACGCGACGGGAAATCCTTCAGGCTTTGCTTTGCCGAAAGTTACCGGGACCGTTCAGCTGCGAAACGTTCGCGCAAATTTGCAGGGCACGAATGGAGCGATTGAGATTTCCTCGGCGGAATTAGATCTTTTGCCCGACGAGGCGCGCGTAGAAAAATTCAGAGCACAGGCCGCCGATGCCGAGTGGACCGGGTCAATGGTAATGCCGCGCGGTTGCGGAACGCCGGGAACGTGCCTTGTCCACTTCAATTTGAATACCGATGCGGTTGGCCTGAGCGATCTGCATGAGTGGCTGGCTTCGCAGCCGAGCGAGCGCCGCTGGTATCAGGTGCTCACCCCGGCTGCAGCAAACGTGCCGTCTTTTCTACAGAGTTTGCGGGCGTCAGGAAAGGTGAGTGCCGGCCGTTTGCGGATTCACAATCTGGTTGCGGAACACGTCTCCGCCGCACTTGATCTGGACCATGGAAAACTAAAGATTTCAGATATGCGGGCGGATTTACTGGGCGGAAAACATCGCGGCGATTGGCAGGCCGATTTTACCGCTGCGTCCCCAGTCTACACAGGGAATGGAATCCTGACGGGAATTTCGCTGGAACAAATGGCCAGCACGATGCACGATGCTTGGATTTCCGGCACCGGTGGCGGTGCCTACGAAATCAAGGCCTCCGGCAAAACCGCTGCGCAATTTTGGCAATCGGCAGCCGCGAACCTTGGTTTCGATCTGCGCGACGGGGTGCTGTCGCATATTGCCCTGGCGAGTGGCGATGGACCTCTGCACATTGGTCGCTGGCAGGGGCACGCGCAACTGCGTGATGGAAAAATCGAAATCGAGAAAGGCACATTGATTTCTCCGGGGGCGGATTATCAGGTCGGCGGGACTGCTTCCTTAGGCCAGACCTTGGATTTCAAACTGGTTGCGGGCCCCGAAGCGAAGTCCGGCGCAGGTTCGCTGGTCTATAGCATTGCGGGTACCCTGGCTGAGCCTCGCGTGGCGGTGAGTCCGGCACCGGAGACGCAGGCACGGTTGAAGCCGTAGAGTCGCCCGGTTACGGAACATAACCGGCTCCTCGCAGCACTTTTCCCGGCAAGGCTCCCGTCATCTTCGACTGATCGATCACTGGCACGCCGTTCACCAGCACGTACTCCATTCCCTCCGAAAGCTGATTCGGATTATCAAACGTCGCAAGATCGCGTACGGTTGCGGGATCGAAGATCACAATATCAGCCCACATGCCTGACTTGAGAACACCGCGATCGGTAAGGCGCAAGCGCTGAGCCGGCAGTGCTGAAAATTTGCGGATGGCGTCTGGCAAAGACAGGGCCTTCTCTTCTCGGACGTATTTACGCAGGATGCGCGGGAAGGTTCCGTAGGCGCGCGGGTGAGGATGCTCCTGGCCCAGGATGCCTTCTGGTGAAGTTCCGGAAGAATCGTTGTCAATCGCGACCCAGGGTTGCTGCAGGGCGAGTGTGACATCCGGCTGTGACATGCCAAACACGGCAACGCCAGTGGCGGGATCTTCAACAAGAAAATCGAAGAGCGCGTCCATGGGATCTTTGTTCCAGAGTTTCGCGATCTCGGAGAGACGCTTGCCTTGCAAGGGAAGCATTTTCGGGTTGTCGACGACTCCGATCATGATGGCATCGGGGCCAGGAATTTCCTGCCACTCGTTGTCCCAGTCCTTCGAAGGCGTGAGCATGTCTTTGCGGATGCGTTCGCGGGTCGCCGGATCCTTGAGGCGCTCGACGAGCTTTGCCGTTCCGCCATCGTGCGCCCACGGCGGAATGAATGCGGAGAAATCGTTGAACCACGCGGTGTAGGCGTAGGTATCGGCCGTAACATCGGCTCCCGATGCACGCGCCGCATCGATTTTGGCGACGACTTCGGGCATTCGTCCCCAGTTATTCTTTCCAGCAACTTTGATATGCCAGATCTCGACCGGAACGTGGGCCTCGCGGCCGATGCGCAGAGCTTCATCGATAGCGTCGAGCACCGAATCGCTTTCGTTGCGCATGTGCGTGGAATAGATGCCGCCGAATCTTCCCGCTTCCGCGGCCAGGGCAATGAGTTCGTCGGTCTTGGCGTAGGGCGCAGGAGCGTACTCGAGCGCGGTGGAAACGCCGACTGTGCCGTCTTTCATGGCGTCGCGGACCAGAGCCTTCATCTGGTCGAGTTGCTCGGGCGAGGGTTCTTTATCGTCATCGCCGAGAACCATCCGTCGGACCTGCGTTGCGCCGACGTAGCTGGCAAGGTTGATTCCCATGCCTTGTTTTTCGAGTCGGACGAAATATTGCCGGAAAGTGCGCCAGTCCGGCGTGATGTGATAGTGCTCGTACCCGGCGTGATCGGATTGAATGATGGCGTCGTTGAGGGGCGCGACGGTGCCGCCCTCGCCCGTAATTTCAGTCGTGATTCCTTGATAAATCTTCGAGGGCAGCCGGGGATCGACGAGTATGGAGAGTTCGGATTGGCCGAGCATGTCGATAAAGCCGGGGGCGACGACCTTGCCGCCCGCGTCGATGGTGCGTTTTCGAGGTGCGGCGGCGAGATTGCCGATGGCAGCAACCTTTCCATCGCGAATGCCGACATCGCCGGAATACCATGGCGAGCCCGTGCCATCGATGATGTGCCCGTTGGTGATGACGAGATCGAATTCCGGGACAGTTTGCGCCGGCGCTGCTGCAACCGCGACAGAAAGAAGAATGAGAATCAATAATGGATTCAACGCGCCTGGTTTCATTTACCTTTTTCTCGGAATCAGAGTGGCGACGAATTATAAAACATGCGAGAACAGATCGTTCTTCCTGCGCGGCTCAGCGCCGAAATTCTCACGCCTGCATGGTAGTATCGACAATACTCTGCATGAAGCTGCCACCTTTGAGTTTAGCGAGCTGTGAGGCCGCAGCACCTCTTTGCGATTTGCTTAAGAACCGATGACAACTTCGACTAAATCCCGTAAGCGCGTGCTCAGTGGTATGCGCTCGACCGGAAGACTGCATCTTGGCAATTACGTCGGCGCGCTCGATAACTGGGTGCGCATGCAGGATGAGTATCAGTGTTTCTTTGAAGTCGCCGACTGGCACGCGCTTACGACGGATTATGCCGACACTTCACGGGTAAAGCTGAATTCTCTGGAAGTGGCGCTGGACTGGCTGGCGGCCGGACTCGACCCGGATAAGTCCGTGATCTTTATTCAGTCGCACGTCCCCGCCCACGCTGAGTTGCATCTGCTGTTTTCCATGATCACGCCCCTGGGCTGGCTGGAGCGGGTTCCCACATATAAGGAGCAGCGCGAAAACATTAAGGATAAAGATTTGGGGACGTATGGATTTCTTGGCTATCCCCTGTTGCAGGCGGCCGACATCTTGATCTATAAGGCAGACGTGGTTCCCGTGGGCGAAGACCAGGTGGCACACGTGGAACTGACGCGCGAAGTCGCGCGGCGGTTCAACGGCTTTTACGGTGAAGTGTTTCCCGAGCCGCAGTCTTTGCTCACGATCGCGGCCAAGTTGCCCGGTACTGACGGCCGCAAGATGTCGAAGTCGTATGGCAACACCATCCTGCTCACTGATCCAGAGCCGGTAGTGAGGCAGAAGCTGAAGACGATGGTCACTGATCCGGCGCGGGTGCGGCGATCGGACCCGGGCAATCCGGATGTGTGTCCGGTGGGCGATCTGCATAAAATTTTTAGCAACAGCGCGACCCTGGAAAAAGTAAATGTCGGATGCCGGTCGGCCGGTATTGGCTGTATCGAGTGCAAAAGCTGGGCGGCCGACGCTCTGGTGCAACTGTTGAGTCCGATGCAGGAGCGGCGTAAGAAATTCGAAGACAATCCGCGGCTGGCTTGGGATATTCTTGAGGCAGGCAGTGAACGGGCGCGTACCGCGGCGGCCGGAACCATGAACGATGTGCGCCAAGCGATGGGAATGTCACTCGCGTACGAGCCGCCAGCCGCGGGAAATGGAAACCAGGATGGAAAATAGAATCGTTGGCTCCGCGAACAGTGCACCGGAGTTTGCGCCGCCCGCACTTGTCCCGAACCAATCGACGCGCGCGAATCCTTCTGGAAAGCCGGACTCAAGAAAATCCAATTCACAAATAGAAGAAAAACAAAAAGAAGAGAGTGATTCTCCGTTTGCGGTTTCTGTGGCCGATGTTTACGAAGGACCCCTCGACTTGCTGCTGGATCTGATCCGCAAGCAGGATATCGACATCTACGACATTCCGATTGCGCGTATCACGGCGCAATATCTGGCGTACGTGGAAAAGATTCGCGAACTGGATGTAAATGTCGCTGCTGATTTTATTTATATGGCAGCGGTGCTGATTCACATCAAGTCGAAGATGCTTTTGCCGCGCGATCCCTCGGCAAAGGCTGAAGAGTTGGAAGATCCGCGAACTGAGTTGGTCAACCGGTTGCTGGAGCACGAAAAGTTTAAATCAGCGGCACAGATGCTTTTGCAGAAGCAACAGATTGAAGAAGCGGTGCTGACGAATCCGGCGTTGAAAGAATTTATGGACGCGGAAGGCACCGAGCCAGAGATGGCCGCCGACGTGATCGATCTCGTCAAAACCTTTCAGCAAATCCTCGAACGCGTGCGCACGCGGCCGATGATCAATGTCAATGAGGAAACGGTCACCGTCGGCCAGATGATTGATTATCTGCGGCGCAGGCTGGAGCTCGAATCGCGGCCGATCCGGTTGAAACAGTTATTGCTGCGCGTGCCTTCGCGGCAGGCTCTGGTCTGCATGTTTCTCGCGTTGCTTGAAATGGTGCGGCTGCAGGCAATTCAGGTTCGTCAGGACGAATTGTTTGGCGAGATCGCGGTGCGCAAGCATACTGCATTCGAGGCAGTGATGTCCGAACAAGGCGCCGTGCGGGATGATTGGAGATAAAAAAGCAAATATGCTCCCCTCTGATTTATGAGTCTGAAAGCTCAACTCGAAGCCATCATTTACGCGGCGGAGACTCCGATCACGACCGAACAAATGGTGCAGCTCGTCAAGCAGTCGGTGATGGCCGAAGGCGCGGCGGACGAAAGCGAAGTGAAGTCGCGAGTGCGCGCTGCGCTGGAAGCGCTGGTTGCGGATTATGCAGCATCCGAGCACGGAATTGAGATTCGCCAGGTTGCGGGCGGATATCGCATGTCAACCAAGCCCGAGCAGCATGAGATGGTGCGGAGTTTTGCGAAGAGCCTGAAACCGCCGATCCGGCTGTCGCTGCCGGCCTTGGAAACGCTGGCAGTGATCGCCTACAAGCAGCCGGCCACGGTCCCTGAGATCAACGAAATTCGCGGCGTGGATTCCGGCGGCGTGATTGCGACCCTGCTGGATCGCAAGCTGATCACAACGGCCGGTCGCAAGCAGGTCATCGGACGGCCGATTCTGTACAAGACGACCAAAGAATTCCTAATGCGCTTTGGATTGAAGGATGTCAACGAACTGCCCAGCATGGAGGAGTTCGAGAAATTAGTGGCGGAATCGTTTCAGTCCGAGCTGATTCCCGCGGAAGAAGCAGCGCGAGACAATTCCAATTCTTCCCAGCGGAACTCCGAACCTTCCGATCTGGCCGAACCTTCCGTCGATACAGTTCCAGAAGCCGCGGCGCAAAAAGAATAGTCTTCACCATTAGGCTGGGAAGCCTCACACATATGCCTGCTGAACGTCTGCAAAAAATTATTGCCGCCGCCGGAATTGCTTCCCGCCGCAAAGCCGAGCAGCTGATCAGCGCGGGCCACGTGAAGGTGAACGGCGCCGTGGTCACAGAACTCGGGACCAAGGCGGATCCGGAGACCGACCATATTCGCGTAAATGGCAAGCTGCTGCAGGGGGCACAGCATCACGTCTACCTGCTGCTCAATAAACCCAAGGGATATGTGACCACGGTGAGTGATCCGGAAAAACGTCCGACCGTGATGCAATTACTTCGCGGAGTGAAGAAACGGGTTTATCCGGTGGGGCGGCTGGATTATGCCAGTGAAGGTCTATTGCTTTTGACCAATGATGGCGCGCTGGCGAACAAGCTGATGAAAGCCGCGTCGCAAGTTCCGAAAACCTATGTGGTGAAGATTGCGGGTGTGCCCAGTGCTGAATCGCTTGAGAAATTGCGCGCCGGAGTTTCGATCGAGACGGAGAGCGGCCGAAGAGTGCGGACGGCGCCCGCTGGTATAAGGCTGGTGAAAGACGCCAATAACCCGTGGTATGAGGTCACGCTCATCGAAGGGCGCAATCGTGAGATCCGGCGGATGTTCGAGAAGGTCGGCCATCATGTAGAGAAAATTAAGCGCGTCCGCTACGGGCCGCTCACTCTCGATATTCCGCCAGGAAAATTTCGCGCGCTCTCGGAGGCCGAGGTCGATCGCCTGCGCACCGCGTGCAGCAAGCCAATGGTGATAACCAAGCCTTCCACGGCATGACCCGCGACCAGTACTTGAGTCCCGGAGGCGGCTGAATGCCGCCTCCGGGACCGCGGTGGGGGAGGACCCCGTCTTCCGAAGACTGCTTGCTTCGGAACTTTTCGAATCGCAGCAAGCCTAATAGCGGCCTTGCTTGACCCAAAGGCGAACCTGCTCCTCTACGGAAAACCTCTGCGCCCGCGCGCTCATGAACTTGGATTCGAGTGAAAATGCATGAGCTTCCAGCGGCACCGAGAAGTGGAGCTTCGTGTTTACAAAGCTGCGCACGAAGAGTTCGGTGTAGCGCTCCAGCCCCAGAATCTCGAACTGCACGGCATGCACAAGCCCGTGAAACAGGCAACGCTCGCTGATTTTCTCGTTGAAGACAACCACGTCCAGAAAGGTCAACGAATGCATGTGGCTCACCTCGGGCAAATTCGCAAAGCCCAAAGCCTTGGCCTCCGGATAGAAGGGTGGGTTGGGCAGGCGTTGCCCGTGCAGCTCGACAACCCGCACCCGATCAAGGAGTTCAGCCGAGAAATAGGGCCACATAACCTTTTGGTGCTTGCTGAGAGGTCTCGCCGAATGAAAATAGGATTCGCGCTGATCGCGTAAGTATGCGGAAACCAGTTCTATCGCCTCGCGGATGCGCTCGTCGGTTAATACAACAGGCTCGGAGTCTGCCTGCACGCCGGTGATCCTGGTTTCGATAGACGAATAATATTCACTGAGGGCGTTTGCCGCCTGCACTGATTTGCGGAGAACATCGCGTTGGCCGAAGCGGGCCAGATCGTCGGGTGAAAAGCGCAGGCGGAGCTGGTGGGTGGCGCAGTGCGCACTCAGCAGCTCCAGCTGGGCGTGACGCAGTTCGGAATTCATTTGGACGATAGAAACTCTATCGTCAGGGTTTTCCCACGAATACATCAGCTTGCTCCTGAGGATGAAAATACCGGAAGGGGCCCAATTACTGATAAGTTATACGTTGTTATATCTACATTGTCAACATAATTCTGGGCTGACTTGGATCAATCTTTGCGCCGCAGCTATTCTCTTTACCTTGTTGTGTTTACGTAGTATACATAATCTTTCTGCCACCTAGATGGCGAAGGAGACACGTGCCCCGGCCGCCCGATCCTGACCTGGAAGAACGAATTCTGCGAGCTGCGCGCAAGCTGTGGAAGAAGGGCGGCGAGAACGCTCTCACCATGCGCGCGGTGGCCAAAGCCGCAGGAACAAATACACCTGCGGTCTACCGGCGCTTCCGCGACCGGGAAGATATTCTCCGTGCATTGCTGCAGCGCATTCGTTTGGAATTTGGCGCGCTAATGGAAGAGGCAGCGTCGGTGGAAGATGCTTGCGAACGCTATCTGGATTACGCCCTCAGTCACCCCCACGAGTATGAATTGTTCTATCAGCACGAATACGAATTGTTTTATTCGCCGCGGGCGGTTCGGGCTGGGGCAAGGAATCTGGTGGGGCGCCCGGCTCGTGATGCCATGACGAAAAAGCTGGCCGATCGATTCGGTGGAGTGCCCGAGGACCACTGGTATCTCACGATGTCGTTGTGGATGCTGGCCCACGGAGCGGCCATGCTGATGATTGCCAAGACCATCCCCCCCGAGGATGCTGGCGAAGCGCGGTCCTTCTTTACCGCAGCGGTGGCGGCCTTGCTGACCCCGTAAATCTATGCGAAATGTGGCCGCTTGTTTGGCGGAGAGACTTTCAGATCACCACAGCTTCTTTGTACTCACCGAACACTCGCCGCATCGCATCGGAGATTTCCCCGACGGTTGCGAAAGCTTCCACCGCGGCGATAATTTTCGGCATCACGTTCTCGCCCGTTCGCGCCGCGTCCTCGACGGCTTGCAGCGCGGCTGAGCAAGGCTGCGCATCCCGCCGCGCGCGGAGGGCCCGTACCCGCTCAATTTGCCTCGGTTCCAGCGCTGGATCAATCTTCTGAATCGGAATCGTTTTACCCTCTTCTACTTCAAAGCGGTTTACGCCGACCACGATGGCCGCTCCGCAATCCACGGCCTGTTGTGCCTCAAATGCGGCATCTTGAATTTCGCGCTGCACAAATCCACGCTCAATTGCCCGCAGCATGCCTCCCATGACTTCAATCTTCCCCAGATACTCGGCGGCGCGCTTCTCAATCTCATCGGTGAGCGACTCGATAAAGTACGAACCCGCCAAAGGGTCGATCGTCTGGGCTACCCCAGATTCGTAGGCGATGATTTGCTGCGTGCGCAATGCGATGCGGGCGGCCTGTTCGGTTGGTAGAGCCAGCGCTTCGTCGTAAGAATTCGTGTGCAGAGACTGCGTCCCCCCCAGCACCGCGGCCAGCGCCTGAATCGCGGTACGCACGATGTTATTTTCCGGTTGCTGGGCTGTTAGTGTTGACCCTGCCGTCTGGGTGTGAACGCGCAACATCCAGGACTTTGGATTCTTCGCCTTGAAATGTTCGCGCATGATTCGCGCCCACATTCTTCGCGCGGCGCGAAACTTGGCGACTTCTTCCAGAAAATTGTTATGCGCGTTAAAGAAGAAAGAGAGACGTGGAGCAAACTTGTCCACGTCGAGGCCGGCCGTGATTGCCGCCTCCACGTAGGTCATGCCGTTGCCCAGAGTGAAAGCCACTTCCTGCACCGCCGTCGATCCCGCCTCCCGCATGTGATAACCGGAGATCGAAATCGAGTTCCACTCCGGAACGTACTCTCCGGTCCATGCGAACATGTCGGTTATCACGCGCAAGGCCTGCTTTGGCGGGTAAATGTAAGTTCCGCGCGCGATGTACTCTTTCAAAATATCGTTCTGCACCGTGCCTGAAAGTTTCCGGATATCGGCGCCCTGCCGCCGCGCCACCGCCACGTAAAGCGCCAGCAGAATGGACGCAGTCGCATTGATGGTCATTGAAGTGGAAATTTTCGTGAGATCAATGCCGGAGAAAAGTCGCTCCATATCCTCAATGGAATCGATGGCCACGCCGACCTTCCCGACTTCTCCGGCCGCCAGCGCGTGATCCGAGTCCATTCCGATCTGCGTCGGCAAATCAAAGGCAACCGAAAGTCCCGTGGTGCCGTTCGCCAGCAAATACTTGTAGCGCTTGTTCGATTCCTCGGCATCGCCCATGCCGGCATACTGCCGCATGGTCCACAAACGGCCGCGATACATGGTGGCCTGAACCCCGCGCGTGAAGGGATATTCGCCGGGATAGCCTACCTCAGCCTCGTAATCCGAGCCCTTACGATCCACTGGAGTGTAGAGCGGCTTCACCGGAATGTGCGAAGGGGATTCCGGATCCAGCGCACGCTTTTCGTCTTCGAATTTAGTTTTCTCGGCCACGATCAGCAATTTGTTAGCGTCAGGCGTTCGCTGGCGGTAACTCCTTTGCGCCTATTCGTTCCTGAATGCGTTCTTTGCTTTACGCTTCACCCTCAAGAAGGAACTGATTCCGAACCATGCGAATGTCAAGGTGGCGCAGACAGCAAGCGCCACGCGCCCCGGCCCAGCCTGCCCGGCGTGGTATTTCCCATACTCATTGACTGTGGCGCCTGCGAAGCTCAAGGCCATAATCAGAAAAATCACCCCCACAACTTCCAGCCACAACTGGTGCAGCACGCGTCCGAAGGCCCGCCCGCTCGCCGTGGCGGCTTGGCCCGCCGCTCGGACGATCCGGCTGCGCCCCGCCTGCCGGGTCGCCACCCGCGCGACCACTCCTAACTTTTGTGCAGTAGAAACCTTAGTCACGACTCGATTTTAACAGTGTCTGGCGCTACAATGACGCAAACCTGCGCCGTCAGCAAAACCGTTCGACGGCTCATGGCATCTAAACGATTGACTGGCAAGTTAAGATTGGCAGACTAGCAGACGGCGATCGGGGGGGATGTGGATCAACAACTCAAAGACTTGATGAAAGAACTTGGCGAAGCGATCAACGAATCTCTCTCCGATTCTGAGCAGATTGCCGAAGTCGTCTCTCGTATCAAAGAAGGCGGTTACGATATTTTTCTCGTCCTTGAGGCCACGATCGGCGTCAGCAAACAGGGTGAGAAAACCTCGGACAAAACTTCTTTGGTAACGACTCTGTCCACTAATCCCGAATTCAAAATCAACGACCAGGATCTCAAGTTCTTGAAATCGCTGCGTATCAAGATCGAAGAAGAGAAGTGATTAAATTCGTCATTGACCCGGTGTGATAATCTTCTCGTCGCTTCAGTCAGTCAATACCTGATCTGGTTGCTGGCCCACCGCACCATCTGCCTCAAGAATTGAAGGATCTGTGCTCCGCGGCACACGGCAACTTTACGGGCTGTGCTACCATCTACTGTTTTCTGTGACAATTAACAGCCTGACTCTTGCTGTTCGGGGTTTGCATAGGAAGTCAGAGATAGTCCGATGAAAGACACTCTCGGAGTCCTTCTCGCCGGCGGCGCTGGAGAGCGCCTTTATCCTCTCACCCGCGATCGCGCCAAACCCGCCGTCACCTTCGGTGGAATGTACCGCATTATCGACATCACCCTGTCCAATTGCCTGAATTCTGACCTGCGCCGGGTCTACATTCTCACCCAATATAAAGCGCTTTCGTTGAACCGGCATATCCGCGAAGGCTGGAACATTCTGGGGCGCGAGGTGGGCGAGTTCGTGGAAGTGCTTCCGCCGATGAAGCGGGTGAGCGATCAGTGGTATCAGGGCACCGCCGATGCGGTGTATCAAAACATTTATTCCATCGGCTCCGAGCAGCCCAAGTTCGTCCTGATTCTTTCCGGCGACCACATCTACAAAATGGATTACGGCAAGATGATGAAGCAGCATCTGGATTCCGCTGCCGACGTAACTCTGGCCACGATTCAAATTGATCCCGAAGAGACATCGCGCTTTGGCGTAGTCGATGTCGACAAAGATGGACGCATCAACGGTTTTGAAGAAAAGCCTGCGAACACGCAACTGCGTTCCCCGTGGAATGAGCAGAAGGTTGCCGGATCGATGGGCGTCTATCTTTTTAATGCGGATGTCCTCATTCCTGTATTGCTGAAAGATTCGGAAGATCCCGCGTCCAGTCACGACTTCGGCAAAGACATTTTGCCCAAGATGGTGGACGACTACCGCGTCTTCGCCTACGACTTTATCGACGAGAACAAGAAAGAAGCCCTGTACTGGCGCGATGTAGGCACGCTAGAGGCCTACTACGAAGCCAATATGGATATCGTTTCCGTCTCGCCGATTTTCAATTTGTACGACCAGGATTGGCCGATCCGAACCCATCAGCGGCAGTATCCTCCGGCGAAATTTGTCTTTGCAGAGAAGGATCGCACGGGCACAGCGCTGGACTCAATCGTCTCGAATGGATGTATCGTCTCTGGCGGCATGGTGAAGAACTCGGTGTTATCGCCTGACGTGCGCGTAAACTCTTATTCCGAAGTGGACTCATCCATTTTGTTCTCGCATGTGGCAGTGGGACGCCACTGCCGTGTCCGCCGCTGCATTATCGACCGCAACGTCCACCTGCCCGAAGGGACAACAATCGGCTACGACACTGAGGCCGACCGCTCCCGTTACTTCGTCACCGATAGCGGCATCACCGTAGTCACGCGGGATTACTCGCTGTTCGAGAACCCAGTGACGGTGGACTACTTCACTAGTGAGTAGGATTGTTCGCCCAAGGATTACTGATTTTCCTCACTGCTACAATGCCCTGTTTCGAATAACTTGCGGCCAATGTCGATAGGCCGGCGAACTTACAGGAGTACATCCGCGTACTGTCTTGTAGGGCTTGGGGGTCCTTGTCTCATTGTCCCCAAGCGTTTGAGTCGCCCTTTTAAGGCCAGGTCGGTTAGCTCCGGGGAGTTTTGGTTTGGAAGATGTCCAGGTAGTCGCGATGCTGGTGCGCCGCTGCGTGGCGGGCGATGCGGCTGCCTGGGAGGAGATCGTCCAGACCTATAACCGGCGTATCTATAACATTTGCTATCGCTTTGCCGGATCGGCCGACGACGCCGAAGATCTCGCCCAGGAAGTCTTCATCAAGATATACCGCACTCTGGCCAGCTATGACAGCTCGAAGGGCGCATTCGTCACCTGGGTAACCACAATCACCCGCAACCTGCTGGTGGATCACTTCCGCAAAACCAAGCAGGACCGCATGACCGATTCGCTCGACGCGTCATCCTCTTCCCATGAGGACGCGCAGCCACTCAGTGAGCAAATTCAGGACCAATCTGCGCCTCCCGATCAGCGTGTACGCAGCCGGGAGGTGGGGGAAACGGTTCACGCAGCCCTTGGCAAGCTATCCCCAGAGCTTCGTGAGGCTGTGATTCTAAGAGACTTACAGGATATGGACTATCGCGAAATTGCAACCGTTTTGAAGGTGCCGGAGGGAACTGTGAAAAGTCGAATAAATCGTGGGCGAGCGGAACTAGCGCGCCTTCTACAACGTACCTATAGGCAGGTGATGTGATGCCAAACCCCACCAGTAACGGAATGCAGTGTCAAGAGTTTGACGGCCTGCTCACGGACGCGCTTGATGGCGTCCTGACAGGTGTTCAACTCGACCGCTTCCAGGCTCATGCGCGGACTTGTTCCGCATGTGGGCCGCTGTTCGCCGAAGTAGAGGCGGGCCACAACTGGCTGAAGGATCTCACGGAGGTGGAGCCTCCAGTCAGTCTGGTTACGAATATTCTGGCATCCACAACGGGCGTTGACACCCAACGCCTGCGGGTAAACGTTGCTGCGCCTCAGTCACGCGTTACTTTGCTGGAAAAGGTGCAGGCGTGGGCCTCGGGAGTGATGCAACCAATCTGGGCAACGGTCCGGCAGCCACGGTTTGCCATGTCGTTTGGCATGGCATTTTTCTCGCTGTCGGTGGCGCTGAGCGTGCTCGGCGTGAAACCCGCCGATCTGCGCCAATTGAGTTTGCGTCCCGCCGCCATTCGGCACACGTATTACAACACGCAAGCCCGCGTTGTCCGGTACTACGAAAATATCCGGTTCGTTTATGAGGTGGAATCGCGGGTGCGTGAATTCAAACGCAACGTGACCACCGCCGAGCCAGCTTCTGCAGGATCTGGTTCGCAGGATTCGACACCGGATAAGAAAGACCATAAAAACGACACAACTCAACAGCCCGAGCAGAAGCAGGAGCGCAACTATAGCCAGACGGAAAATAATCTGGTTCTAGCCAGCGTTCCGCTGGGTCCCTCTGTCTTTGATCCGTCAAATCCGGATCTGCCTGTAGTGTCGGTGACCACGTACAGGAGGTTCGTATGAACTGCGCCACTCATAGCGATATTGCCGCAGTCGCGTTTTGCCGCACTTGCGGCAAGCCGCTCTGCGCCAATTGCACCCGCGACGTCCGCGGTGTCGTCTACTGCGAGCCTTGCCTCGCAGCTCGTTTGGAGGGCACGGCCCCGGCGGCTGGGTTCGCACCTCAGCAAACTGTCTATCCACCCGTGGGAGCGCCGCCGATTTCGCCAAGGCCTAGCTCTGGGCCGAATCCCACAGTCGCTGGCATTCTCGCCGGATTTTTCCCCTTCGGAGTGGGCGCGGTCTATTGCTCGCAATATGCCAAGGGACTAGCGCATCTGCTGATCTTCGGCCTCCTGATCTTCGCCTCCGATCATGCGGGGAATTGGGACGCCTTGTTCGGGATCGCCATCGCATTTTTCTACGTCTACCAGATCATCGACGCCGTACGCACCGCACGCGCTCTTCAGGAAGGCCAGCCCCCGCCAGATCCATTTGGATTGGGCCAAGCCTTCAGTATGGGCGACAGAAGCGAGGCCAAAAACATCCCCGTTGTCGCCATCGTCCTGATTGGATTAGGCGTGCTGTTCCTGCTGCACACCATGAACATCTGGGAGTTCGGCATGGATCGTTTCTGGCCGCTGATTCTGATCTTCTTCGGGGCATGGATGTTCGCCCGAGCGTGGGGAATGATCGGAAGACACCCCGCGGACTGCACCTGCGGGAGCTGCCGAGTGCGCAGAGTTGTTGGTTACAACTGTCAGTGTGATCGCTGCCGCATGCGGAAGATCATGGGGCCCGCGATATTGATGACGATTGGTACGTTGTTCCTGCTCCAGAGTCTCAATGTTGCCAGCTTCGATCGAACATGGCCCGCGATTCTGCTGGTGATTGGCGTGGTCAAACTGCTGCAGAGCAACGCCTCGTCAGCCGGACACATTAGTCCGCTGCAGCCCGCGCCTCCGGTTGTCGCGCCGCCCGCGCCCCCGCCACCACCGCCGTCGAACCCAGGACCCCCATCTTCCGAGGAGGTGCGCAATGTCTAGTCCGGTGTCTTATCCCGTTCCACCGCCGGTTCCGGCTCCGCTGCCGCCTCGGCGTCGCCGTTCTTTCGCCGGACCGGTCGTGCTGATTATTCTCGGAATCGTCTTCCTCTTGGGGAACATGCACATGCTTTCCTGGGCGCGGCTGGGAACGTGGTTTGCCCACTACTGGCCACTGCTGCTGATTCTGTGGGGTGTGCTCAAGCTGATCGAGCACCAGCAAGCCCAGCGTGATGGATTGCCCTCGCGCGGCATTGGAGTCGGAGGAGTTTGTCTGGTAATTCTCATCGTTATCTGTGGGCTCATTGCTACCCAGGCCTCGCGATTTAATTGGGGTGAAATCCGTGACAACATGGGCATCGACGACAGCGACCTGGATAACGTTTTCGGCCAGACCTACAACTTCGACGATCATCTTGAACAAGCCATACCGTCAACCGTGACCAGCCTTCGCGTCAATGACGATCACGGCGCGGTGCGCGTCAGCGTGGCCGACGACAAGCAAATTACGGTCGTAGTCCGCAAACGCGTCGGCGCGGAAAGCCAGAATGACGCCGATAAGTACAACCAGCAAACTAAACCGCAGATCAGCCTTGCGGGCAACACAATGATTCTTGACGCCAAGTCCCAGGCTGGCGATCATTCCGTGCAAAGCGATCTGGATATTTCCATCCCCCGAAAGATGGAGCTGCACATTACTGGCCGGAAAGGGGATGTTTCCGTTACCGGCCGCGATGGAGACGTGGAGATTGCCGCCCAGCACGGCGATGTTTCCGTGGAAGACGTCACCGGCAACATAAAACTGAATCTGGAAAAAAGCTCCGCCAAAGTCGAGCAGGTCACGGGAGACGTTCACATTGATGGCCGCCTGAATGAAGTCTCGGTAATGGACGTAAAAGGCTCCCTACAACTGGACGGCGAATTCGAGGAGAGCGTGAAGCTCGCTCGCATCAGCAAGAATGTCGCGTTCAAGTCTTCCCGCACCGACATGGAGTTCTCGCACATCGATGGCGAGCTGGATCTCGATTCCGACGATCTGCACGCGGATAAAATTACGGGCCCGGTCCATTTGACGACGCGCTCCAAGCAGATACGCCTCGAAGACGTATCCGGCGATGTGCGCCTGCAAAATAACAATGGTGGCATTGAGATATCCATGCATTCGTTAGGAAACGTGCAGATCGACAGCCGCAACGGAGATGTGCAGTTGAGCGTGCCTGATAAAGCCGGTTTCCGCGTAGATGCCCGCACCCGCGACGGTGAAATCCAATCCGACTTCCCCGAGTTGAAAATCGACAATGGAGATCACGAAGCGACGGCCAGCGGCAGCGTGGGCAATGGCTCATCCCACATTGTGATCAATAACGAGCACGATGGGATCGAAATACGCAAGGCCTCGGCGACAGCCTCGCCCGCGGTTCCTGCCCCCCCGGCGACGCCGGCCAAGCCAGCCAAAGCGCTGCCCGCGCCAAAGTCAAAAGTCGAGCCGACAGACAATTAAGATTTATGTAGGGACAGCCGCCCCCGGCTGTCCCCGGGCGCAGCCCGGTGCTTAGGCTACATGCGAAACAGAAGATCACGACGCTTAGATTCAACCCTCTAATTTCTTCCTGGCCAGATCTTCCACCTGCGCCAGCACTTCATCCTCACCCATAGTGGTCGAATCAATCACCACTGCATCCTCCGCTGCCATCAGCGGCGATGCCGCCCGAGTCCGGTCGCGGCGATCGCGTTCGCGCAAATCCGCAGCCACATTCGCGGCTACTTCACCTTTGATCTTCTGCTGCTCCATGCGGCGCTGCTCGCGTACCACCGGATCCGCATCGAGAAATATCTTCAAATCAGCGTCTGGAAAAACTTTTGTTCCGATGTCACGGCCTTCCATCACCACACCGCCGCCCACACCCATCGCCCTCTGATGCGCCACCATCCATGCCCGCACTCTTGGATGCACAGACACGCGCGACGCCGCCTCGGTCACGTCGCGCTCGCGAATGCGCGCCGAAACATCGTGCCCATTCAACAGCGTCCGATTTCCATCTCGAGTGGGTTCCAGTTGAATACGCGACTCTTCCGCGAGTTTCACCAGAGCGTCTTCATCATCAAACGATGCATCCTTCTCGATTGCCTTCAGCGCCAGCGCCCGATACATCGCGCCGCTCTCGAGGTTCACGTATCCAAGCTTGCGCGCCAGGCGGGAAGCAATCGTGCTCTTGCCCGCGCCCGCTGGGCCGTCGATGGCAATGATCAGTTTGCTCGGAGAGGGGCCTGGGGTCTGGTTGTCGGTCATTTCGCGAGTAGATTGTACACGCGATCACATGATGAACGAACGACCTACTTCGCGGCATGACGGGGCTTGGCTGGAACTGCCGCTTCCTTCTCCGGCGTGATCTGCAGCATGGACCTTCCACTCACATGCACGAAGCTCAACTCCCGCGCCGCGAGCAACGCATTGACGGCTTCCTTTACCCGCGACCGGGCTACAAATTTTCCGAAGAAGGATTCCAATTCCGCCAGGTCGGCGGCCACCACGCAATCGAGATATTTCGAGAGCAGCGCCGAGAGCGCCTGCTGCACCGAGAGTCCCACGCCCTCGCGCACCGCATCCGGCGACCAACGATATAAAACATCCCAGTAAGAACCTTCAGGCAGTTTGTAATCCACGCGCGTGATGCGCAACTTGGCCAGCAACTCGCTCAGAGCCTTGTCGAGCGCAGGCAGAGAAACCGCGCCACCCAGCGCCTCCTGCAACTTCTGCTTTGAGATGGGCCCATCGCGCCGGATCAATTCAAAGGCATCGCACGCCAGTGGCGAGTACGGAGAGCGCGGCCCCTGCTTCGGCGCCAGCTTGGGGTTGCGCTCCCCCACTAACGCATAAAAATAAGGAAATGCCGAAGCCGCTACCAGAAATGCATTGTTCTCCTCGAACAAATTCGCCTCGTACGCGGACCGTTCGCGCAACAGCCGGACCATGAGTTCGGTCGCTTCCGCCGCGCGCGGATCGGAATAAGCATGCTGCCATGTCGGAAGACGATTGTCCGAGCCTACGAACGCGCCAATAAATGTCGGCACCGGCATCGCCGGCCGCACCGGATACATCAGGCAAAATCCGACTTGCTCGACGAAGGCGCGCGCCTGCTCAATGGTCCGGACAGCTTTGCCATCCAGTCGCCACTTCTCGCGTCGCAGTTGCTGTAACTCCTGCTCGGTCATAAGAACAGCCAAGGACAATTGTTGATTGTTGATTTCTGATTGTTGATTAAGAGCCCTGTGGCTTTTGCTTTTCAATCAACAATCAAAAATCATCAATCAGCAATTGTCTTCAGCGCTAAATCCTCTTGAACGCCTTCTGTATCTCCTTAACAGAATACCGCAGCACCACCGGTCTGCCATGCGGGCACGACATAGGATGATCGGTTTTCGCGAGCTCCGAGAGCAGCCACTCCATTTTGTTCTGCTCCAGCGGCATGTTGACCTTGATGGCGGCGTGGCAGGCAATGGAGGCGGCAATGCGCCCGCGAATCTTCTCCAAATTTAGCGACTGTTCTTCCCGGGAAATCTGATCGAGCAGTTCGTGCAGCATCTTCTCGACTGCGGCCGCATCCACTCCCGCGGGCGCAACTTTCACTGCAACGCTCCGCGCTCCAAACGGCTCAGCCTCGAAGCCGTTATGTTGCAGTTCGTCGGCGATTTCCGCAAACACCGCCTGCTGCCCCGGAGAAAGCTCCAGCACGATCGGCATCAACAGCCGCTGGCTCTCAACTTTCTGCACCGCCCGTTGCTTCAGAATGCGTTCGAAAAGCACGCGCTCATGCGCCACGTGCTGATCGACAATCCATAGTCCATCTTCGTTCACCGCGAGAATAAACGAATTGCGAATCTGTCCCAGAGGACGCAAAGTAGAAAGCGCCGCCAGTGTAGGTTCTTCCTCGCGTACTTCGAGTTCGGGAGCGCAGCCGTTATCCGGAATCGCTTCGCCGAATCGACCCTCGAGCCCTCGAGCCACGGGAATCGCTGCATTCGCCTCTACCGCAATTCCGGCCTCGAACTGAAACCGCGCCGAAACCGGCGGCGCGACCGGCGCCTGCAGGGCAAACCCCGCGCCTCCCGCGGCTTCATACAAAGTTCGCGCCCCGGACTCAGCAAGTATGTCAGAAGGCGGTTCCCACTCTCGCGCGCCCGATGTCAGCCCTGAACTTGCGGTCGCATGAGCGTGAATCTCCGTGGTGAACTGTGGCGCCGGGCGCGCCTTCATCAGCGCCGCCCGCACTGTGTCCCGCACAAAATCATGCAGCGCAGTCGGTTGTCGAAAGCGCACTTCAGTTTTTGAAGGATGCACATTCACATCCACTTCACCGGCGGGCAATTCCAGAAACAGCAACACCACGGGATACACACTCGGCGGAATGATGTTGCGATAAGCCTCGGTCAGTCCATGCTGCACCAACCGGTCGCGGATCAGCCGCCCATTCACAAAGATATAAATCGAATTGCGATTCAGCTTCTGGATCTCCGGCTTCGAAACGAAGCCGTGCAGCCGCATCTGGCCGGGTTCGATATGTTCCTGCGCATCTTCGCCGCTTACCTCCTTCCGCCGCCACGGCGGAGGCTGCGGCAATCCAACATGTTCGAGCGCCTGCACCGCCGCCACTGCAATGAGCTGGTCCAGCGTTTCCTTGCCGAACACCTGATAAACGCGCTCGCTATATCCTCCCACCGGAGGCGCCACCAGCATGGCATTGGTCATCGAATGCAATTCAAAATGCTTCTCCGGATGGGCCAGCGCGTAGTGTGTCACCAGCGAAGCGATGTGCGATAGCTCGGTGGACTCTGCCTTCAAAAACTTTTTGCGCGCCGGAGTATTGAAAAAAAGATCTCGCACCGTAATCGATGTGCCCTCGGGCAATCCTGCCTCTTCGACGCGCGCCATCTTGCCGCCGTTGATTTCAATGATTGTGCCCGAGGCCGCAGCGCCAGATTCGACCGCGCAAGTCTCCAGCCGCAAGCGTGACACCGAGGCGATAGAAGGAAGCGCTTCGCCGCGAAATCCCAGCGTGGCCACGCTCAACAAATCTTCCGCATCCTTAATTTTTGACGTGGCGTGGCGCTCGAAAGCCAGCATGGCATCGTCGCGCACCATGCCGCATCCGTTGTCCGTGATCTGAATTAATTTCTTGCCGCCCGCCTCGACGCTGATCTTGATTCGCGTTGCGCCCGCATCCAGGGCGTTTTCCAGCAACTCTTTCACTACTGACGCCGGCCGCTCCACCACCTCGCCGGCGGCGATTTTGTTGGCAACTTGCTCGGAAAGTACGTGAATGCGGCCCATGAAACGGTTCTCAGCTCTCGCTCTTCAGTCAATGTGGAGAACAGGTCAGTTTCGCAGAAGGCAACGCGGAAGGCAAAGATGGGACCGCACGGAAGGCTCGTCAACGAAGACTGCTGGTACTATTTATTCTTATCTCTTTGTCTCCTGATAAAACGGAGTGAACGAATGATCCGGTCCTTTAAAGGGATGAGGCCGACGATTCCGGCGACCTGTTACGTGGACGAGTCGGCGCAGATTATCGGCGACGTGGTGCTCGGCGAACATGCATCCGTCTGGATGAACGCGGTGGTGCGCGGCGACGTCTATGCCATCCGCATCGGGGCGCACTCGAACATTCAGGATTGCAGCGTGTTGCATGGCATGAAAAATACTTGCGGAGTTACGCTTGGCGAATATGTGACCGTGGGTCACTCGGTAACGCTGCACGGCTGCCTGATCGAAGACCGGTGCCTGATCGGCATGGGCTCGATTATTCTGAATGGCGCGAAGATCGGCGCCGGATCGATTATCGCCGCAGGCACTCTCATCCCAGAGCGAACGGTGGTCGAGCCGGGCTCGCTGTGGATGGGGTCTCCAGGAAAGTTCCGACGAAGGCTGGAGCCGGGCGAGGACGAGAAGATCATGATGTATGCCAGGAATTATCTGGGATACACGGAAGAGTATTTGCGGGAACGGTAGCGTAGGGAAGACTGTCATCCTGAGCGGAGCAAACCGATTCGCATTGCGAATCGGTTTGCGGAGTCGAAGGATCCCTATCGCTCGTACGCCGCCAGGACGCATTAAGGCGTTCTCCCCGTGTTCGCAAGATGCCGAGCGTGGAGAGAATTCCTCGAGAGGTTGCTGGGGCGGTTTGAGTCGCTAGGGATCCTTCGACTGCCACTTGTCTTTCGCAAAGCGAAAGACAAGTCTCCGCTCAGGATGACAATTTCGTAGATGAGAATTGTAGGAATTGAGACCTCAATGATCAAAGCTGTCCGAGGAACGCGTGATCTTCTGCCGCCGGAGACGGCGCTGTGGAATTTTGTGGAGTCGACGGCGCGCGATGTCTTTCGCGCCCACAACTTCCAGGAAATTCGTACTCCGATTTTTGAGTCGACAGAGCTCTTTGCGCGCGGCGTGGGCGAAGAGACCGACATTGTCTCCAAGGAAATGTTCACCTGGTCTGATGGCGATCGGTTTGATGAGGAAGCCCTCGCCACCGAATGGATCAAGAGAGGACTGGATGGGAAGCAGTTTTATGTGGAAAGCGCCACCCCGGTGAATGCGTACCTAGGTCCTTTACGCATCCGCATTATCAACCGTATTCCGGACTCGCCCGAGCTCGTTTGCTTTAGGCCAAAGGCTACCTTAGAGGCAATCGACTTACTGCTAAAAGCCCGTGCCGAGGTCAAATCTCCCGAATTTCTGCGACGATACTCTCAAGACGCGGAGTACCTTCGGCGTTTTGAAATTAAATTGCGGATCGTAGTTCCATCTGGCACGGCCGATTCGTCCTCTTGGATCAAGACCCAAGAAGTCGAGGTCGAACAGTTTCAGAATCGGACTCCTGTCTTTAGATCATCCCAGTCGCTCACACTCCGCCCCGAGGCCACGGCGGGCATTGTCCGGGCTTACATCGAACACAAACTCGGCGACCGCGGACTGAACAAGCTCTATTGCATGGGCCCAATGTTCCGCCGTGAGCGGCCGCAGAAGGGCCGTTACCGCCAGTTCTACCAGATCGATGCCGAAATCATCGGTCCGGCGTCATCGGGCAGTGAGTCTCCGGCGCGCGATGCCGAAGTGCTGGAGATGCTGGCCACATTGCTCGATCGTCTCGGGATCAAGGGCTGGACTCTCGAACTGAATTCCGTCGGGTGCGCAAATGATCGAGCCGCTTTCAACGAGGCGCTGCGCAAGGCTTTGGAGCCGGTGGTCGGAAACATGTGCGTGGATTGCCAGCGCCGTGCCGTGACCAATCCGTTGCGTGTGTTCGATTGCAAAGTCCCGGCCGATCAGCCGATCATCGGCACCCTGCCGCGCATCAGCCAATTTCTGGATGAACCTTGCCGCGCGCATTTTGCCACGGTAAAAGAAATCCTGACCAAGGTTGGAATCCCGTTTACATTGAATGATCGCCTGGTGCGTGGACTGGATTACTACACGCGCACCGCCTTCGAATTCACTCACGGGGCGTTGGGCGCGCAGAACGCAATCCTCGGCGGCGGCCGCTACGACGGGCTTTCCGAGGCGCTCGGCGGACCAGCAGCTCCGGGAATCGGCTTTGCCATCGGCGAAGACAGGCTGGTGATGTCGCTGCAGGAATCGACACCGGCTGAAAGGGTGATAAAGAAGCCGGACGTATATATCGCTCCGCTAGGCGTGGGGATGAACGTGGAAGCAGCCCAGTTGGCCCGCGATCTACGAAGACAAAACGTCGTGGCGGATTTGGGCGACGAAACTTTCCGCCTGAAGAAATCTTTCGAAACCGCAACCAAAGCAGGGGCAAAATATATTTTGATCGTCGGTGAAAATGAAATCAAAGCCGGCGCGTTCGCGCTGAAGAATCTCGCCACCGGCGAGCAGGTATCAGTTCCGCGCGGGGATCTGGTGCAGAGGATTCAGGAGTAGCGATGGGGAAGACTCGTTCCGTGATCGACGAAGAGGCAAAGCGTTTTATCGAGGCGCAGCAAATATTCTTCGTCGCATCGGCTCCGCTCGACCCGGGTGGACACGTGAACCTTTCCCCCAAAGGCCTGGACACGTTTCGCATTCTGGGGCCGACCACGGTTGCCTATGTTGATTTCAACGGAAGTGGAGTCGAGACCATCGCGCACCTGAAAGAAAATGGCCGTATTGTTCTGATGTTCTGCGCGTTTCAAGGCCCGCCGAATATTTTTCGTTTGTATGGCATGGGCCGTGCGGTTGAGCCTCACCAATCTGAGTTTGCGGCTCTCGCGGAAAACTTTCCGGCTTACGAGAGCATCCGTTCGATCATCGTGATCGAAATCACTCGAGTCACCGACTCCTGTGGGTATGGCGTTCCCCGTTTCAAATACGAGGGCGAGCGCGAACAGCTCGCGGCATGGGCTCGCAAGCAGGGGCCGGAAGGCTTGCAAGCTTACCGCGAGCGGAAGAATCAAGTCAGTATTGACGGACTTCCGGGTTTATCGCTCCCTACACAAGCGGCTCCTAAACAGCCAATTCAGAAACAAGATCAGCAGAAACAAGATCAGCAGAAACAAGATCAGAAGGAGGTCGTGTGAAGATTTTTTGGCGTTCCTGTGCCGTTCTCTGTTGCTCAGCTGCAATCCAGTTTGCTTCAATCCAGGTAGCGGCGCAGACTCCAGCCGCCGTCAAAGTCCCGAGTGCGCTCGATCAAAGCGCAATCGCCAATGAGAAAAATTTGATCGAAGCCAAGAAGAAAGACGACGCCGCATTTTTCAAGCGAACGCTCAGCCAGAATTTCTCCCTGGTCGGAGTCGACGGAAGTCTGCTCGAAGGAGAAGAGGCCGCTCAGAATTTAGGTGACTCGGACCTGGTCGAGCTCACGCCGTATGACATGAAAGTCGTCACGCTGGCGGACGATGCCGTCGTCGTTACCTACGACGCGATCGTGCGTGAAAAGCCCGAAGAGGATCAGGGACCTCCGCCACGGTATCAGCATTTCAGTTCGGTATGGGTGAAGCAGGGCGACGTGTGGAAGCTCAAGTTCCATCAGGCAACGGCCGCACACTGGGGAGACTGGTAGGTTCGCCGTGGAATTGCACTGCACATAGAGAATGGTATCGTAAAATTCTTCCTCGGGAATTTACGGACGCAAGCCTGTTCAAGGAGACGCACATGAAATTACGCGCAGCAGTTTTGATGGCTTGGGTCCTGGCCGGGGCAGCCGCCACGGCACAGATGCAGCCTCCGAAGCCCGCACCGGAACTGAAGAAGCTGGATGTATTCGTCGGATCCTGGACTCTCGACGGCACTATGAAGCCGGGAACGATGGGCCCCGGCGGGACAATGACGGAAAACGAAAAGTGCGAGTGGATGGAGGGCGATTTCTACCTCGTCTGCCATTCGGACTATAAAAGTTCGATGGGCAACGGCGTGGGTCTATCTGTGATGGGATATTCCGCCGATGAGAAGGCCTACACCTATCGCGAGTTCAACAGCTTCGGTGAATTCGACGATTCCCGCGGCTGGCTCGACGGCGATACATGGACCTGGACCAGCGATGAGAAAATGGGTGGCACGACCATGAAGGGCCGCTTTACCATGAAAATAACTTCGACAGCTTCCTACAGCTTTACTTTCGATATGTCACAAGATGGAACCAAATGGTCCACCGTAATGGAAGGTAAGGCGAGCAAGAAGTAATTCTGCGTTCAAACCCTGCAGCCGCGGCACTCGCCACGAAGCACCGCACTCCAACTTCCTAAGCTCGGAACTCTTCCCGGCCGCTTCGACCCTGTGCCACGTTCTGTACCATATAATTCTGAGCAATGACCTTCCAACAGTTGCTGGATGGTGCGGAGGTTCTCGCGCAAAGCGGGGATCCGGGCGTGAGCAGTGTGGAATACGACTCGCGGCGGGTGCAGCCGGGGTGCGCGTTCGTGGCCATGCGCGGCGAGTCCAGCGACGGAAACCGGTTTATCGATCAGGCGATTCAGGCGGGAGCAGTGGCCGTGGTCACCGATTCCGCTGCCGAGAAACAACGTCCGAATGTGGGTTGGGCGGTGGTTGCGAACGGCCGGCGAGCGCTGGCACGAATAAGTGCGAATTTCTACAAGAGACCAGCGGAGCGGATTGCGGTCACGGGAATCACCGGTACAAATGGAAAAAGCACGACAGCTTATTTGGTGGAATCGATTCTGACGGCGGCGGGACGGAAGAGCGCCTTGATTGGCACGATTGAATATCATGTGGCCGGAAAGGTTCTGCCGGCGCCGCATACCACTCCGGAGGCTCTGGAACTGAACCGCATCTTTAGTGAGTCGCTGGGCCACGGTGCGACGGATGCAGTGATGGAAGTTTCTTCCCACGCGCTGGCACAAGAGCGAGTGTACGGCATCCCGTTTGATGTGGCAGTCTTCACCAATCTGACCCGCGATCATCTCGACTATCACAAGACGATGGAAGAATACTTCGCCGCCAAGCGCATATTGTTTGAAGGCTGCGGCACGGACGCGCCGCGAGCAGTAGTAACCAATGTGGACGATTCGTATGGCGGGAAGCTGGCGGAGTTCAGCCGGAAGCGCAGTTCGCTGGTTTTAAAGTACGGTTGGACGCGCGGCGACTTGCACGCGGAGAAGGTGGACATCACCACCCGCGGAACCAGATTTGATCTGGTGACGCCGGAAGGAAATATCGCAGTATTCTCCGCCCTGATTGGACGGGTAAATGTCTATAACATTCTGGCGGCCGCGGGCGCCTGCTATGCGCGGGGTTGTAAGACGGATGCGATTGCGGCGGGCATCGACAAGCTGGCGTGTGTTCCCGGAAGATTTGAACGCGTGGATTGTGGCCAGCCGTTTACCGTCGTTGTCGACTACGCGCACACCGACGATGCACTGCGAAATTTGACGGCGCTGGCGCGGGAGTTGGTGTCCCCGGCAAAAGGAAGAGTGTTGACGGTGTTTGGATGCGGCGGCGATCGAGACCGGAAGAAACGCCCACTGATGGGCGAGGCGGCGGGACGGGGAAGTGATTTCGTGGTGCTCACCTCGGACAATCCGCGCAGCGAAGATCCGCGCGCGATTATTAATGATGCAGTGGTCGGGTTGCAGAAGACTGGAGTGAAATACAGCGTCGAGCCCGACCGGCGCAAAGCAATTGCCTTGGCCATCGGCGAGGCGCGCCCGGCAGACATTGTGCTTCTAGCTGGGAAGGGGCACGAAAAAGTGCAGGTCGCGCGCGAAGGTGCAATCCCGTTTGACGATTTGGAAGTGGCGCGCCAGGCCTTGCGAGCAGCGGGTTACGAGTGCAATGCTGAGCCAGCCGGAGCGCGCCGATGAAGCTGACGCTCGCCCAGATTGCCGAATTTATTTCCGCGACCGGGAATTTCGTGCGGAACGAATCCGTAAACGGATATTCCATCGATTCCCGGACCGTGGGTTCAGGTCAACTTTTCTTCGCGGTGAAGGGCGAACGCCTGGATGGGCACGACTTCGTTAAGCAGGCGCTCGAAAAAGGAGCGCTCGCGGCTGTTGTACGAAGGGATTATCTGGAGCGTTATTCCGGGAAAATAAAGACAAATTTACTCGCGGTGGAAGCCACTCTAGTGGCGCTGCAGGCACTGGCGACCGCGGTGCGGAAGATGTGGGGCAAACCGCTGATTGCGGTCACAGGATCGGCCGGAAAGACCACAACCAAAGAAGCAATCGCTCACGTGTTGAGCTCACAGCTTCAAGTGATGAAGTCGGAGGGGAATTTCAACAACCATTTCGGATTACCGCTCATGTTGCTGAAGTTAGATCCGCAGTATGACTTAGCCGTGATCGAGATGGGGATGTCTCACGCCGGAGAAATCCGCGCCTTGGCGAAGATGGCGCAGCCGGAAATTGGTGTGGTTACAAATGTAGCCGCGGTGCATCTGGAATTTTTCGATTCCCTGGCGGGGATTGCGCGCGCCAAATATGAATTAGTTGAATCGCTGCCGGCGACGGGCACCGCAGTGTTGAATGCGGATGACGAGTATGTCTCGCAGTTTGGGCGAGACTTCAAGGGAAAAGTTTTACTCTACGGCACCCATCAGAACTCGCACGTGCGCGCGGAAAAAATCCAATCGAAAGGAGCAGAAGGCACCGAGTTCGATGTTGTGGTGGGAAATGCGTGCGAACACGCGGTTTTGCCGCTGGTTGGAGAACATAACGTTTTGAATGCGCTGGCAGCGGTATCAGTGGGGCTCGAAAGCGGACTCAAACTGTCGCAGGCCGTTGCCGCGCTCGCGACCCTGGCTCCAGCGGAAAAACGCGGGCAGGTTCTCCACATGGATAACATCACGGTGATCAACGATTGTTACAATTCGAATCCGAAGGCACTGGAGGCAATGGTAGATGCGCTGACTGCGGTGCATGCCAAGAGGAGGATCGTGATCGCCGGTGAGATGCTGGAGTTGGGTCCTGCAGGTGCAGAGATGCACCGGGCGGCTGGTCAGCACATTGCCGAGAAGAAAATCGATCTACTGGTTGGAGTGCGCGGTCTGGCGGAATCCATGGTCCACGCGGCTAGACAGGCTGGAGTCCAGTCAGAATTTCTGAGCTCGCCGGAACAGGCGGGCGAGTGGCTGGCGCGTGAGACGCGTGCTGGTGATGTGGTCCTTTTGAAGGCTTCGCGAGGTGTGAAACTGGAAAAAGCGCTCGAGACCTGGCAGGCGCGGCGCGACGGAAAGAATTGAGATTATTGCGGGACGGAGGCTGATTGCTCTACTGGCTCTTGTTTGTGAAGCTGCAACATTATTTTCCGCCCTTCCGAATTTTCCGCTATCTGACATTTCGCACCGCATTTGCCAGTCTTACCGCGCTGTTTACCGCACTGATTGTGGGCCCGCTGGTCATTAACCGGCTGCGCGAATTCCAGATCGGACAATACATTCGAGAAGAAGGTCCGAAAGCGCATCAGAAGAAAGCGGGCACCCCCACCATGGGCGGCCTGCTGATTGCGATCGCAATCGTCGTGCCCACTCTGCTATGGGCCGACCTGAGCAATCGCTTCGTGTGGATCGCGGTATTCGCCACCTGCGCATTTGCGGCGATTGGATTCACCGATGACTACACCAAAGTGGCGCACCGCCGGAACCTTGGTCTGACCGGGCGGGCAAAGTTGGGGTTGCAGATCGCAACCAGCATCGTGATCGCGGTGATGCTGATCGCCATGCAGACATACGGAATGTATTCGACCAAGCTGATCGTGCCCTTCCTCAAACAATTCCACCCGGATCTCGTCGTTCAGAATCTGGAACGGTTTCCCCATCTTTGGCCGCTGGCGTTCTTGCCGTTCATCGCATTCGTGGCACTCGTCATTGTAGGTTCGAGCAATGCCGTAAATCTTACCGATGGCCTGGACGGCCTGGCGATCGGCTGCACGGTAATTGCAGCAGGTGCGCTCACGGTGTTGACCTACGTAAGCGGCCATGCCACCTTTGCCACTTATCTGGAGATTCCGAAAATGCCGCAGGTCGGCGAGTTAACGATTTTTTGCGGAGCCATGGTGGGATCGTCGATCGGATTCTTGTGGTACAACGCGCATCCCGCCGAAGTGTTTATGGGCGATGTAGGATCGCTTGCGTTAGGCGGCGCGATTGGCACCGTCGCGGTCATCATCAAGCAGGAACTTCTGCTCCCATTCATCGGCGGAGTTTTCGTGATCGAAGCAGTGTCGGTCATCCTGCAGGTGGGTTCCTATAAACTGCGCAAGAAGCGCATATTTAAGATGGCTCCCCTCCATCATCATTTTGAATTGATGGGGTGGTCAGAGTCGAAGATTATTGTTCGCTTCTGGATCGCATCGCTGGTGTTCGCGCTGTTCGCACTGACCACGCTGAAGCTGCGGTAGGGCTGCAGGCGAGTAGTTAGGAATTGCTGATTGCTGATTTTTGATTGTTGATTGCAAAAAACGGCGGGCCTTGGGTTCTTGAATCAGCAATCAAAAATCAACAATCAGCAATCGACTTACGATGGACCTCAAAGACAAACGCGTTCTGGTCGTCGGCCTGGGAAAGTCCGGAGTGGCGTCTGCTCTATTTTTGAAAGCGCACGGAGCGCAGGTGACTGTCTCCGATACGAAAAGCGGAGACGATTTGCGGAACGAGATTCCCACGTTGCTCGATCACGGAATTACGGTAGAGACCGGTGGACATGGCGAACGCACTTTTCGCGGCCAAGATTTAATTGTTGTAAGCCCCGGAGTTCCGGTCGATGCTCCTCCGCTGGTGCAGGCGCGGTCGCTGGGCGAACGGGTGATTGGCGAAATCGAACTTGCGGCGCAGTTCCTGCCCGGACCGATCGTGGCCATCACGGGATCGAACGGCAAGACCACAACCACCACGCTGACGGGAGAGATTCTCGCAGCCGCCGGAGTGCCAACCCTGGTGGGCGGTAACATCGGCACGCCCGCGATTTCCCTGGCGGAGCGGGCCAAACCGGAATCCGTGATTGTCCTGGAAGTTTCCAGCTTTCAACTGGAGACAATTCAAACCTTCCATCCGAAAGTTGCCGTGGTGTTGAACGTAACGCCCGATCATCTGGATCGCCACGGGACCTTGGAAGCGTACGTGGATGCAAAAGCACGCATCTTCGAAAATCAGAAAAGTGAAGATTTCGCCGTGCTGAATGCCGATGATCCCACTTGCGTAGGCATGGCGGGGCGTACCCAGGCGCAGGTGTTCTGGTTCAGCCGCCAGAAAGAAGTGAAACGAGGCGCGTGGGTCCGCGATGGAAACGTTGTGTTTCGGGATGGGTCTGGGAGCGAGGAAACAGCTCAGCGCGAGATCATGCTGGCTTCCGAAATTCCTCTGAAGGGCGCGCACAATCTGGAGAACGTGCTGGCTGCCGTGTGCGCGGGCATATTGATGGGATGTGCT
Source organism: uncultured Acidobacteriaceae bacterium (assembly GCA_963724815.1). Classification (GTDB taxonomy): domain Bacteria; phylum Acidobacteriota; class Terriglobia; order Terriglobales; family Acidobacteriaceae; genus Sulfotelmatobacter. Next base: position 170,125 of record CAVRWS010000007.1, read on the forward strand.
CCGGAGAAAATTCGCCAGGCGGTACGGGATTTCAAGGCGGTTGAGCACCGATTGGAATATGTGGCCACGATTCGTGGCGTGGATTACTACAATGATTCAAAGGCCACGAATGTGGATGCCACGATCAAGGCGCTGGAATCGTTTCCCGCGAACATCCACCTTATTCTTGGCGGCAAGGACAAGGGCAGCGACTACAGCGTTCTGAACGATTTGCTTCGGCAGCGCGTGAAGCGTGTGTACACCATCGGCGCGGCAGCGGCAAAGATCGAATCGCAGATTAAGAATGTGGAAGCGGTGCACGCGGAAACTTTGGAGAATGCACTTCGCAAGGCGAATGCCGTGGCCGAGCCGGGTGATGTGGTGTTGCTGGCTCCGGCGTGCGCCAGCTTTGATCAGTTCAAGAATTATGAACAGCGCGGCCAGGTTTTCAAGGAGATTGTGCGGGGGCTGAGCTAGGACATTGGCAATTCTCATTATGCCGCTATCAGGGACGCTGCCCTGAACCAAAACAATCAACAATCAAAAATCAACAATCAGCAATTCATCCAGCGTGTCCTCCGTTCTCCGTGGTGAAATGAACTTCCCATGGCAAAGCGGGTGAGCGTCGATCGCTGGCTGTTTACCGTGACCATGCTGCTCGTCTTTGTCGGGCTGGTGATGGTGTTTTCGGCATCGGCGGTGATGGCGCGGGAGCGCTTCGGCTCTCCCTACGCTTTCTTGTCGAAGCAGTTGATCTGGGCAGCGGCGGGCATTGTGGCGATGTTGGTCGCGATGCGCGTCGATTACCGGCGCTACAAGCATCCGGCAGTAGTATTTTCGTTTCTCGGCGTCACTACACTGCTGTTAATTTCCGTTTTCTTTCTCGACCGCTCGCATAATACCCATCGCTGGATTCACGCTGGCGGTTTTTCCTTCCAGCCTTCGGAATTGGCTAAGCCAGTCCTGATTTTGTTTCTCGCCTATTTTCTCGAGAGCCGTGTCAGGACGATGCCAGATTCCATCCACGACTGGCGTAACACGTTAATGCCTGCGGCCGCGCCTGTGCTGGTGCTGCTCGGTCTGATCGTGCTGCAGCCCGATCTGGGCACGGCCATTGCTTGTGCCGGAATCGCGGCTTGTATTTTTTATGTGGCCGGGATGCGAATGCGCTATTTCGGTTACGCCTTCGGCGCATCGCTGCTGCCGCTTTATTTTCTGATCTTCCATGTCAGCTGGCGGCGCGACCGAATTCTGGCCTTTCTTAATCCTTACGCCGACCGCCAGAAGACCGGATTCCACATCATCCAGTCACTGATCGCCGTAGGCATCGGCGGCATCACCGGCACAGGCTTGATGGAAGGCAAACAGAAATTGTTTTATCTACCGGAGCCGCATACCGATTTTATTTTCGCCGTGACCGCGGAAGAATTAGGTCTGGTGGGGGCCACGTTTATCGTTACCCTCTTCGCCGTATTCTTGTGGCGCGGAATGCGGGCTTCCTGGCGAACTGAGGACACATTCGGGCGATACCTCGCGGTCGGAATCACCAGCATGGTAGTACTGCAGGCCTTCATCAACATCAGCGTTGTGCTCGGCATGATGCCCACAAAAGGGATTCCGCTGCCGCTGGTGTCGTATGGAGGCTCGTCATTGTTTGTGACCCTGGCGTGTGTGGGCGTGCTGTTGAATATCACGAAGCAGGCAGAGTGAGGAACGCGGCCACGGATTTTCACCCGTCTTCACGGATCCGGAGTACGGAGGACTTTTGATACGCCTAACAATTTTGCTGGCGCTCTGCTGTGTTTTTGGCGAATTGGCTATGGCTCAGAAGATCGAGTCGCCTCAGCCCATCCAACTACCGCCCCAAGTCCCCATGTTCTCGGCGGTCGATCTCGCTGCAAAGGTTCCCGCTGCAAAAACCGAAGACGTCAAGTCCATGGCCGCGATACTGCATGCCATCTATGATGTGATTTCCGGACCGGCCGGCGGCCGCGACTGGAACCGCTTCCGATCCCTGTTTCTCCCACAGGCGCGCTTCACCGAAGTGAGCACAGGCCTCGATGGCTCGAAGATGGTCCTCACCTGGAACGTAGACGAGTTTATTCGAGATGCCGGTGAAGTCTTCTCCAAAGATCCGTTTTATGAAAAAGGCATAGTGAATCGACCACAAAGTTTTGGCAATATCACACAAGTATTCAGCAGCTACGAATCGCGGCGCAGTCCCACCGGCAAGCCTTTCGAGCGCGGCATCAACAGCATCCAGTTGCTGAATGACGGTAAACGCTGGTGGGTGGTTTCGATCCTCTGGGACACGGAGCGGCCGGGTAATCCGCTGCCGGCGAAGTTTTCCAACAATTAGATCGATAAAGGAGTTGTTGATTTCTAATTGATGATTGGAACCGGCTCCCAGGCGCTCCTCAATCAGCAATCAACAATCAACAATTCCTTATATAGTCACCTCATGCGGGCCATTCTTGCGGGCGGCGGAACGGGCGGACATGTTATTCCGGCGCTGGCCATCGCCAACGAACTCAAGCGATGTTACGCAGCCGAGGTGCTGTTCATCGGAACCGCGCGCGGCATCGAGAATCGCCTGGTCCCCGCGGCCGGGTATCCGCTGCAACTTGTGCGCGTGGGCGCGCTGAAAAATGTCAGCCTGATGACTCGCGCCAAGACAGCCTTCGATTTGCCGCGGGCGGTGTGGAGCGCGGGCCGCATGCTGAACGAATTTGCGCCCGACGTCGTAATTGGCGTGGGCGGATACGCTTCCGGTCCGGCGATGCTGGCAGCGGTGATGAAGCACATCCCGACGCTTGCCTTTGAGCCGAACGTTGTCCCCGGATTTGCCAACCGTGTGGTGGCGCGATTTGTATCCGGCGCGGCGGTGCATTTTGCGGAGACCGCGAAATATTTTCGTCACGCGGAAGTAACCGGCGTTCCGGTGCGGCAGGCGTTCTTCGAAATTCCAGTTCTAAGTAATAAGAAGCGTGGTGGAACGCCGACTCTCCTTGTGTTTGGCGGTAGCCAGGGAGCGCACGCGATCAACGAAGCGATGATTCGCTGCCTGCCGGAACTGCATCGGCAGGCGCCCGGAATCTGCATTATTCATCAGACGGGCGAGCGTGACTATAATGACGCGCTGGTCGCGTACCGGCGATTCGATCCATCAGGATCGGGGGAGCAGATGCAGGTGTTCAAGTTTATCGAGGATATGCCTGCAGCATTTGCGCGTGCGGATCTGCTGGTCTGCCGCTCCGGCGCGAGCACGGTGGCGGAAATTACTGCGGCAGGGAAGCCCGCGATCTTCGTCCCGTTTCCCCGGGCGGCGGACGACCATCAGCGAGTGAATGCCGAGGCGCTGGCGCGTGCCGGAGCAGCGGTGGTGGTGGAGGAATCGAAGCTCGAAGGTGTCTGGCTTGCGGAAACAATTGCTGCCTTGCTTGGGGATGCGCGACGATTACACATCATGGGAGAAGCGGCCCGCGCATTGTCGCATCCCAATGCCGCCCGGGATATTGCGGCGCTGGCGGCGCGGGTGGCTGGAATTGACGAAACGGATAATGGAAGCAACTCCGTCCCGATGACAACTGACATATGAAAGGCCCTACAGGACAACAAATCGGCGGCGGAGTAGTAGTTCTGCTTCTCCTTTTCGGGATGCTTTATGCGGGTGACTGGCTGGTCTGGAAATTGCGCGACTCGCGAGGGGCGGGCTACGGCACGGTTAAGGTCCATCAGTTTCTGGCCACATCATTGAAGGGCAACAAGACCGAATATGATATGACCGGAACAGCGCAGCAGACTTGTAGCCGTTCGATCTTTCCGCAGCAAGGGTACTCTGCCTGCTGGTGGGTCAAACGGCATGCGGCGCAATGGGAGTGAAAACGAACCTGGCCACGGATTCGCGCGAATTTTCACAGATACTTCTTACGCACTGATTTGATCCGTGTAGATCCGTGGCGGGAAACTTGACTTATGTTTGCCAAGATTCAGCAGATTCATTTCGTGGGCATCGGTGGCATCGGCATGAGTGGCATTGCCGAGGTGCTGCTGAATCTCGGCTACAAGGTCTCGGGGTCGGATCTCAAGCATTCTTCTGTGACTGAGAGGCTCGCTGCATTGGGCGCCACGGTGTTTGAGGGACATCGCGCCGAGAATATTTCTGGAGCCGAAGTGGTAGTGACGAGTTCGGCGATCGCCACGGAAAATCCCGAGGTTGTCGAGGCGCACAGGTTGCATGTGCCGGTGATTCAGCGGGCGGAGATGCTGGCGGAGTTGATGCGCCTGAAGTATGGCATCGCCATCGCAGGCATGCACGGCAAGACAACTACAACTTCCATGGTGGCCGCGGTGCTGGCAGGCGGCGGCCTTGACCCTACGGTGGTGGTCGGCGGCCGTGTGGATGCCCTGGGGTCGAACGCCCGGCTGGGCAAGTCGCGCTACCTGGTGGCCGAGGCCGATGAGAGTGATCGGTCGTTCTTGAAGTTGTCCCCGATTCTTTCTGTGGTGACCAACATTGACCGCGAGCACATGGATTGCTACCGCAACATGAGGGATGTAAAGAAAACATTTCTGGAGTTCATGGATCGCGTGCCTTTCTATGGAATGGTAGTGGCGTGCAACGACGATCCGCTGCTGCGGCGGTTGCTGCCGGACGTGCAGCGCCGCACGCTGACCTATGGAACCAAGCGTGGCTCGGATTTTCTGATCAAACTGGAAAATGGTTCGACCTCAAGTTTGAGAGTGGAAGGCCAGCCATTGAGCCGCTTTCGCGTGAGTTACCGCAAGAAAGATTTGGGCGAATTCACATTGCATGTGCCCGGCGTGCATAACGTTCTGAATGCTACCGCGGCAATTGCGGTCGGCATCGGCCTCGATATTGAAGTGGAAGCGATACGCTCCGGCCTCGATCAGTTCCGTGGCGTTGACCGGCGTTTTCAGTTGCGCGGGCGCGCTGCCGGCGTGAGTGTAATCGACGATTACGGCCACCATCCCACCGAAATTAAGGCGACTTTGGCGGCAGCGCGGCAATGCGGCTTTCGCAAGGTTCACGTAGTGTTCCAGCCCCACCGCTACACACGCACGCGCGATCTGATGGATGAGTTCACATCTGCATTTGCAGACGCCGATTCGTTGTTCGTGCTCGATATTTATGCGGCCAGCGAAAAGCCCATCGAAGGAATCAGCGGGGAAGTCCTGGCGAGGACAATACGAGAGAAGGGCGCTCGGGACGCGCAGTATGTGAATTCGTTCTCAGAAGCCGTGAATTCGGCCGCCGCAGCTGCGCAGGAGGAAGATATGATCCTGACGCTTGGCGCGGGCAGCGTTTCACAGTTGGGACCGATGATTCTGCAGAGGTTGAAGGAAATTGACGGAAAGGAATAGCGCAAAGTGTTAAAATTCAGTATGAGCATGTGTATGCTCATGTGTAGACTGAGGGCTTGCTATGAAAACTGCGCGTCTGCAATTGCTGACCACCCCTGCATTTCGGGATCGGCTTCGCAGGGAAGCAAAAAAGGCCGGCGTCAGCGTGGCGGAGTTGGTGCGTACGCGCTGCGAAGGTTCGTCTGACGAAGAAGAACAGCTGGTTGCCGAACTGGCCGCGCAACTTCGCAAAGAAGTGCGGAGGGCACAGTCGTCTTTGCGGAGCAGCTTGGCCGAAGCCAATGCGATGCTTGAAGAATTGAGAGCGCAACGGGAGCGGCGCAGACCGGCGGAGCGTGTGTGAGCCTTCTCGCGCAAGCCGTGGAGGCAATCAAAGACGCGATGCGGCTTGCCGACGACGTGCGGCGCGCCAGCGACACGCTGAAAGATATTACCGAGCAGATTCGCGATCACGATCGCCGCATCACCCGTCTCGAGGCGCAATGGGAGACCGCGACCATGCTGTCGCGAAAGCGGTTGGAATAGGCCCAGATGCTCCGCTGCTCATTTCGACGATGTCTTAGCTGACGCGACCGAACTGAACGGCGGACCCAGTTTGGCGATCGCAGTACGAAGTTCTGAAATCTCGTAACCGGCTTCGTAAAAAGCAACTTTGCCGTCAGCGTCAATCAAAATACCCAGCGGAATTCCGGCGCGCTGGAATGCCTCACCTAGAGAGCCATCTGCATCGTGATAATTGGGCCAAAGGATTTTCTCGCGCGAGATGAATTTGACAGCGTCATCCGCATCTTCATCGTCATCAACGCTAATCCAAATCAGTCCTTTGCTCTCGGTTTCCGTGTAAAGCTTTCTCAACTCCGGTATGAGGTCGACACAAGGCGCGCACCATGTGGCCCAGAATTCAAGGAACACCGGCTTGCCACGAAAACTGCTGAGCGAGGTGATCTTACCCTCAGGTGAGGGGAGACGGAGCTCCGGCGCGGGTTTTCCCAGCAGATCACTTGTTTCGGGTTGTGAGCCGCTGCCAAATGGATTCGGAAACTCAGAAACCAATTTCGCATCCGGAGGCGCGATGAAACTAAATGAACTGGCTGGTTCAGATTGATCCAGTTCGACCAAGGGATAGACCACCGTCGTTTCCTCACGAATTGGGATAAGCCCGCGGGACCCAGTCAATAGGTAAGTGTCCATTCGACTCAGGCTCTTGCGTACTACCATGCGCGACTTTTCGATCCACAGCGTCGTGTTCTCGGTAAGATCGTTTCGTCTGGTCTTAAAGTCTTTATCGGAATAACGAACCACATAACACTCAACACTCTTGCCGTCCACGGCGATTGTTTCATCGCGAAGCAAGGTCGCTGATTTTAGGCGATGGGCGCGGCCAGCCATTTCATCTTTGATCTCGGCGGCCGTCATCGTCGATTCCTCTTCGTGCGGAATAATGGTTCCCTTGGTTGGGTATTTGATCGGTGCAGAGTGCTGGGTATAGAGGCGGTCATAGAAGTGATAAATCCACTGCGTTGCGCCATCTGACACAACAACCGCCGCTCCGTAGCCCGAGCGCCCTTCGTAGCGATAACGTCCGCCCGGCGCGACAATCGCCGTAAGCAGCGTCTTCTGCCAGCGATGCTGCAGTTCGTTGCCTGACGTTTCTTCTTGGATAGCTTCGATGTGGTAGGACTTGGCATCCGCGTAGCGCTGACTGACCTGATTCAAAAGGACGAGTGCGTCTGGCCGTGGCGAATTCGACGGCGTTTGGGGCAGGGCTAAAGCAAAAAGGAAGAAAACCGAAAAGGGCATACTTCACCCCCTTTGGCGCCGAATTTTACACCCTGGTGAGGGAACTTTTCCGCCGTCCCCTCCGTATATTTTGCTAACGGATTCAGGCGCGACTCGTCCAATCTGCCATAAGGGGTTCAAGCCGATGAAATCGACACAAGCATGGGGATGGCTGATGGCTGGCGTTCTGGCGCTGGGGTTGAATGGCATTTATCAGGACGGCGGCGCGGCTTGGGCACATCGCGCGATCACGCACCTCACTGCGGGCGTTACCAATCGTACCGAGGGTGTTCTCGCCCTGGCGGCAGGGCGCGCTGACTGGTTCGCGGCAAAAAGCGAGGCGCTAGCCGCGCACAATGAGACTGCCCCTTGCCGATTGGCTACAGTAATGGCCCGAATGCAGACGAAGATGGCGCGGGCCCGGGGCGGAATGGCGCGCTTTGAGGCGATGTCGGCTCGCGAGGAAGCCCAACTAGCGCGGTTGGAAGCCAGCCGGGCGCGGGCTGAGGCAGAGATTGAGGTGCAGGTTGCGCGCGTAAGTGCGGCCACGCCCCGGTTTGATGGCGTGATTTGTCCGCGAGTACGGGTGAGCATTCCGCGAGTGCGAATTTCGGTTCCCGGAGCGCAGGTAGAGACCGTCAGCTTCGAGAACGAATAATACCTTCCTCCTGTATGGGCGGACACAGCCAGTTCCGTGCCCGCCTGTGCATATGTTTTTTCCCCGGATGGTAGAGATTTCAAAATGAGCCTGTGATTACTCCCACTGACTTCCCCTCCTGATGGCCAATGCGGTTCCCACCTGTGCAAAAGTTCGATTATTTTTCTGTCTCACTTCGCGAAATGAAGTTATAGTTTGAGTGCTCAGCGATTTCACAGCGACAACTAACCTGAATTGATGGCACGGAAGTCGGGTTCCACCATCTTGCAGGAGGAGTTGTACCCACCCAGCGCCGGCAGTGCGCGGCCGGGTCTCCATGGTCTCAACGGACATGACTTGGAGATGGACGACGCGCGCCTCGTCGACCTTGATGTGGATGAGGAATCGCCGTTTCTACGCGGGCAAAAGCGAGTCTCCGCCCGTCGAAGTTCTCTCCCCAAGAAAACTGCAAACCGTTTGTTGTGGGGCATAGTCTCCGCCATCCTAGTGTGCGTGGCCGCTCTGTGCTCGGCGGCGCTCTATCACTACGGCGAGCATTCGTGGCGATTCCGTGTGGAATCGAGCGACAACATTCAAGTCGCCGGAATGCAGAATGTAACCAAGTCGCAGATCATGGAAGTCATGGGCGCCGACATCGGGCGCAACATTTTTTTTATTCCACTGGCGCAGCAGAAGGCGCAGCTGGAGCAGATTCCATGGGTGGAATCGGCCAGCGTGATGCGGTTCGTTCCTGACCGGCTGCAGGTGGAAATTCACGAGCGCACCCCAGTCGCATTCGCGCGAGTCGGCCCGCGCATGTTGTTGATCGATGCCGGCGGCACCCTGATGGAGTTGTCGCCGAAGCATAAATATTCTTTCCCCGTGATTATCGGAATGAATCCGGGCGAGCCGCTTTCCACGCGCACGCCGCGCATGAAAGCTTATACCCAGATGGTGCATGAACTGGATTCCGGCGGAGCCCGCTATTCGCAGGATCTAAGTGAAGTGGATCTCTCCGATCTGGAGGATGTAAAAGTGCGGGTAAATGATCCCGCGGGCGACGTGCTGGTGCATCTGGGCTCGTCGGATTATCTGCGGCGCTACAAGATTTTTGTCAGCCACGCGCAGGGCTGGCGGCAGCAGTTCCAAAAGCTCGAATCTGTCGATCTGCGCTACGACAACCAGATCATCGTGAATCCGGATATGGCGAAGCCCGCGCCCTCGAAGCAGAGTATCGCGAAAGCGCAGGCGACGGGCAGAGTCAAGCCCGTGTCGTTGCTGACCCGCATGGGTCCGAATGACCGGCCGCTGCCGAAGCCGGCTTTCGAGTTGACGGCGAAGAAACTTGATCCCAAAGCCGCAACTGCTTCGACCGGGAAAGTTGGAGCCAAGGCCAGCCCAGGCAAAACAGCGACGATCTCGCCGAAGTCCAGCCGTCACAAAGAAGTCGATCGTAGCCGCGAAACCGGTGACCGAAAAGCTCTCCAAGAGGCGAGTAGCGCCGGTCGCAGCGCGGAGAAAGATTGAGCACAAGAAAACTTCGAGCAGGAGTTCCTCTATGACTGCCAAGCCTGCGGGTCATACCGGCGGTCGAAAGCCGAGCCCTGCGATTGCAAAGAGTCAGACGAATCCGGAGCCGAGCGACTGAAATTTTCAGAATGATCGAGTACACGAAGAAATACAAAAGCAGAAGTCTTCACCGGGAACGAATAACGGGAACTGATCAAAGATGGCGAACCAGCAACGGAATTTTCTTACGGCGATCGATGTAGGCAGCGCCAAAACGTGTGCGCTCATGGCAGAAGTGACCGACTGCGGCCTGCGTTATCGCGGCCACGGCATCGCGGAATCGCGCGGCTCCCGCAAAGGCGTGATTGTCGACTTGGAAAAAGCCATTGCGGCCATTCAGAAAGCCGTGGAAGCGGCTGAGGATGTCGCTGGTGCGGCCGTGGAGCATGCCATCGTCGGCATCGGCGGGGCCCATGTGCGCGGAGTGAACAGCCATGGCGGCATCAGTCTGGGGTCGCGTCCACGGGAGATTGGGCGGGATGAGATCAAGCAGGCGGTCGAGCGGGCACGCGCAATTCCGCTGCCCGAGGGTCGCGAAGTGCTTCATCTTCTGCCCCAGGAATTCATTCTCGACGATCAGGCCGGCGTGCACGATCCGCTGGGAATGATGGCCGCCAAGCTGGAAGTCAGAGTTCATCTGATTACCGCGGCTGCCAGCGCCACCCAAAACGTGATTACCGCGGTGAATCGCGCAGGCGTGCACGTCGATGACACCGTGTTCGAGCCGCTTGCTGCGGCCGATTCCGTGCTGCGCGCCGACGAGCGCGAGTTGGGCGTTTGCCTGGCGGATATCGGTGCGGGCTCGACCGAGCTTGTAGTTTTCCTGCAGGGAGCAGTCGCATATACGGGTGTGATTCCGGTGGGTGGCGATCACTTCACCAGCGACCTCTCGATGGGCATGTGCACCCCACTGGCGGACGCAGAAAAGATCAAGAAAATTTTCGGCAATGCCATCGTCACGTTGATTCCCGAAGGCAATGAAGTCGAGGTACCGTCAGTCGGTGACCGGCCATCGCGTTTGCTGCCGCAGCGGCTGGTGGCGGAAATCCTCGAACCGCGGGCGCGTGAACTTTTTGAAATGATGCGCGAATCCCTGCGGCAGACTGGGATGTTCGATGCCTGCCTCGCCGGTATCGTGCTGAGCGGCGGAGGGTCGCGCCTTCCGGGAATTTTCGACGTCGCTGAATCGGTGTTGCGGCGCCCGGTGCGGCTGTCGTGGCCAACGCCTCTGGCGAAGATGCCATCCACCCTGGCCGAGCCAGAGTACGCCACGGTCCTGGGGATGGTGAATTACGGCCAGCGTGCGCGCGTGGCCCGCGGGTTTCAAGGCGACCGGTGGGGATCGAGATTGAAAGCACTGTTGGTGGGATGAGCGCAGTGATCGGTGGCTAGCGGTCAAGAGGTAAAGAGCGCCTTGCTGACCATTAGCTTCTGGCCATTGGGATACGGACGAAGCACGAGAATTCAAAACATAGGTGAACACATGACAAACGATTCCAGCATTCGCATCAGCTTCAACGAAGAACCTCTCAACGATGCCAAGATCAAGGTGATTGGCGTGGGCGGCGGCGGCGGCAACGCCGTGAACCGCATGATCGATGCCGGAGTGGAGGGCATCGAGTTCATCGTAGCCAACACCGACTTGCAGGCGCTGCGTCTCTCTCGCGCGCCGGTGAAGCTGCAACTCGGCGTGAAGCTCACAAACGGTTTGGGCGCGGGCGCGAATCCGGAAGTGGGTCGCAAGGCCGCGCTCGAAGATTCCGACAAAATTATCGAAGCGCTCGAAGGCGCCGATATGGTGTTCGTAACCACCGGCCTGGGCGGTGGCACGGGTACGGGTGCGGCGCCAATCATCGCATCGCTCGCCTGTGAGATGGGAGCGTTGACGGTCGCTGTGGTCACCAAGCCATTTTCTTTTGAAGGCCGCCGCCGCATGACTCAGGCGGATCGCGGCATCGCGGAGTTGATGGAATCAGTGGATACGACAATCGTGATTCCCAATGAAAAACTCTTAGCCGTTGCCGAAGATGCCGGATTTTTCGAATCCTTCCGCGTGGCCGATGACATTCTCCGCCAGGGCGTGCAGGGGATATCCGACATCATTACGATTCCCGGCATCATCAATCGCGACTTCGCCGACGTGAAAACCATTATGGCGCGCATGGGCTACGCCGTAATGGGCACGGCCACCGCGAGTGGCACCAAGCGTACTATCGAAGCGGCCCAGCGGGCGATTGCCTCGCCGCTGCTCGAGGCGGGCGCGATCGACGGAGCCCGCGGCATCCTGATCAACATCACCGGATCGGCTTCGCTGAAGTTGGCAGAAGTTCAGCAAGCCTGCACCATCATCCAGAGCGCAGCCCACGAAGACGCGAACATTATTTTTGGCGCAGTGCTCGACGAAAAGATGAAAGATGCGGTGAAGATCACCGTAATCGCCACCGGCTTCCGCGAAATTCCGCGGGCGCAGCGCGTGCCCGAGTTTCACTCCTTCGCCGCATCGCATGACAATGCCATGGATTTCCCGGAGTCCGTAGCGCCAGTGCAATCCGCTGCGTCAACATTTTCCGAGCCAACGCCGGATCGGATGATCGACGAGCCCAGGATGGAAGAATCATCGCCGGTGGCAATGGCAAATGTGAGTGCCGACGTAATCTCACTCGACGCCATGCGCAGCGCGATGGTGGCGAATTTCGAGCAGGCTGACTTGGACGTTCCCGCATTTCTCCGCAAGCGCGGCGAAGTGATGTAGTCAACCTACCTCTGAGTGGGAAGAGCGGGCGGAAGTCGAGTGGGGAAAATGGGAAAAGCTTTGCCTATAAGTGGAGTACCTTTTAAGTAACTAGGTTACTGTTACCGAGGCAGCGGTACCGAAGTAACTTCCCGTTTAAGTACGTGTTCCAAAACGGGTTATATCGAAATTACCTTTTACTGAGAGAAAAACTTTGTTATTGCCTGACACGCGCTAACTCTCGTACTATCTGAGAGTTCGACGGACTTACTGGTCAAGACCGGCAGACTGGCAAGCCTCGTGCACCGTAATCAACAGGAAAGCCGGAGATCAGAGGGAAGGGCCAGAAATGTTTAGCTCGAATGCGCGTTGTCTTCGTCTGCTGGCAGTATTAGGGGGATTGTTTCTGGCGCCGGCAATTTGGGCCGCACACGTGAACCCGCGGACCTTGAACGGGAGCAAGCCAAAGTCGTCCCGAAAACTCAGCGAGAGCCAGCACACCAGGCGCCGGATGCGGCATTTGGCCAGCGGCAGAAGCACCACCGGACACGTCGCGAGCCGGCGCACCGCGAGTCACAGTGCAGCGAATCATAGTGCAACCGTGATCCGAACCTCCGCCAGCCTTCGCAGACACGGCTATCACGAGCGCTTTTTCATGAGTTCCTACGCCGAAGGGCTCACCGGCGGCGATATCACCGATGGTGAAGATCCGGTCGTGCGTCAGGCGGCAATCGATGCCCTGGGCAACATGAACGGCACCGTGGTCGCCATCGAGCCCACCAGCGGACGCGTACTCGCCATGGTAAACCAGAAACTGGCGCTCTCCAGCGGCGCGCAACCTTGCTCTACTATTAAACTTTCCGTCGCGCTCGCGGCACTGAGTGAGGGCCTGATCTCGAAAGAGACTGAAGTTTCCCTCGGCGGCCATTACCGGATGAATCTCACCGAAGCGTTGGCGCACTCCAATAATGCGTATTTCGAAGCCTTAGGCCGCAAGTTAGGCTTTGAAAAAGTCGCCTACTATGCCCATCAATATGGTTTGGGTGAGTTAGCCGGCTACGATATTCCGGGCGAACAACTGGGAACTTATCCCGAAGAAGTCATTCCCGAAAAACTGGGCGGCGTGGGCAAGATGTGTTCCTTCGGTGAAGGTGTTTCCATGACGCCGCTGCAACTGGGCGCCATGGTTTCCGCGATCGCAAACGGAGGCACGCTTTACTACCTCCAGCATCCCACCACTCCGGAAGAGGTCACCAATTTCCAGCCCCGCATCAAGCGCCAACTGGATATCGCTCCGCTGATTCCGGAAATCTCCGTTGGCATGGCTGGCGCCGTGCAATATGGTACCGCTCGCCGTTTGGGTCTCAACTTCAACGAGGAAGAAATCCTCGGCAAGACCGGAACCTGCTCCCACGCCGGTACACGCTTCGGCTGGTTTGCCTCTTACGCCAACACCAGCAGTGGACGCGTCGTAGTCGTGGTTTTCCTTGAAGGCGGACGTCCAACCTTTGGACCGAAGGCGGCGGAAATCGCCGGGCACATGTACCGAAATCTCTACGATCACAACTTCTTCCTGGCTGGACCACTGTCGCATCCCGCCGATACTGCTTCCGTGCGCTGACCCCAGCGCCAAGCACTCACTGAACTGCGACTTCCTAATTTCGACTGTCTTATCTCGATTGTGGCCAGGGCCTCTCCGCCGAGGCCCTTCCGTTTTTGAGTCGCGATGGGTACCTCTTCAAGTATCAGAAGCTTAGCTTTCTCTAACACGAAATCCCCGCATCCCGCCGATATATCGCATAGGACCTTGATGATGATCACTCTGGGAAGTACCCGTTTTGTATTTGCCAATTCCCTGTCTTTACGGCGGTTGTACCTGCGATCTTCGGTGAGCGAAAGATGAACCCGGCAACAGCCATGAAGACCAGCTACGACTACGGATTGGTGGCGCTTTCCGTGTTGCTGGCAATGTTTGCTTCGTATGCGGCATTAGAGCTTGCGGGACGCGTAACTTCGGCGCGAGGCCGTGTCCGGATACTGTGGCTTGGATGTGGCGCCATCGTCATGGGTTTGGGAATCTGGGCGATGCACTACGTCGGGATGCTTGCCTTGAACATGCCGATAACGGTTTCTTATCATCTGCCCACTGTAATTCTGTCGCTTCTAGCCGCAATCGCCGCCTCGGCAGTCGCGCTCTTCGTAGTCAGCCGCGCAAAGATCAGTCTATGGCAGGAGATTGGAGGCAGCGTCGTAATGGGTGGCGGCGTTGCGGCAATGCATTATATCGGGATGGCCGCGATGCGGTGTTCGGCGGTCATTATCTATGATCCGCGAATTGTTACTCTCTCCATCGCTGTAGCGATCATCGTCTCGTTCGTAGCCTTGCGTTTAGCTTTTGGCGTGCGCGATGAGAAACAGGTAACCCGGCGAAAAATCATCAGCACCCTGGTCATGGGCAGCGCCATTCCATTAATGCACTACACCGGAATGTGGGCCGCGAGTTTCTTTCCTTCCGGTATTGGGCCCGCGCTCGCACATTCCGTCGGCATTTCCACGATTGGCGTGGTTGCCATCAGCACCAGCACACTTTTCCTGCTTGCGGGGGCGATTGCATTCTCCTCTCTTGACCGCTTCATCGATTTACAAAGACTTGATCTCAACGCGACACGCGAACGCGAGTTGTATTTCCACACCATCGCGGAAGCCGTGCCGGAAATTATATGGACTGCGACCCCTGACGGTCAGGACGACTACTTCAACCAAAGATGCTTCGACTTTACCGGGTCGACGCTGGATGAGATGCGCGGCTCGGGATGGGAAAAGATAGTCCACTCGGACGACCTCGATAAGTGTGTCTCCAGTTGGCAGAATGCGCTGCGAGTGGGTGAGCCTTATGAGATCGAGTATCGCTTGCGCGGGAAGGATGGAAACTTTCGCTGGTTCCTGGGGCGCGCCAATCCCATCCGAAACGCGTCCGGAGAGATTATCAAATGGTTTGGCACCTGTACCGATATCGAGAATCAAAAGCAAAACCAGCAGAATCTGGAAGGGCAGATCAAGGAACAAACTCTGCAACTGGCGGAAACAAATGCCCGGCTGCAGCGCGAGCTGTATTTCCAAACCCTCGAGGGAATCCCGGAGATCGTCTGGACCGCTGATCCCGATGGCGCGATCGACTTTACCAACCGGAAATGGCTCGATTACAGTGGCATGACTGCCGCGCAAAGTGTGGGGGAAGGATGGGCTCGCGCGGTTCATGCGGATGACTTGGCGCTTTGTATAGCAAAATGGGAAAGCGCTCTGCTCGTGGGAAATCCTTTCGAGGCAGAATATCGCCTGCGAGATAAAGACGGGAACTTCCGCTGGTTCCTGGTGAGAGCCAACCCCATCCGCAACTCCGCAGGGCAGATTCTCAAATGGTTCGGATCTTGTACGGACATTGAAAATCAAAAACAGAACCAGCAGATCCTGGAAGAGCAAATTCTCGAACGCACGGCCCAACTGGCCGACGCCAATACCCGCTTGCAGGAAGAGATGCTGGAGAAGGATTTTGCGCGCAACGAACTCGATCAGCAGAACGAAACCATGATGACCGAACTGCAGAAGCGCTCAGAGCGAGCCACCATGCTGGCGAAAATGGGCGAATTACTGCAGAGCTGCATCAGCCGCGACGAAGTATTCGCAGCCGCACTGGGTTACGCACCCAAGATATTTCCTACCGCGCGCGGTGCCGTAGCGCTGCTCGATTCTTCGCGCAGTCATGCCGAGGTGCTGGGCTCGTGGAGTGACTGCCAGCTTCCCATGAGGGAATTTGAACCGACGGAATGTTGGGCGCTGCGAACCGGCCATCCCCATCTGGTCGTGGCTGGCGATTCGACTGCGCCGTGTACCCACGCAGCCGGCGTGAAGAACTCGTACCTGTGCATCCCGATCCTGGCGCAAGGGGAAACCCTAGGCATTCTGCATCTTCAAGCCACCGATGCCGTGCCGCAACTGGACCCCGCCGAGCTTTCCTTCAAGACTACATTTGCCGGACAGGTCGGGTTGTCAATCGCGAACATCCGGCTGCGCGAGGCCCTGCGTATGCAATCGGTTCGCGATGCCTTGACTGGTCTTTATAACCGGCGCTATCTGGAAGAGGTGCTCGATCGCGAGACTCGGCGCGCTGGACGCGCCGGCCAGTCGATGGGAATTCTGATGCTCGACTTGGACCATTTCAAGCATTTCAACGATACCTATGGGCACGATGCCGGCGACGCCGTGTTGCGCGAGACCGCCGCTTTTCTGCTTAAGAACGTGCGCGCCGAGGATTTTGTTTGCCGCTATGGCGGTGAGGAATTCGTTGTAATCCTGCCCACCGCCGACCTCCAGGGATCGAAAATGCGCGCCGAAAAACTGCGTTCTAAAATGCGGGAACTCTCCATTATGCATCAGGGAAAATCTCTGGGCATGGTCACTCTCTCTGTTGGAGTGGCGGCTTTTCCCGCCCACGGCATGTCCCCGAAAGAATTGATGGCCGCCGCCGACGGCGGGCTGTACGAGGCCAAGCGCGGGGGTAGAGATCAGGTGGCAGTAGCTCTGGCGAAAAGCGTTGAGCAGATCGCCGTTCCCGCCGAAGCCGACACTGCTGCTAAGTGAAGGTAGTTAACCCGGAGGTTGGGCTTTCAGAAAGATTTTTCTGGATTTGCAGGCTTGCGCGCACAGGCCCGACCTCGCCTCGTAAAACAAGCTCAAATCATTTCTTCCGCTCGTCGCGCTCGACCACGCCATCTTTGATGTGGATTACGCGGTGAGCATACTCGGCAATATCATGCTCGTGAGTGACCAGCACAATGGTGTTGCCTTCCCCGTGCAGCCGGTCAAACAGCGCCATAATCTCGTTTCCCGTTTGCGAATCAAGATTGCCCGTGGGTTCGTCCGCCAGAAGGATGGAAGGCTTGTTCACCAGAGCCCGTGCCACCGCAACGCGTTGCCGCTGACCGCCGGAAAGTTCGTTCGGCTTGTGAGTCATGCGGGATCCCATGCCCACTGCAGTTAATGCGGCTTTAGCTCGCTCGATTCGGTCGTCGGTGGGAACACCGGCATAGATCAAGGGCAATTCAACATTGTGGAGAGCGGTGGCCCGAGCCAAAAGATTGAATGTCTGAAATACGAAGCCGATTTCCTTATTGCGAATGCGCGCCAGTTCGTCGTCATCCAGTTCGCTCACTAGTTGGCTGTTGAGCCAGTATTCTCCTTTGGTGGGCGTGTCGAGGCAGCCAATCAGGTTCATCAGCGTAGATTTGCCAGATCCGGAAGGCCCCATGATGGCCACGTATTCGCCGCGCTCAATGCGCAGGTTGACCCCGCGCAGCGCATGCACCTGCTGCTCCGAGCCCATGTCATAGGTCTTCCAAAGATCGACGGCGGCGATCATGCAAGCTTGCGGCGGAGCTGAAACGGCGGTCGAGGGCATGCTGATCACTTCTGCGGTAGCCATATTTTTCTCCTGCTCCGGTGCCACTGAGTTCTCCGTAAGTGAATTCGATCTCCCGAAACTCCGGAGGCTGACGGCATGCAAAACACTGTCGTTCCAGACGCCGGTCCAAAATTGTTTTGTCTCACCGGCCTCTCCGTTTGACGGATCAACCAGGCGAACGTCACGACGATTCGTCTTCCTTTTTGGGAACCGAGTTATCAATCTTGACGCTACTGCCAGAACGCAGCGTTCGCAAAACCTTGTAGCTGCCGGTGATTACTTCATCGCCTTCCTTCAACCCCTGCAATACTTCGATGTCGCTGGTCCCGGTGATACCAGTCGTCACGGGAACGAACACAGCTTTTTTGTCACGAATGACAAAAACACCCTGCACGTCCGGCTGATTCTTATTCTTCGATGTGTCTTTGGGCGCGGGTGCAGCCGCCTGTACCGAACCGGGGGAGGATTTCTCTTGCTCCAGCTGGGCTTGGGTGCGAACCGAAAGCGCTTGAATCGGAACCGAGAGTACACCGCTGCGGGCAGCAGTCGTTATTTTCGCGGTGGTAGAAAGTCCGGGACGCAGGTCCTGCGGGGGATCGTTCACCGTGACCACCACTTTGAAGTCCTTTGCTTCCTCGCTGGCCGTAGTTTGTTGCGAAGTAGCCACGCCAGTGGAGCGCACGATAGCGTTGTCTCCGATCTCGGAAACCGTGCCGTGAAAAACTTTCCGCGGGATGGCATCAATGGTCACTTCCGCGGGCTGGCCCAGGCGCACATTGACGATGTCAGTCTCATCCACTTTCACTTCCGCGGTAATTACCGACATATCGGCGAGCGTCATCAGCGTGCTGCCCGGTGAATTCTGAATGCCCATCACCACAGTTTCGCCTTCACGCACCGGCAGGTTGGTAATCACGCCGTCGTAGGGCGCCGTATAAGTGGCTTTTTGCAGCACATCGGCGTAGCGAGTCAGCGTAGCCCGGTTCTGCGCAATATGTTTATCGGCCGAATCGTTTTGCGCTTTCGCCTGCGCCACTCGCGCTTGCGCCTGAACCAAGCCAGCATCGGCCGTTGCCCAGGCATTCTTGCGGCTATCGAAATCTGACTTCGAGATCAGTCCATCTTTGAACAGACTCTGCGCGCGGTCCCAATCCAGCTTGTTGCGGTCGTAGTCAGCCTGCGCGCGCACCAGATCAGCCTGCGACGTCTTCAGCGCCGCATCGGCGGCAAGCGCATCGGTCTCAGCCGCCTGCAGGGAAGCCTGATTGGCATTCACATCCGCCGACGACTGTACGTTCTCCAGTTGCGCGAGCAATTGACCCTTTCTGACATGGTCGCCTTCTTTAACTAGCAGATGCGTGATCTTGCCGAAAGCGTTGGCGCCAATGTTGACGTAGGTCTTAGGCCTGATTTCTCCCGAAGCGCTTACCACGGAAGACAAATCTTCACGCTGCACCTTGCCGGTCTGCACCGTGACCACCTTCTTGCCGCTCTGGTGCACCGTGATCCCGACGATGACCGCCAGCAGCACCGCGACCCCAGCCCCGATCGCGACCTTCTTCCAGGTTTTCATCGTCTCCGTCATCGTCCGGAAGTTCTCTTGTTCCCGCCTTCGGCCCCCCCTCGCTTCCGGCTACCGCGGTTCACACGGTCTAACCGACACATCTTCTAATACGCTGCCGGTTGCCTGGAAGTTCCATCAGGGACGTTGTACGCTTTCGTTGAGTCCGCCTGGGAAATAGAGCCGAGGGTGTAAGGCCACGGAACTTTCGATTATAGCGTGGGGGACGCCCATTTCGTAAGGACCCGCCGAAGCTGCGCTTGCGTTTTCTTGTTCAAGGTGCGATTGCAGAAATCAAGGCTGCCCAAATCTCTTAAACCGTGAGTCGGCCGCTTTAGGCAGCGAATAAATCTGGCTAAGATACTGAATCGAAGCGATTTGTCACGATATGCCTAAGATTGCGGTAAGCAGCTTTCAAGCTCCCACCGTCATGCTTGGCTTCACGGCGATCATTCTCGCAATGTCCGTTACTCGCCGATACGATTGCAGCCTGTCCTCATGCTCATAGGTATCGGTCACAACAATGACCTCGTCGGCTTCCGTTTCACCCACCAACTTTTCGAGTCCCGCTTTCACCGTCGCATTCGATCCCACAATCGCTGCGTGCAGTCTGCTCTCCACCGCCGCCTTCTCCACATGGTCCTGCCACAGGGAGTCCAAGGAGTCAACGGGTGGCAATAACTCCACCGGCTGGTTTCTTATCAATCGCAGGAATCGTTGCTGCGGAGTCGTGAACAACCGTTGGGCAGCCGCGTCCGTCTCCGCCGCAATGATTTGCACCGCCACCATCAGGTACGGCTTGCTCAAAACGTTGCTCGGCTGAAATCTCTCGCGATAAAGCTGCGCTGCTGCATATAGATATTCAGGGGCAAAGTGCGCCGCGAACGCAAACGGCAGTCCCAACGTCCCCGCCAGGTTCGCACTGAAGCCGCTCGACCCCAGCAACGTGATCGGCACATTGCTTCCTTGTCCGGGAATTGCCTTCACCGCTTGCCCAGGGCTTTCGGGCCCGAGGTAGGTGCGAAGCTCATCAAGAAGAGCCGGAAAATCGTCGCCGCTCTGCCGTGAATCCCTTCGCAGCGCCCGCATCGTTTGAAAGTCGCCGCCCGGAGCGCGCCCCAATCCCAGATCAATTCGTCCCGGATAGAGCGCTTCCAGCGTCCCAAACTGTTCCGCCACCACCAGCGGGGCATGGTTCGGGAGCATCACTCCGCCACTGCCTACGCGAATCGTCCTCGTCGCACCAGCCACATGCCCAATCAACACTGGCGTAGCAGAGCAGGCAAGCCCGGAAATGGAGTGATGTTCCGCCAACCAGTAGCGTTTGTATCCCAACTGCTCTACATGCCGTGCCAAGTCTACCGACCTGGCAATTGCGCTGCCGGAAGACTCCCCCGCCCGCATGCCCACAAGATCCAGTACCGAGACCGCTAATCCATTGCCCATGCTGGATTGGATGAGATGGCCGGAAAATCGGTGCGACGCGCGGCTTCTCAGAGATGGAATGCGTACTGTAAGCCTCAAATCCGAAAGGCGCGACTAAAGCCACGTCTTGAACGCGACCCCGAGGACTCTGGGCCGTTCGCCACTCCGAGACTCGCCGCCAGAAATTTGGGACACACGTCGCGGCCAGCTTCTACCGCAAGGCGACGAGTTCCATTTTCTTTCTTCCCGCTGGATTCACATTGAATCAACCTCTCTCTCGATCCATGTTTGGTCTCAATAACCAGATCTCATCAGGCTCGCCATAGCCGCGAGCATAAGCTCCATTGGAGACAGAGTAAGTTTTCAGATCGTTCCAGTTCCATCGACTGCAAACCGGCGGCATTCGACAGAAACAAAATAACTTATATTCTTCGCAAGAATCAGTTACAAAAGATGCGAGGTACGAGCCGTTTTGATACGGGCTGAACCCAATCAGGTATCGAGTGCAACATTGCGGGCATTCTACGCAGTGACGCAAGCGGTCGGGCATAAGACACATCGCTCAAGGAACGCTACCAGCTGAAATGCAGGACAGGAATGTCTTCCTGTCCTCATCGTGTATCGTCCACCACATCACGCAAGCGACGAATACGCGAAAGCAGTGCGTATCCGAGATGTCGCCCGACAAGTACGTGCATTCTGTTAGCGAAATCGATTCGAGCATCGCCCATGCACATACTCGGGGGACGAATCCTGTTATCGGCCGGATTGGCCAGCGTCTCGATCGATAACCACCGTGACAATTCGGTTGACCGCTCTCGCGGTAGACACTCTGGGTCACAGCAATATTTCGCGTGACCCAGGTGTTCTGCAACAATCTCAAGATCTTCTGCCTTCGCGCAGCATCGCTGGAATGCATGGTGCGGAAGCTCAGAAAATGCCTTTATCGTGGATTGAGCAGTGTGCGGACCTCGGCGAAAGCTGCTTGCCGGCATTCGCCGCGGGCAAATTGATTTTCGGATGCGTAAGTACGACGTCTGCAACCGACTTGCCTTGGTCTTCGTCTACCGGGGTTGCAAGAAAGGCGTGGACGATGTTTCCCGCGTTCGGGCCGGCCATCTCCACCGCCATACCAGCGATTTGTCCGCTCTCGTTGATGTTGCTAGCTGAGACTACGTAGAGGTTGGAACTTGCGGGAAATACAGTATTAAGGTCAGTCGTCACGCCGTTCTCCCAGAGGAGGCCGCGGGACCAGCTGTTCTCGGAGTTAAATGAGCTTCCCACCGCCTGGCCCCGGTTGTTGATGCTGGTAGCAAAGGAAGCAACATCTCCCGGCAGAAGGGGGCCGAGGCTTGTGACTGTATTGTGCTGCCAAATAGCGGCCAAGGGTGTGCCGTCAGAGTTAACGGCTTGCCCCACAACTTGGTTGTGGCTGTTAATGGCGTAGGCGATGCCGCCCGGATCTCCGAGGTCCCGAAGCTTGGTGGCAGTGCCGTTTTCCCACACTACGGCGTAGTTCGCTGCAGTGCAGGTTCCCGAGTAGCCTACGGCTTGGCCTCGATTGCTAATGCCGAATGCCACCCCGTCTGGATCGCCATCGATCGTAGGAAGAGCCATTGCTATCCCTTTTTCCCACATTACCGGCAGATCAACCATAAAATTCTCCGTGCCCTGCGGGCAGGTGGAGTCCGCGATACCATTTTCCGCATATCCTGCGATTTGTCCCCTGTTATTGATGGCGCTGGCCTGCCCGTTATTCCCGCCCACCGTTGGGAGAGCGCTCATGATGCCGTTTCGCCAAAGAAACGGACTACAGGTAAGGTGTGTGCCGAAAAGGCAAACGTCTTCCCCATTCGGATCTGGAACAGACGTTTCGGACATACCGACGGCTTCCCCGCGGTCGTTGATTCCATTCCAATTGATCGAACTGTTCTTTCCTCCAAGCGTGCCGAGTTCGAGGTTGAGTTCGCCGATGCTGATCCTCACGGTGCCTGCCACGAGGTTGGCGGAAAGGGAAAGGCTGAAAGGATCCAGGCGCTGATCCATGATTTCCGTCCAGCCGTAATTATTGAGGCCCATGGCCATGCCCAGGTTGTCAGGGTGCTGAACGCCCAAATCCTGAACTTTGTATCTCGCTTGCGCGACTGCATTGCTGAAGCAGGCCAGAATAATTGTTGTAATCCATAGTATCCAGGAATTCCTAAGCATGCTCATATCTCCTCTTTTCCTTCAGTAAAGTCGTGGTGCCGAGATTCCTGGCGATTTACGTCGGGCTCGGCGCTCGGGCAGTTAGCGTGCGATTGAGAGCAGAATTGGCTCACAATTTCACAAACTCCCGCTGAGTGCCAACTGAAGAAGCATGCGGTGTTCCACGTTCACGGCGATTACGTGAAACGACAATCCAAACCTTTCAGGTTTCGAGCGAGAGTGGCGGATTGACAAAATCCTGGGGCGATACCGAGACGGCTAGAACAACTGTTTCTCCAACTTCTCATACACATGAGCGAGAGGTCACGAAATTCGATGAATTTTCATATTGTTGAGCGCGTTGTTAAATCCTTCTTGACGCTGTGACTGCTGCCATACATACTGGTTGGTATGTTGGCGGCACGCAAGAATCCAAAACGTAGAGCGGTCAGGCTGCGCGATCCTGAGCGCACGCGGGAGCGGTTGCTGCAGGCGGCATCCCGTGAGATCTACAGATCGGGTTTCCAGAGTGCCGGCCTGGACACAATTCTCGCCTCGGCTGGCGTCACCAAGGGAGCGTTGTACTACCACTTCAAAAGCAAGGAAGGCTTGGGATACGCCGTCATCGAAGAGATCATCGCCCCCGATGTGCACGGCAAATGGGTGCGGCCTCTACAGAATGTCAAACACCCTATCGACGCTTTGATCGGCGCTGTTCAACGTATACCCGTTCAGCCCGGGGATGTGCGGGGTGGCTGCCAGCTGAACAATCTGGCGCAGGAAATGTCTCCTCTTGACGCGGGATTCCGCAGACGGTTGGCGATCATCTTCGATGCCTGGCGCGAGGCTGTCGCCTCCACTTTGCGAGAGGGCCAGGCCCGGGGAAGCGTTCGCTCCGACGTGGAGCCCGCTGACGCCGCTGCCTTACTGATCGCGATGGTCGAGGGCTATGCCTCCCTGGCAAAGAATGCTCAGGATCCCAAAGTAATGAAAGCGGGGATCAGAAACATCGTGCACTGGCTACGGTCCCTGCGCGCGCCGGACAACCGCAAGCGGGGTTGATCGCATCGGTGTCTCAAGGAGAAGTTCGGCACCATGCATACCAACCGGTTTGTTTGCTCGGGTATCATCCGGGTCAATGAGCATGGGGCAGTCAGCTGGGGCGGTCAGCTTGGACACTCGGCATCGCGACCGCGGGAAGCCGCTTCAGCTCCATCATGAAAAGGAGAACGAACAATGACAATGACAAGGATCGCAGTGTCGCGCAGGAATCTGCTGGCAACCGGAGCTTGCGCGCTGGTTGGTGCCGTGAGCCTGCCGGGACCGGCAAGGGCCAGCGCATCGGGAGAGCAGAACTCGACCAACGAGGAGTTAGTCCGGAAGTGGTACGCAGCCTGGGAGAAGAAAGACTGGGGTCCCGTAGATGGCTTGCTCGCCGATAATTTCACCTTTACCAGCGCGGCTGGCGACGACCACATCAGCAAGAGCACTTTCAAGACGCGATGCTGGGAAACACAGATCGATTTCATTAAACATTTTGACCTGGAACGAATCACTACTGGCGCGGACGATGCTTTTGTGAAGTATCTTTGCCACACCAAGAATGGTAAATCGTTCCGGAACGTCGAGTATCTCCGAATCAAGAACGGAAAGTTGCAATCCATCGAGTGTTATTTCGGCGCGCAATCCAGCTTTCCCTCTGCAGTGAGCACTGGGCAGAAGTAACAAGGGGTTCCCTTATGAGCGCCCGCGAAATCCAGGATCAGAAAGCGATGCCACCTGAGATGTTTGTTCAACAGGCGAATCACGCTGATGCGGACATTTCGGCCAGCCCACAGCGGAGAGCTACGATTTGCTCCATCAAGAGTAGTCGGGATTACACTCCCGAATCGGCAGCGGACGAGTCCTCCAAAACTGCCGACACATCCTTGCTTCCAGTAACCAGAGTTGTGGCTGCAAGCCTCATGCGAGTCTTGCGCCAGTTGGAGGTTAAACGCCAGGCGCCTCGAATCGCGGTCAAGGCCAAAGGTAGCATCCTGTTCTTGGATTTAGCCGACATCTCGGCAGTGCAAGCCGAAGGCAATTACGTTTCGTTGCGCCACCGGCCTAATCCCTATTTGGTGCACGAGTCCCTCTCGTCCATGGCGGAGAAACTCAAACCCTACGGTTTTATTCGCATCCACCGCTCGGTGGTCGTGAATATTTCTGCCGTGGAGGAGATCCAGTCATTACCGACGGGAGAGTACCGGCTGCGTGTAAGAGGTGGGAAGGAATACCTGGTAACGCGCACATACAAAGACAACCTCAGAGATCTGGCTCAACTGTGGGTGGGCTCGACTACGTGAGCACTTGATCCAGCAATTGGTTCACAGCACGATGTGCTTCTCCGATAGCGGTACGATGGTCGGGTGTGCCGGACAAATCAGTATTGGCGAATGCAATTCGTCCGAATGGCGCGGCGCGCAGAATCGTACGCGGCGCGGGATTGCCGTCCTTTCCGAAAAAGAACCCCGGCTGCGGACTGACGTAAGCGTGCCCCCAACGATTGAGAACGATGCCTGCGATGTCGCGGGAGGCGTCGAATCCGGCTGCGGAAAACATCTCTGTCATTTGCGCGCGAATCTGTCGTTCGTAGTCGCGGAAAGAAGTCGTGAAGAGTTGGGCGCGGCCAAGGTTCCCTTGTTCCTGCAAAGGCAGTCCATAATGAGGAAAAATCACCTTGAGCGTGAGCACCACGGCAGAATCCGGGGTGATCGTTTTGTTGTCGCTTGAAAACGTCGGCAGTTTCCGAATCGCTGTGAAGTTGCCCAGGCCCTCAAACCATTGGCAGCCCGAGATCCCCATCTTGTACAGGAAGCGCCAATTGCGCAACGCAACATTTGCCATCATGCAGGGGGATCGGTAGAACTGATCATAGGCCTCACGGTGCGCAGCAGGCAGATCGCGAATGATATGCTTGGAAGTCCAGCACCCGCCCGCCATGACCACCGATCGTGCTTTGAGCCGGTAAACCTTGCCGCCGCGCGTGTACGCAACCGTAACGAAGTCCGACTTGGAGGCATCTCCTTCGTGCTTCACATAAACCGTGGTGCTGCTTAAACGGATTCTCGCCGGCTGGCCCGCGCGATCGAGCGCCTCAAAGTTAATGTTGTTGCGGCAAACTGCATCGAGCGTATTCGCCCCCGCAATTGAGTCGGGTACGAGTGTCTTCACCATGTGACGCGCGATCCCGTCATTTCCGCCGGGAAACGAAAGCGACGGCTGGTCCATCGAACGATCCACATCGAAGGCGTAAATACAATACGCGGAAACCGCATCCGGTCCGGCACCGAAGCCACTGCCCTCGTCGGCCATGAATGTTTGAATGGTTTCTTTGCTCAGGCCGTAGGTGTCCATCAGATAGCGTTCGATGGTGATGCTATCCAACTGGCGCGATTTCTGATCTCCCGGATACTCAAATGGCAAGTCGGTTTTCGGCCGATCGTTGTACTTGAGCAGTTCAGCCCGCGTCTTCTCGGAAATTGGCGCGCCCTGCAGTTTCTTTCCGTAGGGATCAATCAGCCACATTCCGGGCTTTTGACCGAACTTCGCGCCAAAATAAAAAGCGTCCGGACCCCTTCCATCTTCGAAGCTGTAACCCAGCGGGACCTCAGGAGACGCAGCTCCCCACTCCTGATACTTGAACTGGCTCCGGTCGAGCCCGATCAGTTCAAAAAATCTCCCCATAAAACTGTGCGGAAGCGGCACCTGGAAATGATCTGCACCTTGCGGCCCCATAATGCGCTGCCCATCTACGGTGAATTCGTTTCGCTTCGCCTCGCCCCCGAAAACCGGATGATTATCGAGAACCAGGCAACTGAGTCTGGACCCGCCGTATTTCTGAACAAACAGTGCTGCCGCAAGGCCGCTCACTCCTCCACCCACCACAACGCAATCGAACACTTCGCCGGTATCGATCGCGTCGGCGGGCAACGAATTGAAAGTCCCGCTACGAATCTCGTGCCCGGCGGTCATGACTTCCAGTGTGTTTCCGTTCGAATTGGAATAGTCGCCCACGCCGCCATAACCAGTCCATTCCTCAGCGCCCGCGGCATTGGCCAAGAGTTGCTGCGGCGTGAGTGGCGCCAGCAGCGCGCCACCCGCGGCCAACAAAGTGGAGTTCAGAAAATCCCGGCGGCAAATCGGTTGATTTAATCCAAGCGTCCTATCGCTCTTGTCGCCGTTGCTCGTCACCCTACTCCTCTTCTCCAATCCGAGTCGCTGCCTTCTTCAAGCGAATCGTCGAGGAAACATCAGGATTCGTCAGCCGGCAGCAGGCCCCGGAGAATCGGCTGCCGCACGGCCTTTGACTTCCAAAGTACTTCGGCACGCGCCCTGCGCGTCACCACATAACATACCGCATGATTGCCAGGCGCGCCTCGCAACAAGGCGCCCGTTGAAAACGATAAAGAATTAACGATGTTCCATCGCTGAGCTGCTACCCATCAGCGTGCCTGAGCGGCAGACGGAGCTTCAGCTTTCTTAAGGCTGACGGTGGCGTTGCTAATGAGTGGTTTTGCCCAGAAGCCGACGCTTAAAACACACGCGAAGGTCACGTAGAGAAATGCCACTCCAGTACGCAGGCCGAAGTGGTCCCCGATCCGTCCGATAATCAGCGGCACCACGGCGCCACCCATAATTCCGGTGCTCAAAATTCCGGCGAATGAACCGTGGTGCTC
Source organism: uncultured Acidobacteriaceae bacterium (assembly GCA_963724815.1). Classification (GTDB taxonomy): domain Bacteria; phylum Acidobacteriota; class Terriglobia; order Terriglobales; family Acidobacteriaceae; genus Sulfotelmatobacter. The sequence continues at coordinate 197,554 of CAVRWS010000007.1, forward strand.
GGCAACCGAGTTGAGTCCCAGAGAAACCAGGATCGGCCACATGACGGATGCGAAGAGGCCGATTGCAGGAAAGGCGATGACTGAAACGCTGGCCGGACCGAACAGAGCGGCGGTCAAACACATCAGCGCTCCCAGGCAAGTGCCGATCAAGACGTATCGGCTATCGAAAAGTTTTAGCAGCAACATGCCGATAAAGCAGCCCACTGTGAGTAGTCCCCAAAACCATGACACCGCGGTTGCGCCGGTGGTGTGCGGATCGTAGCCGTGATATTTCGACAAAAACTCAGAGATCCAATTCGCCGTGCCCTGTTCTGAACCAACATAGGCGAAAACGCAGAGGAAAAAGGCCCAGACCATCGGCCTGCGAAAGAGACTGCCGTACGTCTGCAACGAGCCAGCCTGCTCGTCGGCGGTGAGCTCCACGCGAGGGAAACGGCTGCAGGAAAGTAGCGCTACCATGGCTAGGGTAAAAACCGCGAAGATCCAGTACATGGACGCCCAAGGCAGCGTTGCGGGAGTGATCCTGGCGAGAAGGCCGAGCAGTGCATTTCGATTTGCGTTTTCGGTGCCCAGGTTCAGCACCAAATACGAATACATATATGGACTCAGAAATGAAGCGCTACCGAATACAAGCTGGGCGAAAGCCGAGTTGAACGCAAAGTGCTCTTCGCCTCCGGCAACCCGCAGCAGAGGATTGATCGCGGTTTGCAGCGTAGCCATTGCCGATCCCATTACAAACAGCGAGACCACGGCTACTGCATAGCTGGGGTGGAAGGCGAAACTCAGCGATCCCGCGGTGCCCACCAGGAAAGCAGTAATCATGACGGGTTTCTCACCGAAGCGCTCCACCAGAAAGCCAGCCGGAATCGACAACACTCCATACGCGATAAAGAATGAGAAAGGAAGGAACGCCGCCGCAGCGAGACTTACTTTGAAGCTGTTGATAATGTCGGGAACGATCGGACCGAGAATATTGGTAAGCAACGACATCACGAAAAATGTCAGGAATACGATGGCGACCATGTATCGGTTTCTTGGCATGGAGCGTGAGCTCATCGGTTGTTCCTTTATTCCTTCGTGGTTACTTTTGAGGCAAGTTCAAAACGGCCTGGCTCGCGTCCCACCTGGGCAGCTAAGGCCAGCGTGACCATTTGCACCGGCAATATCTCGAGGATCGGACGTATCGACCGCGGTGCGGAGGGTAGAAGACAGGAGCGCGACGCCGCGCCTTCGCCGATCAACTCTGCCCGTCCGCCTTCTCCGCGAATGTCAGCGAACAGACTCTGGTTCAGCTCGCGCGTCTTGTCTTCTCCGGCAAAGACGAAGACAAAAGTTTCATGGCTGAGCATTTCGAATGGTCCGTGACGAAATGCCGCGCTGCTCATGCCTTCGGCGGGGAAATGGTCGGACTCCTTAATGGTCAGCGCCCCGGTTCCAACTGCGGCCAGCGATGGTCCGCGGCCGACGAGGAATAGATTTCGAGTGCCGTCGAGCATTTGCGCCAGCTCTTGCACATATGCCTTCCAGTGGACAAGGTAGTTCCGAACCGCTTGACCGGCGGCTTCAAGTTCCTGCCGGGTACGCAGCAAATCACCTTCGCACACAATATCGCCAAGCCACTGCAAAGCCATCAACGCCGCCAGGTAGGTCTTGCATGAAACCGAAAACTCTTCGCCCGCCAGGCTGAGGATGGTTGCGTCGGCTTGCTCGGCTAGAGGACTACCCGGCGTATTCGTAACCGCAATCACCGACGACCGGCCACGATTAATCTCTAGCAGGCGAACAACCTCGGCACTCTGGCCGGATTGAGACGCCGCTACGATCAAGGTCTTTGGATCGAACAGCCGATTCTGATAGTGCAGAAGTTCGGAAGTCTCCACCATCATTGCCGTGAAACCGTGATCGATCAGTTGGATGTTGAGCGGATGGAGAGCGTGAAAAGAAGAGCCCATTCCAGTGAGGACAACCGTCTTGAACTTGCCTTCCTTCAGACCGCCAGCAAGTCGTTGCAGAGATTCCGAGACTTCGAGTTCAGCGAGCGTTTCTTCGAGCACGCGCGGTTGATCAAGGATGTCGCGAAGGTATGCGCCTTCGACTACGGAGAAATCAGCTGGCACGGGTCGCGCCCTCCGAGCCGAAACGGTGGTGCCAAACTCTGGCGGCTCCGATCAAATTTGCATCGTCGCCCAGCGATGCCAACGCCAATTCTGTTCTATCGAAAGGAACCAGTCGGCAACTGGCGACGATGGTTTTTCGAATTCCTTCTAGAAAGAGGACAGAGCTTTTCATCACGCTGCCGCCCAGGACAATGATCTCCGGCACAAACATCGTCACCAGATTCGCCATTCCAAGGCCGAGGTAGCGGCTTTCATTTTCGACCGCGCGCATTGCCCAATCGTCGTTCTGTCGCGCCAGTTCGCAAATTTTCTTTGCGGTCAAGCCGGCGCGGTGGCGATAATCCGGCGGCGCATTCTTCTCCATCCACGCCACCATGGCCGGGCCGGCCGCCAGAGATTCCCAACATCCTCGAAAACCGCACACACAAGGCGGACCGGAAGGATCGATGAGATGATGGCCGATCTCGGGATGAGAATGATCCACGCCGCGATAAAGCTGCCCATCAAAAAGAAGGCCGGTTCCGATTCCGGTTCCGATGGTTACATAAATCAATTTCTTTCTGTTCCGGCCAGCGCCCCAGCCTGCTTCCCCAAGAGCGGCAGCGTCGCCATCGTTCTCGATGGCTACTTTCACTTGAAATATATGGCTGAGATCTTTGACCGGATTTTCTCCCTTCCAGTTAGGAAAAAAGTTGACGTCGCCGAAGGCGCCCGTCAGAGGATCAACCGGTCCGGTTGACCCGATTCCAATGCCCGTGATTTCCGTCTGCGCGGTCCGAGCCGTCGCTCGCAACAACTCCGTGACATTGCGCAAAGCGTTCGCATAGCCGCCATCAGGATTGGTCGGGCATTCCTGGCGGGCTAATACTTTGCCATCGCGATCAATCATTCCCACGGCTATCTTCGTGCCGCCAATATCTACTGCTGCAATCACCGGGTCTCCTGTTTGTAGTCTTTGGTTTTGTGAACTATTTCCACTCCACTACCGCACCCTCATAAGCTCCGATGTCGATCTTGAAGGCGGAGCCGGAAACTTGAATCTGGGTCGGCCCTTGCGATGAGATTCTCGCAACCGAATGTAAAGTTCCAGCGGCTGTGATGGTCACAGTTTCCGCAGCGGACCCGTGATTGGTGATGACCACATACCCATGAGTTCCGCCGTTCAGGCTGCAGACTTCAACCGATGGCTGGTCACTTCGAAACAGCGGCTTGATACCTGACCATTGGCGGAAAGCTTCGTAGATTCGGTGCGTGTTTTCAGGCTTATCAAAAGCGGCAGGCAGGTTCGCAAGATAATTTTCCAACGGATAAGCGCTCAATAATGTCTTGCCGGAGCCCACCGTATTGGCCACGAGCGCGGGCCGATTGTCCTGATCAACGGCGATGACAGTCCCGCCTTTCACCTCAAGAATCGAACCCCACGAACGGGGCGTTGCGGAAGGCACGAGGTAATGAAAAGTGTCTCCGACTTTTAGATCACCGAACGGGGCAACGACTTTGAGGGTGACTTCCTCTTTCGGATTCGCATCGACCATCCTTGCTCCAAAGAGCGACTCCATCTCCGGGATGGCGGCATCGGCGGCAACCGACGCATAGAGTGCGCCTCCTTGGGTGACATATTGTTTTGCTTTTTCCCAGAAGTCCGAGTGCACATGAACCAGAAAACTGTCGGTGCTGGTCAGCGGCGATGGCATCAGCACCATCGGGCGCTTTTGCCAGTCATCGTACTCTCGCGGAAAATCTGCCTTCATCCCGGCGCGCCGCGCGAGCACAAACGACGACAGCCACGAACCAGTGATCCATAAATTTTCTTCGCTGAACGTCGGCTGCGATTGGCCGGCTACATTTGCCCCTTCATCGGTCGAGGTGTACGGAACAACTTCTGGACCAGTCAAGCCAAAGTGAGAAAAATCTCCGTGCGGTTTTGACCACTCGTAAGGAACGATGATGCCAGCGTCAGCCGGAGCCGGCTCGATTCCCGTCAGATCCAGGCGCCCGACGATATCCTCGAATTCCTTAAACATTCTTGCAGACGGCCGGTCTTTACCATCCCACGTGGTGAGGCCGAATTGTGTTTCGTGCGGAGAGCGGAGATAAGGCACTTTGTGGAACTGGTCCGGCGCGGCGTCGGTGTAGCACCAGAGAAGAAATCCATTCGCCCCGGCGCCGAGACCTGAGTAGAGGCTGGCGCGCAGAAACTTTGCGATCTGCTCTGGATCATACTGGGCGGACGAAGCCCCGATCTCTTGCACCATAACCGGCTTGCCCGCACCGCCCGACAAAGCGGTCTCGAAAGCTGAACCGTACGTGCCGCGCTCGGAGAGCATTGCATCGGGAAAAAGCTTGGGCGCATAAATGGAATAAGGATGAACGCTAAAAAAGTCCGCTTCCTCGCTTAGATTATCTGGACGGAATGGGCCGCGTCCGACATCCTCCATGCTGGTGCCGACTACGATGGGATGGAGCGAATCGTGACGCCGGATCGACCAGGAAAGCAGCCGCGTCCAGTTAATAGCCATCGCATCGGTGGTGCTGTCGGGCACAATCCAGAATGGAGGCTCATCGGTTAAATCCCAGCCAAGAATCGCGGTTTCTTTTCCATAGCGGCGGGCGAGTTCGCCGACATGGTCGGTTTCGATCCGTAGCATGTCTGGATCAGAATGAGGATGCCGGCCCTGGCGGTAAGGGACATCCCAGAACGCCTCGCCCACCTCACCGCCGATCAAGAGACTCGGGTGCAAGTAGATGTGGTAACGATTCGCGAGGAAGATCAGGAAATCGATCTTGCGAAAAGCCTCGGGATCGTAGTCGCCGGGGCGAGGCTCGATCCATGCCCAAACAAAATCGAGACGAATAGTGTTAAACCCGAGTTCGTGCATGCGCACAAAATCAGCTTCGATCGCCTTCGCATCCCACTGCGTCGGCCATTGCATGGCCGCCTTCGCCGGTACCCAGTTCGCTCCCACCGGGATAAAGCGATGGCCATCGCGAGAAAAGTAGTTCCCGTCCAGATGGACCGCCGGTAGATATGGTGCCGACTGCCTGGTCACAGCCGGAGAGTTCTGGTCTGACGAACTTTCTTTTGCCTGCGCGAACGCTGACGGAAAAATTGAGACGATTGCGACCCCAGCGATCGTAATCTGTCGAATTCTTGTGAAATGCATTCGTTTCATTCCGCTCCTGAAGTTCGCTGGCACCATGGTGGCCGGATGCCGGCGAATCAGGAACCGCCCCGGCAAAATACTAAAATGAAAAATTTGCCGAAACCTGAATCTGTCGCGATTCGTGCAGCGTACTCGTGATCTGTCCCGCGGTTGGAGTATCCACCTGGTTATTGGGCAGGGCAAACTGCGGAGTATTGAATAGATTGAAGATCTCGCCTCGCAGTTGGAGCTGGCCCTTCTCTTTTATTTTGAAATCCTTGAAGACAGAGAAGTCAGTATTGTAAAACGCTGGACCGCGAAGGCTGCCCCGGGTCGCATTCCCGAACATCGTGGCATATGCGGTTCCTGCGGGTGGCGTGGGTTGCCCCGGAGCTATGCCCGCAAAAGCGAAGGCCGCCGGATTATACCAGCAATTGATGTTCTGACTGGTCGAAGTGCTACAACCGGGAGTGGCACCTCCGTTGTTGCCACCATCGAAGCCGACTGCGGCGTTGGAAAAGTTATACGGATCGCCTACGCGATCGGGACGTGGACCTCCAGAACCGGTATTCGTGGGATCGAACGACAAATAAGGCGTGAATGCCTGGCCAGAGTACAGCGAAATAATAGCGTTCAACTGCCAGCCTCCAGTAAGCAGTCCTAAACGCCCTGAGTCTTGCAGATAACGCCGCCCCGGGCCGAACGGAAGATCGTAGGACCACGCCGAAGTGAACTGGTGTCGAAAATCGGGAGTAACATCGCCGCGCTCGGCGCGCATGTTGTACGTATCTTGCGGTTCACCGTCAGCGTTGGGTGTCTCGCTCTCAGTTGCTTGTCCGATGGTGTGCTGGTAAGTGTAACTGTTGAGCATGCTCCAGCCGTTCGAAGAGCGTTTTTCGAATCGGACCTGCAATCCATGGTTGATCAGGCTGATGTCGTGGCCTTCGGTGCGAATGGCAGCGATGTTAGGCACGGTCGAGTCGTACGGCCGTCCTTCGTTTCCCGTTGGCCCGGAGAAGTTTTGCCACGTCGGGCTTGTGGCCTGATTCAGATTTCGCAGGTAAGTCAGATGGACGCCGCGCGTTCCTTCGTATCCCACCTGCAGCACCATATCCTTTGCCAATTGGCGCTCGATGTTAAGGTTCCACTCTTCGATATAGGTAGTGGGATTATGGAAGTAGGCGGCGCTGGCTCTTCCCGTGGGATTGCTAATGGTGGAAAAAACAATAGGAGGTGGACCCTGGGAGAGAATCATGACCGGAGTTGGCCCTAATGGCGCAGTAAAAGACTGGCTGCCATATACGCCGGGCAAATCATTGTAGGCCAGTTCAGTATCGTTCTGGTCTGCCTGTTCGTCGTAGAAAATCCCGTAGCCGCCGCGTACCGCGGTCTTACCGTTGTCGCCGAGGGAGTAGGCAAAACCGATGCGCGGGGAAAAATTCTTCCAGTTCGTAACTACATCGCCAGAACGGCTCGTACCGGGCGTAACTCCGGGAGCGACAAAGTATCCCGTTTGAAAGTCAAAGTTCGCCAGGCGATTGTGTTGTTCGACCATGGGCGTATACACATCGTAGCGAACCCCAAGGTTGAGCGTAAGTTTGTCCGACGCTCGGTAATCATCCATCAGATAAGTGCCGAACTCCCACCAGCTCATGCCGTAGGCTCCGGTTTGCGCATCGCGGAAGAGACTCTGCGTGTACCCAATCAGAAAATCGGCCAGGGGATCATTGGTAAATTGGCCGGTATAGTAAAAGTCTCCGTGCGGATTTTGCACCTGATAGAAACCGTGTTCGCGTCGCCGCAGGTCGCCTCCCATCTTGAACGAGTGATGTCCCCGAATATAGGTAAATGCATCGAGCAACTGATAGTTGTCCTCGTTGAGCGTCTCCGGAAAATAATCGCCGTTTCCCAACGGATTCAAACCGCTAATCTGGATATTCGGTAGACCTCCGGTGATGGGGCTGTTGGGCTGGTTGATTCCCGGGATTCCCAACTGCGTAGCCAATGGCTGTCCCTGAAAAAACGGAACCGCGTCGACCACATAACGGCTGTAACCGATCTTCAGTTCGTTGATTTTGGTCGGGGAGAACGCCTGTATATCGCTAAGGCCCGCCAGCAGAGACTTGTTGTTGATGTCGCCCGTAAAGGAACCGCCTCCGGCGATACCGGGAAACGGGTCGGGATTATGATCCTGCACATTCCCGTAGCTGAAGAGAGCGAAAAAGTTATTCTGCGAACTGATCTGGTGATCGACACGCGCATCGAATGCGTCCTGATTATTGCGGTTGACCGGATTGTAAAGAAACAGGTCCCCTAATGCCGGGGCAACGTTCGGCTGCGGAAAAAGTGCCACCGTTTTGAGCGCGGCTGGATCAAGGCATGCTCCACCCGTGGGACTCGGACAAGTCGGTATCACGTTCGGACTCGCGTTGTTATTTCCCATGAACTGATTGCCAGTCACCGGATCAACGATAACGGTTGGCGAAGGACCGGATAACAGGTCGGAAAAATTTCCACCAACTTCGGAAGGGCTAGGCACAGGAGACAGATAGGTTTCGGAGGTGCGGATGCGACGTCCCTGATAATCCGCAAAAAAGAAAGTTCGATCTCGAATGATTGGCCCACCGAAAGAGCCTCCAAATTCGTTGCGTTTGAAGCCGGGAATGGGTGCACTCGGATTGTCAAAATAGTTTTTCGCATCCATAAACGAGTTGCGGAGAAACTCGAACGCGCTCCCGTGAAAACGATTCGTACCTGCTTTTGTCACCACGTTAACGACCGCCCCGCCCTTGCCAATATCGGCGCTGAAGTTGTTGGTTTGAACTTTGAATTCCTGAATCGCATCGATCGGGGGTTCGATCAGCTCGAAACCAATCTGTTGCTCGTTGTTATCGAATCCGTTTAACAGGTAATTGTTGTTGGTGGCCCATAGTCCATTTACCTGGATTGAACCATTGCCCCTCTCATCCTCGGGAATATCGCCTTGCTGCACATTGCCCGTGCTGCCAGTACTCGCCGGACCCATGTTTACTCCCGGGCTAAGATAGGCCAGCTGAATGAAATCTCGTCCGTTAAGCGGGAGTTGGTGAACCTGGCTTTCCCCGATCACCTGCCCGATCGACGAAGTTTCCGACTCCACCAGCGGCTCAGCGGCGGTTACGACGACTTGTTCCTGCACGGATCCCACGACCAAAGAAAAATCCACTCGCACCACTTGATTGATATCGAGCTTGAACGGGGCCTCAACCGCCGTCTTGAAGCCCGCTCGCTCTGCCTTCACCGTGTAAATTCCGGGTTTCAATTCCGTCACCACGTACTCACCTGCATTGTTGGTAGCAATCTTCATCTCAGCGTTCGTCTGGGTTTCAGTGACGGTCACCGTGGCCGCCGACACGATTGCACCCGAAGCGTCCTTGACCGTCCCGACAATTTTTCCCGAATCGACTTGAGCGTTCACGATGATAGGAGCACAAAGCAAAAATAAAAAGATGTTCGCGAAGACGCGGGCAAACCTTCGCGAAGAGGTCATGCGCATGCATCCTTGCAAATCGTGCCTAGCGGGATTAGCGACCATGATTGGAATCTCCAAGGTTACAAACGTATATGAACCTCGTATGCATAAATGATGTCAAGATCATTTTTGACTGAGAAACATACGTTTCTCGGATTGAGGGATCATCTGATGCTTGTAAGATGTTTGTATTGCGTAGTTTATCAACACACTAAAGACCCGCAGACCACTTGCATAATAAGCTTGCAAAATTGGGGTAAGTCTATGATATATACATTGCATACTATGTTTATAGAGGCTTTCTCTTGACACAACCTGATCCCATTACGGTCGAAAGGCTAGGTCTGACGATTGACCGCCACAGCTTCGTGCCCTACTACGTGCAGATTGTGGATCATGTGCGCGAATCGATCATGAAGAACAAGTTGAACCAGGGCCAGACGTTTTGCTCGGAAGGCGAAATTGCCCAGGCTCTCAAGGTCAGCAAGATGCCGGTGCGCCAGGCTTTCCAAAAACTGCGCTCCGAAGGACTGCTGGTAATTGCCAAGGGCAAGCGCCCCATCGTTGGATCCGGCCGGGTACCCTGGAATTTTCAGCAACTTCGCGGCTTCAGCGAGGAGATGCGAAGGCGCGGCCTTACTCCCTCCGCTCGCCTGCTCGGCATGGGACTGGAAGACCCTGAGTTGGAAGTAGCGCAGGCTCTCAAGTTAACCCCAGGAGAGCGCGTCTACCGGATCAGGCGACTTCGCTCCGTCAATGAAGAGCCGGTCGCTGTGGTCACCAGCAACCTTCCCGCACGCATATTCTCAGGCATCGACAAACTGGATCTGGAGAAACAGTCACTGTACGCCATTTTCGAAAACAGCTACAAGCGCAGGCTGCAATGGGCGGAAGAAGTGATCGGAGCTGTCATTGCCGGAGAAGAAGAAGCGCGGATACTTCAGACTTCGGCAGGAAGCGCACTGCTCATCATCAAGGAAACAACTTACGACACGCAAAATGTAGCCATTGAATATAGCCTCTCATTATTGCGCGGTGATCGTTATACGGCTTCGGTGATCTCGGTCCGCAAAACCGACGTTGCCATTGGAAAGACCAGTCTGCGTGCCTGAAGAACTTCAGGATCAAAATGGCGATGGGAGCTGAACCTGGGAGCTAAACCATTGAGAGAATTGGTGGACCT
>CAVRWS010000008.1:0-38915 GCA_963724815.1 uncultured Acidobacteriaceae bacterium
GTGATTTTGAAGATTGTGCCATAGCCGTCAGCCCCGCCCTCGCTCGTTACCCCGTACAGGTTTCCGTTGTTCGCCTGGACCAGCCTCGCTGTGGGGCGGACGCCGTCCGTGCCGTCGAAACTGTGCAGCGTGGTGAGAGTCTGGGCCTGCGCCACCTGGGTCGTAATGGCCGCCGACACAAGCATGACCGCTAACGCTAGCGCGGCACTTGCCACTCCCAGGGTTGCTCCCGAAAGCCAGCCTTCAGGTTGCCGTTGGTTCGTCATAGTCCGCTTCCTGACGCTCTCATGGGTTTCCTTTCCGACTTTCACAAAATTGCCACGCATCGTACCCTGGTTCGCCAGCGTTCGTCCATACAGTGGAACACCGAGGGAACTCTGGCCAGCAGTTTTTTTGTTGAAATCAGGCGTTGCACTTATTGTGAAGCAATCGGTTGCGCTGTTTGATTGACCCCAGTTCGGACTGCAAGTCGTTGTAGAACTGCAGGGCTTTAGTCCGCGAGCGATCTCAAATCACACTACCTGGCCATCACGACAGTAGTGCAGGAACTACTCATCTTGGGCAAATCGCGATTTGCGGCCGTGCGGATTTCGAGTCGTGGTCGTTGCCCGCGAATGATCGGACAATAAGAATCAGGCTCCAGCAGCGCCCCCTGCAAGCGCCGCCGTCCAGCACATCCGCCGTGGCAGGACTCGCGAAACTCGCAAGGCTGGCAAGCCTCGGGAAGCGTGCGGGCTTGCTCGAACGGCACCGAGTCTAAAATATCGAGTCCCCCGGAAATCAAATCCGACAGCGGCTCACCTGATCCCGGCCAATATACGCATGGTTGTGTAGTAGCTCGCGGCATAACTCTCACGGTGCTTACGCCGCATCCTCCCTGAAGTGGCGGCAGCCCCGCCATCGCTCGGACCAGAGGCTCGCCAACAGCGATTACATCAGTTTCCGCAAACAGCCTTCTGAATCCCTCCCAATATTCTTCATAAGACAAGGCATAGATGTCGGAACGCACCGCCTGGTACACATTGATGCGCAAGGGAGCGTCAAACCGTTTGGCCACCCGTGCGACTTCCGCCAGTTGCAAGTAGTTAGCCTTCATCATGACCGCGACGATCGTTACCGGAATACCGAGCCTTACGCAACGCTGTGCTTGCTGGTGGATCAGCTCCCAATTGCCTTTTCCCCGCTGCGAATCCTGTTGCGCTTGCGTCGGGTAATCGAGAGAAAACTCGACGTCATGAAAGGCGCGTAGTTCGTCATCTTCCAACCCTGCAACGCTGTGACCGTTGGATGTGATCGTGAGCTTAACCGGTTGTGTTCGCAGGTAAGCAAGTATCGCTTTAAAGTCCGGATGCATTCCGTTCTCGCCAGTTCCGAGATTTACCGAGCGAACCGGCAGGCGTTCCATGATGGCCTTCACTTGATCCCGGGAGAGACGATCGGTGCGAGTCGGATCTCGGTAGCAGAAGGCGCAGGCGAGATTACATTCGTTGGTCAGCCCGAGCCCGAGAGCAATCTCGGCATTAGCTGTTGCGCGAGATCCGGACGACGAAGGGTGGGCTACGACTTTGTTCATGCACCGTCCTTCATGACTGGCCACCTGAGCGATTTGAATCTGCGCGATTTAAATCGGTGCGACGTGCCAGGCAATGCGTGTAGCGGGCAACCGCGGCAAACTCCGGCCGCCTGCCCAGCTTTCGCTCCAGCTCCAGAATCCGCTGGTACTCATCACTTCGGGAAACTCTCGGCGGCATGTAATCCGACATGACCCGTACGCCACGCTTCGCCGTTACGGTGAGCGAACATTCGAGGAGCATGGCTTGCAGCTTCTCCGCCGTAAACAGCCGCACTCTTCCTCCGTACAGGGACTCATGTCCCCACTCAGCGATAAGACTACGCTCGGTCGCGTCCAAGTCGCCGTCTTTTATTGCTGCCTTTAACACCTCGCCTGCCAGGTTACGCACCAATACCGAGATTATGGCAGAGGGATTCCGCAATGCGCGTGCCGCACTCCGTAACACAGCAGCCGGGTGGTCAACAAATTCCAGGATATTGTGGCAAAGAATTACATCGAACGATCCGGCGTCGCACAAGTTGTCTAATAGGGCGGCGTCGCCGTGTTTCAGCGTAATCCTCTCCGTAACTGCTGCTTCCTGCGCGGCACGCCTGGCGAAATCCAGCATTGCTTCAGACGCGTCCAGCAATGTGACGTGAAGACCAAGCCGGGCCAGCCGAACCGCGATGGCGCCGGTACCGCACCCAATATCTAGCGCGAGTAAAGGCGGCGTCGCCTGCGGGAGAAACTCCTGCAAATTAGCAAAGACGAGGTCGAGCCGCAATTTGCCCTCGGGCGTCTCAAGGTAGGCGGCATACTTTGCCGCCCCGGTGCGGAAGCGTTCGGAGTCGTCATTGCTGGTCATTCCTTCGTGCGCCGGTCAGGCGAAGTCGCCCTTTTCGATTCGCAGGTGAGTATCAGAGCGTATACCGAAAAGATTAACAACGACAAGTGAGGCCGTCGCGCCTGGTGATGATGTCTGAGACGCCGAGCCAGGAGGTTGTCGAGCCGCTTATTGATGTTGTTAATGTTGAAGGTGCTTTTGACAACCTGATTTGGCCCCACCTTGATACTCACATTTGGCCCCACCTTTATTAATAAGGATGGCTGTCCGATCTTTCGGTTGCAGCCAGGATGGGGGTGCAGGGGAAGGAATGGCGTTTGAGTTCCTTCCCCTGCCCAGCGCTATAGAAGCCGCCGGCTACGATGCTTTCTTTTTCTGCCGCACCTCCAGGGTTCTGCGAAAGCGGTACGACTCGGCGCCGGTTTCGATGATGTGCGCTCGATCGGTGATTCGATCCAGCAACGCCTTGCACAAGCGCGGATTGGGAAACACCTGCGTCCACTCGGAAAACGGCAGGTTTGTAGTCACGATCAGCGTTGCTCGCTCGGCGCGTTCGGCGATCACTTGGAACAAGAACTCCGCGCCAATGTCGGCCAACGGCACGTAGCCCACTTCGTCGAGCACGATCACGTCGTAGCGCAACCAGCGTGCCAGCACTCGTTTCACGGCATTGTGTTGACGGGCTTCGACCAGTTCATTGACGAGATTCGCAGCCGTGGTAAATCGTGCTCGCCGCTTCTGGCGGCACGCGGCCACGCACAGGCCGGTCGCCAGGTGCGTCTTGCCGGTGCCGCACTCACCCATCAGCACCACGGGTTCGGCGCGTTCGATGTAGCCGCCTTCGGCCAGTTCGCGAATCTTCGCAGCCGGAATCTGCCGCGCCTGGTTGAAGTCGAACTCCTCCAGCGTCTTCAGTCGTGGCAGCTTCGCATCGCGCAATCGTTGCTGAATAGCGTGCCGATCACGCTCTTCCGACTCCATCGTGAGCAGCGCTTCCAGGTAGCCGATGTGACTGCGCTGTTCTTTGATGGCTTGCTCCGCTAGTTGCACGAAGTGCGCTCCGATCATCGGGACGCGCAGCGCCTTGCAATACTGCCTTACGCTGGCGTGTTCGAGAGCCTGAGTCTGCTCTTTCATCACGCCACCTCCGCATCCGGAGCGCTGGCTCCGGCAATCATCTTCAGCAGCGTAGTCTTGCCTGCGCCGTTTCTGCCCATGACGGCCCAGCGTTCTCCGCGGCGGATGGTGAGATTGAAGCCTTCATAAATCACACGCGGGCCGTAACTCTTGTGCAGATTCTCCAGGACGGCCACCTGTTCGCCTGATCGCGGAGGGACGCGAAACTGAAACTTCACCACCACGCGTTTTTTTGGCAGTTCGATCTTCTCGATCTTATCCAGCGCTTTAATTCGGCTCTGCACCTGGGCCGCTTTGGCCGCGTGCGTCCTGAAGCGATCGATGAAGCGCTGCTCCTTGGCAAGCATGGACTGCTGCCGGGCGAACGCCGCCTGCTGATTGTTCTCGCGCACCGCCCGTTCGCGCTCGTAGAAGTCGTAGTCACCCGAATAGGTGATGATTTCGCCGCCATCAATCTCTGCAATCTTTGAGACCAGGCGATTCATGAACTCGCGGTCGTGCGAAGTCATCAGCAACGCTCCGGGAAATGACTTGAGGAACTGTTCGAGCCAGATGATGGATTCGATGTCGAGATGGTTCGTCGGTTCGTCCATCAGCAATACATCCGGCATGCCGAGCAGGACGCGTGCCAGTGCAACGCGCATCTTCCATCCGCCGGAGAGAGCGCCCACGTCGCCGTCAATCTGATCGTCTTTGAATCCCAGACCGTGGAGCACTTCGCGGGCCTGCGATTCGAGTGCGTAACCGCCTAAGTGCTCGTACTCCTCCTGCACGTGGCCGAAGCGATCAAGAATGCGGTCCATGTCATCAGCCTTGTCAGGGTCGGACATTTCCCGCTGCAAGGCTTCGAGCTCGTGGTGCAGATCGCCGACGCGTCCGCTGCCTGCAATCGCTTCATCCAGCACCGAACGGCCCTGCATTTCCTCGACGTCCTGGCGAAAGTAGCCGATCGTCGACTTCTTGGGGACTGAGACCGCGCCCTCGTCGGGAGTTTCCTCGCCGACCACCATCCGGAAGAGCGTTGTCTTGCCCGACCCATTGGGGCCGACCAGTCCAACTTTTTCGCCGGGATTCAACTGAAACGAAGCGTCCACGAAGAGCAACTGCTTGCCATACTGCTTATTGATGTTTGAGAAAGAGATCATTTTGGAGGAGCGACTCGCGGGGCGGCGCCTCTTCCAGTGTAGCGTGGAGGGAGGTGGCCCCACCCGTCCGTCTCCAGGGCTTCTGCAACCTCGCGCGAACCTTCAAATCTTCAACTGTAGAACTGCATTGCGGATCGATTTCCTTTGTCGCCTGAGTGATGGCGGTCACTTGGTCGACGATCTTGTTAATGTCTTCATGCGTAGCGAGGTTCTTGCCCTTTTCCTTCAAATACTCTGGGATGAACGCGCGCCAGAAAAGCAATAAAATCGCGACAAATCCCCACCCGGCAAGAGCAGCAAGTTCGATCAGCGTCATGGTTCCGACCTTTCGCGCAGTATTTTAGCCGACTTCTACCCATATAGCGTTTCTGCGCATTCTATGAAAAAACTGGGGGCAGACGGAGCCTTGTTTTCTGATATCGTCAACCCCCAAAATTCAGCCTTGACATTGACCGATAATCCACTACCATACGGTTGTGGATAGATTGGGTACAACGTTTGCGGCTTTGTCTGATCCAACCCGGCGGGCAATGATCGAACGACTCTCCCATGGGCCTGCTTCTGTGCATGGATTGACGGAACCATTTGCACTCTCGCAGCAGATGATTTCAAAACATATCGCCTACCTGGTGCGGGCGCGGATTGTACTCAAGACGAAGCGTGGACGAGAGAGTGTGTGCACGCTTAGGCCAGCGGCGATTAAAACAGTCAACGATTGGGCGATCAGCTATCGCCGATTCTGGGAAGAGAGTTTCGACAAACTGGAAGTAGTTGTAAGTCAAATGAAGAAAGAGGAGGTCAGAGATGCCAAAAAACACGGTGAACGAGATCGAGCGGATGGTTGTGACAAGAATTTTTGATGCCCCACGCGAACTGGTTTGGAAGGCGTGGACCGACCCGAAGTACGTGATGCAGTGGTGGGGGCCGAAAGGCTTTAGCTGCCCCGCTTGCGAGATTGATTTTCGCGTGGGCGGAAAATCTCTCCTCTGTATGAGAACGCCGGATGGGCAGGAGGGCTGGAATGCGGTGGAATACCACGAGATTGTTCCCCTAGAGAAGATCGTTTCCTCCATGTACTTTTCCGACTCGAAGGGAAACAGGATTGAGCCTGCGGAATTAGGGATAGAAGATGAGGCTATCGACGGGGCGTACGACGTGACCATCTTTGAGGATCTCGGGAACGGCCAGACGAAACTCACCTACATTGGAAATGAACCCCTTGAGAGCGCAAAAAATAGCGGTCAAATGGAAGGCTGGATCGAGACACTCGATAAAATTGCCGCAGTGGTTACGAAGCTGGCGCAGGCGAAATAAGAAGTTGGAGTTTGGATTCGCGAAACTCAATCGTGGAGAAAGAAATGAAAAGAATACCGTTTCTCGCTATCGTCCTGCTGGCATTCGCATTTCCCGCCCATGCCCAAGATCCGATGAAGAAAGACGCGATGAAGAAAGATGCAGCCGTCAAACCTGCCGATCCGGAATTGAAAGTCGTGCTCGATTCCTGGAATGAGATTGGCCGCAAGCTGACGGCGATGGCCGAAGATTTTCCCGAGGACAAATATGACTTCAAGCCGACACCCGCGGAACGGAGCTTCGCCGAGCAGTTGCTGCACGCGGCGGGTTCAAGCTACTACTTCACTAATCCTGTGATGGGGAAGAAGCCTCCCGCTGCAGAAGATCCGAAGCGCGACCAATACAAGTCCAAGGCCGACATCGTTGCGTTCGTCAAGAAATCCTTCGCCGATGGCGCGGCCGCCATCCAGTCGAAAGGCGAAAAAGGCCTGACGACGGAGGTTGTTTATTTCCCTGACCAGAAAGCGCGCGTTCTCGACATAGCATACGGCCTCATCGAACACAGCGGTGAACACTACGGCCAGCTCGTTGTGTACTACCGCCTCGCAGGTCTTGTGCCGCCGGAGTCGCGGCCCAAGAAGTAAAGCTCAAGAGACCAGCCGGGATAGGCCCACCCTTTGCGATGCACCCTGCAAAGGACGGGCCACCCAGGGTTTATGCTGGCTTAAGAGGGTGCGCCACCCCGCGGCGGTTGTTTCCAGGAAACTCCTACTACGCCTCCCACAGCATAGGGGCTGAATTCCCATGATCGCCCTGGTCGCGATTTCTCACCCAGTAATGCCGATCCTCATCGTAGTGCCAACCATGATGCTTAATCACTTTTGTGAAGTCATCTTTCGAAATATCCAAGGAACCGATTGCCGATTTCTGCCAAGCTTGAATGACGAGTTGGTTGAAGAGTTGTTCTCCGTAAACCACTCGCGGAGCAGCCTCAAGAATTTCGCCCACAGTGCTAACTACATCAAGTTCACCACCATTCTGCGCGTATTGGGGCTTGCCGGTTCTCACGAACGTAAGAATTAGCTCGCCGGCCAACACAGATTGATTGCCTTTTTTCTTATGCATAGACCAGATCGGATCGCCAACTTGGGATATCGCGGCCCTAAGTTCGGCACCCGCCTCAGCCGCACCCGTAAGGATTGCCTCGAAGTAGCAGATATTCCAATGTTGAAATACCACAGAAAGCCAGCGACCTTTCTTGAGCATATTCACGCATGCCCGCACACTATCGCTCAATCGTGACGTGTAAAGCGCCTCAGTGTGATTTAGTTCTCCGCCGACAATTAATTCCCGTTCCCGCGCTTTCATGCTCGGACTATGCCCGAGCCAAACGTTCCAGAGCGTTGAGAGATCAAGGTATGAAATATGGCCCCCATAGGGAGGGTCGGTAAAGATGTAGTCGATTTTGCCCCGGCATTCCTTTTCCAGTTCGGCAATATCCTTTGCGTACACTTCAAACTCACCGCTCCATCCACTCGTCATCTTCTTATGTTCGATTGTTTTATCAATTTCTGCCTTCGCGTCTATGATGTTCATCGCCCGCTCTTCGAAGGTTGCCCAGGGCGGAAGCTCAACAGGGTTTTTCGCTATTTTGTAGCGATAAATGCTGAAAATACTAGAACCGCCCCTCGATTCGGCACGACCCTCGGCAGAGAGAAAGGTCTTGTTTAGTTTCGCCAGAGTGGCGGACCAAGCGAGGAGCATCCCCGCCTTGGCCGGTCCGCTTTTCAAATCGTCAATCCCTTCTCTTATCATCGCTAAAGACAATAGCTGCTGTTTCGAGAAAAGATCGTGGTAGAACTCAACATCGGCATTGCTCGGTAGCTGAATGTTCTCGGGCAGTTTCATACCGCGCCCCAGTTTGGCCAACCCCTTTTCGTCGGCATCTTGCAGGGCCGCCAGCCGTTTTTCGCATCGCTCCTTAAGTTCGTTCACTGCAGCTTTGTATTCAGAGGTGTTGCCTTTCGCTAGGCCCACAACGCCCTTTGCGATGAAGTTCGCCAGAGGATTGATGTCGTTTTGTACGCCGGTTCGATTCTCCAAAAACGCTTCTATTGCGGTAACCCCTGACCCTCCGAACGGGTCGAGCACGCGGTCTTTCTCTTTTGAGTAGTGAAGAATGTACTCTCGTACAACGTTGTATGGCCGCCTCGTGAAGTATGGGTGAACGCCGTAATGTCGCTTGGCTCCCTGGCGATTGGCAGCGATTGGCTCCTTAAGCGGTTCGATGACCTCGCGTCCGGTCATATTCTGCTCTCCAACGGAAACTTATGAGCGTATTCGCAAAGTGCGTCAAGTTCGATCACGTCGATATGTTGCGGCATTGACTTGTGTTTATGGATCGCGCAGAGCACTACCGCGCGAGACAACTCATCCCTGCCGTACTTTTTTTGCTGATACCGAAACCCCGTGCTGTCTCGCTTTATTTCCACAGGAACCGAGTAAGCCGGTAGACCCTGGAATTGAAAATCAGTGACACAATCGTATCCTTTCCCGACATAGCCACCAAGACTCACGCCGAGGTGTTTTAGCGGGCCAGAAGCCCTTAGTAAATCGGGTTCCTGAATATGAGGAATCCGCGTCGCCGGTCGATGATCTTTCACCACTCTGCAAATCTCATCGAGCGCCCAGCTAACGATCCCCGGTTTTTTCTTGTTGGTGTAAACAAGCTGCTCAATCCAAAATGGACTAGCGTACACACTGGTGAACGTAAGCGGCCTGTCAATCCTGGGGATTTCCTTCGTCTTGGGCTTGTTCGCGTATTTAAACGACAGTGGGGTCAAGTAAAAAACGTCGTCTCGGATTTCGAGGTCGAGATTGATCCTCTCGAAATCGCCCGATGAAAGCTGGTACCAACTTCTAATGGATTCCCCAATGCTTTCCTTGGCCAAGCCCTGTTGTATCCTGTCGTGACCCACATTGCCCGGAATAGGCCGCTGTTTCGAATCCAATTTCCTGTTTGTGCTTACAGCAAAATAGTCGGATTTGGTCGCACCGTAGGGCGTAACAAGCGCGACCCGCACGGCGCCCTTCTTGCGCAAGAACGTTTTAACGGGGTCACTCAGGTCATGAAAATAATATTGTGGGCCACCCGTCTCCCTGCTTCCCCTCTTCGTTTGCTGGAGGTGCATAGATATGCCATTCCCTTTGAGTTGCCAACTGAGCCAGTCATATCGTAATAGGTTCCGCCTCGTTGCGCGAGACCTCATTCAAGGGATAATGCGGGGACAGGAAGATGTGAAAAAATTGACCCCTCCATTTTTGCCGGGTGCTCCAGGTCGGCCAGCCATACGACGGCCCTTGCATGACCACAATTGGAGTCAAATCGTCTATTCGCGAATTTCTGTTCACCGTGAACCTACTGATGCAACGAGAATCCAGACGGCAACGCTGCTTCAAGATTGATTGGTTCGTCGGTGATGGGGTGGTGGAAGTTTAGAAAGCGGGCGTGCAGGAAATATCCTCCATCGCCGGGGAGGCCGGGGAGATTTTCAAGAGGCTGGCCGGATAGACCGTACAGCGGATCGCCTACCATCGGATGGCCGATGGATGCCAGATGGATTCTGATTTGATGAGGGCGTCCCGAATTTAGAGTTACTTCAAATGTTGTGGTGCCGGGTGTGCTACTTGACGCCGTGCTACTTGACGCCGTGCTGCTTGGCGCCCGTGAGATCACCTTCGCCAATGACTTTGCGGGCTTGCCGCTCGCGCTCGCGGCCCACACCGAGCCGATGCGCGGGTGTGGTACAAGGCCGATGGGTGTGAGGATTTCGTAGGCGTCGCGCTCGGCAACATTTTGCGCCAGCGCCCAATAGATTTTTTGAATTCTGGGTGTGTTCCAGTCCGCGCCTAGTTTCGCGGCGGCCTGCGCGGTTTTGGCGAAGAGAACGATGCCGGTCGTGCCCCGGCCTAATCGGTGGACAGGGTTTGCGTTGGGGGTTTGCTTTTGCACCAGGCGTAGGAGGGTGTTTTCCATGAAGCCGCCGCCGGGGAGGGTTGGCAGTCCGCCAGGTTTGTTGACGGCCAACAGATGGAGGTCATTGAACAGTACTTCGAAGTGCTGAGGAGTGTCGGGTTCGATCCAGGGTGGACGGTTCCACACAAGAGTTTGGCCTGAGATGAGTGATTCGCTTCCGGTCGCGATTACGCCGTTGACGGTGACTTCGCAATTGTTCAGTCTTTGTTGCCAGGCTTGTGGGGTTGAGTGTGGGTAAAGGCTTGCCAGGTGGGAAAGCAGGGTCCGTCCGTGATATTTGCTGTTGATGATTGTGGTATAGGCATGGCCCCGGTTGAGCATGTGGTTTGAGTGTAAGCTATGGCATCTGCGGCAGGAGTTGCTTCCGGTTTCCTCCATAATCAGGACTTGTGCGCACTCCAAGAAAGTTCGCGGTAAGTCACAGAACGATATAATTCCCGCGTGCGACAATCCATGCGGCATGTAATGGCGCTTCGCGTTTCCAAAGCGGTTCTCGTTTTTGCAATCGCACTTTTCTACTCGATTCTGGTCTTAAACAACATCACGGATTACGGCTCCAACTATGAGTTTGTCCGCCACGTCCTGATGATGGACTCAACCTTTCCGGGGAACCACGTCATGTGGCGCGCCGTCAATGCGCCGCTGGTACATACGGCCTTCTACATCGGCATCATCGCCTGGGAATCAGTCACGATGCTTCTATGCTGGTGGGCTGGGGTTCGGTTGCTGAGATCGTATCGTGCGGATAGGGCGCAAATCGCCGCTGCGCAGAACGTCGCCGTGATTGCGCTGACGACGAGCCTTCTGATGTGGTTGGTGGCGTTCCTCGATGTCGGGGGCGAATGGTTTCTGATGTGGCAGTCGAAAATGTGGAATGGGCAGGAAGAGGCATTCCGAATGTTTACTGTTGTCGGTGTGGTGTTTTTGGTGGTGGTGCAACGCGAGCCAACTCCCGAGTAAGAGGAAAAGTTCAAATGAGACGATTCGGGAAATGGTTTCTCATCGCACTGGGCTCGTTAGTAGTCCTGTTTGCTATCGTGGTCACGTTGACCATCGGGTGGAGGCCGTTTCTCGGCCCCAAGACGCGTGCTCTCACGAACCGCACATTGGAGCGGACACCGCAACGCGTCGAGCGAGGCCGCTACATTGTGACGGGGTTAAGCGGCTGCATCTATTGCCACAGCCCGCATGACTGGACCGCTCCGGGCACGCCCATAATGGCTGGCAAAGAAGCGTCCGGAGAGGTTCTGCCCTACGCTGATCTGCCCGGGCGCGTCGTGGCACCGAACCTTACCCCGGATCAGGAAACCGGAGCGGGCAGTTGGACTGATGATCAACTGGCCCGTGCTATACGCGAAGGCGTCGGCCACGATGGCCGCGCCCTTTTTCCCATTATGCCGTACCAACACTACCGCAATATGTCGGATGAAGATTTGGCGTCTGTTGTGGTTTATCTGCGGTCCCTGCCTGCTGTCCACAACCAGATTCCGGCCACCGAAATTATTTTTCCCGTAAAGTACCTGATTCGCAGCGCGCCCGAGCCGGTTACTGCACCGGTCGCCGACGTTGGCTCCTCCGACCAGCTCAAATACGGAGCCCATCTTGCCGACCAGGCTGGTTGTGTCGACTGCCATACAGCTCAAGTGCGGGGACAAAACGTCCCCGGTATGGACTTCGCCGGAGGCTTTCCCTTCACGGGCCCCTGGGGCACCGTCGCCAGTGCGAATATCACACCCGATCCATCTGGAATCCCGTATTACGACGAGGCTCTTTTCTTGAACGTGATGCGCACCGGACTGGTCAGAGGCCGCAAGCTAAGCCCGATCATGCCCGTGATGGTTTATAAGAATCTAACCGATGACGACCTCAAGGCGATCTTCGCCTTCCTTCGTACAACAAAACCTGTGAAGCATCGCGTGGACAACTCGGAGGCGCCGACCGAATGTAAACTCTGCAAACAGAAACACGGCGGCGGCATCGAAAACTAGTAGTGCGAGTGTTGAGACTACCCACCAAAAACCACGCGCGTGCCGGTGGAGGGCACGATTAGCTTCTCGGGCATCTCGCGTTGGATTGCCACTATGGTGCGGAAGCCGGTGCAGTGCATGGGAATCAAGTAGTCCGGGTTGATCTCCTTCATGGCTTCCACGGTCTTGGCGATGAGTTCATCAGGATAGGGAGCCAAGTGCCACCCGCCAACCACAGCATGCACCTTCTCGATCCCGGTGGATTTCTGGATCTGGCGGACGGAGTTGATGATGCCGGCATGGCCGCACGATGAGATCACGACGAGTCCCCGGTCTTTCACGTTGTAAGCGGTGGCGTGCTCTCCCCAGAAGATGTCTTTCACCAAGTCGCCCGGCTTGGCTTCCATCTTTACTGTGCCGGGAGGAAAGTGGAAGGTGGCGTCGCAGGCGGAGCCGGGCGCACCGGCTTCGAGGCGAGCTGCCGGAGGAGATATCTCGAAATCGGTGATTCGCGCGATATGACCTGAAGTGAAGGCGTGGCCTGCCACGACAGTGGGTTCCTCCGCGATCACGACCTTCAACCCTCGCGCTTCGAGCTCATCCCGCTTGAGTTCGCCGTAGTCGAGTTTGTTCCCGTCGGGTTGCACCACCCAGCGATGGCAAAACGTATCGCGCCCTCCGGCATAAAGAGTGAGCGCTGGTTTCGCTTTTCCCTGGAGGGCCTTCGCCAAGTCGGGCAGCCCACCGTAATGGTCCTCGTGCCCGTGGCTGATGATCAGGGCGTCGGCCGTGGCAGGATCGACTTTCAAGCCTTTGAAATTGTTCGTGAGCGTGCGGGGCGTGAGCGCGAAGTCCAGCAGGATCTGTTTTTCCTCCGCGCCTCGAAAGGACTCCAAGTGAAAGGCCAGCCCATGTTCCGACAACAACGAGACCTCTGAGCCGTACGGATGAGGCAAAGTATTCCGAGTGATTGTGAGATTACCGATTTTCCCGCCCTTGGCAAAGACGTCGTAAATATTGTCCACCAGGTTGGTGCAAACGAGGCGGTCAGTGGTGGGGATTTCCTTCGGAGCATCGAGGAAACTTCCGAAGCGGCCCGCGCCGCCCACAAGGAACGTTCCGCCCGCTACGGCTCCCAGCTTCAGGAATTCGCGCCGGTGCATGCTTGTCCCCCTTCGTCTGACCCGAGATTTTCTTTCGTGGCTTCGAAGACGCTAAACATTGTAACCCTTAAGGACTTTCAGTTCAGTACTGATTCTCCGCGGGTGGCCAGGCTTTGATCTTGCCGCCGTCAGCAATACAGCGGGTGCCCCGCTCTTGCGCTCTTTGCAAGGGCGGCAGTCGGGAATGCTTGCATCGAGTGGGTTTGATCACGCCGCCTCCACAAATCAAATGGCGCGGGCATCATCGCAGCCCACCCCTTCGACAGGCTCAGGGCGGGCTCTTGCAAAAAACGCAAGGATGGGCACCCCGCGCAGGAATGGTGCTATGCAAAGATGGGCCACCCTGCAAGCAGTAGGACCTACCCCACTATGGGTGCGATAATTTCGGTGACGGCTCCACCTGCAACTTATGAAGCGCCACGTCCTCATGTACGGGTTGATCGGTGGAATCTTGATTGCTCTGCTCCGGTGGACCGAGTATCAGTTCCTGGTCGTCGAACATTCCATCGAGATCTACGGCGGACTGATCGCTGCGACCTTTGCCGTTCTTGGCATCTGGCTTGGCCTCAAGCTGACAGCAAAACGGCAGACAATTGTTGTGAGGGAGGTCCCCGTCCCTGCCGGGGGACCGTTCATTCCTGACGAAAGAAAACGTGAGGACCTCCATATCACTCGCCGTGAGCTTGAGATCCTTGAACTGATCGCCCAGGGCCTGAGCAACCGCGAAATCGCCGAGAAGCTTTTTGTGAGCGAGAGCACGGTGAAGACCCATTCCAGCCGTGTTTTCGACAAACTCGGGGCGAGACGAAGAACGCAGGCGGTGCAACTCGGCAAGGAATTCGGCCTTCTCCCCTGATTTACTCGTGCGCCATTTGCGCCGGCACGGTTCGCGCCAATAACCGCTCCCCCAAACGAATGATTTTTCTCTCCGCCGCCAAAATCAGCCAAAAGGATGACGACACCGACCCCGCCTCATGCGGTATGTTCGAGCCGGTCAACGTTCGATACGAGCGAACATGAAGTTTATGAACACATGAAGTTTGAGAAAACATGAACTTCTTGAAAAAAGGAGCGAACATGAAGTCTCTGAATTCGATGAAGGTCTTTGTCGTGGGTACTCTGTCGATCAGCTTGTTTTCAAGCACTGCGCTCATTCCTGCAACCGCCGCCGCCCCGGAATACGAACTCCCCCGGGTCTACGACGCCTCCATGCCACGTGACCAGCAGATCACACTCGCTGAAAGCGCCGCCCCGGCCGAGGTATCCAGTAAAGCCACAGTTTATGTTCTCGGCCCCAAAGGCTACGAGAAAGCGCGCGAGGGCACTAACGGCTTCAGCTGTTTTGTTGGCCGGCATTTCGTAAAGCCCGCAGAAACAACCCCCGCAGAAACAACGATTGAGCCGCAGTGCTTCGACGCCGAAGGCAGCCGCACTCTCTTGCTTGTCTACATGCACGGTGAAGAGCTGCGCACAAACGGCAAGTCCGAGGCCGAAATCAAGGCAGACATCGCCAACGGATATAAGGAAGGCCGTTACCAGTATCCCAGCAAACCGGGATTCCTCTACATGATGTCCAGTCAGAATCGCTTGAGCGCGATCCCTGAGCACGGCACTGGCATTTTCCCTCCGCACTTGATGTTTTATGCGCCGCACATGACAACGAAAGACATCGGGTTCGACGCCCAATCGCTGGCGAAGCTCGATTATCTTGGGATGACTCACCCCGGAGCAGGCGATAACCTGATCGTAGTTATCCCAGCAGCATCCAAGTCGCCAGCTGACGTGGCTGGCCGCTGAACCCGTGTGAGCATGGGCCGGCAGCATACGTGGAAAGGTTAAAGATAAAGATCGGATAAAAGACATTACAAGGATATGAGAAAGATCATCGTCACCTTCGGGCTGATCTCCGGCGCTATCTCTTCGCTGATGATGATCGTGGTGGTGACCTTCGGCGGCAGGATTGGCTTCGACCGCGGCGCGATCATCGGCAACACTTCCATCGTGCTCTCGTTCTTGATGGTGTACTTCGGCATCCGAACCTACCGGGACAACATCGGCAATGGTCAGATTACCTTTTTGAAGGCTTTTGCCGTTGGCCTCTCCATTACGCTGATATCCTGCATCATCTATGTCGTAACCTGGGAAGTGATCTACTACAACTTTATCCCTGGCTTCTGGGACGCATATGGAGCTCATTTGGTGCAGAAGATCACCGCCTCGGGGGCGAGCCCGGCAGCCGTCCAGGAAAAACTTCGGCAGGTCAGAAAATACAAAGAGCTGTACAAAAATCCATTCTTCAATGCCGTGCTCACGTTCATTCATCCCTTCCCGATAGGGCTCGTCATCACGCTGTTCTCGGCGTTGGTCCTGAAGCGAAAGCCGCAACCGTAACCCGAGCAATCACCTTTGCCCCGTGGCCCAGGCTTTTGATCTTGCCGGCATCAGCAACACAGAGGGTGCCCCGCTCTTGCGTTCTTTGCAAGGGCGGGAGTCGGGAATGCAGGCGTCGAATGGGTTTGATCACGCCGCCACTACAAATCAAATAGCGCGCGCAGCATCGCCGCCCACCCCTTCGGCAAACTGAGGGCAGGCTCTTGCAAAAAACGCAAGGATGGGGCACCCTCCGTGGGAATGGTGCCATGCAAAGATCGTTAAAGGTGGGCCACCCGCCGAATAGAAGGAGAATATGAGCACCCAAAAAAACACTTGCAATGTGTGTACGTTGTGGGTACATTAATTACATGGCGTACATACATTGTGCGCACGCTGAGGGGCAAAACTATGGCAACGACAGCGGCAAGAACTGACCGTATAGCTCTACGCACAAGCAAAGAGCAGAAATCATTCTTGGAGAAAGGGGCAAGCGCAACCGGGCAGAATCTCACAGAGTTTGTCTTGTCGAGTGCTCAAGAGAAAGCCGAAATAGTTTTGGCCGACCAAAACCGTTTTGTGATTTCCCCGAAGCAGTGGGACGCTTTTGTGACAGCGCTCGATAGGCCAGCGACTCTCAAAGAGAACTTGGCTCGATTGATGTCTGAGCCGTCAGTCCTTGAACGATAAAAACAATTCGCTTTCCGCAGTGGAGCCGCTAGCAACGCATCACATCTGTAATACGTTCGACTGCGGAAAGCATGAATCTCTTACCGGCTGGCTAAAACGGTATGCCCTGGAATCCCAAAAAGCAAAATCAGCTCGAACGTTCATCGTTCACCGTGAGAATGCCGTCGTTGGCTACTATTCTCTTTGTGCCTCTAGCATTCACAGAAATGAAGCAAGCGAACGGGCTGCCAAAGGTCAACCAGCCCGCGCCATCCCAGCCATCTTGCTGGCAAGACTAGCGATCGATAAAAGCGAACAGGGCAAGGGACTGGGAAAAGCCTTACTCAAAGATGCATTGTTACGATCGCTGAACGCGGCAAAAGAAATCGGAGCCAGGGTAATTCTAGTTCACGCGATTGATGAAGAAGCCAAGAATTTCTATAGGAAGTTTGGATTTGAAACATCACCCGTGAACGATCTCCACCTCATGCTGTTAATGAAAGACCTAGAGAAATCTCTAAGCTCTGCACCGACCGCGTCTCGCTCTTGACTACCCGATACCTGGTTAGAAAATTTAATTTTCTTGAAGAGCTGTAGTTCTAAATTAGGAAATGGGCCACCCGTCACCCACTGGATTCGCCCTGGAAAGATGACGAGATGCGAAAAGGGTTTACGAGAAAACCAAAACCGGACGAGCCCGCGACGCCAGTCAAGAACTACATCACGCCGAGCGGGCTGGAGCGCCTTAAAGATGAGCACCGGTTTCTGCTCACCAGGGAACGCCCGGCCGTGACGGAGGTGGTGGCGTGGGCTGCCGGCAACGGCGATCGCAGTGAAAACGCCGACTATCAGTACGGCAAGCGGCGGTTGCGGCAGATCGATGGGCGGATTCGCTTTCTCACGAAGCGAATCGAAGCCGCGGAAGTGGTGGACCCGGAAGCTCCGAGAGCAGGGCAGGCGGCGACGAAGGCATTCTTCGGAGCGACCGTGCGCTATGCCAATGCCGCGGGAGTATCGCGAGTGGTGAGCATCGTGGGTACCGACGAAATCGATCTCAATCGCAACCACATCAGTTGGGTGTCACCTCTGGGGCGCGCGTTGATGAAGTCGGCCGCGGGTGACAGCGTAGTCCTTCAATTGCCGGGCGGTACAGAATACTTGACCGTGCTGGAAGTGCGTTACGAGCGCATTTCTATGGAACCGTTCCGTGAACCAGCTGGATCCGAGGCCTTGGCAAAGAGACTCCCTCGCCGACCCTAATCCACCTTTGGTGAGATTAACTTCTTTGGACTGGGTATGAGCCACATGCGACAGCCCCGACTCAACTCGGAATCAGCCTAGGTATCCCCAGCTCGCAACTGCAAGATTAGATAAGCAATGGCGGAGAGGGAGGGATTCTCAGCCCCGCCTGTAGAGTCAATCACTTCCGCTGATTCTCAAAGACTTCCGAGTATTGGCTATGTATTTTGCCAGTGTTAATGGCATTCCGTGGGACTCCGAAAAACACGTTTCCGGTTAACGACACGGTAGCCGCTACCATAGCGCGGAGAGACGGAGAAATAAACCACATTTTTTGGCGGAGGTATGCGAAGCCTGTCGGCGTCAGAAACCCCGATCAAAAGGCTTAAAAAATCAGGGCTTTACTTCCCCCCAGGTGACGCTTTATGGTTAACCCCTGTGCGGCTAACGCAGTGCATCGGAGACTCTGTTGATGGTTTTGTCGAGCGATCGGCTCGTTTTCAGTTCGTGCTCCCAAACGCGAACCACACGCACGCCAGCACGGCGCAATTCTCGGTTGATCGCTCTAGCTCTCAGTACATTGCCGTCGATCTTCGTCCGCCAATACTGCCGATTACCGCGAGGTAGTCGAAGGCAGTCTTTGCATCCGTGCCAGAAACAGCCATCAACGAACAGAGCCAGTCGCTGTGCGGCAAACCAAAAGTCGGGGCGACCCGGTACAGATTCGGGATGTAATTCCCATCCGGAGATTCTCGCACGCACTAGCGCAAGTCGGAGCCGGACTTCTGTGGAACGATTGCCCCGCGAGCGCACCTTTGCCATCAATGCGCTACGTCCTTCTCTTGAGAGCTTGTCCATCCTCAAATTAGAAGCGCATCCATACATCAGATGAGACGCTACACTGTGGTTGAACTATATGCTGGAATTGCCCGAACGTGGGAGGCATTCCGCTCTTGGGACAGATGCAAGCTCAGTCTACTGGCCGACACCAATCAACTCGCGGCGGACAACTACGTTGACAATTATCCTTCTGCCCCTTATATAAAGCGCAATCTTCTATGGATGAAGCCCTCCGAAATAGAGGGACTGGTAGGCGGCAAAGTCGACATTTTGCTGGGTTGCCCGCCTTGTCAGGGCTTCAGCGATACCGGCAAGCGCGACCCCGACGATCCCCGTAACGTTCATATAGATATCTTCGCAAGATTCGTGAGCGGACTGCTCCCTTTCGCGGTGGCAATGGAGAACGTGCCGCTCGTAGCAAGCTCCAAACGATTTATGCGGTTCACTCGGAAATTAGAAGAGTGGGGGTATCGCTGGACGGCGCAAATAGTGAATGCTGCTCAGTACGGTAGCTGTCAGACTAGGCAACGACTTCTTCTCGTTGCGATCCACGAAGTTGTGAAAGCCGACCCAAAGATTCCTGAACCTACGCATGGGGCAAACGGACGCTACTTCAGTTATCAACGGCGCAAGATTATTCCAGCGGTCAGGTGCGAGACGGAGTTTCTAGGAATAACTCCTGCCGCGCATCGTGTCGGCTCCGCAATGCACGTAAGCAAACGGGTCACTGGTAGTGAGTCAGTTCCAACCCTTGGAAGGGTCATTGCGGGCTTGCCTCCGCTCGGCACAGTGGACGCGGAAATCTTGTCGCACACCCCGTGGCCCTCATCCCCAATCATGCGACGCCGAATGGCGAACATTCCTGAAGGAGGAAGATGGCGCGGGGGAGAAGATCACTTTTCTCACAGCTACGGCAGACTGCATAGGCGCGGATTGGCGAGAACGATTACGACATATTTCGCGAATGCCGGAAGTGGTCGCTTTTGGCACCCAACCGAAAATAGACCATTGACTATCCGAGAAGCCGCGCGAATCCAAGGAATAGAAGACGCCTTTTGGTTCCACGGCCCAATGTCTGGCATAAGCGAATTGGTCGGGAACGCGCTTGATGCAGCCATCGCTAACGTTGCCCGTAAAACCATCCAAGAATGCCTCGAATCCTAGATATTGACAATAACAAATAACGTGTTACTGTTATTGCAGAGGTAGCCCCTCTTGGAGTTTACTCATGGCGAAGGATTCGCAAGCCGCGCAGCCCGCACCTGAGTCTGCGAGCGTTCCAATGCTCGTGGAAGAGAAATCAGCCGACGTCGGTGGTATTCCGGTTCCCGGTGGAATGACCATTATTGGCAAAGTAGTTCATTGGGACGGTACACCTACTTTCACAAACGCGGCAGCTTTGCTTGACGCGAAAGCCGAAGTAAAACCCGGACAGTTTGTCGGTATCTGGCACGGCAATCGAAATCAGCCAATACTCACCGTCCTTCAGGTTGCAAATTGCCGCGAGGTTAATCCGAATGAAGAACCAGAACTGGCAGTGGCACGCGACCGCCTTGGACTCAGCACGCGGTATGCAAAGGAAGGTGTATCCACCAGAATATTTCGACTGATGGAAGGACCGACCATCGAGGAACTTAACATTGACGTGACGGAAAAGGGATTCAGGATCAAAGGCGAACCGCAGGCGGCGGAGCTTTTGGTTCGCGCAGGAGATGCGGTTGTGACGCTCTCGGAGGAATTAGTGGCACAGACTATCGGCTCTCTGCCAGATCCTGACCTTGGTCTCAACCTCGGTACGGTGTATGGAGACAAGCCCGTTCCGGTCGTGTTCAAGCCGGACATGCTGCAAATGCATATCGGAGATTTCGGCAACCCCGGCAAAGGAAAATCCTACAGTTCGGGCGTACTGATGGAAGAAGCACTCAAGTGGGGGATTCCAACCCTCGTGCTGGACATAAACGGAGAGATGCTGGATGCGGCCCAAGCTCTTGGTGGGCTGGTCATCACTTTGCCGAACCCGGCTAACTTCGGCCTGTCGCTTTCGTTGATCACATCTTCGGAACTGATCCAAATTGCGCCGAATGTGCAGGAGGGTACCGTCTATGCCGAACTCATTGAGCTTTCGCACGAGCGGCTGAAAACGGAAAAGAAAGGGCAGCATTTTTCGTTTGACGAATTGATCGCGAAGATGAATGAGACCGCAAAACTCAACGACGTCAAAGGCCCGAGTCTGGGAATCGCTGTAAGCCGGGTTCGTGCTCTTGAGAAAGACCCAATCGTGGGCGGGGATTTTGACTTCATCAAGGAACTTGAGGCTCACAAACTTGTCGTCTTGGATTGTCGGTTCTTGAGTCTGAGGCAAACGCGCCTCATTGGTGCCGCTGCCGCTCGGGAGTTACAGCGCAAAGGTAGAGAGATGTCACAGAAAGCAGCACAGGGAGATAAGAAAGCCGCAAGCTGGTTCTCCCTTTTCATGGTTGACGAAGCCCATCAAGTCGCGCCGAATGATGAGAACGTCGTGAGCAGCCAAGTCATGTTCGAGCTTGCACGTATGGGGCGGCACGTCCGCACCGGAATGGTGCTTATCAGTCAGAGTCCATCGGACCTGAACGTCAGTGTCTTGAAGCGGCTGCAAACAAGATTGATATTTGCTCTGGAGAAGGATCAATTGCGCGCGATTCAGGGTGTCACAGCCGATCTTGATGAGCGTCTCCTGGCAAAACTGCCAAAACTCCCGCGCGGGGTTTGCGCGGTCTCCGGTTCCAGTGAGATTGTGCGACACGGATTCCTGATGAAAATCCGAGAGCGAGAAACTCCGGTTGGCGGGAGCACTCCCAAGGTATTCGCCGGCAGAAAGAAGCAAATACTTAAGAAGGAGGGCAAGTGACCACCCGGCCCTTCACAACCCGTGAGCGAGAAGACCTCTTCTGCAAACTCGCAGGAAGACCTCAAGGCGTAACCGCTCCAGACGTGCACAAGGACGCGGTTGCGCAAGGAGACAAGGTCACAAAGGAAGCGTACCAAAATCTCGGGCGTCGCCTTGTTCATCGTGGGGTGTTAGTAGCCGACGATTCAAGTTCCCCAATCGTCTACAAAATCGGCCAGCCCGTTGACAGCTATTGGCTAGACGAAGAGGAATTGGCTCGGATCATTGATCCCGATTATCCGATTCTTGCCCTGCCGATCTGGAAGGAATCTCAACGGCAAATCCGTCAAGTACCCGAAGAGTGGTGGGCGCACATTCGAATGAAGCTGATGTCGGAACATGCTCCCGATGTCTTTCAACGGGCCATAGAAAGTTACTGTGCAGACTTAGAGGCTCTGGTCGAACACCTTGTGGAAGGGATTCGGGAAGGGGCACTGCCGACCGAGATTAACCGCCAGCGTCACGAAGGTCGCAGTCTCATTCGACTCCTGCTTGGCGTTGTGCGGTTTGCGCTCGGTATATCAATCGAGGCGGTCAAGTTCCCCGAAAGCATCGACGAGGCTCTTGAAGAAAAGAAGAACGATCTCAATGCTCAGGTGGTGCGAGTTGACAGCGTTCTCCTAAAGCAAGAACTAAGCACTCGGATCGCTCCCGAGCCATTTGTCGTACAAGACGATTCATGCGAGACCGGATTGATGATTGCAGCTGTGGACGGATCAAGCCAAAGTGGTGTGATGTCTGCAATTGGCGAGGAAAACGATTTCTACGTGGGTCACGCGCCGATGATTTCCGTTAACACGGCTGTAGGTCAGGTGAACCGGAGGCTCCTATTTAACGGGCAAGAGATACCAGTTTTCACTCGCCTTCCTGAGAAACCCGAGGACCTGCAACAGCGCGAAAACAAGTACACGGTGATGGCAAAGTTGTTCTACGCAGACCTGAGCGATGCAGAATATATGCACTCACTTTGGAATGCTATGGATACGCTTGAGGCGCGGGCTACTCTCCGAGTGTTGGGCCGCTGGTACACTTCGCCCGCTAACGTTGAAGTTAGGCCCGCCGATGTGGTCCTGCGTGACGGCACGGTCGTCCCTCAAGACCGGGACTTCAACCACTACAAGGACGATACGCACTACGGAGAGATCGTGCGAGACATGATCTCCCTCAACTGGGACATCGTTAAGAAATGCCAGTCAGACCAACAATCTGTGGCGGGCGTGGTCAAGAACGCACAAGTCAGAGTGTTCGGTCCCATTCTGAACTGGTACGTGACGCAACTTGCGGCAAAGAGGGATGCGAGTGTGGTTGAGAACTGGCCGTTCAATGCTTTGAACGCCCTGCCAGATCAGGTCTTGCTCACCCGTCTACTGACTGCACAACGAGAGAAGGGTGATCCGTGGACTCGTACTTGTCTAGTGCTGCGTCCCTTTCACGCCACCACAAACTACAACAAGCGTTATTCCCAAGCGAAATCCCCAGTCCAGTTGATCCTCGACCGAAAAGCAAAAGACCAGAAGGACGGGGAGAGCAAGGCATTCTGGAGTGACTTTCGTGATAATGCCGACCCCTACGTGCAGATGTTGAACAATGTTTGGTACGGAAGTTGTTTCGTTGCGACGGTGCCCCGACTAGAGTTTGAACGCTTCTTGCCGAGGATTGATTTCATCGTTCCATGCGAGACTTATGCACCAAGCGCAGACCCGATGGCTCCCGCCAAAGCACATTTTCGGCGAGTGTGCGGAGCACTGCTTGACTGTGGATTTGAAGTCTCTATCGAGCATTCGATGTTCAAGGACAAGAGCACGCTCGAAGTGCTTCCCGAGCTGATCACTAGGACTCACGATACAGTGAAAACATGGGCACGCGAGTTGCGGAACCGCGTAGACGAATATCTGTCGAATATTATCGGGAGACACATGCAACAGAAGCGAAGCCGAGGAATCAAAGTCCGCCCATTCACAAAGAACGAGTTGACGAGCCTACTGAGGTCGCTAGAGCAGGAAAGAAAGCGAGTTTCAGGTATGGGTGACGCCAATAATCGCTTGGGAAACTAACGGGGCCTCTCTTGGTCGCTGTACCGTTTTTCGTATTTGCCTCCGTAGATTCGAAACAGGAGGAAGCCATGAAGATGCCGATACGGTCAGAACGTCAGCGACGTAGGGCCTTGCGGGTGCTACTTGAGGTCGAATCTCTCCACGTAGCTCAATGTGAGAGCATTGGAACCTGCAAAATGCTGCGCGAGTTGCGTGAGGGTATATCTGAATTAAGGGGACAACCGAATAGAAAGGAGCGCTTCAAATGCCGGGATTATTCGTGCTTGTCTTAAGTCGCCAGCCGAGTCAGTCACCGGGAAGGATCGTGCGGAAGATAGTAGAACTGAGTTCTAGCGGCGAACAATTAGATGTTAATTTCCTGTCGCTGCCTGAACTTGCGTCACTGAAGCGGACTGCAGCATGAGCAAAGTGCTGCCGTCAAAGAATAAATTTTGAAATGGGCCGGCGTACAATTGGCTCGCGATCAACAACATGTTCTCCGCGACGGACATAGCTTATTTCCTTGCCTGTCAACACATCGCGACACTTAACCGTGCCGAGGAAAGAAAAGAAGTCACTAAGCCTTTCTTCAACGACCCCACAATCGATTTGCTGCGCAAGCTGGGACTTGACCACGAGCGGCAATATCTTCGTCAGCTGGCTGAGAAGGATAGCCTAACCGTCGTTCAGATCGATATCAAACAGCTCTTGGGACGCTGCTGCTGCCGAGACGGCTCAAGCAATCCGCCAGGGCGCTGATGCTATCTATCAAGCCACATTTCTTGACCGACCGTGGGGAGGCCGATCTGACTTTCTCGTTCGCGTCAACAAACCCAGTTCCCTCGGAGCATGGTCTTACGAAGTCGTAGAGACAAAACTTGCTCGTAGCACAAAGGCTGGAGCCATAGTCCAACTCTGTTTTTACTCGGATTTGCTGTCACGCATCCAAGGTGTGGAACCGCAGCTGATGCACGTCGTACTTGGAGGCGCGGCCTTGCCAGAACGATTCCCCGTTCAGCGCTACGTCGCCTATTTCCGCAAAGTCAGAAGCGAGTTCGAAAAGGCGCAGAAGCTCGATACGCAGACGTATCCGGAACCAGTCGAACACTGTGATGTTTGCTCTTGGTCTCCCGTCTGTGATGAACGTTGGCGAAGCGACGACTACTTGTCGCTTGTCGCGGGGATCACGCGCAATCAACGCAAGCATTTGGGCGAGCGTGGCGTTCAGCACGGTGGTCAATCTTGCGAATCTCGCTCTGCCTGTAAGACCGAAGATCGAACGCATCGGGGATGCAGAGCGAGCACAAGCACGCCATAATGAGAAAAATCTTGGACGAGTCGGGGTTTCCAGCCAAGCTCGTCGATTTCATGATCTCCGAGATTAAATTCGACTCGGGCGAGATCATGTCTAGTCCGGGCGCTCGGCACACATTCAAAACCTCTGGTGATAACCCCACCTTTTACCTTTGGCGACATCTATGCGGCGACTGCGGAGAAGCGGAGCCACGTGAGTGTAACCGCAGGAAGCCTAGCGTCGAGCAGAACGGGCCAATCGTGTCCTGCTACCGACTGCGGAACGGAGCGCTCATTTGGTGCATTACGGACGCACCCAGAATTACTACCGCCTTTGTTATGCCTGAGGAAATTGGTTCAATTTGAAGGCCCTTAATTCGCAACGCGATGCCACAAAAGCAAGGTCTTACCGGAGAAATGACAATGCCGCAACGCATCCACGAATATCCCGAAGTAGTCGGGAAGACCGTCGCCAAGGTGACCGTCACTAACGAGTCGGATTGGCGCAACGTCACGGTCAAGTTTACCGACAATACAGCCATCCACATCGGCATTCGTCCTTTCGTTCAGATGGAGCCTGAGTACGTGAACTGGTCAACCGGGAACGGGAAAGTTCTGCGTAGCTACCCCTTCGTTCACGAGAAGGAGGGGTGATGAAAAGTAAATCGGTGATCTGCGCCCAGGTCATGATCGACGTCATGGGCCCAGCTGACGCGAGCCGTAAGAGGATCAGGTTCGTCGTTGACATCTTGCGTGGCTGCATTCGTACCCTCGACAAAGATTTTCGTACGAGCCGCATCCCGCAAATGAAGGGCTTCTCCCTCAAGCCAGAGCCGCTGGCGCGGCGGAAAGGTAAATATGGCAAAAGCTAAAAAGTCGGTGCGGCGCAGCGGAGCATTTGAGCAGGAGTTCGCTCGCTTCCAGAAGAACTTCGCAGCTGTTGTGAAGGAGCAACGGATGAAGGCGAAGCTGTCTCGCCGTGAGTTGGCGAAAAGGGCAAAGTTCAGCGTCTCGACTCTGATTCACATTGAGCAAGGTCATGGCAATCCCACCTTAACTCGCATGGAGAATCTTGCGATTGCCCTGGGCACACGACTGAGCCGTCTGTTTGAGTTGACTCAAGATCGGAAGAGGCGATGAGGAAGCGGAAGCTCATCCTGTGGGACACATTTTATATCGAGCTACGCGGCCCTCGTGAATTAGAGAAGGACCGCACGACCAATCGCCACGTCAATCAGTTGATGGCCGCGTTCGCAGAGGCTGCTAAGAAATGCCTAAAAGAGCGACAGAAGAAATCTGCGGCCTTGAAAAGATTCCGCATGAAAATGCAGTGATGAGCGGGGTCAGGTTCGCTCCCGGCTCGGTAGTGGCGACTCCAGGCGCTCTCGATGCTTTCAGGGCATGCGGAGATGATCCGATGTCCTATCTGATCCGACATATCGTGGGCGACTGGGGAGATGTAGATGAACACGACCTGCGCGAAAATGAGCTCAGCGTGCAGCGCGGCTGGAGGATTCTGTCCTGCTACCGACTTACCTGCGGCGTAAGAGTTTGGTACATCACGGAAGCGGACAGGTCGGCGACGACGATTCTGCTCCCTGAAGAGTACTAGGCGTTTCTTTAATCGGCGGTTGGGGCTTGAGAATTGCCCATGGGCGCTGAAGGCAAGGTTGGGAAATGGAACCGCTGGTAAAGAGCCTGACAGAGATGATCGGCGATCTCATTGTGACACGTATCCCTGTGCTCGATAAGGAACATAAGATTGTCGTTCGACTCCACAAGGTCGAACAGAGCGGAATATGGGTTGAGAGTCAGGCATTCAATGAAGCGATGCTCGAAGAATATGACATGCCAGTGTCCGTAACAAGCCTGCTACTTTTCGTTCCGTTCAGCGGAATCGACTACATTATTTCGTCTATCCACACTATCGCGCTATCAGAAACGGCCTTCGGGTTAGACAAATGAGCGACTCAGAACCAGCCGTACAAAAAGTCAAGCAGCGTGTCCGATCCCGCACTGACATTTTGCTCGTCTTTGATCCCGCCCAGAAGGTGCCTGACCCGGTGCTCGATGCAATCATTGAAGAATGGCTCATACCGTGTTTGGTCGAGCTGTTCCTTGCGGAGCGCGGCATTACGCGGCAATCTCTTTCGACTCACTATCGAGCCCTTCAGTAAGAGCATTCGGATCAATTGTGGGCGGCACCAAGTTGGGAACACAGCTCTCCGCGCCTCGCGTGACCAGCGCGGCCTTTCGCCGAACGCGACTGAGATCAAGCACCAATCCCGTAACGGTGAGCGTGCTAAATCCGTATTGCTGACTGTATGCATCCACCCCATCAGTCAGCATTACGCCTGAATTTCCAAGGCCGCCCAGCTCAAACTCCACGGAGACGTGGAGTATTCGCTTTTTATTGATCTCGCCGGGCGCAAGTGTTATTTTCCTGACATGCTCGCGAAGAATTTTCCTGCCTAGCAAAGGTTCACTTGTTAGAACCGCCTGCAACTTACCGAGCTTGCTCAATAACTGCTCCCTGATTTCATCAGCCGACAATAAGATACCCGGTTCCGGCTGCTTTGCGCGGGCCAACAAGTCCTCAATCTTCTTGACCCGAGCGTCCCGTTCTTCGAGATCATCTAGCAAAGTCATTGGAGCGCGACTGCCAGCCTTGGCGATGAATTCTTTGATGTTGCGAGCTTCATGCTGCTCCTCGGCAAGTTGCTTCAGCAGTTCGGGGAAATTGAACGCATTCTTGCGAGCCTCAACCCGTAGCTCGGCGACGCACTTCTGAACTTCGGCAAACAAGGAGTCCGCCGCCTGCTTCAGCCGATCGCTCAGAAGCAGGTCGCGAGTCAGCCAAGGCAGAAGTTGTTCTTCAAGGCGGTCGCGCCCAATTCTAATGTCATTCGTGCACGCTCCTTTATAGCGATGCGCGCTGCACCCATACCAGACAGCCTCTCCGCCCGTGGTCCCGTCAACAATATTTATGGGCCCGCCGCACACTCCGCAGGATAGCAGCCCGCTGAAGAGGTACTTCTGACTGCGTCTCGTTCTGCCTAATCCGCCATTTTTCGGAATCCCGCAGCGTCTCTTGAGTTCCAATTGCTTCTGGACCTTTTCCCAAAGCTCATCCGACACGATCCCCAACGCAGGGTTATTGAAACGCACCCACTTATCTTCGGGCCTCGGCTTCGTTACGATTCGGCCAGTCTCCGGGTCGCGACTGTTCGTAGTCCGCCCCCATTCGTAGATTCCGATATACCTTTTGTTCCGCAGTATTTCGGCAATGCCATCCGCCGACCAACCACGAACGGAATTCTTACGTGGTGGTTTGGGTGCAGGAATACCTTCAGCTCGTAGGACCTTCGCAATTCCTTCCAGACTGAATCCTCCGGCGTACATTTCGAATATCCACACTACGACTTTCGCTTTGTCAGGAACGATTTCCAGCCGCACGCCGAGGAGCCCGTCTCCCTTGCCCGTAGGGTCTGGTACATCAACATTTCTGTAGCCGTAACAGGGTGCGCCCGCGTTATAGCCCTTGAGCACGCGGCCTTCTAATCCACGCCATACCTTGTCCGCCAAACCAGTACTGTATTGCTC
Source organism: uncultured Acidobacteriaceae bacterium (assembly GCA_963724815.1). Lineage (GTDB taxonomy): Bacteria > Acidobacteriota > Terriglobia > Terriglobales > Acidobacteriaceae > Sulfotelmatobacter. The sequence goes on from CAVRWS010000008.1 coordinate 28,111, forward strand.
ATCCATAATGGCTTTGAAGATCAGCAGCATGCGAAAGTTAGGATCGCGTGAATTGAGGGGCGGACTTACAAATTGTAGCGACACGCCGTAATGTTCAAAGACTTCGGCTAACTTCAATACATCGGGAACGTTGCGTCCGAGGCGCGAGGTATCGTCAATAATCACACAATCGAAGGGGCGAGGTTTCCTCTTGGCTGCCTCTTTTAGAGAGGCCAATGCATCCCGGCCTACAAGTGACCTGCCCGATACTTCCCGATCCGCTACCACCCAATCCTCAACTATCGTCCAGCCCTCTTGCCGTTGACACATCTGGCGGCACTTGCGGTTTTGATCCTCAATCGAACTCGGGCGCGAGAGGTCGCAAGAGTAGCGCGCATAAATCGCGCACTTCTTTGGCTGCTCGGATGCCCTGCCCGTATTCTGTGAATTATCTAGATTTGTCATCATTGTCTAGTCCTTCTGGCGCGAGCTTTTTCGCTCAGCTCCAATAAATACTGTTCGTCCATCAGTCCCAACAATATGAATTGGTGCCTGTGTTCGGGCCAAACGAAGCCTTCTCGAATTGTCATCACGTCCGCACCGTTTTGATGGAAATGACTCATAACCCGCAGGAAATCGTCGAGGTTGCGGGCAACACGCGACATGTCAGCGGTCAAGACGCGATCAAAGGCCCGAGGCCGCTTCTCAGCGGCCTTCATCAAGCTCCTAAGCGCATGGCGCTTCACCAGGGAAGCGCCCGAAACTGCGACATCTGCCTCAACTGATTCCTTAATGATCTGCCAGCCTCTCTTCTCGGCGTACTCGGTACACTTACGGATTTGGTCTGCGGTTGAATTTGAGGCCGTCTTCAAGTCCGATGCGGAACGAGCGTAGATCGCACATTTGTAAGATTGAGAAGTCGCTTTCTTTCTCTTGCGTGAATCCTTCGGTTTTTTCATTTTTTCTCTCCTCCAGTTCGAAACTACGGACCAGAAGGAGAAACCAGCTAACGTTCCGGCGGTGTTCAAACTTTCTGAACTCCATAGGGTTGGAAACCTGATTTGACTCTGGCCGAGAACCACGGATTACCATGGCTGAAGCTCTAATACTGCGCGGAAGCGAGTTTCGGAGTGACGTGGTCGCGTCGCTGTACGCCACCAAGGATTGTGGACTGGAGTCGATATACCTCTTGGAAGAGTCGGTTGATTATCTGAAGGGCGGGAAGTGACTGGAGCGCACCTGTCCGAGGCTTATATTCCAGCCGAATCTAGACAGGACACTTGTGCTGCTCTTTGCGACAAAAGAACACGCAGGCGATTCGCAGGTCGTCTTCGTAGATCGGGAAGTTCGCATGAACTTGGTGAACGTCCGCCAGAACCAAATCCCCAGGCTGGTAATCAATCGCGATCCTGAACCGGGGGAAGCACAGCCAGCCGCCCCTGAAATTGCCCAGACTCGCCATGCAGCCGAACCCTTGCGGATAGTCGAAATTGTCCACGTGCGTCGCAGTCGGGGCGTTCTTAAGCGCATACAGCGTAGTGAAAGCTGTGTCTGGAACTCGCCACTTCTCGGGAATCGTCTGCACATATTCCATCTGCTTCGCGTGCTGCTCGGGCAAAAATGTTTTGTAGATTTCATCCACTTTGCTAATGAAGGGGCGAACTGCTTTGTACAAGTCGGTTTTTTGCCGCGTCCAGCTGGTGATGTCGCATTTGGCGGGATGGCGATAACGATAGTATCCAAGCATGTCAGCCTTGCCGCCGTACTTCTTGATTACGATGGATGAGACTCGCACGCGGGGCGATAATTTCCCGTCCCTCTCCCGCACACCCTGCTGGCGCGCCTTTTCTCCTATGATGCCGGGACGGTTCTTTGGATCGCCGTTGACGGTTCGCAGCAGTTTGAATGTATCGTTGCAGAGGTCGTCTGGTATTACCTTTTTGAGTAACACAGCCAGCAGGCCGCTTGGTATGTAGATGTCTTCGCGGATGTATGGTTCGTGAAGCTGGACAAGATTGATACCCAGCTTTTCTTGGTCATCGAATTTTAGGCGATAAGCATTAGGGTGACGGGCCGGATGGTCCTCAGTTAAGAGATCCGCGCGCTCAATATCCGTCCTCCAAGCGAACTGATTAATTTGCGTTCTTCGCACTCATCACCGCTTTGTAAACAACGTGGGACCGGGTCGCCTCTTCCATAGTTAGCCATTTCTTTTTGAAGCGCTCTAGCTGTTTGAGGTTCGCGAAGTGGATGCTCACCCGGTAGTCGTGAGCGTAGTTCCCTGACTTCTTCTTCATTTCGTCGATCCGCGCCGCCTCTTCGTCAATCACTTTGTTGAGCGCATCGACTTCCGCATCCGCTGTGTCTTTTTCCCAATCTTCGACATCTTCCACAGGGAACTTTTCTTGAGCTTTTGCAAATTGCAAAAGATTGGCTTCGATCTTCAATTGAATGCGTTTGTAGAAGTTGATCAGTCTGTAGGCAGTGTGTATCGGAATTTTCAGTTCCCTGAGGTCAATGGTCGTGAACGTCCCCACCTTCGCCTTGGCTCGCTCGGACTGAATTGCCGCAAGCCGCTTGCCCATTTCGTAACGAGTACGTCGATCACGACCCTTTAGGACCCGAAGCTCGTCCTTCCATATTCTGATCTGCCGCTCATCTGGCTTTGGCAGCCCAACAGACTGAGGGGGCTTCTTGAGTGGTTGTTCTTCAGGTTTTGGTACGGTCCCCGCGGCCATTTCGCAAACCCTCCGGGCCATTTTCTCGCCGAGTGGGGTGGCCCGGTAGGTAACGGAGGTCACTGCCAAAACGGAAGCGGCCTGTCGTAGTCACCGGGCCGATCATGTTATGACGTCGCGTTCCTTCGACCGTTTAGGGGGTGAAAACGGACCGGGCCGAACTCCCTCACTCCCTGACGATTATTGGCAGGTTTCTCCGCCTATTGACCCAATACTGGCGTCCCGGCTTCCGCCGTGGAATTGATTTGCCGCAACCTTTTCTCCACCCATGCTTGCAAGCGGTCCTTCTGGCCTTGAGTCAGAGGTTCCAAAGCCATGTGACTGGCGTCTCTCGTCGGAGTTGAGTTCTATGAGTTCGCCAACGTAATTCCCAAACATCCGCTCAAGGATTGCGTCCTTCGTTGTTGTCATAAGTTCTCCTTTGAATTGAGCCGGGTGATTCGAAAGGATCACCCCGAGGGTGAGTTTGTCGTAGGACATCCCTACGCACCACGCCCCGGCTCAAACTTAGTTGACGGGTTCTTCCTCGACCTCGTCGCAAAAGCAGTTCGGATTGAGGCAAATGTGCCCACCGCACACGTCGTTCGCAACTTGGTAGTCGAACTCTTCCGCGAACGTTCTTTTTGGCGCGGCCACACACTCCTCCGTGTACATTTCCGCGAATCGCACCATGACTGATCCGACCGCATCCAAGACGTCTATCTCGCGTCTCTGTGCTTCTTTCCGGATTAGTGTCTTCGCCGCCTCAATGTCGCGACGACCGATTTGGTCGGCGGTTGATTCGGCACGGACTATCTCTGCGGCGGCGATAAGCATCGCGCCGGGTGAATAGGTTGCTTCTGGCATTGTTTTGCTCCTGTAAGGGCCGTAGCCCGATTTGCCCCTTTGGGGGCACTAGAACCTACAGACGGGTCAGCGAAAACGGATAGTGTTCTGGCAAATTATTTCTGTTTGTCCGGTTCACTGATTTCTGGTTTCTTTTCACGTTGAAACACTACGAAGCAGGAGCGAAAAACGGATAGAGACGGCGTGGCCCGTTCAGGCGATTACCCTGGTCACCTTTTCGGAGATGACTAGCAGCGGGATACTGCTGTCATGGAAAAGCTAAAGCGGTCGTTCACTACCGAGGCTCACTGGCGGCGAGGCAACGCCGGACTACTTGCTAATCTCCACATTATTGAAGGATCAAAGTACAACCAGAACTGTGCGGCGCTTGAATTAGTTTGCTACATGAAGGCGTTTGGTGAGGGCACCTTTTGGTTGGACGTTCCAAAGGAAGAATTACCCGAGGGCACCCGGCTCAAGATCACCGTGGAGCGGCTGGAAGGGTTGACGAAGCGGGGAAAGAAGAAGGCTCTTGCGGCAGCGACGGGCAAATAGAAAAATATGGCCGGAAGACTGGCGGGACTGGTTACCCAGCCTCGCTTCCGGCCCAAATGACTTCTCTGCTTTAATCTACCTACGCCGTCGCAGAATCGGCTAGCGTCGCGCTGAACGCTTGATTGATCTGCCGCTGCGCGTGCTCGCCCTGTTCCGGCGCGAGGTAGCGTTGCGTCATCGTGATGTCGGCGTGACCCAACCAGTGTTGAACCGTGCGGATGTCCACGCCGCGCCGGAGTGCCCACGTTGCGAAGGTGTCCCGGAACTTATGGAGCCAGAAATTCTTCTCGTCCATCCCGGCTCTCTTCGCGACGGCTTTACAGATGCGAAGGAAATGACCTTCCACCTTGCCTTCATCGGTAGGAAATACGAGCCGCGTGGTTGGATTTTTCCCACGCCACGCCGCTAGTTTGACTGCTAGGCCGCTTTCAAGTGGGACAACGCGCGATTTGCCAGTCTTAGTGCGGAAGCCTTCCTTGGTCCGATACTTGACTACCGGGTTTGGCCCGAGGATTAAGTCATCCCACTCAAGGTTCGTCAGTTCTCGTTCGCGTGGCCCCGTCTTCAGGAAAAGCTCGAATGCCAACGAGTCGCGTTCATCGACACAGGCAAAGAAGAACTTGGTCATCTCGCTCTCGCTGTAGCACTCGGGGGTTTCCTCCACTGGCGCAGGCCGCTCCGATTGCGGGAGCAGCTTTTTGTGGTCCACCCCGCAGAAATGCAAGAAGCACACGATACCGACGTATAAATTGCAAATCGTCCGGTGCGAGACCCGAAGCCGCTGCGACGCGATCCAGTCTTTCAAATCCTGCTTCGTGACCTGCGAGGGCAGTTTCCGCTGAATGGTATCGAGGAACACCCGCGTCACCTGCTCATAGTGTGTGATGGTGTCAGCGTCTAGCGGGCTGCCGTCCTTCTTGAATGTGGTCTTTTTATCGTGGATAAATGCCGTTCGAAGCTCTTCGAAGGATTTCGGGGCTTCGGGTGACGGTTTGGGCGCGATCTCTTTCTCAGTAAGCAGAGTGGCCTCTACCTGCTTTGCGGAGGCTAAGGCTAGACTGTAGCTGCTGGTGTTTGCCGGGTGCCACTTGCGGACTCCGTTCATTACATACCGGAGGTAGAACGGCCCGGTTGAGGTTTTGTGGGCTAGGAAATATTGACGCCGCCCGCCGATGGTCCGACGATTGTAGATGCTGACTCTCATTGATTGCTCCTGAGAGCCAATACCGCGTGTCGATTGAGAGTCAGGAATTCCGGTTAACGATTCTCGGTTAACGGTTCCAAGGGATTGAGTCGAAAGGTCTGGCGGAGAGGGAGGGATTCGAACCCCCGATACCCTTTCTGGTATGCCGGTTTTCAAGACCGGAGCCATCAACCACTCGGCCACCTCTCCGCAGGCTGCAGGTCTAGTTTACACTCGACCATTTTTGCCGCGCGAATCGCGCGAGTCAAGTCGCGAGGCTAGTGAATCAGGCCGAAGGCGCGGGAATGAAATTCCATTACTTCGGTAAAGTGGGCCAGGAAATAAGTGAAGCTGTGGTCGCCGGGGTACAGATGGTACTCGTGCTTCACGCCCAGCTTCTGCAGTTCGTCGTGCAGGGCGGCTGCGCCTTTTTCGAAACCGTAGTTATCATCCTGTCCGCAGTTGAAATAGATGGCAAGTTTCTTCAGGGCGGCGGCATTTTTTCGCGCGAGCAGAAATGGGTTGTTGGCGTTCCAGTGAGGAACATCGATCGGATCTCCAAAGACATCGGCTAGCACTTTCCCAAGGGGTGCGCCGGAGCGGGCGGCGAGATCGAGTTCGCGGGGCGACTCGGTAATCAGCGCGGCGCTTTGCGCACTGACGGCAGAAAACATCTCAGGATTGCTGAAGGCGAAACGCAGCGCACCGTATCCGCCCATGGAGATTCCGGTGATCGCTCGATTGCTGCGGCCTTTGGCGATGCGGTATTTCTTTTCGATGAGAGGGATGAACTCTTGCAGGAAAAAATCGCTGTAGCGGACGGAACCGTCGGCCGAGTTGATGTAAAAACTTTTTCTGCCTTCGGGGGCGACGATAAGAAAATCGCCGAGCTTCCGTTGTTGGCGCAGATCGTCGAGCATTGTCCAAGCACCACTGTTGAAAAGCGTTTTCTCGCTATCGCCCAGGCCGTGGAGAAAATAGAGCACAGGATAGTATTGTGGAGGGTTCTTTTTTGCGCCGGAGTCGTAGCTGGCCGGAAGGTAGACGCAGTAATGGACTGGGTACTTGAGAATCCGGCTGTTCACGGCGTCGCATTCGATGCGGCTCTGAGCGTGAACTGATAATGAAACCGAGACAGTTACGAAAAAAATAAAAATTCGAAGACTGCTGAGCATCGATTCAGTTTACTCGTAGCGCAGAGCCTGCACGGGATCCAGACGGGCGGCGCGGCCGGCCGGATACAGGCCAGAGATCAGACTGACTGCGAAAGCAAAGACGAGAGCAAATCCAACCAGCCACCACGGCACTGCCCAGAAATGCTCGGGCGGAAGAGACTGACGCTTGAGATAGATATTCGTACCCAGGTTGATGACTTGTCCGATCGCCCAGCCCAGGATGACTCCGACAATGCCGCCGAGAATACCCATGGCACCGGCCTCGGCGAAGAAAAGTTTCTTCACATCGCTGTCGCTCGCGCCGATGGCCTTCATAATTCCAATTTCACGACGGCGCTCGAGAATCGCCATCACCAATGTGTTTACAATTCCGATGGAAGCGACGGCGAGGGCGAGGCTGCCGAAAATTCCCAGGAACACGTCGAGCACGGCGAAGAATTGCTGCAGACTGCGAGTAGCGTCGAGGATGGAGAAAGTATTGAATCCCATTTTCTTAATTGAGGCTTCGACATCTCGTATCTGCCCGGGACTCTTTACCCGTACGTTGACGGAAGAGTAGGACGGCTGATTTTCCGCGGCGCGGGAAACCTCTCGCAGATCCGTGGGCTGCATCACGTGCAGACTCTCGGCAAGTTTGAGCGGGACAAAAACTCGGGCGCGAGTTGGGCCGCGCATGCTCTCGGGATCAAGGTCGGCGACGCCGACTATTTTAAGTTTTATTTCTCGGGAGACAACGGAATAAGCGGCATCGGAGGTTGCCTCATCGCCGGCAACTTTCTTGTCTGGTGAGGTTGAAGCAGAAGCAGCACTCGGCGCTGCTTCGCGCTGCGCGTAGCGCATGGTCAATTCCTTGCCGAGAAGTGGCGCAGCCAGTTGCGCCACGTTCGTTTCGTCGACGCCGGTTTTCGGAGTTTTCCCAAGCAGTTCCTCTGCAAATGTTTTCTGAATGACTGCTTCGGGGGCCATGTCTGACGAGAAGAAGTGACCCTGCAGCGCATCGAAGGCGTCATTGGATTTTGCGGATGAAGGCAGAGCGGCGATCATTGTCAGGTGCGGCTTGTCTTCATAGCGCAGCTCGGTAATGAAGCGAATGTCAGGATAAGCTTCGAGAACGTTCGGCAAATGCTCGATTTCGAGGCGGGTGGGTTCGTCCAGGATGCGACTTTCTCCGGGTGCCGGTCCGGCGTGATCTTCGTTGTGGCCGAAGTTGCGCAGGTCGCGTCTGGATGTAACTACAACCGTGTCGAACAGGCCGGACTTCATCAGACGGCGCGATGCGAGTTGTTGCAAGCCGATACCCAGAGACAGCATTGCGACTAAAGATGCCACACCCACGGAAATGCCGATGGTGGTCAGCGAGTTTCGCAGGACAGATTCGCGCAAGTTGCGCAAGGCCAGGTCGGCCAGATCGGGCAGCTTCATGAGCGCGCCTCCCCTGATGCAACTGCCGTTTCTTCCGCCACCAGTTTTCCATCTGCCAGGAAGATGAGGCGCTGCGCGTAACGTTCCGCCAAGGCGCGCTCGTGCGTGACCATCACGACTGTCATCCCTAATTGCTGATTAAAGTCGCGGACCATGTTCATGATTTCGGTTCCGGTACGGCTGTCGAGGTTGCCGGTGGGTTCATCAGCGAGCAGAAGTTGCGGCCGGTTGATGAGCGCGCGAGCCAATGCGGCACGCTGCTGCTCTCCTCCAGAGAGTTCACTGGGACGATGATTCGTGCGCGATTGCAGGCCCACTCGCGCCAGCGCTTCCTGGGCGAGGCTGTCGCGTTTTGCGCGTTCGATCTCGGCAAAGCGCATGGGCAATTCCACGTTTTCCGCAAGCGTCATGCTGGCGATCAGATTGAAGGATTGAAACACCATTCCAACCGTGTGCAGGCGGTAGCGCGCTAGATCTTCGCGGGACAGTTGCGCGAGATTTTTGCCGTGAACGATTACGCTGCCGGAGGTGGGGCGATCCAAACCTGCAATCAGATTTAGTACCGAAGATTTTCCTGAGCCCGAGCTGCCAAGAAGCGCCACAAATTCTCCAGCACGCACCTCAAGCGAGACGCCATCAACGGCGCGGATCAACGACTCGCCCATGCGGTAATGCCGGCAAAGATTTTCGACTCGAATCGCGGCACCGCCGTCCAGTTGCGATTTGCCTTCAGCCATGCGCTAACGCACCTGTCCCTTCAGCACACCCAGCGCATCCGCGGGCGCGCCGCCGTTACGTGGAGCAGAAGAATTGCCGTTTACAGAAGCTTCCGGGTCAGTCGAATCGCCCTCGCCCGGCGCGAGAAATAAGTTATCTTCGATGCCATGTTGCCTGGTGTACAGGTCGTAGTAACGGCCGCGCGCCGCGTAAAGTTGCTCGTGGGTACCTCGTTCGACGATTTGTCCCTGCTCCATTACCAGAATCTGGTCGGCGCGGCGAATGGTGGAAAGACGGTGCGCAATGACGAATGTGGTGCGGCCTTTCATCAGATAAGAAAGTCCCTGCTGGATCATTTGCTCGGATTCAGAGTCGAGACTGGAGGTTGCCTCATCGAGAATCAGGATGCGGGGCTCGGCGAGAATAGCGCGAGCTATCGAAATCCGCTGGCGTTGCCCGCCGGAAAGCTTGACGCCGCGCTCACCGACGATTGTGTCGTATTTGTCGGCGAAAGTTTCGGCGAACTCATCCACGCGAGCGATGCGGCAAGCGCGGAGAATATCTGCTTCGCTGGCATCGGGCCGCGAAAACGAAACGTTTTCCCGAATGGTTCCATCGAAGAGAAAAGATTCCTGCAGCACGACTCCGAGGCGAGTGCGGTAGGAATCGAGACGGACGGTGCGGAGGTCCGTGCCATCCACTAATATCGTGCCTTGCGTCGGTGTATAAAAATCGGATATCAGGCCAATGGTGGTTGATTTTCCGGAACCGGATGAACCGACGAGTGCCGTTACCGTACCGGGATCAGCGCGAAAAGTAATATTGCGCAGCACGTCGTGGATTCCATCGTAGGTGAAACTTACGTTTTCGAACTCGATAAGTCCGACAATGTCGGGTAGCGATGTGATGCGGATCGGATCCTGATCTTCCGGCCGTTCACGCATGATTTCCTGGGTGCGCTTGAGTCCCGCCAGAGCCTCGGTGAGTTGGGTTCCGATGGAAACGATCTGCATGATGGGCGCAATCAGAAAACCCAGCAGCAGGATGAACGAAACATAATCGCCAACCGACATTTTCCCTGAGGCAATCTGGTGCGCGCCAAAGTACATAGTGAACGCGCCCACCAATCCCAGAAGCACGCTGGCGGAGAGGCTCATCACGGAAGTTGCCGTGAGAGTGCGCATCACATTGTCGAGCAGACGGTGCACCCCCGCGGAAAAGACTGCTTCCTCGCGCTGTTCGGCGTGATAGCCCTTGATGACGCGGACTCCGCCAAGGGACTCGGTGAGCCGGCCCGTGACCTCGGCGTTAATCTTGCCGCGTTCGCGGAAGATTGGCCGGATGGTGGCGAAGGCTTTGTTGAGGGCTACGCCAAAAAAGACGAATGAGCCAGCGGCGATCAGCGTCATCTGCGGGCTGGTACGGAGCAGCAAGACAAGGGCAATTGCCGAAGTGACGAGGCCTCCGGCGAAATCCACCAAGCCTGTGCCTAAGAGGTTGCGCACGCCCTCCACGTCGCTCATGATGCGAGAGACCAAGGCGCCGGTTTTGTTGGTGTCATAAAAAGCCACCGGCAGGCGCGAGATGTGAGCCTGCACCTGTTGGCGCAGTTCGGTGATAAGACGCTGCGCCGCCTTGGATAATGACTGGGTTAAAGAAAAAGAGGTGATGCCCTGCACCAGAGTGGCCCCGAGAACGAACAGAACCAGCGGCCGCAGCTTGTCCATGTGGTGTTTATTCACGACGGTATCGATAAAGAATCGCGTGGAATAGGGCAGCACCAGTGCCGCAACGCGGTTGATCACCATTAATCCAAACCCAAGCGCAAGCAGTCCGCACCACGGACGCATGAGCATCCAGACTTCCCGCAGGATCGCGCGGAGTCTCTCCACCTTAGGAACTTTTTGGAGTGGTGTGAGGGCTGTACTCAATCTATTGTTGGACTCCGCCAGCCTCGTTTGGCTTCATTATTACTGCATTGTGACATGTTCCGGCTCGCCGTTGTATGCTCTGGGCGTGGCACGTCCCACTTCGCCGGAGCGTTCTCCAACCGCGGGGCTTTTGCTTGGCCTGATCATCACGCTAGCCGCGGTGGTCGCATACTCGGCGTATATCACGTGGCAGATCGCGGGGTTGCGGAAGCTCCAGTCGCAACTGATTGACCGCAATCGCAAGGATTCGCTGCAGTTATTGCGCATCCAGAACGATCTG
>CAVRWS010000009.1:0-37666 GCA_963724815.1 uncultured Acidobacteriaceae bacterium
GAGCGTAATACGTGGGATATCCAGCCTCAAGCTTGCGTCCCTGCTCACTGAAGCGTGGCAAATGAATCAAGCCGAACTTTTGCAACGCAAATTGCAAAGTAGTAGCCAGTACCCCAAAACCATACTTCACGCTGCGCCGGAAGTTGATCGACGAGGCCTCTTCGAAATATTTCGTAGGGCACGACACTTCTCCGATGCGAAAACCGAAGTGCACGCACTGCGCCAGCATCTGATTATCAAAGACAAAATCGTCGGAGTTTTCGAGCAGCGGCAGTTCAGTGAGCACTTCGCGGCTGAAGGCCCGATATCCGGTGTGATACTCCGAAAGCTTTACTCGCAAAAATAAATTCTCGAAGGCAGTGAGCATCCGGTTGGAGATGTACTTGTACACGGGCATCCCGCCGTGCAGCGCCGTGCCGCCGATAATGCGCGACCCCAGCACCACATCGTAAACCCCATAAGCCACCATACTGGCCATCGCCGTAATCAAGTATGGAGTGTATTGGTAGTCGGGATGCAGCATGATGACCACATCCGCACCCGCCGCCAGCGCCTCACGGTAACAGGTCTGCTGGTTGCGGCCATAGCCGTAGTTGCGGTCATGTTGGAAAACCTGCAAGCCAAGCCGCCGCGCCAGATCCACCGTGTGATCGGAACTGCGGTCGTCCACCAGAATACGAATATCCACCAGGTCCGGAAGTTCACCCACCGTGACCGCGAGGGTTTTCTCCGCGTTGTAAGCGGGCATTACGACTGCGATGCGTTTTCCATGAATCATTCGTGTGACTTTTATGATACCTGAGATTGGATACGGCATGCTCAATTTTGAATCGATGCCCTGTCCTCGGCACCGCAGGCTTGCCCCCACGCGCCCGCTGTGAAAAACTATATTTTCAGGATTCGCCTTCGTGTGTTGAGCCGGTGAATTCAATCCACATCCATGCCGCCAGCAAAAACACTCTTCGAAAAAATCTGGGACGCCCACTTAGTGGCGCAACCGAGCGACCGCTCACCCATCATTTACATCGATCTCCACCTGGTTCATGAAGTCACATCGCCGCAAGCCTTTGATGGTTTGCGAGCCGCTGGAAGAAAAGTGCGTCAACCGTCGCGAACCGTCGCTACCGTTGATCACAACATTCCCACCGAACCGCGCGGCACTCCGATCACAGATCTGATCGCCGCAAAACAAATTGCGGCACTGCAGTCAAATTGCAAGGAATTTGGCGTCCGCCTGTTCGACATGGACTCCCCGGAGCAGGGAATCGTTCATGTGATCGGACCGGAACTCGGGTTGACCCAGCCGGGAATGACAATCGTCTGCGGCGATAGCCACACCAGCACCCATGGCGCATTCGGGGCGCTGGCCTTTGGCATTGGAACTTCCGAAGTCGAACACGTTCTCGCCACCCAATGCCTGGCGCAACAGAAACCGAAGACGATGAAGATCGACGTATGCGGCCGTTTGCCGGAAGGTGTGGGGGCAAAAGATCTGGCTCTGGGAATCATCGGCCAGATCGGCACGGACGGTGCCAGTGGTCATGTGATCGAATATGCTGGATCCGCGGTGCGCGCGCTTTCGATGGAAGGCCGCATGACGCTTTGCAACATGAGCATCGAGGCTGGGGCCCGCGCAGGAATGGTGGCGCCCGACGAAATCACGTTTGCTTATGTCCGCGGAAAGAAGTTCTCTCCAAAAGATGGCGAATGGCAACAAGCGGTCGAACACTGGCGGAGTCTGGCCAGCGACCAAGACGCGACCTTCGACAAGGTTGTGGACATCGATGCGGCGCAGCTTTCTCCGTTCGTCACCTGGGGAACAAATCCAGGAATGGTGGCTCCCGTGACCGGTCGCGTGCCCGAGACCAGCGCCTTAAAAGAATCCGACCGGCGCGCGACCGAGTTAGCTCTGCAGTACATGGGCCTCGAGTCCGGCAAGCGAATCGAAGATATTGGAATCGAACGCGTCTTTATCGGATCATGCACAAACTCGCGCCTGGAGGATTTGCGCGCCGCGGCGCGCGTCGCCAAAGGCCATCACGTGAGTGCGAAAGTCCGGGCGATGGTGGTGCCGGGATCACAGGCCGTGAAGCGCGCGGCGGAGCAGGAAGGCTTGCATCAGATTTTTCTGGATGCGGGCTTCGAGTGGCGCGAGTCAGGTTGCTCGATGTGTTTGGGAATGAATCCAGATATTCTGCAGCCCGGCGAGCGTTGTGCCTCCACCAGCAACCGGAACTTCGAAGGCCGCCAAGGACGCGGCGGTCGAACTCACCTGGTCAGTCCTATGATGGCCGCGGCAGCGGCCATTGCCGGACACTTCACAGATATTCGAAACTGGAAGTTTCAATAAGACGGGCATCAATGAAGCTGACACGAGAATGAGTCCAGGGAGTTTTCAATGAATCCATTTCGCATCCATCGCGGCCGCGTAGCTCCTCTCGACCGCGTGAACGTCGATACCGACCAGATCATTCCCAAGCAATTCCTGAAGCGAATCGAGCGCACCGGCTTCGGACAGTTTTTGTTTTATGACTGGCGATTCGCGGCGGACGGAAAGAAAACGTCGGCTTTCGTGCTGGACGATCCGCGTTACGCAGGCGCCAGCATTCTGGTGGCGGGAAAGAATTTTGGCTGCGGCTCCTCGCGAGAGCATGCAGTCTGGGCCCTCGCTGACTTCGGCTTTCGCGCGGTGATTTCGTCTTCCTTCGCAGACATCTTCGCCAACAACAGCACAAAGAATGGATTCCTTACCGTACGTTTGACCGACGACGAAGTGGCGGAATTGATGCGGCGCGCTCGCGAAACGCAGAACTACCACTTAACCATTGACCTGGAACAATGCGAAGTGCGCGACGACCAGGGATTTTCTGCAAAGTTTCCTGTCGACGACTTTGTGCGGCATTGCCTGCTGAACGGCCTCGATGATATTGGACTGACTCTGCAACATGAAGCGGAGATCACGGCCTACGAGAAGCTTCATCCCGCGCCCTCCGCAATGCAATCGCCGTAAATCGGCGATGCGCGGGCGAAAGCGAGTAAAGATTTGTAAAATCCAGGGCTTAGGCTTGACCAGTTGCGACACCGGAGTTGATGCTTGATCTGTAGAGTTCTACATCTGCGTTCCGGTTCCTGACTGCGTCCTCCAGCCGGAGGGCCTTGGCGTAAGACACTCTGTCGCTTTTCCGTGCACAGGTGCCGCGACCGTTTCCGAATGAGAACGTCTAATAAATGGCACTCTGTTCTTGTGAAGTCGCATCCGAACGTGAAAATGTGAATATGATTGCTTCGAGCTTTTGTCAAGCTACATCTCTACTCTCGCGGCGCATCCGCTTTTTTCTTTTGCTCGGCCTGCTGAGCATTGGCGCGTCTTTCTCCGGCTGCAGTGCCGCCGATTCCAAACAGCAGAAGGCGCAGGCCGCGGGCGCCCGCTCGGAATCGGTTTCAGTCGCAAAAGTAGAACGGCAAGATGTTCCGGTTTATTTGGTCGGATTAGGCTCCGTGACTGCGTTCTACACGGCAAACATCAAGAGCCGCGTGGATGGGCAAATCATGCGGGTCAATTTTCAGGAGGGCCAGACCGTCAAGCAAGGCGATTTATTAATCGTCATCGATCCTCGGCCTTATCAAGTCCAGCTCGAACAAATGCAAGCTCAGCTCTTCAAGGATCAGGCGTCTCTGCGCGATGCGCGATTAAACTTAGAGCGCTATACCACGCTCATTCCTTCCGGCAGCATTGCCCAGCAGCAAGTCGACACGCAGAAATCCACCGTCGATCAGCTCGATGGCCAGGTGCGCACTGATCAGGCGCAGATCGATAACGCCAAGCTACAGCTTGTGTATTGCAATATCACGGCGCCTTTCACCGGCCGTGTCGGCCTCCGGCAAGTGGATCCGGGAAATATCGTTCACGCCACTGACACCACTCCCATGCTGATCCTCACGCAACTGCAGCCGATCGGCGTGATCTTCACGCTGCCCGAGGACGAGTTGCCGATCGTCGCGCAACACATGAAAAACTCCACCCTGGCGGTCGAGGCGTACAGTCGCGACGATCAGACGAAGCTTGCGACCGGAAAACTTCTCACCATTGATAACCAGATCGATCAGACAACCGGAACCGCCAAGCTGAAAGCCGTCTTCGATAACAAAGATAACCAGCTTTGGCCCAATCAGTTCGTGAACGCAAACCTGCTGCTCGAGACTCGAAAACACAGCACGGTGTTGCCAAGCGCGGCCGTGTTGCACGGTCCTCAGGGAGCATTCGTTTATGCCGTGAAGCCCGATAACACAGTGGAGGCCCGTAACATTTCGGTTTCGCTGACCCAGGGCAACACCACGGTGGTGGCCAGCGGAATTAATCCCGGCGACACGGTTGTTACCGACGGCCAGGACAAACTTCAAACCGGTAGCCGAATTGAGCCTCGCAATATAAATCCGGCCAACGCCCCCAGCGGGAAAAACGGGTCCGGCAGGCCGGCCTTGGTAACGCCAGTTTCATGAGTCCTTCGCGCTTATTTATTCTCCGCCCAGTGGCGACCACGCTGTTAATGATCGGCGTGCTGCTGGTGGGATGGGTCGCGTTCCTGCAGCTGCCGGTCTCTGCTCTGCCCGAAGTCGATTACCCAACCATTCAAGTCGTAACGTTTTACCCCGGCGCAGATCCCGAGGTAATGGCTTCCTCAGTCACTTCTCCGCTGGAGCGACAGTTCGGCCAGGTTCCCGGACTCAGCCAGATGACCTCCACCAGTTCATTCGGTAGTTCGGTGATCACGCTCCAGTTTGCCCTCGACCAGAACATCGACGTGGAAGAACAGCAGGTGCAGGCTGCGGTGAATGCAGCCGCAACTTATCTGCCCACGGATTTGCCGAATCCCCCGATTTACAACAAAGTAAATCCCGCCGATTCGCCCATCCTCACGTTGGCGCTCACCTCAGCCTCGCTGCCTCTTTCCAAAGTTGAGGATCTCGCCGATACAGCCCTCGCGCAGAAAATTTCGCAGTTGCCGGGCGTTGGCCTGGTTTCGATCAGCGGCGGACAGAAGCCTGCCGTGCGCGTGCAGGTCAATCCAACCGCACTTGCCTCGTATGGATTAAGCCTGGAGGATGTTCGCACCGCTCTGGCAGAAGCTAATGTAGATCAGGCCAAGGGTGTCATTGACGGTGCGCGGCAGTCGTACACCATCGGGGCCAACGATCAGCTTTTTACCAGTGCCCAATATAAGCCGATTGTCATCGCCTACCGCAATGGCGCGCCCGTGCGCTTGAGCGATGTCGCCAATGTAATTGACGGCACAGAAAATGATCTGCTCGCGGCCTGGATGAATGAAACTCCGGCCGTGATTGTAAACATCCAGCGCCAGCCCGGCGCCAACATCATCAGCGTCGTCGACCGAATCAAGAAACTGTTGCCGCAGCTGCAGGCGTCTCTGCCTACGGCGGTCAACGTTCAGATTCTCACCGACCGTACCACCACGATTCGCGCGTCCGTAAAAGATGTTGAGTTCGAGCTGGCGCTGACCATCGTTCTGGTGGTCATCGTTATTTTCTTTTTCCTACGTAATCTGCGCGCCACATTCATTCCCAGTGTCGCGGTTCCTCTGTCGATTGTGGGAACGTTCGGCGTGATGTACTTGCTCGGCTACAGCCTCAACAATCTCACGCTGATGGCATTGACTATTTCCACCGGCTTCGTCGTGGATGATGCCATCGTCATGATCGAAAATATCGACCGCTATCTCGAGGCCGGAGATTCGCCCTTAGATGCCGCGCTCAAGGGGTCGGGTCAGATTGGTTTCACCATCGTTTCACTTACAGTCTCGCTCATCGCCGTGCTGATCCCGCTGTTGTTCATGGGCGATATTGTCGGCCGGTTGTTCCGTGAGTTCGCGGTGACTCTAGCGGTAACTATTCTTGTCTCAGCCGGAGTTTCTCTCAGCTTGACGCCGATGATGTGCGCCAAACTGCTCAAGCATCGCAAGGAAGGCGAAAAAGGCCGCTTCTATGAGGTCACGGAAGATTATTACAACCGGGTAATTGCCTTCTACGGTCGTACCGTCAAATGGGTTCTGAAGCATCAGACCGCAACTTTGTTAGTAACCTTCGGAACGCTGGTTCTAACCCTGGTTCTCTACGTGATCGTTCCCAAAGGATTTTTCCCGGTGCAAGATACCGGCGTGATTCTCGGCATTTCAGAAGCGCCGGACGACGTCTCATTTGACGCAATGTCGCAGCGCCAGCAGGAGCTGGCCAAAGTAATTCTCAAAGACAAAGATTTCGAGAGCCTGTCCTCGTTTATCGGTGTGGATGGCACGAATACAACTCCCAACAGCGGCCGCATTCAAATCAATCTGAAGCCGCGCGACGAGCGCAAAGACGACGCTTCCGCAATCATTCGCCGCCTGCAGCCCGAACTGGCGCAGGTGCACGGCATCACGCTCTATATGCAGCCCGTCCAGGACTTGACCGTGGAAGACCGCGTCAGCCGCACTCAGTTTCAATATTCCATTGAGGACGCCGACGCTCAGGAACTCGCGCAATGGACGCCCAAACTTGTGGATCGGTTGCGAGCCGCTCCCGAACTGCGCGACGTAGCCACCGACCAACTCAACGGCGGCCTCAAGACCAATCTCACCATTGACCGCGATACCGCATCGCGGCTGGGAATCCTGCCCCAGGCCATCGATAACACGCTCTATGACGCCTTCGGCCAGCGCCTGGTCTCGACAATTTTCACCCAGTTGAATCAGTACCACGTCGTGCTGGAAGTCTTGCCCAGTTTCGCCAAAACTCCGGACGCGATGAACGACGTCTATGTGCGCCCCAGCAGTACAATTCCCAACTCTGGAGCGCCCACCGCGAACGCCGCCACGGCAACCACCAGCGGAAATCCCGTTCCGCTTTCCACGTTTGTTCGCATGCAATCGACGAGCACTTCTCTCGCCGTAAACCATCAGGGACAATTCCCCGTGGTAACGCTTTCATTCAACCTTGCTCCAGGCGCTTCCCTCGGCGAGGCCACGAAGGCCATCGAGCGGGCGGAAAGAGATATCCAGTTGCCGCCCAGCATTCACGCCGCATTTCAAGGGACTGCGGCCGCATTTCAGAATTCGCTTTCCAGCGAGCCCTTCCTGATTCTCGCCGCCATTATTACGGTGTACATCGTTCTGGGAGTTCTGTACGAAAGCTACATTCACCCAATCACGATTCTCTCCACGCTTCCCTCCGCCGGCGTGGGCGCGATCCTGGCTCTTATGCTCACCGGCAACGATCTCACCGTGGTGGCGCTGATCGGAATCATTCTGCTGATCGGTATCGTAAAAAAGAACGCCATCATGATGATCGACTTCGCCCTCGAAGCCGAACGCGAGGAGCACAAGCCGCCGGAAGAGGCGATCTTTCAAGCGTGTCTGCTGCGCTTCCGTCCCATCATGATGACTACGATGGCCGCGTTGTTGGGCGGTTTGCCATTGGCTCTGGGTTCCGGGACTGGCGCAGAGTTGCGCCGTCCCTTGGGCATCACCATCGTAGGCGGCTTGATTCTCAGCCAGCTGCTCACGCTCTACACCACCCCAGTGGTGTACTTGTGGTTCGATCGGCTGGGGCACCGGTTTGAGAAATATAAAATTGGCAACCCGATTCCTCAGGAGATGCCCGGAGATTAAGTTTTGCTGATTAGACCATGAGCATCTCGGCTCCATTTATTCGGCGGCCCATCGGCACTTCACTGCTGGCTGCCGCGCTCTTGCTTTCCGGGATCCTTGCCTTCAATTATCTCCCCGTGTCTTCGTTGCCCCGCGTTGATTTTCCAGTAATCAGCGTCGGTGCCAGCTTTCCCGGCGCCGATCCGCAAACCATGGCCTCGTCTATCGCGACGCCATTGGAGCGCCAGTTCGGCCGCATCGCCGCCGTAAATCAGATGACTTCCACGAGCCAGCTGGGCTCGACCAGCATCGTCCTGCAATTCGATTTGAATCGCAACATCGATGCTGCCGGCCGCGATGTGCAAGCTGCCATTAACGCCGCGCGCAGCCAGCTCCCAGCCAACCTGCCGAGCAATCCTACCTACCGCAAAGCGAATCCGGCGGACGCTCCCATCTTGATTCTGGCGTTGACATCCGATACCGAAATGATTCCGCAAATGTACGACGCTGCCGACTCCGTTCTGGCGCAGAAATTGTCGCAGGTGCCCGGCGTCGGCACCGTGTTTGTGGGCGGCTCTGCCCAGCCGGCAGTACGTGCGGAAGTAAACCCAATGCTGCTGAACAAGCTGGGCGTTGGCTTGGACACGGTTCGCAACGCCCTCAATCTGGCCAACGCCAACCAGGCCAAAGGGCAATTATCCAGCCGAACGATTTCTCAGACGCTTGACGCCAACGATCAGCTCTTCACCGCGGATCAGTACCGGCCGCTGATCGTTGCCTATCGTAACGGCGCCCCGGTGCGGCTGGGCGATGTAGCCGATGTCGAAGATTCAGTCTCGGATACCCGCAACATTGGATTGCTCGGCAACGAGGAGAGCATTAAGCAGGGAGTGGGCGGAAAGCCGAGCGTTCTGATTATTATTTTCCGCCAACCCGGAGCCAACGTCATTGAGACGGTGGACCGCGTGGTGGGCTTGATGCCGTATTTGCAGTCCTCGATTTCCCCCGCGATCAAGCTCACCATCGCCATGGATCGCACCGTCACAGTCCGCGCCTCGGTAAAAGACATTGAAGCCACGCTGATTATTTCGATCATTCTTGTGATCCTTGTGGTGTTCGCATTTTTGCGCACCGTGCGGGCCACCATTATTCCCAGCATCGCCGTGCCGCTTTCTCTGGTCGGCACCTTCTCAGGCATGTACTTGCTGGGTTATAGCCTGGACAATCTCTCGCTCATGGCGCTGGCAATTTCCACGGGGTTCGTTGTAGATGACGCCATCGTAGTGCTGGAAAATATCACCCGCTACGTAGAGCGTGGCATGGACGCAGTCCAGGCGGCATTCAAAGGAGCAGCCGAGATTGGATTCACCGTGATTTCCATGAGCACTTCGCTGGTCGCGGTGTTCATCCCACTGTTACTGATGGGTGGAATTGTCGGCCGGCTGTTTCGCGAGTTCGCGGTCACCTTGAGCATTGCAATCGGAGTCTCCTTGCTGGTTTCTCTCACTACGACTCCAACCATGTGCGCCAAATTCTTGCGCCCAGCGAAAGAGGAGCGCCACAATCTCTTTTATCGCGCCAGTGAATGGTTTTTCGACAAGACGCTGGCGACTTACCGCCATACGCTGAAAGTGGTGCTGCAATACCAGTTTGTCACGTTTGTCGTAACCATTCTGGTGGCGTGTCTCACGGTATATCTCTACATCATTGTGCCAAAGGGCTTCTTCCCGCAGCAGGATACGGGGCGCATCGGCGGATCGGTACAAGCCGCGCAGGATATTTCCTTCCAGGCCATGCGCGGCAAGATGGAGCGCTACGTCAAGATTGTGCTGACCGATCCAGCCGTGAACACCGTTGTAGGGTTTGCCGGAGGCAACACGGTTTCAAATCAAGGCCGGTTCTTTATCATGCTGAAGCCGCTGGCGCAACGCGCCAAGTGTCCGGCGCATCATTTCTGGCAATCCTGCCCCAACGTCACCGCCGACGATGTGATCAACCGCCTTCGTGGCAAGCTGGCGGTGGTGCCGGGCGCCACGCTCTACCTGCAATCCTATCAAGATCTCACGATTGGTGGACGCTACGGAAATGCGCAGTACCAATACACCCTGCAAGGCGAAGATTTAAACGAACTCAATACCTGGGCGCCGCTGTTGTTGACGAAAATGCGCCCCCTCCCAGAATTGCGGGACGTGAATACTGACCAGCAGGATAAGGGGTTACAAGCGAAACTGGTAATCGACCGCGATACCGCCAGCCGTTTAGGGGTAGCCGCGCAAGATATCGACAATGCGCTCTACGACGCCTTCGGCCAGCGGCAGGTCTCCACCATGTACCGCCCCCTCAATCAATACCACGTGGTCATGGAAGTGGCGCCGCAATTCCAGCAAACCACTGAGGCCCTGCAGAATATTTACCTGCGCTCCAGCAGCGGCGCACCCATACCCTTGGCCGCATTCACTCACTTCCAACCTTCGAACATACCCTTGGCGGTAAACCACCAGGGCCAGTTTCCGTCAGTCACTATTTCCTTTAACCTGGCTCCCGGAATTTCTCTCGGACAGGCTACACAAGCCATTCAAAAGGCCCAAAGTTCCATTGGCTTTCCGGCGACGATTCAGGCAAGCTTCCAGGGCACGGCGGCCGCTTTCCAGGACGTGAAATCGAGCGAGCCGATCTTGATTCTCACCGCCCTGATAGCGGTTTACATCGTGCTTGGCATGCTTTATGAGAGCTACATTCACCCCATCACGATTCTCTCAACAATTCCTTCCGCCGGCCTGGGCGCGTTACTCGCCCTGCTGTTGACGCACAACGAACTCAACGTGATCGGCACCATCGGAATTATCTTGCTCATCGGCCTCGTAAAAAAGAATGCGATTATGATGATCGACGTGGCCCTGGAAGTGGAGCGCACGCAAGGGAAAAAGCCCGTCGATGCGATCTACGACGCTTGCCTCCTGCGCTTCCGTCCGATCATGATGACGACCATGGCCGCTCTGTTGGGCGGCTTACCGCTGGCTTTGGGCCACGGAACCGGCTCCGAGCTGCATCGTCCATTGGGCATCACGATTGTCGGCGGCCTGATCGTCAGTCAGGCGCTCACACTTTTCACCACTCCAGTCGTGTATGTTTATCTTGATCGCCTGCGGCTGTTCTTGCGCGGCGGAGAGAACTTATCCTTAGCCGGAACTCCGCGGCCGAGCCCAGCTCACTCGGCAGATTAGCGGTAAGGCCCTGGACAAGGATGGAAGGGCTTCTTCAGGATCTCAAAATTACACTTCCCGACGAATGCGCATCAAAGTCTGTAGACACAGGTATAGACCTATTTCTTACCGCCGACCTTATGATAGAACTATAGCGCTCCGTGCCGACTTCCCGGCAACCCGGTATTATTGTTAATCGCTTTCAAATTCTCTCAGGAGTCATGGATGCTTCGGAAGGCACTCGTTCTGTTATTTGTTTTTACGAGCATGGCCGCCTTTGTCAGTTGCGGCAGCACGGGAAGTCACTTCATCTACGCGGCCGTCCCCGCCGCCAATCAGCTCGCCGTATTCCGGGAGGATCCCTATTCTGGAGTTCTCACTCAGCTCGCCGAAAGCCCATATACTGTGGGATTCGGACCTGAGTCCGTTGTCATCCATCCCTCCGGAAAATTTTTGTACGTCGCAAATGCCGGCCAAAACGAAAACGACGTCTCTCTTTTCGACATTAATAGCGATGGCACCGTAACCGAAGTGACCCCGAGGACCGCAACCGGCACACTGCCTTTTGTGATGGCCATGGATCCAGCCGGCAATTATTTGTACGTCGGCAATGTCGCGTCTAACAATCTTTCCGTCTATTCGATCAACACCGCATCGAATAGTTCCACCACCCCTCTGGGCAAGCTGACGCCAGTCACGGGCTCTCCGTTCTCGATCAACCTGGCCGCGAAAAATATGCAGATATCGCCGTCGGGAAAGTTTCTCTACGTCAGCGCCCCGAGCCAACCGGCTGGGCTGGTGGCAGTTTTCAGCTTGAACGCCGGGGTGCCCAGTCTGGTGAGTTCCAGCCCTACCCCGGATAACGATCCTTCTGGCCTCGCCATCGATCCCAAAGGCTTATACCTCTACACGGCGAATGCTACCCAGAGTTCAATTTCCATCTATTCCATCGCCGCATCGGGCGCTCTCACTCAGGTTCCCCAATCTCCGCTCGCCGACAACGAGCAGCATCCGGTGGCAGTGATGGTGGATCCCGCTGGAGCTTTTCTTTACGTGGCGAATCAGGGATCCGGCAACATCTCAAGCTATTCCATTACCTCGGGTACCGGATTCCCGGTCACGGTCACCGACTCGCCGTTCGGCTCGGAGGCGCAGCCCAGCTTCCTGGCGATGGATCCGAACGGAAAATATTTGTTTGTCGGCAATCAGTCCGGCAGCGCTGGGATCGAGGCGTTTGGTGTGAGCAGCGGAAGCCTGAACACCATTAATACTTATTCGGTCGGAAATACCGTGGCATCGATGGCAGTCTTGCAGTAGTCGGCACAAGTAGGCAGCACCAATGATGTAGGTACGTGCCGAGGACGGTACGGGCAACGTAGTATGCGCGTTCTGGGGATGGATGGTTGTTTCTTTACCACGTTATGACAACCAGAAATCTTCAACTCTGCGACAATAGCTATGCTGCTGTCGGGCATCACGTTGCAGCCGGCATGGGCTCCTCCGCCATCTAATTCGGGAGCAAGCTTCCCAGATTCGGTCGGCTTGGGCGGGTTCCGCGCCGAGACCAAGGTCAGGACCCATAACCCATGAAGATCGCAAGCGCCGCGAGCGCATTTCCCAAGCATTACTACACACAGAAAGTTCTTTTAGAGCGCCTACAGGACTATTGGGGTCCTCAACTCAAGAATCCCCTGCTGCTGGCGCGCCTGCACCGGAACGTAACCGTGGATGGCCGCTACCTCGCCGTTCCCGCCGAGCAATATGTCGACATCAAGACCTGGGGCCAAGCCAACGACATTTGGATCAAGGTGGCGCAGGAATTGGGCGAGCGTGCCCTGTGCCTCGCGCTTCACAACGCAGGCTTAAAAAAGGAAGACCTCGGCTGCCTGTTATTCACCACCGTCACCGGGGTGGCCAGCCCCTCCATTGACGGAATGCTGATCAACCGCATGGGCCTGCCGGCAAACATTCGCCGCACCCCAATCTTCGGTTTAGGTTGTGTAGCCGGCGCCGCCGGAATTGCTCGCGCTTCGGATTACGTTCGTGCTTATCCTTCCCAGGCCGCAGCTCTGGTTTCAGTCGAACTCTGTTCGCTCACTTTGCAGCGCGAAGATTTGTCGGTCGCAAACCTCATCTCATCTGGACTTTTCGCCGACGGCTCCGCCGCAGTGATTGTGACCGGAGACGAGTTCGAAGCCTCGCAACTGGAAAACTC
This sequence comes from uncultured Acidobacteriaceae bacterium, assembly GCA_963724815.1. Classification (GTDB taxonomy): domain Bacteria; phylum Acidobacteriota; class Terriglobia; order Terriglobales; family Acidobacteriaceae; genus Sulfotelmatobacter. The sequence goes on from CAVRWS010000009.1 coordinate 13,059, forward strand.
TGGGACCACGATCTCCGGCCCCACCATTCTCGCCACCCGCTCCATTTTCTATCCCAACACCGAAGACATGATGGGCTGGAATATCTCCGAGAAAGGTTTTCGCATCATACTATCTACCGAGGTTCCCACTCTCATCCGGCAGAATCTGGGCCGCGATGTGGATTCCTTCCTCGCCGACAATGGCCATCAGCGCAGCGACCTCAAGAGCTTCGTACTCCACACCGGAGGACCCAAGGTGCTCGATGCATCCGCCGATGCGCTGGGATTGCACAACGGCGAGCTGGATGCTTCCTGGGATTGTTTGCGTAAAGTCGGAAATCTTTCCTCCGCGTCCGTGCTTTGCGTGCTCGAAGACGTGATGAAAAATCGGCGTCCCGCCCCCGGAACACTCGGGCTGCTCGCCGCCATGGGGCCTGGGTTTTGTTCCGAGCTTTTACTTTTGCAGTGGTGAGGTCAGGTTAGTTGTCGAATGCAATCGATGTCTTCGTAATTGGCGGCGGCCCCGCAGGTCTTGCCGCGGCCATCGCCGCCCGCCAGCAAGGCCTGCGTGTGTTGGTTGCCGACGGAGCCCGTCCCCCGATTGACAAAGCTTGCGGCGAAGTACTGATGCCCGATGCGGTCGCGGCGCTCGCCAGGCTCGGGATTTTCCTGCCCGCCGCAGAGCGCTCTAGTCTGCGCGGTGTACGTTTCATTAGCTCCGGAGCGTCCGCTGAGGCTGCTTTCCCTTCCGATACTGAAGCAGTCTCGATCCGCCGCACCGTGTTGCATCGCATCATGGCGGAACGTGCCGCCGCTCTGGGCGTTGGTCTGTTATGGCAGAGCGTGGTCACAGGTGTTCGCGGTGAAGAAGTTCGCTTGGGAAACCGCGCCATCCGAACCTCCGCCATCCGAACCTCATGGATCATCGGAGCCGACGGCGCGAACTCCCACGTGCGCCGTTGGGCCGATCTTGACGCCTTTTCGCACACCAAACTTCGCTACGCCTTTCGCCGCCACTATCGTGTCGCGCCCTGGAACGATCGCATGGAAATACACTGGGGAAAACGCTGCCAGGGATTTGCCACCGCGGTGAGCAACGACCAAGTCTGTGTCGCAGTGGCGTCTTCCAATCCGAACTTTCGCCTGGAATCTGCCCTTACGGAATTTCCTGAACTCGGCGCCCGCTTGCGCGGCGCTGAGCCCACCTCCACCGAAAGGGGCGCCATCTCGGCCAATCGCACTCTGCGGCGCGTCTGGAAAAAAAATGTCGCGCTCATCGGCGATGCTTCCGGCACCGTCGATGCCATCACCGGAGAAGGCCTTGGTCTGGCCTTCAGTCAGGCTTTGGCGCTGGCGAATTGTCTCAAGGCCAATACCCTCATCGGTTACCAGGGCGCGCACCGGCGCCTGGCGCTGCGTCCATCCCTGATGGCCCGCTTGATGCTGACGCTCGATGGCCGCCCCATCTTTCAGCGCCGCACTCTCCAGGTCTTCCGCAAACATCCTGAGATTTTCCGGCGCTTGCTGGCTTTGCACGTGGGAAAGCTCTCGCCGATTCACCTTGCCGCCGACGGGCTCACCCTTGGCTGGGGTCTGCTCACCGCATAACCGATGCGAGAAACCCCTCACGCCTTTCGCTCAGCTGACGTGTCGTGGCAGATTCTGGTCGCGATTATTTTTCTCGCGCTTCCGCCCATTAAAGCTGCGGCCCAGGACTCAACTTTTCATCTTGATCCTCAGCGCACGACCATCAATTTCACGTTAGGCGATGTGCTCCACACCGTTCGCGGAACATTTCATCTGAAGGAAGGCACACTGCGCCTGGCTGCCGCTTCCGGCAAGCTGACCGGCGAAGTCGTGGTCGATGCCAGAAGTGGCGAAAGCGGCAACGGCATGCGCGACCGCAAAATGCACAAAGAAGTTCTGGAGAGTGACCGCTATCCGGAAATTACGTTTCGTCCTGATCGAGTCGACGGAGAGGTAACAACCCAGGGAAAATCCTCAGTGCGCGTGCACGGGATTTTCACTATCCACGGGTCGGACCATGAACTTACCGTTCCCGCTGAAGTCCAAATGGCTCCGGGGTACTGGACGGCAACCCTCCATTTCGCCGTGCCCTATGCCCAGTGGGGAATGAAAAATCCCAGCACAATGTTTTTGCGCGTCAGCGAATCGGTCGATATCGACCTCACCGCCTCTGGAATCGCAAGCTCACCCTGAATCAGCGACCCAAAGAATGGCAATCTGAATCAGTATCCATCTTGCGCCGAGATGCCCTTACCTTCGGTGCATTCATAAGATCGTCCCGCCGCAAGGTTAGTGAACTCTTCCGTTCGTCCACTGGGCCACGCGATAACCACGCGCTCCACCCGATCGCGTTTTTCCAAGCCGAACGTAAGTGGAAGTTCGGATTGCGAGAGATAACTCGAACCGCTTTTTACCATCTTCGCCTGGCTCAAGCCGCCACTGATAATGCGCACGGTCGCGCCGATCCCATCGCGGTTCGACTTGGTGCCAACCAGCCGAAAACGAATGCTGCGATTTCCGCTGAGTTGATCATTCCGGTAAAGATAAGCCGGACCGTTGTTCGTAGTCAGCAACAGATCGAGATCGCCATCGCGATCGAAATCCCCATAGGCGAGTCCGCGTCCAACTTTTGGCTGATCGAATCCGCCACCAATCTCCGCGGCTACGTCGTGAAACTTTCCCCGGCCATCGTTGAGAAACAGCATCGGTGGTTGCGCATATCCCACATTGCCTCGAATGTTTCTCACTGTCTCATCGATATGGCCGTTGGCCACTCCAAGATCGAGCCAGCCGTCGAGGTTCGCATCCAGAAAGGCACATCCGAATCCCAGGCTGTTTTTGGATGCCATTCCCACTCCCGCCTGCGCCGCAACATCTTCATAAGTTTTTCCCGAAAGCTCGTACAGGCCGATCATTTCATTATCGAAGTTTGTGATTGCCACGCCCGGACTGCCCGTGTTCATGAAATCGCCGACGTCTACTCCCATCCCGGCTCGTGCTTTGCCCTCGCTGCTGAACGCTAATCCAGCCTCAACCGCAGCATCTTTGAAAGTTCCATTTCGCTGATTCCGGTAAAGCTTGTTGGGTTGAGTGTCATTCGCGACCAGTAAATCGGGCCAGCCGTCCGCATTCTCATCCAGCATAGCCACGCCGAGCGATTTCGAGCTGCTATCAAAAATTCTGCTGGATGCAGTGACGTCTTCGAATGTCCCGTCGCCGCGATTATGAAACAGCCAGCAGGTCTCTCCGCGATAAGCCTCGGGCGTGCAATAAGATTTATGCTTGCCGTCAAGGCTGCAGAATACGTCGCGCTCTGGCGACCACTTCACGTAATTGCAAACAAAAAGATCGAGCAGTCCATCACGGTCGTAATCGAACCATAGAGCCGACGTGCTGAACGCCTGGCGTTTTCCCAGCCCGCTACGATTCGTAACGTCAATGAAGCTGCCTTTGCCCGTATTGTGGAACAGCCGATTCTGACCCACACAGGTAACAAGAATGTCGGAAAATCCATCATTGTCGTAGTCGCCGACCGCAACGCCCATGCCGTACATCTCAACATCAAGCCCGGCACGCGTAGTGACGTCGGTAAATGTTCCATTGCGGTTGTTGTGATAAAGCTGCAGGGTCGATCGCCGCTGCTTATGGCCGGGCCAATCCATCCCGTTGATCAGGATGATGTCCTGCCAGCCATCGCCGTCGTAATCGAGGAAAGCGCAACCCGAGCCCAGAGTTTCAGGAAGTAGCTTTCCGCCAAAGGCGCCGCTGTTGTGCTGAAACTGAATGCCCGCGTTAGCGGTAACATCCACCAGCCGAAACCCGGGCGAGGCCCCTGTACCAGACACCGTGCCCAGCGCCCGAAGCCACGACAACTGTGAGATGGACGCGAGCCCGGCAATATTTCTCAGGAACGATCGCCGAGTCAAAGATCTTCCAATCACGGAACGCTCACCAGCCCGGCGCGAATCGCATACGTCACCAGTTCGGCAGTCTTGTGAATGCCGAGAGCGTTCATAATGTTGGCGCGGTGAACCGCAATCGTGTTGGCGCTGAGATCCAGCTCCGATGCAATTTCTTTATTCGATTTCCCGTCCACAATCATCCGCAAGACTTCAAGCTCGCGCGGAGTGAGGCCGCTGCTGCGTTCACCTTTGAGAGGCGATTGCTGCTCGATCTGCGGATCAAAAATAGTTTCTCCCTGAGCGACTCGCCTCACGGCAGGACCAAGTTCCAGATTCATCGCATTCTTCAAAATATATCCCTTGGCTCCGGCGTCAATGGCCTGCCGCACCCACGTATTTTCTGAATGCATGCTGAGCATCAGCACCGCTGTTTCCGGCAGGTCTTCAAGAATCTGCCGCGTAGCGTCAAGCCCATTCATCCCCGGCAAAGCGCAATCCATGACTACAACTTTTGGTTGCAAACGGCGCGCCAGCTTGATGGCCTCTTCACCATCTCCGGCTTCGCCAACGACGGTCATGTCAGGTTCGTCTTCCAGCATCCGCCGAAACCCGCGCCGCACCAGCCCGTGGTCATCTACCAGCAATACCGTGATCTTTTTTGTCATATCGTCTTCAATCTTTTTATCTGTAGTCTGTATCGGTATCAGTTCGCATCCTTCTCTCGCGACTCTACTCTTTCGCGCGGCACCTTCACGTGCACCACCGTCCCGCCATCGGCGGGAGTGGAAAAGGCAATCCGTCCTCCCATCAGCTCCGAACGCTCGCGCATCGCTACCAGCCCAATCCCTTGCTTCGCCGGTTGCCCGTTGAAACCCGCGCCATGATCTTCTACTTCCAGCTCCAGCACTGAAGGCAGAAAGCGCAATCGCACCCAAACCTGTTTTGCTCCGGAGTGTCGCGCCACATTGTTCAGCGCTTCCTGTAAAATCCGGTAGATTTGTACTGCCGCGCTCCCCTCCACCGCAAAAGGTTCGCCCTGCTTTTCATAGGATATGGCAATTCCAGTCTGGCGCTCCACCGTGGGAATGTACCAGTCGAGCGTGCTCTCAAGGCCCGCTTCGTCCAGCATAACTGGATGCAGTGCCTGCGATAAACTTCTCACCCGGTCCAGCGTGTCCTGAGCAATCTGCCGAACTTCCTGCAAGTCGCTGCGCAGAGATGACCCTTCCGGAGCGTGAGCCCCGGCACGCCCAAGCATCGCTCCCATCGCCGTCAGGATCTGGCCGAACTCGTCATGCAGTTCGCGCGAAATATAGCGCAGAGTCGACTCCTGCGTAGCAATGAGTTTCTGTGCCAGTTCGCTGCGGCGATCGGAAAGTTCTGCCATGCGCGCAAACAGCCGCCGATTCCAGCGGATCATGGAAAATCCAGTCAACAAAATCGCCGCCAATGTCGCCGCCAAAAATACAAATACTTGGCGCTGAACCCGATCGTAAATCTGAATGACGCGCTGCGCCGCTTGCTCTTCGTTTTCACTGTTCTGCACCAGCAGGCGCGCTACAGTCGTACTTAGCGCCTCCTGGCGCGCTTGCAGCGACAGTTGTATCTGCCCTCTCGCCTCTTTCTCCCTGCCTGAGCCAGCCAAACTAAACACCCGGTCCACCGCATCCCAGAATTGCGTGAGAGAGCTGTTAAGAGAAATGCTTTGCTCGGGCGTGCGGCTGGTAGAAGCTAAACCGGCTTCGATGTGCATCGCATCATCCAGGTCGGTACGAATACGCTGGAACTGCGCCTCCCACGCGGTCAGCGGATAGGGTTCGTCATTGTCAATCATGTCGCGCATGGCGACCGCAAGCACATTCAGATCGTTCTGGATGCGCAATAACTGCAGCGAATCCTTGCGATTGCGGTCAATCAGTTGCGACTGCAGCTTCCGCAACCCCGCGATCTGCCACGTGATATACGCCGAGTATGCGACCACCGCGGCTAGCGTGATGATCAGGCCAAGCAAAAGCCCCGCGGTTGGAGAACGCTCCGGCGAAGTGGGACGTGCCACGCCCAGAGCATACAACGGCGAGCCGGAACATGTCACAATGCAGTAATAATGAAGCCAAACGAGGCTTGGCGGAGTCCAACAATAGATTGAGTACAGCCCTCACACCACTCCAAAAAGTTCCTAAGGTGGAGAGACTCCGCGCGATCCTGCCGGAAGTCTGGATGCTGATGCGTCCGCGGCGCGGACTGCTCGCGCTCGGGTTTGGATTAATGGTGATCAACCGCGTTGCGGCACTGGTGCTGCCCTATTCCACGCGATTCTTTATCGATACCGTCGTGAATAAACACCACATGGACAAGCTGCGGCCGCTGGTTCTGTTCGTTCTCGGGGCCACTCTGGTGCAGGGCATCACCTCTTTTTCTTTAACCCAGTCATTATCCAAGGCGGCGCAGCGTCTTATCACCGAACTGCGCCAACAGGTGCAGGCTCACATCTCGCGCCTGCCGGTGGCTTTTTATGACACCAACAAAACCGGCGCCTTGGTCTCTCGCATCATGAGCGACGTGGAGGGCGTGCGCAACCTCTTAGGCACAGGCTTGGTGGATTTCGCCGGAGGCCTCGTCACTTCGGCAATTGCCCTTGTCTTGCTGCTCCGTACCAGCCCGCAGATGACGCTGATCGCCGCTGGCTCATTCGTCTTTTTTGGCGTAGCCCTCAACAAAGCCTTCGCCACCATCCGGCCAATCTTCCGCGAACGCGGCAAGATTAACGCCGAGGTCACGGGCCGGCTCACCGAGTCCCTTGGCGGAGTCCGCGTCATCAAGGGCTATCACGCCGAACAGCGCGAGGAAGCAGTCTTTTCCGCGGGGGTGCACCGTCTGCTCGACAATGTGATGCGCACTCTCACGGCAACTTCCGTGATGAGCCTCTCCGCCAGCGTGCTTCTGGGATTGGTGGGCGCGTTCACTATGTACTTTGGCGCGCACCAGATTGCCTCAGGGAAAATGTCGGTTGGCGATTATGTTTCGTTCATCCTGCTGCTGGGTTTTCTGATTGCGCCCATCATGCAGATCGTTTCCATCGGAACCCAACTCACCGAGGCTCTGGCGGGACTCGAGCGCACCCAGGAAATCATGCGTGAACGGCCGGAAGATCAGGATCCGATCCGCATCACATCGCTACCCGACATTGTCGGACTTATCGAGTTCGAAAACGTAAGTTTCACCTACGATGGAATCCACGACGTGCTGCGCAATATTACTTTTCGCGCTGATCCCGGTACGGTAACGGCACTCGTCGGTTCATCCGGTTCCGGAAAATCAACCACCATTGGCCTGATATCCGATTTTTATACACCGACGCAAGGCACGATATTAGTGGATGGCACGGACCTCCGCACCGTCCGTCTCGATTCCTACCGCACTCGCCTCGGAGTCGTGCTGCAGGAATCTTTTCTCTTCGATGGAACCATTCGGGAAAACGTTTCGTTTTCGCGGCCCGATGCCAGCGAAGCAGATATTCTCCGCGCTTGCCGCATCGCTCGCGTGGATGAGTTCGCCGAAACTTTCGCCGACAAATACGACACAATCGTCGGTGAGCGCGGCGTCAAGCTTTCCGGCGGGCAACGCCAGCGGATTTCGATAGCTCGCGCTATTCTCGCCGAGCCCCGCATCCTGATTCTCGATGAGGCAACCTCCAGTCTCGACTCTGAATCCGAGCAAATGATCCAGCAGGGACTTTCTTATCTGATGAAAGGCCGCACCACATTCGTCATTGCGCACCGTCTTTCCACCATTCGCCGCGCCGACCAGATTCTGGTAATGGAGCAGGGACAAATCGTCGAACGAGGTACCCACGAGCAACTTTACGCGGCGCGCGGCCGTTACTACGACCTGTACACCAGGCAACATGGCATCGAAGATAACTTATTTCTCGCGCCGGGCGAGGGCGATTCGACTGACCCGGAAGCTTCTGTAAACGGCAATTCTTCTGCTCCACGTAACGGCGGCGCGCCCGCGGATGCGCTGGGTGTGCTGAAGGGACAGGTGCGTTAGCGCATGGCTGAAGGCAAATCGCAACTGGACGGCGGTGCCGCGATTCGAGTCGAAAATCTTTGCCGGCATTACCGCATGGGCGAGTCGTTGATCCGCGCCGTTGATGGCGTCTCGCTTGAGGTGCGTGCTGGAGAATTTGTGGCGCTTCTTGGCAGCTCGGGCTCAGGAAAATCTTCGGTACTAAATCTGATTGCAGGTTTGGATCGCCCCACCTCCGGCAGCGTAATCGTTCACGGCAAAAATCTCGCGCAACTGTCCCGCGAAGATCTAGCGCGCTACCGCCTGCACACGGTTGGAATGGTGTTTCAATCCTTCAATCTGATCGCCAGCATGACGCTTGCGGAAAACGTGGAATTGCCCATGCGCTTTGCCGAGATCGAACGCGCAAAACGCGACAGCCTCGCCCAGGAAGCGCTGGCGCGAGTGGGCCTGCAATCGCGCACGAATCATCGTCCCAGTGAACTCTCTGGAGGAGAGCAGCAGCGTGCCGCATTGGCTCGCGCGCTCATCAACCGGCCGCAACTTCTGCTCGCTGATGAACCCACCGGCAACCTCGACAGCCGTACCGGAACCGAAATCATGAACATGGTCCGCGACTTTAATCAGCAATTAGGGATGACAGTCGTGATGGTCACGCACGAGCGCGCCTTGGCGGAACGTTACGCGCAGCGCCTCATCTTCCTGGCAGATGGAAAACTGGTGGCGGAAGAAACGGCAGTTGCATCAGGGGAGGCGCGCTCATGAAGCTGCCCGATCTGGCCGACCTGGCCTTGCGCAACTTGCGCGAATCTGTCCTGCGAAACTCGCTGACCACCATCGGCATTTCCGTGGGTGTGGCATCTTTAGTCGCAATGCTGTCTCTGGGTATCGGCTTGCAACAACTCGCATCGCGCCGTCTGATGAAGTCCGGCCTGTTCGACACGGTTGTAGTTACATCCAGACGCGACCTGCGCAACTTCGGCCACAACGAAGATCACGCCGGACCGGCACCCGGAGAAAGTCGCATCCTGGACGAACCCACCCGCCTCGAAATCGAGCATTTGCCGAACGTTCTCGAAGCTTATCCTGACATTCGCTTCATTACCGAGCTGCGCTATGAAGACAAGCCGCACCTGACAATGATCGCCGCTCTGCCTTCATCCGCAAAATCCAATGACGCCTTCGATGCGCTGCAGGGTCACTTCTTCTCGTCAGACATGGCCCCCGAAGCAGTCATTCAGAAAACATTTGCAGAGGAACTGCTTGGGAAAACTCCGAAAACCGGCGTCGACGAAACGAACGTGGCGCAACTGGCTGCGCCACTTCTCGGCAAGGAATTGACCATGCGCTACGCGCAGCGCGAAGCAGCGCCGAGTGCTGCTTCTGCTTCAACCTCACCAGACAAGAAAGTTGCCGGCGATGAGGCAACCTCCGATGCCGCTTATTCCGTTGTCTCCCGAGAAATAAAACTTAAAATAGTCGGCGTCGCCGACCTTGATCCCGAGAGCATGCGCGGCCCAACTCGCGCCCGAGTTTTTGTCCCGCTCAAACTTGCCGAGAGTCTGCACGTGATGCAGCCCACGGATCTGCGAGAGGTTTCCCGCGCCGCGGAAAATCAGCCGTCCTACTCTTCCGTCAACGTACGGGTAAAGAGTCCCGGGCAGATACGAGATGTCGAAGCCTCAATTAAGAAAATGGGATTCAATACTTTCTCCATCCTCGACGCTACTCGCAGTCTGCAGCAATTCTTCGCCGTGCTCGACGTGTTCCTGGGAATTTTCGGCAGCCTCGCCCTCGCCGTCGCTTCCATCGGAATTGTAAACACATTGGTGATGGCGATTCTCGAGCGCCGTCGTGAAATTGGAATTATGAAGGCCATCGGCGCGAGCGACAGCGATGTGAAGAAACTTTTCTTCGCCGAGGCCGGTGCCATGGGTATTCTCGGCGGCATTGTCGGAGTCATCCTGGGCTGGGCGATCGGACAAGTCATCAACCTGGGTACGAATATCTATCTCAAGCGTCAGTCTCTTCCGCCCGAGCATTTCTGGGCAGTGCCGTGGTGGCTGGTTGGATTTGCTCTCGTCTTTGCTTTCGCAGTCAGTCTGATCTCTGGCCTGTATCCGGCCGGCCGCGCCGCCCGTCTGGATCCCGTGCAGGCTCTGCGCTACGAGTAAACTGAATCGATGCTCAGCAGTCTTCGAATTTTTATTTTTTTCGTAACTGTCTCGGTTTCATTATCAGTTCACGCTCAGAGCCGCATCGAATGCGACGCCGTGAACAGCCGGATTCTCAAGTACCCAGTCCATTACTGCGTCTACCTTCCGGCCAGCTACGACTCCGGCGCAAAAAAGAACCCTCCACAATACTATCCTGTGCTCTATTTTCTCCACGGCCTGGGCGATAGCGAGAAAACGCTTTTCAACAGTGGTGCTTGGACAATGCTCGACGATCTGCGCCAACAACGGAAGCTCGGCGATTTTCTTATCGTCGCCCCCGAAGGCAGAAAAAGTTTTTACATCAACTCGGCCGACGGTTCCGTCCGCTACAGCGATTTTTTCCTGCAAGAGTTCATCCCTCTCATCGAAAAGAAATACCGCATCGGCAAAGGCCGCAGCAATCGAGCGATCACCGGAATCTCCATGGGCGGATACGGTGCGCTGCGTTTCGCCTTCAGCAATCCTGAGATGTTTTCTGCCGTCAGTGCGCAAAGCGCCGCGCTGATTACCGAGTCGCCCCGCGAACTCGATCTCGCCGCCCGCTCCGGCGCACCCCTTGGGAAAGTGCTAGCCGATGTCTTTGGAGATCCGATCGATGTTCCTCACTGGAACGCCAACAACCCATTTCTGCTCGCGCGAAAAAATGCCGCCGCCCTGAAGAAACTTGCCATCTATTTCAACTGCGGACAGGATGATAACTACGGTTTCGAAAAAGGCGCAGCCGCCCTGCACGAGGAACTGCAGAAGCTGGGCGTGAAGCACGAGTACCATCTGTACCCCGGCGACCACAGCTTCACTTATTTCCTGGCCCACTTTACCGAAGTAATGGAATTTCATTCCCGCGCCTTCGGCCTGATTCACTAGCCTTGCGACTTGACTCGCGCGATTCGCGCGGCAAAAATGGTCGAGTGTAAACTAGACCTGCAGCCTGCGGAGAGGTGGCCGAGTGGTTGATGGCTCCGGTCTTGAAAACCGGCATACCCGAAAGGGTATCGGGGGTTCGAATCCCTCCCTCTCCGCCATTGCTTATCTAATCTTGCAGTTGCGAGCTGGGGATACCTAGACTGATTCCGAGTTGAGTCGGGGCTGTCGCATGTGGCTCATACCCAGTCCAAAGAAGTTAATCTCACCAAAGGTGGATTAGGGTCGGCGAGGGAGTCTCTTTGCCAAGGCCTCGGATCCAGGTGGTTCACGGAACGGTTCCATAGAAATGCGCTCGTAACGCACTTCCAGCACGGTCAAGTATTCTGTACCGCCCGGCAATTGAAGGACTACGCTGTCACCCGCGGCCGACTTCATCAACGCGCGCCCCAGAGGTGACACCCAACTGATGTGGTTGCGATTGAGATCGATTTCGTCGGTACCCACGATGCTCACCACTCGCGATACTCCCGCGGCATTGGCATAGCGCACGGTCGCTCCGAAGAATGCCTTCGTCTGCCGCCTGCCCTGCTCTCGGAGCTTCCGGGTCCACCACTTCCGCGGCTTCGATTCGCTTCGTGAGAAAGCGAATCCGCCCATCGATCTGCCGCAACCGCCGCTTGCCGTACTGATAGTCGGCATTTTCACTGCGATCGCCGTTGCCGGCAGCCCACGCCACCACCTCCGTCACGGCCGGGCGTTCCCTGGTGAGCAGAAACCGGTGCTCATCTTTAAGGCGCTCCAGCCCGCTCGGCGTGATGTAGTTCTTGACTGGCGTCGCGGGCTCGTCCGGTTTTGGTTTTCTCGTGAAACCTTTTCGCATCTCGTAGTCTTTCCAGGGCGAATCGAGTGGGTGCACCAACGACGCCGCGGCCGAGTGTGGAGGTAGTTTTAGCGTCTTTATTGACTTCCCTGCGCTGCATTTCCGCCAGGAAGGCCCTTAAATCCCCATCCATTGAGCTGATCCAGGATGAAGTTCTCAGATTGAGTGATAAAGCTTATTGCTAGATCGAGCGTCTTTTCCATCATCTCGTTCACGACCGCACTGTTATCAATCCTCCCGCCCACGCCAATCTCAGCAGCTATGATGTCTGCAAAGTCGTAGCGGATGTCACTTCTCTTCTCCCCCAGAAACGAGGCGAATAAGCATTCATTCAGCGGCGTTGCCGCAATCGCTTCAGCAAAGCGATCAGGAAGGTAGTGGAATACTGCATCCCGTCGCGTTGCCCTCAGGTGTGTCTGCTCAAGCTTTTGAGCTGTTTTATCTTTCAGCAACGTTTGGATAGTATCTTGAAAAATCCTCTCCTTGCCAAAGACAGCGCCCATCGCACGAATCAGCTTCAATGATTCGTAGAGGATTGCTGACACAAAAAAATAGGAATTCCACTGGTCACGAGTCGCGGCGGGAGTGTTTTTGTCGGTTGCACTCTGCATCAACGAATGTGCCGAATTTAACGCGTTGATCGCCCGAGCGAGAGCCACGACATAAGCAAACTTCTTATCCCCCGGCATTTTGTGAAGACGGCCGCATCGCCGAAAATCTGGTGCGGTTTTACGTTATCGGTCATAGCCCCCATTCACTTGACTAACTCGCCCGGGGCGGGCGGACGATCTTTGCGTTGGGCGGGTGGCCCACCTTTTGTGATTTCTGCATGCGCCGTTCCCACAGAGGGTGCGCCATCCTTGCGTTTTTTGCAAGGGTGGGCTGCAACGTTGCCCGCGCTATTTGATTTGCGGGGAAAACCGGGGGGAAAACCTGGGACGGACGGGACGCTCACCGATTTCCATTCGTTGAAACACTTGGAAACGTTCCACCTGGAAGCCGTGAAGAAATTGTCTTTTCGTGCGACCGCGAAGAGGGACGCCGGTTTAATTGAGGTGCTTGGTGCTTCCGGCATCGCTCGCGTCCCATCAGTTTCTGTCTGGCCTGAACCAGCCTACGCAGGGAGTACTTGGTGTGTCCGTTTTAGGACGAACCATCTCGCCAGATTGTAACTTAGACAGGCCCAAGTCGCTTCCAAGGTCACTTTCAAACGACCTGTGCAGCGGAACTGTCGTAGACCGCAGCGTTGTTTAATCCAGGCGTGGGGGAACTCGGCGATCTGCGAGCGTTGCGCGTAGATTTGTTTTGCTTCTTCCGTGGCCATCTTCTGCTTGAACGCGGTCGTGGCAGATGGTTCTTGCAGGCGCGTGATTGAGCGCCGCCACTCTGGCCGCGCCTGTTGGGGAGCGCACTTATCGCGCAGCGGGCACTTTGGGCATGCCTTCTTCGGTGCGCGGTAAACGTGGGTGCGGACTCCGTGGTCACGATTCATGAGCGCATGGTGGGTGAGCGTTTGTCCCGCTGGACAGGTAAATCTGTCCTGCGCCGCATCGTAAGGAAACGCGCTGGCCAGAAACTCGGCCTGCCGGCCGTGCGCATCGCGCTCCACGGCCCGCCAACTGTCCTGCCAAGACCCGTAGAAGTCCACTCCGTGATCGGCGGCCACCTGCACCGAGGCGTGATTGGTGTAGTCGCCATCGGCCACGATCTGTTTGGGCTTGCGTCCCAGCGTGGTGGCGCAGCGTTCCAGCGCCGGCTTCATCCGCCGGTAGTCGATGGCATCGGTGGTCGCCTCGACGTTCACCACGATTCCGTGTTGCGTGTCGGTAAGCAGTTGCACGTTGTAGCTGGGGACGGTGCCACCTTCGCCGTTGCGCATTACGTGTGCCTCGGGATCGCTGCTGGAGGCACGTGCCACATACCGGTCGCGCTCGTGCTTCTTTTCCTGCTGCAGGCGCTCGACTTCGCGCACCGCTGCTTCCAGCCGACTGACCCGTTGCCGTGCGGCACGCCGTTGCGCCGCTGCCCGCCGGTTCGCGCTCTTCTCTTCTTCCTCAGCCTGCACGTTCAGCCATCGCACCTGCTCACGCGCCAGTTCCAGGTGCGCCGCCAACTTCTCTTTGCGCCGGAAGCTGTTGCCGCTCGCGTTCGCCTTGATCTTGGTCCCGTCCAGGGTTACGCGTTCCAACGTAATCAGACCCTCGGCGCTCATCATGCCCAGCACCTGTACGAACAGATCGTCCAGCGCCGCTTTATGATCGGAACGAAAACCCGACAGCGTCCGGTGGCTGATCGTCTGCAACCCGCATAGCCACTGGCAGCCCGGCTCGTACTCGCACTGCCGCGCCAACTCGCGCGCCGAACTCACGCCACGGCTGTAGGCGTAAATCCATACGCTGATCAACAACTGCGGATCGGTGTGCTCCCGACCGGCGCGCCCTTCCACCGCCGCGATCTGCGCGTGATAGAGGCCGAGGTCGAGGCGGCCAATCAGTTGCCAGATCAAACGCGCGCTATGATCTTCGTCGATCAACTGTTCGACATCTATGCTGCGCAGCACAAGTTGTTGTCGATTGATAGAGGCAAGTCGCGGTTCAGCGGGCACGCCGTGGTCGCTCACATCCGCAGTCTACCCACATTCGCTAATTTCGCAATGCCGCTGTTGGCTCGGGAGACAATTTCTTCACAGCTTCCTGTCCCCGGTTTCTCTATTTTGAAGAAAGTTAAATTTTCTAACCAGGTATCGGGTAGTCAAGAGCGAGACGCGGTCGGTGCAGAGCTTAGAGATTTCTCTAGGTCTTTCATTAACAGCATTAGGTGGAGATCGTTCACGGGTGATGTTTCAAATCCAAACTTCCTATAGAAATTCTTGGCTTCTTCATCAATCGCGTGAACGAGAATTACCCTAGCTCCGATTTCATTTGCAGCGTTCAGTGATCGTAACAATGCATCTTTGAGTAAAGCTTTTCCCAGTCCCTTGCCCTGTTCGCGTTTATCGATCGCTAGTCTTGCCAGCAAAATGGCTGGGATGGGGCGGGCGGGTTGACCTTTGGCAGCCCGTTCGCTTGCTTCATTTCTGTGAATGCTAGAGGCACAAAGAGAATAGTAGCCAACGACGGCATTCTCACGGTGAACGATGAACGTTCGAGCTGATTTTGCTTTTTGGGATTCCAGGGCATACCGTTTTAGCCAGCCGGTAAGAGATTCATGCTTTCCGCAGTCGAACGTATTACAGATGTGATGCTTTGCTAGCGGCTCCACTGCGGAAAGCGAATTGTTTTTATCGTTCAAGGACTGACGGCTCAGACATCAATCGAGCCAAGTTCTCTTTGAGAGTCGCTGGCCTATCGAGCGCTGTCACAAAAGCGTCCCACTGCTTCGGGGAAATCACAAAACGGTTTTGGTCGGCCAAAACTATTTCGGCTTTCTCTTGAGCACTCGACAAGACAAACTCTGTGAGATTCTGCCCGGTTGCGCTTGCCCCTTTCTCCAAGAATGATTTCTGCTCTTTGCTTGTGCGCAGAGCTATACGATCAGTTCTCGCTGCTGCCGTTGCCATAGTTTTGCCCCTCAGCGTGCGCACAACGTATGTACGCCATGTAATTAATGTACCCACAACGTACACACATTGCAAGCGTTTTTTAGGTTTCTCATATTCTCCTTTTATTCGCTATGTATTGTTCGCAGCCACCAAATTTATCCGCGGCCCTGACTGATTTTTTCACGTCTTCCGGTCCCTTGGCGATCCTATCCATGATCTCGGATAAGTGCCGGCGAAGGCATGCTTGGGAGGATCAGGATTCCGGCAAAGGTGATTGCTCGGGTTACGGTTGCGGCTTTCGCTTCAGGACCAACGCCGAGAACAGCGTGATGACGAGCCCAATCGGGAAGGGATGAATGAACGTGAGCACTGCATTGAAGAATGGGTTTTTGTACAGCTCTTTGTATTTTCTGACCTGCTCGAAGTTTTTCCTGGACGGCTGCCGGGCTCGCCCCCGAGGCGGTGAGCTTCTGAACCAAATGAGCGCCATATGCGTCCCAGAAGCCAGGGATAAAGTTGTAGTAGATCACTTCCCAGGTTACGACATAGATGATGCAGGATATCAGCGTAATGGAGAGGCCAACGGCAAAAGCCTTCAAAAAGGTAATCTGACCATTGCCGATGTTGTCCCGGTAGGTTCGGATGCCGAAGTACACCATCAAGAACGAGAGCACGATGGAAGTGTTGCCGATGATCGCGCCGCGGTCGAAGCCAATCCTGCCGCCGAAGGTCACCACCACGATCATCATCAGCGAAGAGATAGCGCCGGAGATCAGCCCGAAGGTGACGATGATCTTTCTCATATCCTTGTAATGTCTTTTATCCGATCTTTATCTTTAACCTTTCCACGTATGCTGCCGGCCCATGCTCACACGGGTTCAGCGGCCAGCCACGTCAGCTGGCGACTTGGATGCTGCTGGGATAACTACGATCAGGTTATCGCCTGCTCCGGGGTGAGTCATCCCAAGATAATCGAGCTTCGCCAGCGATTGGGCGTCGAACCCGATGTCTTTCGTTGTCATGTGCGGCGCATAAAACATCAAGTGCGGAGGGAAAATGCCAGTGCCGTGCTCAGGGATCGCGCTCAAGCGATTCTGACTGGACATCATGTAGAGGAATCCCGGTTTGCTGGGATACTGGTAACGGCCTTCCTTATATCCGTTGGCGATGTCTGCCTTGATTTCGGCCTCGGACTTGCCGTTTGTGCGCAGCTCTTCACCGTGCATGTAGACAAGCAAGAGAGTGCGGCTGCCTTCGGCGTCGAAGCACTGCGGCTCAATCGTTGTTTCTGCGGGGGTTGTTTCTGCGGGCTTTACGAAATGCCGGCCAACAAAACAGCTGAAGCCGTTAGTGCCCTCGCGCGCTTTCTCGTAGCCTTTGGGGCCGAGAACATAAACTGTGGCTTTACTGGATACCTCGGCCGGGGCGGCGCTTTCAGCGAGTGTGATCTGCTGGTCACGTGGCATGGAGGCGTCGTAGACCCGGGGGAGTTCGTATTCCGGGGCGGCGGCGGTTGCAGGAATGAGCGCAGTGCTTGAAAACAAGCTGATCGACAGAGTACCCACGACAAAGACCTTCATCGAATTCAGAGACTTCATGTTCGCTCCTTTTTTCAAGAAGTTCATGTTTTCTCAAACTTCATGTGTTCATAAACTTCATGTTCGCTCGTATCGAACGTTGACCGGCTCGAACATACCGCATGAGGCGGGGTCGGTGTCGTCATCCTTTTGGCTGATTTTGGCGGCGGAGAGAAAAATCATTCGTTTGGGGGAGCGGTTATTGGCGCGAACCGTGCCGGCGCAAATGGCGCACGAGTAAATCAGGGGAGAAGGCCGAATTCCTTGCCGAGTTGCACCGCTTGCGTTCTTCGTCTCGCCCCGAGTTTGTCGAAAACACGGCTGGAATGGGTCTTCACCGTGCTCTCGCTCACAAAAAGCTTCTCGGCGATTTCGCGGTTGCTCAGGCCCTGGGCGATCAGTTCAAGGATCTCAAGCTCACGGCGAGTGATATGGAGGTCCTCACGTTTTCTTTCATCAGGGATGAACGGTCCCTCGGCAGCGACGGGGACCTCCCTCACAACAATTGTCTGTCGTTTTGCTGTCAGCTTGAGGCCAAGCCAGATGCCAAGAACGGCAAAGGTCGCGGCGATCAGTCCGCCGTAGATTTCGATGGAATGTTCGACGACCAGGAACTGATACTCGGTCCACCGGAGCAGAGCAACCAAGATTCCACCGATCAACCCGTACATGAGGACGTGGCGCTTCATAAGTTGCAGGTGGAGCCGTCACCGAAATTATCGCACCCATAGTGGGGTAGGTCCTAGTGCTTGCAGGGTGGCCCATCTTTGCATAGCACCATTCCTGCGCAGGGTGCCCATCCTTGCGTTTTTTGCAAGAGCCTGCCCTGAGCCTGTCGAAGGGGTGGGCTGCGATGATGCCCGCGCCATTTGATTTGTGGAGGCGGCGTGATCAAACCCACTCGATGCAAGCATTCCCGACTGCCGCCCTTGCAAAGAGCGCAAGAGCGGGGCAGCCGCTGTATTGCTGACGCCGGCAAGATCAAAGCCTGGCCACCCGCGGAGAATCAGTACTGAACTGAAAGTCCTTAAGGGTTACAATGTTTAGCGTCTTCGAAGCCACGAAAGAAAATCTCGGGTCAGACGAAGGGGGACAAGCATGCACCGGCGCGAATTCCTGAAGCTGGGAGCCGTAGCGGGCGGAACGTTCCTTGTGGGCGGCGCGGGCCGCTTCGGAAGTTTCCTCGATGCTCCGAAGGAAATCCCCACCACTGACCGGCTCGTTTGCACCAACCTGGTGGACAATATTTACGACGTCTTTGCCAAGGGCGGGAAAATCGGTAATCTCACAATCACTCGGAATACTTTGCCTCATCCGTACGGCTCAGAGGTCTCGTTGTTGTCGGAACATGGGCTGGCCTTTCACTTGGAGTCCTTTCGAGGCGCGGAGGAAAAACAGATCCTGCTGGACTTCGCGCTCACGCCCCGCACGCTCACGAACAATTTCAAAGGCTTGAAAGTCGATCCTGCCACGGCCGACGCCCTGATCATCAGCCACGGGCACGAGGACCATTACGGTGGGCTGCCCGACTTGGCGAAGGCCCTCCAGGGAAAAGCGAAACCAGCGCTCACTCTTTATGCCGGAGGGCGCGATACGTTTTGCCATCGCTGGGTGGTGCAACCCGACGGGAACAAACTCGACTACGGCGAACTCAAGCG
This sequence comes from uncultured Acidobacteriaceae bacterium, assembly GCA_963724815.1. Lineage (GTDB taxonomy): Bacteria > Acidobacteriota > Terriglobia > Terriglobales > Acidobacteriaceae > Sulfotelmatobacter. Next base: position 31,732 of record CAVRWS010000009.1, read on the forward strand.
GGATGAGCTCGAAGCGCGAGGGTTGAAGGTCGTGATCGCGGAGGAACCCACTGTAGTGGCAGGCCACGCCTTCACTTCAGGTCATATCGCGCGAATCACCGATTTCGAGATATCTCCTCCGGCAGCTCGCCTCGAAGCCGGTGCGCCCGGCTCCGCCTGCGACGCCACCTTCCACTTTCCTCCCGGCACAGTAAAGATGGAAGCCAAGCCGGGCGACTTGGTGAAAGACATCTTCTGGGGAGAGCACGCCACCGCTTACAACGTGAAAGACCGGGGACTCGTCGTGATCTCATCGTGCGGCCATGCCGGCATCATCAACTCCGTCCGCCAGATCCAGAAATCCACCGGGATCGAGAAGGTGCATGCTGTGGTTGGCGGGTGGCACTTGGCTCCCTATCCTGATGAACTCATCGCCAAGACCGTGGAAGCCATGAAGGAGATCAACCCGGACTACTTGATTCCCATGCACTGCACCGGCTTCCGCACCATAGTGGCAATCCAACGCGAGATGCCCGAGAAGCTAATCATGCCCTCCACCGGCACGCGCGTGGTTTTTGGTGGGTAGTCTCAACACTCGCACTACTAGTTTTCGATGCCGCCGCCGTGTTTCTGTTTGCAGAGTTTACATTCGGTCGGCGCCTCCGAGTTGTCCACGCGATGCTTCACAGGTTTTGTTGTACGAAGGAAGGCGAAGATCGCCTTGAGGTCGTCATCGGTTAGATTCTTATAAACCATCACGGGCATGATCGGGCTTAGCTTGCGGCCTCTGACCAGTCCGGTGCGCATCACGTTCAAGAAAAGAGCCTCGTCGTAATACGGGATTCCAGATGGATCGGGTGTGATATTCGCACTGGCGACGGTGCCCCAGGGGCCCGTGAAGGGAAAGCCTCCGGCGAAGTCCATACCGGGGACGTTTTGTCCCCGCACTTGAGCTGTATGGCAGTCGACACAACCAGCCTGGTCGGCAAGATGGGCTCCGTATTTGAGCTGGTCGGAGGAGCCAACGTCGGCGACCGGTGCAGTAACCGGCTCGGGCGCGCTGCGAATCAGGTACTTTACGGGAAAAATAATTTCGGTGGCCGGAATCTGGTTGTGGACAGCAGGCAGGGACCGCAGATAAACCACAACAGACGCCAAATCTTCATCCGACATATTGCGGTAGTGTTGGTACGGCATAATGGGAAAAAGGGCGCGGCCATCGTGGCCGACGCCTTCGCGTATAGCACGGGCCAGTTGATCATCAGTCCAACTGCCCGCTCCGGTTTCCTGATCCGGGGTAAGGTTCGGTGCCACGACGCGCCCGGGCAGATCAGCGTAGGGCAGAACCTCTCCGGACGCTTCTTTGCCAGCCATTACGGGCGTGCCCGGAGCGGTCCAGTCATGCGGGCTGTGGCAATAGATGCAGCCGCTTAACCCCGTCACAATGTAGCGGCCTCGCTCGACGCGTTGCGGTGTCCGCTCCAATGTGCGGTTCGTGAGAGCACGCGTCTTGGGGCCGAGAAACGGCCTCCACCCGATGGTCAACGTGACCACGATAGCAAACAGGACTACTAACGAGCCCAGTGCGATGAGAAACCATTTCCCGAATCGTCTCATTTGAACTTTTCCTCTTACTCGGGACTTGGCTCGCGTTGCACCACAATCAAAAACACCACCCCGACAATGGTAAACATTCGGAATGCCTCTTCCTGCCCGTTCCACATTTTCGACTGCCACATCAGAAACCATTCGCCTCCGACATCGAGGAATGCCACCAACCACATCAGCAGGCTCGTTGTCAGCGCAATCACGGCGACGTCCAGCGCAGCGGCGAATTGCGCCCTCTCCGCACGATACGATTTCAGCAACCGAACCCCAGCCCACCAGCATAGAAGCATCGTGACTGATTCCCAGGCGATGATGCCGATGTAGAAGGCCGTATGTACCAGCGGCGCATTGACGGCGCGCCACATGACGTGGTTCCCCGGAAAGGTTGAGTCCATCATCAGGACGTGGCGGACAAACTCATAGTTGGAGCCGTAATCCGTGATGTTGTTTAGGACCAGAATCGTGTAGAAAAGTGCGATTGCAAAAACGAGAACCGCTTTGGAAACGCGAAGCGCCATTACATGCCGCATGGATTGTCGCACGCGGGAATTATATCGTTCTGTGACTTACCGCGAACTTTCTTGGAGTGCGCACAAGTCCTGATTATGGAGGAAACCGGAAGCAACTCCTGCCGCAGATGCCATAGCTTACACTCAAACCACATGCTCAACCGGGGCCATGCCTATACCACAATCATCAACAGCAAATATCACGGACGGACCCTGCTTTCCCACCTGGCAAGCCTTTACCCACACTCAACCCCACAAGCCTGGCAACAAAGACTGAACAATTGCGAAGTCACCGTCAACGGCGTAATCGCGACCGGAAGCGAATCACTCATCTCAGGCCAAACTCTTGTGTGGAACCGTCCACCCTGGATCGAACCCGACACTCCTCAGCACTTCGAAGTACTGTTCAATGACCTCCATCTGTTGGCCGTCAACAAACCTGGCGGACTGCCAACCCTCCCCGGCGGCGGCTTCATGGAAAACACCCTCCTACGCCTGGTGCAAAAGCAAACCCCCAACGCAAACCCTGTCCACCGATTAGGCCGGGGCACGACCGGCATCGTTCTCTTCGCCAAAACCGCGCAGGCCGCCGCGAAACTAGGCGCGGACTGGAACACACCCAGAATTCAAAAAATCTATTGGGCGCTGGCGCAAAATGTTGCCGAGCGCGACGCCTACGAAATCCTCACACCCATCGGCCTTGTACCACACCCGCGCATCGGCTCGGTGTGGGCCGCGAGCGCGAGCGGCAAGCCCGCAAAGTCATTGGCGAAGGTGATCTCACGGGCGCCAAGCAGCACGGCGTCAAGTAGCACGGCGTCAAGTAGCACACCCGGCACCACAACATTTGAAGTAACTCTAAATTCGGGACGCCCTCATCAAATCAGAATCCATCTGGCATCCATCGGCCATCCGATGGTAGGCGATCCGCTGTACGGTCTATCCGGCCAGCCTCTTGAAAATCTCCCCGGCCTCCCCGGCGATGGAGGATATTTCCTGCACGCCCGCTTTCTAAACTTCCACCACCCCATCACCGACGAACCAATCAATCTTGAAGCAGCGTTGCCGTCTGGATTCTCGTTGCATCAGTAGGTTCACGGTGAACAGAAATTCGCGAATAGACGATTTGACTCCAATTGTGGTCATGCAAGGGCCGTCGTATGGCTGGCCGACCTGGAGCACCCGGCAAAAATGGAGGGGTCAATTTTTTCACATCTTCCTGTCCCCGCATTATCCCTTGAATGAGGTCTCGCGCAACGAGGCGGAACCTATTACGATATGACTGGCTCAGTTGGCAACTCAAAGGGAATGGCATATCTATGCACCTCCAGCAAACGAAGAGGGGAGCAGGGAGACGGGTGGCCGACAATATTATTTTCATGACCTGAGTGACCCCGTTAAAACGTTCTTGCGCAAGAAGGGCGCCGTGCGGGTCGCGCTTGTTACGCCCTACGGTGCGACCAAATCCGACTATTTTGCTGTAAGCACAGACAGGAAATTGGATTCGAAACAGCGGCCTATTCCGGGCAATGTGGGTCACGACAGGATACAACAGGGCTTGGCCAAGGAAAGCATTGGGGAATCCATTAGAAGTTGGTACCAGCTTTCATCGGGCGATTTCGAGAGGATCAATCTCGACCTCGAAATCCGAGACGACGTTTTTTACTTGACCCCACTGTCGTTTAAATACGCGAACAAGCCCAAGACGAAGGAAATCCCCAGGATTGACAGGCCGCTTACGTTCACCAGTGTGTACGCTAGTCCATTTTGGATTCAGCAGCTTGTTTACACCAACAAGAAAAAACCGGGGATCGTTAGCTGGGCGCTCGATGAGATTTGCAGAGTGGTGAAAGATCATCGACCGGCGACGCGGATTCCTCATATTCAGGAACCCGATTTACTAAGGGCTTCTGGCCCGCTAAAACACCTCGGCGTGAGTCTTGGGGGCGATGTCGGGAAAGGATACGATTGTGTCACTCATTTTCAATTCCAGGGTCTACCGGCTTACTCGGTTCCTGTGGAAATAAAGCGAGACAGCACGGGGTTTCGGTATCAGCAAAAAAAGTACGGCAGGAATGAGTTGTCTCGCGCGGTAGTGCTCTGCGCGATCCATAAACACAAGTCAATGCCGCAACATATCGACGTGATCGAACTTGACGCACTTTGCGAATACGCTGAAAAGTCTCCGTTGGAGAGCAGAATATGACCGGACGCGAGGTCATCGAACCGCTTAAGGAGCCAATCGCTGCCAATCGCCAGGGAGCCAGGCGACATTACGGCGTTCACCCATACTTCACGAGGCGGCCATACAACGTTGTACGAGAGTACATTCTTCACTACTCAAAAGAGAAAGACCGCGTGCTCGACCCGTTCGGAGGGTCAGGGGTTACCGCAATAGAAGCGTTTTTGGAGAATTGAACCGGCGTACAAAACGACATCAATCCTCTGGCGAACTTCATCGCAAAGGGCGTTGTGGGCCTAGCGAAAGGCAACACCTCTGAATACAAAGCTGCAGTGAACGAACTTAAGGAGCGATGCGAAAAACGGCTGGCGGCCCTGCAAGATGCCGACGAAAAGGGGTTGGCCAAACTGGGGCGCGGTATAAACTGCCCGAGAACATTCAGCTACCGAGCAATGCCGATGTTGAGTTCTACCACGATCTTTTCTCGAAACAGCAGCTATTGTCTTTAGCGATGATAAGAGAAGGGATTGACGATTTGAAAAGCGGACCGGCCAAGGCGGGGATGCTCCTCGCTTGGTCCGCCACTCTGGCGAAACTAAACAAGACCTTTCTCTCTGCCGAGGGTCGTGCCGAATCGAGGGGCGGTTCTAGTATTTTCAGCATTTATCGCTACAAAATAGCGAAAAACCCTGTTGAGCTTCCGCCCTGGGCAACCTTCGAAGAGCGGGCGATGAACATCATAGACGCGAAGGCAGAAATTGATAAAACAATCGAACATAAGAAGATGACGAGTGGATGGAGCGGTGAGTTTGAAGTGTACGCAAAGGATATTGCCGAACTGGAAAAGGAATGCCGGGGCAAAATCGACTACATCTTTACCGACCCTCCCTATGGGGGCCATATTTCATACCTTGATCTCTCAACGCTCTGGAACGTTTGGCTCGGGCATAGTCCGAGCATGAAAGCGCGGGAACGGGAATTAATTGTCGGCGGAGAACTAAATCACACTGAGGCGCTTTACACGTCACGATTGAGCGATAGTGTGCGGGCATGCGTGAATATGCTCAAGAAAGGTCGCTGGCTTTCTGTGGTATTTCAACATTGGAATATCTGCTACTTCGAGGCAATCCTTACGGGTGCGGCTGAGGCGGGTGCCGAACTTAGGGCCGCGATATCCCAAGTTGGCGATCCGATCTGGTCTATGCATAAGAAAAAAGGCAATCAATCTGTGTTGGCCGGCGAGCTAATTCTTACGTTCGTGAGAACCGGCAAGCCCCAATACGCGCAGAATGGTGGTGAACTCGATGTAGTTAGCACTGTGGGCGAAATTCTTAAGGCTGCTCCGCGAGTGGTTTACGGAGAACAACTCTTCAACCAACTCGTCATTCAAGCTTGGCAGAAATCGGCAATCGGTTCCTTGGATATTTCGAAGGATGACTTCACAAAAGTGATTAAGCATCATGGTTGGCACTACGATGAGGATCGGCATTACGGGGTGAGAAATCGCGACCAGGGCGATCATGGGAATTCAGCCCCTATGCTGTGGGAGGCGTAGTAGGAGTTTCCTGGAAACAACCGCCGCTGGGTGGCGCACCCTCTTAAGCCAGCATAAACCCTGGGCGGCCCGTCCTTTGCAGGTGCATCGCAAAGGGTGGGC
>CAVRWS010000010.1:0-17788 GCA_963724815.1 uncultured Acidobacteriaceae bacterium
AGCGAATCCTTGCGATTGCGGTCAATCAGCTGGGACTGCAGCTTCCGCAACCCCGCGATCTGCCACGTGATATACGCCGAGTATGCGACCACCGCGGCCAGCGTGATGATCAGGCCAAGCAAAAGCCCCGCGGTTGGAGAACGCTCCGGCGAAGTGGGACGTGCCACGCCCCGAGCATACAACGGCGAGCCGGAACATGTCACAATGCAGTAATAATGAAGCGAAACGAGGCTTGGCGGAGTCCAACAATAGATTGAGTACAGCCCTCACACCACTCCAAAAAGTTCCTAAGGTGGAGAGACTCCGCGCGATCCTGCCGGAAGTCTGGATGCTGATGCGTCCGCGGCGCGGACTGCTCGCGCTCGGGTTTGGATTGATGGTGATCAACCGCGTTGCGGCACTGGTGCTGCCCTATTCCACGCGATTCTTTATCGATACCGTCGTGAATAAACACCACATGGACAAGCTGCGGCCGCTGGTTCTGTTCGTTCTCGGGGCCACTCTGGTGCAGGGCATCACCTCTTTTTCTTTAACCCAGTCATTATCCAAGGCGGCGCAGCGTCTTATCACCGAACTGCGCCAACAGGTGCAGGCTCACATCTCGCGCCTGCCGGTGGCTTTTTATGACACCAACAAAACCGGCGCCTTGGTCTCTCGCATCATGAGCGACGTGGAGGGCGTGCGCAACCTCTAGGCACAGGCTTGGTGGATTTCGCCGGAGGCCTCGTCACTTCGGCAATTGCCCTTGTCTTGCTGCTCCGTACCAGCCCGCAGATGACGCTGATCGCCGCTGGCTCATTCGTCTTTTTTGGCGTAGCCCTCAACAAAGCCTTCGCCACCATCCGGCCAATCTTCCGCGAACGCGGCAAGATTAACGCCGAGGTCACGGGCCGGCTCACCGAGTCCCTTGGCGGAGTCCGCGTCATCAAGGGCTATCACGCCGAAAAGCGCGAGGAAGCAGTCTTTTCCGCGGGGGTGCACCGTCTGCTCGACAATGTGATGCGCACTCTCACGGCAACTTCCGTGATGAGCCTCTCCGCCAGCGTGCTTCTGGGATTGGTGGGCGCGTTCACTATGTACTTTGGCGCGCACCAGATTGCCTCAGGGAAAATGTCGGTTGGCGATTATGTTTCGTTCATCCTGCTGCTGGGTTTTCTGATTGCGCCCATCATGCAGATCGTTTCCATCGGAACCCAACTCACCGAGGCTCTGGCGGGACTCGAGCGCACCCAGGAAATCATGCGTGAACGGCCGGAAGATCAGGATCCGATCCGCATCACATCGCTACCCGACATTGTCGGACTTATCGAGTTCGAAAACGTAAGTTTCACCTACGATGGAATCCACGACGTGCTGCGCAATATTACTTTTCGCGCTGATCCCGGCACGGTAACGGCACTCGTCGGCTCTTCGGGTTCGGCAAATCAACCACCATTGGCCTGATCTCTGATTTCTACACGCCGACGAGGGCAAGATTTTGGTGGACGGCACGGACCTCAGCACCGTCCGCCTCGACTCCTACCGCACTCGCCTCGGAGTCGTGCTGCAGGAATCTTTTCTCTTCGATGGAACCATTCGGGAGAACGTTTCATTTTCACGGCCCGATGCCAGCGAAGCAGATATTCTGCGCGCTTGCCGCATCGCTCGCGTGGATGAGTTCGCCGAAACTTTCGCCGACAAATACGACACAATCGTCGGCGAGCGCGGTGTGAAACTTTCCGGCGGACAACGCCAGCGCATTTCAATTGCTCGCGCTATTCTCGCCGAGCCCCGCATCCTGATTCTCGATGAGGCAACCTCGAGTCTCGACTCCGAATCCGAGCAAATGATCCAGCAGGGACTTTCTTATCTGATGAAAGGCCGCACCACATTCGTCATTGCGCACCGTCTTTCCACCATTCGCCGTGCCGACCAGATTCTGGTAATGGAGCAGGGACAAATCGTCGAACGAGGTACCCACGAGCAACTCTACGCGGCGCGCGGCCGTTATTACGACCTGTACACCAGGCAACATGGCATCGAAGATAACTTATTTCTCGCGCCGGGCGAGGGCGATTCGACTGACCCGGAAGCTTCTGTAAACGGCAATTCTTCTGCTCCACGTAACGGCGGCGCGCCCGCGGATGCGCTGGGTGTGCTGAAGGGACAGGTGCGTTAGCGCATGGCTGAAGGCAAATCGCAACTGGACGGCGGTGCCGCGATTCGAGTCGAAAATCTTTGCCGGCATTACCGCATGGGCGAGTCGTTGATCCGCGCCGTTGATGGCGTCTCGCTTGAGGTGCGTGCTGGAGAATTTGTGGCGCTTCTTGGCAGCTCGGGCTCAGGAAAATCTTCGGTACTAAATCTGATTGCAGGTTTGGATCGCCCCACCTCCGGCAGCGTAATCGTTCACGGCAAAAATCTCGCGCAACTGTCCCGCGAAGATCTAGCGCGCTACCGCCTGCACACGGTTGGAATGGTGTTTCAATCCTTCAATCTGATCGCCAGCATGACGCTTGCGGAAAACGTGGAATTGCCCATGCGCTTTGCCGAGATCGAACGCGCAAAACGCGACAGCCTCGCCCAGGAAGCGCTGGCGCGAGTGGGCCTGCAATCGCGCACGAATCATCGTCCCAGTGAACTCTCTGGAGGAGAGCAGCAGCGTGCCGCATTGGCTCGCGCGCTCATCAACCGGCCGCAACTTCTGCTCGCCGATGAACCCACCGGCAACCTCGACAGCCGTACCGGAACCGAAATCATGAACATGGTCCGCGACTTTAATCAGCAATTAGGGATGACAGTCGTGATGGTCACGCACGAGCGCGCCTTGGCGGAACGTTACGCGCAGCGCCTCATCTTCCTGGCAGATGGAAAACTGGTGGCGGAAGAAACGGCAGTTGCATCAGGGGAGGCGCGCTCATGAAGCTGCCCGATCTGGCCGACCTGGCCTTGCGCAACTTGCGCGAATCTGTCCTGCGAAACTCGCTGACCACCATCGGCATTTCCGTGGGTGTGGCATCTTTAGTCGCAATGCTGTCTCTGGGTATCGGCTTGCAACAACTCGCATCGCGCCGTCTGATGAAGTCCGGCCTGTTCGACACAGTTGTAGTTACATCCAGACGCGACCTGCGCAACTTCGGCCACAACGAAGATCACGCCGGACCGGCACCCGGAGAAAGTCGCATCCTGGACGAACCCACCCGCCTCGAAATCGAGCATTTGCCGAACGTTCTCGAAGCTTATCCTGACATTCGCTTCATTACCGAGCTGCGCTATGAAGACAAGCCGCACCTGACAATGATCGCCGCTCTGCCTTCATCCGCAAAATCCAATGACGCCTTCGATGCGCTGCAGGGTCACTTCTTCTCGTCAGACATGGCCCCCGAAGCAGTCATTCAGAAAACATTTGCAGAGGAACTGCTTGGGAAAACTCCGAAAACCGGCGTCGACGAAACGAACGTGGCGCAACTGGCTGCGCCACTTCTCGGCAAGGAATTGACCATGCGCTACGCGCAGCGCGAAGCAGCGCCGAGTGCTGCTTCTGCTTCAACCTCACCAGACAAGAAAGTTGCCGGCGATGAGGCAACCTCCGATGCCGCTTATTCCGTTGTCTCCCGAGAAATAAAACTTAAAATAGTCGGCGTCGCCGACCTTGATCCCGAGAGCATGCGCGGCCCAACTCGCGCCCGAGTTTTTGTCCCGCTCAAACTTGCCGAGAGTCTGCACGTGATGCAGCCCACGGATCTGCGGGAGGTTTCTCGCGCTGCGGAAAATCAGCCGTCCTACTCTTCCGTCAACGTACGGGTAAAGAGTCCCGGGCAGATACGAGATGTCGAAGCCTCAATTAAGAAAATGGGATTCAATACTTTCTCCATCCTCGACGCTACTCGCAGTCTGCAGCAATTTTTCGCCGTACTCGACGTGTTCCTGGGAATTTTCGGCAGCCTCGCCCTCGCCGTCGCTTCCATCGGAATTGTAAACACATTGGTGATGGCGATTCTCAAGCGCCGTCGTGAAATTGGAATTATGAAGGCCATCGGCGCGAGCGACAGCGATGTGAAGAAACTTTTCTTCGCCGAGGCCGGTGCCATGGGTATTCTCGGCGGCATTGTCGGAGTCATCCTGGGCTGGGCGATCGGACAAGTCATCAACCTGGGCACGAATATCTATCTCAAGCGTCAGTCTCTTCCCCCCGAGCATTTCTGGGCAGTGCCGTGGTGGCTGGTTGGATTTGCTCTCGTCTTTGCTTTCGCAGTCAGTCTGATCTCTGGCCTGTATCCGGCCGGCCGCGCTGCCCGTCTGGATCCCGTGCAGGCTCTGCGCTACGAGTAAACTGAATCGATGCTCAGCAGTCTTCGAATTTTTATTTTTTTCGTAACTGTCTCGGTTTCATTATCAGTTCACGCTCAGAGCCGCATCGAATGCGACGCCGTGAACAGCCGGATTCTCAAGTACCCAGTCCATTACTGCGTCTACCTTCCGGCCAGCTACGACTCCGGCGCAAAAAAGAACCCTCCACAACACTATCCTGTGCTCTATTTTCTCCACGGCCTGGGCGATAACGAGAAAACGCTTTTCAACAGCGGCGCTTGGACAATGCTCGACGATCTTCGCCAACAACAGAAGCTCGGCGATTTTCTTATCGTCGCTCCTGAAGGCAGAAGAAGTTTTTACATCAACTCGGCCGACGGCTCCGTCCGCTACAGCGATTTTTTCCTGCAAGAGTTTATCCCTCTCATCGAAAAGAAATACCGCATCGGCAAAGGCCGCAGCAATCGAGCGATCACCGGAATCTCCATGGGCGGATACGGTGCGCTGCGTTTCGCCTTCAGCAATCCTGAGATGTTTTCTGCCGTCAGCGCGCAAAGTGCCGCGCTGATTACCGAGTCGCCCCGTGAACTCGATCTCGCCGCCCGCTCCGGCGCTCCCCTTGGGAAAAGTGCTGGCCGACGTTTTTGGAGATCCGATCGATGTTTCTCACTGGAACGCCAACAACCCATTTCTGCTCGCCAAAAAGAATGCCGCCGCCCTGAAGAAACTTGCTATCTATTTCAATTGCGGTCAGGATGACAACTACGGTTTCGAAAAAGGCGCAGCCGCCCTGCACGACGAACTGCAGAAGCTGGGCGTGAAGCACGAGTACCATCTGTACCCCGGCGACCACAGCTTCACTTATTTCCTGGCCCACTTTACCGAAGTAATGGAATTTCATTCCCGCGCCTTCGGCCTGATTCACTAGCCTCGCGACTTGACTCGCGCGATTCGCGCGGCAAAAATGGTCGAGTGTAAACTAGACCTGCAGCCTGCGGAGAGGTGGCCGAGTGGTTGATGGCTCCGGTCTTGAAAACCGGCATACCAGAAAGGGTATCGGGGGTTCGAATCCCTCCCTCTCCGCCATTGCTTATCTAATCTTGCAGTTGCGAGCTGGGGATACCTAGGCTGATTCCGAGTTGAGTCGGGGCTGTCGCATGTGGCTCATACCCAGTCCAAAGAAGTTAATCTCACCAAAGGTGGATTAGGGTCGGCGAGGGAGTCTCTTTGCCAAGGCCTCGGATCCAGCTGGTTCACGGAACGGTTCCATAGAAATGCGCTCGTAACGCACTTCCAGCACGGTCAAGTATTCTGTACCGCCCGGCAATTGAAGGACTACGCTGTCACCCGCGGCCGACTTCATCAACGCGCGCCCCAGAGGTGACACCCAACTGATGTGGTTGCGATTGAGATCGATTTCGTCGGTACCCACGATGCTCACCACTCGCGATACTCCCGCGGCATTGGCATAGCGCACGGTCGCTCCGAAGAATGCCTTCGTCGCCGCCTGCCCTGCTCTCGGAGCTTCCGGGTCCACCACTTCCGCGGCTTCGATTCGCTTCGTGAGAAAGCGAATCCGCCCATCGATCTGCCGCAACCGCCGCTTGCCGTACTGATAGTCGGCGTTTTCACTGCGATCGCCGTTGCCGGCAGCCCACGCCACCACCTCCGTCACGGCCGGGCGTTCCCTGGTGAGCAGAAACCGGTGCTCATCTTTAAGGCGCTCCAGCCCGCTCGGCGTGATGTAGTTCTTGACTGGCGTCGCGGGCTCGTCCGGTTTTGGTTTTCTCGTAAACCCTTTTCGCATCTCGTCATCTTTCCAGGGCGAATCCAGTGGGTGACGGGTGGCCCATTTCCTAATTTAGAACTACAGCTCTTCAAGAAAATTAAATTTTCTAACCAGGTATCGGGTAGTCAAGAGCGAGACGCGGTCGGTGCAGAGCTTAGAGATTTCTCTAGGTCTTTCATTAACAGCATGAGGTGGAGATCGTTCACGGGTGATGTTTCAAATCCAAACTTCCTATAGAAATTCTTGGCTTCTTCATCAATCGCGTGAACTAGAATTACCCTGGCTCCGATTTCTTTTGCCGCGTTCAGCGATCGTAACAATGCATCTTTGAGTAAGGCTTTTCCCAGTCCCTTGCCCTGTTCGCTTTTATCGATCGCTAGTCTTGCCAGCAAGATGGCTGGGATGGCGCGGGCTGGTTGACCTTTGGCAGCCCGTTCGCTTGCTTCATTTCTGTGAATGCTAGAGGCACAAAGAGAATAGTAGCCAACGACGGCATTCTCACGGTGAACGATGAACGTTCGAGCTGATTTTGCTTTTTGGGATTCCAGGGCATACCGTTTTAGCCAGCCGGTAAGAGATTCATGCTTTCCGCAGTCGAACGTATTACAGATGTGATGCGTTGCTAGCGGCTCCACTGCGGAAAGCGAATTGTTTTTATCGTTCAAGGACTGACGGCTCAGACATCAATCGAGCCAAGTTCTCTTTGAGAGTCGCTGGCCTATCGAGCGCTGTCACAAAAGCGTCCCACTGCTTCGGGGAAATCACAAAACGGTTTTGGTCGGCCAAAACTATTTCGGCTTTCTCTTGAGCACTCGACAAGACAAACTCTGTGAGATTCTGCCCGGTTGCGCTTGCCCCTTTCTCCAAGAATGATTTCTGCTCTTTGCTTGTGCGTAGAGCTATACGGTCAGTTCTTGCCGCTGTCGTTGCCATAGTTTTGCCCCTCAGCGTGCGCACAATGTATGTACGCCATGTAATTAATGTACCCACAACGTACACACATTGCAAGTGTTTTTTTGGGTGCTCATATTCTCCTTCTATTCGGCGGGTGGCCCACCTTTAACGATCTTTGCATGGCACCATTCCCACGGAGGGTGCCCCATCCTTGCGTTTTTTGCAAGAGCCTGCCCTCAGTTTGCCGAAGGGGTGGGCGGCGATGCTGCGCGCGCTATTTGATTTGTAGTGGCGGCGTGATCAAACCCATTCGACGCCTGCATTCCCGACTCCCGCCCTTGCAAAGAACGCAAGAGCGGGGCACCCTCTGTGTTGCTGATGCCGGCAAGATCAAAAGCCTGGGCCACGGGGCAAAGGTGATTGCTCGGGTTACGGTTGCGGCTTTCGCTTCAGGACCAACGCCGAGAACAGCGTGATGACGAGCCCTATCGGGAAGGGATGAATGAACGTGAGCACGGCATTGAAGAATGGATTTTTGTACAGCTCTTTGTATTTTCTGACCTGCCGAAGTTTTTCCTGGACGGCTGCCGGGCTCGCCCCCGAGGCGGTGATCTTCTGCACCAAATGAGCTCCATATGCGTCCCAGAAGCCAGGGATAAAGTTGTAGTAGATCACTTCCCAGGTTACGACATAGATGATGCAGGATATCAGCGTAATGGAGAGGCCAACGGCAAAAGCCTTCAAAAAGGTAATCTGACCATTGCCGATGTTGTCCCGGTAGGTTCGGATGCCGAAGTACACCATCAAGAACGAGAGCACGATGGAAGTGTTGCCGATGATCGCGCCGCGGTCGAAGCCAATCCTGCCGCCGAAGGTCACCACCACGATCATCATCAGCGAAGAGATAGCGCCGGAGATCAGCCCGAAGGTGACGATGATCTTTCTCATATCCTTGTAATGTCTTTTATCCGATCTTTATCTTTAACCTTTCCACGTATGCTGCCGGCCCATGCTCACACGGGTTCAGCGGCCAGCCACGTCAGCTGGCGACTTGGATGCTGCTGGGATAACTACGATCAGGTTATCGCCTGCTCCGGGGTGAGTCATCCCAAGATAATCGAGCTTCGCCAGCGATTGGGCGTCGAACCCGATGTCTTTCGTTGTCATGTGCGGCGCATAAAACATCAAGTGCGGAGGGAAAATGCCAGTGCCGTGCTCAGGGATCGCGCTCAAGCGATTCTGACTGGACATCATGTAGAGGAATCCCGGTTTGCTGGGATACTGGTAACGGCCTTCCTTATATCCGTTGGCGATGTCTGCCTTGATTTCGGCCTCGGACTTGCCGTTTGTGCGCAGCTCTTCACCGTGCATGTAGACAAGCAAGAGAGTGCGGCTGCCTTCGGCGTCGAAGCACTGCGGCTCAATCGTTGTTTCTGCGGGGGTTGTTTCTGCGGGCTTTACGAAATGCCGGCCAACAAAACAGCTGAAGCCGTTAGTGCCCTCGCGCGCTTTCTCGTAGCCTTTGGGGCCGAGAACATAAACTGTGGCTTTACTGGATACCTCGGCCGGGGCGGCGCTTTCAGCGAGTGTGATCTGCTGGTCACGTGGCATGGAGGCGTCGTAGACCCGGGGGAGTTCGTATTCCGGGGCGGCGGCGGTTGCAGGAATGAGCGCAGTGCTTGAAAACAAGCTGATCGACAGAGTACCCACGACAAAGACCTTCATCGAATTCAGAGACTTCATGTTCGCTCCTTTTTTCAAGAAGTTCATGTTTTCTCAAACTTCATGTGTTCATAAACTTCATGTTCGCTCGTATCGAACGTTGACCGGCTCGAACATACCGCATGAGGCGGGGTCGGTGTCGTCATCCTTTTGGCTGATTTTGGCGGCGGAGAGAAAAATCATTCGTTTGGGGGAGCGGTTATTGGCGCGAACCGTGCCGGCGCAAATGGCGCACGAGTAAATCAGGGGAGAAGGCCGAATTCCTTGCCGAGTTGCACCGCCTGCGTTCTTCGTCTCGCCCCGAGTTTGTCGAAAACACGGCTGGAATGGGTCTTCACCGTGCTCTCGCTCACAAAAAGCTTCTCGGCGATTTCGCGGTTGCTCAGGCCCTGGGCGATCAGTTCAAGGATCTCAAGCTCACGGCGAGTGATATGGAGGTCCTCACGTTTTCTTTCGTCAGGAATGAACGGTCCCCCGGCAGGGACGGGGACCTCCCTCACAACAATTGTCTGCCGTTTTGCTGTCAGCTTGAGGCCAAGCCAGATGCCAAGAACGGCAAAGGTCGCAGCGATCAGTCCGCCGTAGATCTCGATGGAATGTTCGACGACCAGGAACTGATACTCGGTCCACCGGAGCAGAGCAATCAAGATTCCACCGATCAACCCGTACATGAGGACGTGGCGCTTCATAAGTTGCAGGTGGAGCCGTCACCGAAATTATCGCACCCATAGTGGGGTAGGTCCTACTGCTTGCAGGGTGGCCCATCTTTGCATAGCACCATTCCTGCGCGGGGTGCCCATCCTTGCGTTTTTTGCAAGAGCCCGCCCTGAGCCTGTCGAAGGGGTGGGCTGCGATGATGCCCGCGCCATTTGATTTGTGGAGGCGGCGTGATCAAACCCACTCGATGCAAGCATTCCCGACTGCCGCCCTTGCAAAGAGCGCAAGAGCGGGGCACCCGCTGTATTGCTGACGGCGGCAAGATCAAAGCCTGGCCACCCGCGGAGAATCAGTACTGAACTGAAAGTCCTTAAGGGTTACAATGTTTAGCGTCTTCGAAGCCACGAAAGAAAATCTCGGGTCAGACGAAGGGGGACAAGCATGCACCGGCGCGAATTCCTGAAGCTGGGAGCCGTAGCGGGCGGAACGTTCCTTGTGGGCGGCGCGGGCCGCTTCGGAAGTTTCCTCGATGCTCCGAAGGAAATCCCCACCACTGACCGGCTCGTTTGCACCAACCTGGTGGACAATATTTACGACGTCTTTGCCAAGGGCGGGAAAATCGGTAATCTCACAATCACTCGGAATACTTTGCCTCATCCGTACGGCTCAGAGGTCTCGTTGTTGTCGGAACATGGGCTGGCCTTTCACTTGGAGTCCTTTCGAGGCGCGGAGGAAAAACAGATCCTGCTGGACTTCGCGCTCACGCCCCGCACGCTCACGAACAATTTCAAAGGCTTGAAAGTCGATCCCGCCACAGCCGATGCCCTGATCATCAGCCACGGGCACGAGGACCATTACGGTGGGCTGCCCGACTTGGCGAAGGCCCTCCAGGGAAAAGCGAAACCAGCGCTCACTCTTTATGCCGGAGGGCGCGATACGTTTTGCCATCGCTGGGTGGTGCAACCCGACGGGAACAAACTCGACTACGGCGAACTCAAGCGGGATGAGCTCGAAGCGCGAGGGTTGAAGGTCGTGATCGCGGAGGAACCCACTGTCGTGGCAGGCCACGCCTTCACTTCAGGTCATATCGCGCGAATCACCGATTTCGAGATATCTCCTCCGGCAGCTCGCCTCGAAGCCGGTGCGCCCGGCTCCGCCTGCGACGCCACCTTCCACTTTCCTCCCGGCACAGTAAAGATGGAAGCCAAGCCGGGCGACTTGGTGAAAGACATCTTCTGGGGAGAGCACGCCACCGCTTACAACGTGAAAGACCGGGGACTCGTCGTGATCTCATCGTGCGGCCATGCCGGCATCATCAACTCCGTCCGCCAGATCCAGAAATCCACCGGGATCGAGAAGGTGCATGCTGTGGTTGGCGGGTGGCACTTGGCTCCCTATCCTGATGAACTCATCGCCAAGACCGTGGAAGCCATGAAGGAGATCAACCCGGACTACTTGATTCCCATGCACTGCACCGGCTTCCGCACCATAGTGGCAATCCAACGCGAGATGCCCGAGAAGCTAATCATGCCCTCCACCGGCACGCGCGTGGTTTTTGGTGGGTAGTCTCAACACTCGCACTACTAGTTTTCGATGCCGCCGCCGTGTTTCTGTTTGCAGAGTTTACATTCGGTCGGCGCCTCCGAGTTGTCCACGCGATGCTTCACAGGTTTTGTTGTACGAAGGAAGGCGAAGATCGCCTTGAGGTCGTCATCGGTTAGATTCTTATAAACCATCACGGGCATGATCGGGCTTAGCTTGCGGCCTCTGACCAGTCCGGTGCGCATCACGTTCAAGAAAAGAGCCTCGTCGTAATACGGGATTCCAGATGGATCGGGTGTGATATTCGCACTGGCGACGGTGCCCCAGGGGCCCGTGAAGGGAAAGCCTCCGGCGAAGTCCATACCGGGGACGTTTTGTCCCCGCACTTGAGCTGTATGGCAGTCGACACAACCAGCCTGGTCGGCAAGATGGGCTCCGTATTTGAGCTGGTCGGAGGAGCCAACGTCGGCGACCGGTGCAGTAACCGGCTCGGGCGCGCTGCGAATCAGGTACTTTACGGGAAAAATAATTTCGGTGGCCGGAATCTGGTTGTGGACAGCAGGCAGGGACCGCAGATAAACCACAACAGACGCCAAATCTTCATCCGACATATTGCGGTAGTGTTGGTACGGCATAATGGGAAAAAGGGCGCGGCCATCGTGGCCGACGCCTTCGCGTATAGCACGGGCCAGTTGATCATCAGTCCAACTGCCCGCTCCGGTTTCCTGATCCGGGGTAAGGTTCGGTGCCACGACGCGCCCGGGCAGATCAGCGTAGGGCAGAACCTCTCCGGACGCTTCTTTGCCAGCCATTATGGGCGTGCCCGGAGCGGTCCAGTCATGCGGGCTGTGGCAATAGATGCAGCCGCTTAACCCCGTCACAATGTAGCGGCCTCGCTCGACGCGTTGCGGTGTCCGCTCCAATGTGCGGTTCGTGAGAGCACGCGTCTTGGGGCCGAGAAACGGCCTCCACCCGATGGTCAACGTGACCACGATAGCAAACAGGACTACTAACGAGCCCAGTGCGATGAGAAACCATTTCCCGAATCGTCTCATTTGAACTTTTCCTCTTACTCGGGACTTGGCTCGCGTTGCACCACAATCAAAAACACCACCCCGACAATGGTAAACATTCGGAATGCCTCTTCCTGCCCGTTCCACATTTTCGACTGCCACATTAGAAACCATTCGCCTCCGACATCGAGGAATGCCACCAACCACATCAGCAGGCTCGTTGTCAGCGCAATCACGGCGACGTCCAGCGCAGCGGCGAATTGTGCCCTCTCCGCACGATACGATTTCAGCAACCGAACCCCAGCCCACCAGCATAGAAGCATCGTGACTGATTCCCAGGCGATGATGCCGATGTAGAAGGCCGTATGTACCAGCGGCGCATTGACGGCGCGCCACATGACGTGGTTCCCCGGAAAGGTTGAGTCCATCATCAGGACGTGGCGGACAAACTCATAGTTGGAGCCGTAATCCGTGATGTTGTTTAGGACCAGAATCGAGTAGAAAAGTGCGATTGCAAAAACGAGAACCGCTTTGGAAACGCGAAGCGCCATTACATGCCGCATGGATTGTCGCACGCGGGAATTATATCGTTCTGTGACTTACCGCGAACTTTCTTGGAGTGCGCACAAGTCCTGATTATGGAGGAAACCGGAAGCAACTCCTGCCGCAGATGCCATAGCTTACACTCAAACCACATGCTCAACCGGGGCCATGCCTATACCACAATCATCAACAGCAAATATCACGGACGGACCCTGCTTTCCCACCTGGCAAGCCTTTACCCACACTCAACCCCACAAGCCTGGCAACAAAGACTGAACAATTGCGAAGTCACCGTCAACGGCGTAATCGCGACCGGAAGCGAATCACTCATCTCAGGCCAAACTCTTGTGTGGAACCGTCCACCCTGGATCGAACCCGACACTCCTCAGCACTTCGAAGTACTGTTCAATGACCTCCATCTGTTGGCCGTCAACAAACCTGGCGGACTGCCAACCCTCCCCGGCGGCGGCTTCATGGAAAACACCCTCCTACGCCTGGTGCAAAAGCAAACCCCCAACGCAAACCCTGTCCACCGATTAGGCCGGGGCACGACCGGCATCGTTCTCTTCGCCAAAACCGCGCAGGCCGCCGCGAAACTAGGCGCGGACTGGAACACACCCAGAATTCAAAAAATCTATTGGGCGCTGGCGCAAAATGTTGCCGAGCGCGACGCCTACGAAATCCTCACACCCATCGGCCTTGTACCACACCCGCGCATCGGCTCGGTGTGGGCCGCGAGCGCGAGCGGCAAGCCCGCAAAGTCATTGGCGAAGGTGATCTCACGGGCGCCAAGCAGCACGGCGTCAAGTAGCACGGCGTCAAGTAGCACACCCGGCACCACAACATTTGAAGTAACTCTAAATTCGGGACGCCCTCATCAAATCAGAATCCATCTGGCATCCATCGGCCATCCGATGGTAGGCGATCCGCTGTACGGTCTATCCGGCCAGCCTCTTGAAAATCTCCCCGGCCTCCCCGGCGATGGAGGATATTTCCTGCACGCCCGCTTTCTAAACTTCCACCACCCCATCACCGACGAACCAATCAATCTTGAAGCAGCGTTGCCGTCTGGATTCTCGTTGCATCAGTAGGTTCACGGTGAACAGAAATTCGCGAATAGACGATTTGACTCCAATTGTGGTCATGCAAGGGCCGTCGTATGGCTGGCCGACCTGGAGCACCCGGCAAAAATGGAGGGGTCAATTTTTTCACATCTTCCTGTCCCCGCATTATCCCTTGAATGAGGTCTCGCGCAACGAGGCGGAACCTATTACGATATGACTGGCTCAGTTGGCAACTCAAAGGGAATGGCATATCTATGCACCTCCAGCAAACGAAGAGGGGAAGCAGGGAGACGGGTGGCCCACAATATTATTTTCATGACCTGAGTGACCCCGTTAAAACGTTCTTGCGCAAGAAGGGCGCCGTGCGGGTCGCGCTTGTTACGCCCTACGGTGCGACCAAATCCGACTATTTTGCTGTAAGCACAGACAGGAAATTGGATTCGAAACAGCGGCCTATTCCGGGCAATGTGGGTCACGACAGGATACAACAGGGCTTGGCCAAGGAAAGCATTGGGGAATCCATTAGAAGTTGGTACCAGCTTTCATCGGGCGATTTCGAGAGGATCAATCTCGACCTCGAAATCCGAGACGACGTTTTTTACTTGACCCCACTGTCGTTTAAATACGCGAACAAGCCCAAGACGAAGGAAATCCCCAGGATTGACAGGCCGCTTACGTTCACCAGTGTGTACGCTAGTCCATTTTGGATTGAGCAGCTTGTTTACACCAACAAGAAAAAACCGGGGATCGTTAGCTGGGCGCTCGATGAGATTTGCAGAGTGGTGAAAGATCATCGACCGGCGACGCGGATTCCTCATATTCAGGAACCCGATTTACTAAGGGCTTCTGGCCCGCTAAAACACCTCGGCGTGAGTCTTGGTGGCTATGTCGGGAAAGGATACGATTGTGTCACTGATTTTCAATTCCAGGGTCTACCGGCTTACTCGGTTCCTGTGGAAATAAAGCGAGACAGCACGGGGTTTCGGTATCAGCAAAAAAAGTACGGCAGGGATGAGTTGTCTCGCGCGGTAGTGCTCTGCGCGATCCATAAACACAAGTCAATGCCGCAACATATCGACGTGATCGAACTTGACGCACTTTGCGAATACGCTCATAAGTTTCCGTTGGAGAGCAGAATATGACCGGACGCGAGGTCATCGAACCGCTTAAGGAGCCAATCGCTGCCAATCGCCAGGGAGCCAAGCGACATTACGGCGTTCACCCATACTTCACGAGGCGGCCATACAACGTTGTACGAGAGTACATTCTTCACTACTCAAAAGAGAAAGACCGCGTGCTCGACCCGTTCGGAGGGTCAGGGGTTACCGCAATAGAAGCGTTTTTGGAGAATCGAACCGGCGTACAAAACGACATCAATCCTCTGGCGAACTTCATCGCAAAGGGCGTTGTGGGCCTAGCGAAAGGCAACACCTCTGAATACAAAGCTGCAGTGAACGAACTTAAGGAGCGATGCGAAAAACGGCTGGCGGCCCTGCAAGATGCCGACGAAAAGGGGTTGGCCAAACTGGGGCGCGGTATGAAACTGCCCGAGAACATTCAGCTACCGAGCAATGCCGATGTTGAGTTCTACCACGATCTTTTCTCGAAACAGCAGCTATTGTCTTTAGCGATGATAAGAGAAGGGATTGACGATTTGAAAAGCGGACCGGCCAAGGCGGGGATGCTCCTCGCTTGGTCCGCCACTCTGGCGAAACTAAACAAGACCTTTCTCTCTGCCGAGGGTCGTGCCGAATCGAGGGGCGGTTCTAGTATTTTCAGCATTTATCGCTACAAAATAGCGAAAAACCCTGTTGAGCTTCCGCCCTGGGCAACCTTCGAAGAGCGGGCGATGAACATCATAGACGCGAAGGCAGAAATTGATAAAACAATCGAACATAAGAAGATGACGAGTGGATGGAGCGGTGAGTTTGAAGTGTACGCAAAGGATATTGCCGAACTGGAAAAGGAATGCCGGGGCAAAATCGACTACATCTTTACCGACCCTCCCTATGGGGGCCATATTTCATACCTTGATCTCTCAACGCTCTGGAACGTTTGGCTCGGGCATAGTCCGAGCATGAAAGCGCGGGAACGGGAATTAATTGTCGGCGGAGAACTAAATCACACTGAGGCGCTTTACACGTCACGATTGAGCGATAGTGTGCGGGCATGCGTGAATATGCTCAAGAAAGGTCGCTGGCTTTCTGTGGTATTTCAACATTGGAATATCTGCTACTTCGAGGCAATCCTTACGGGTGCGGCTGAGGCGGGTGCCGAACTTAGGGCCGCGATATCCCAAGTTGGCGATCCGATCTGGTCTATGCATAAGAAAAAAGGCAATCAATCTGTGTTGGCCGGCGAGCTAATTCTTACGTTCGTGAGAACCGGCAAGCCCCAATACGCGCAGAATGGTGGTGAACTTGATGTAGTTAGCACTGTGGGCGAAATTCTTGAGGCTGCTCCGCGAGTGGTTTACGGAGAACAACTCTTCAACCAACTCGTCATTCAAGCTTGGCAGAAATCGGCAATCGGTTCCTTGGATATTTCGAAAGATGACTTCACAAAAGTGATTAAGCATCATGGTTGGCACTACGATGAGGATCGGCATTACTGGGTGAGAAATCGCGACCAGGGCGATCATGGGAATTCAGCCCCTATGCTGTGGGAGGCGTAGTAGGAGTTTCCTGGAAACAACCGCCGCGGGGTGGCGCACCCTCTTAAGCCAGCATAAACCCTGGGTGGCCCGTCCTTTGCAGGGTGCATCGCAAAGGGTGGGCCTATCCCGGCTGGTCTCTTGAGCTTTACTTCTTGGGCCGCGACTCCGGCGGCACAAGACCTGCGAGGCGGTAGTACACAACGAGCTGGCCGTAGTGTTCACCGCTGTGTTCGATGAGGCCGTATGCTATGTCGAGAACGCGCGCTTTCTGGTCAGGGAAATAAACAACCTCCGTCGTCAGGCCTTTTTCGCCTTTCGACTGGATGGCGGCCGCGCCATCGGCGAAGGATTTCTTGACGAACGCAACGATGTCGGCCTTGGACTTGTATTGGTCGCGCTTCGGATCTTCTGCAGCGGGAGGCTTCTTCCCCATCACAGGATTAGTGAAGTAGTAGCTTGAACCCGCCGCGTGCAGCAACTGCTCGGCGAAGCTCCGTTCCGCGGGTGTCGGCTTGAAGTCATATTTGTCCTCGGGAAAATCTTCGGCCATCGCCGTCAGCTTGCGGCCAATCTCATTCCAGGAATCGAGCACGACTTTCAATTCCGGATCGGCAGGTTTGACGGCTGCATCTTTCTTCATCGCGTCTTTCTTCATCGGATCTTGGGCATGGGCGGGAAATGCGAATGCCAGCAGGACGATAGCGAGAAACGGTATTCTTTTCATTTCTTTCTCCACGATTGAGTTTCGCGAATCCAAACTCCAACTTCTTATTTCGCCTGCGCCAGCTTCGTAACCACTGCGGCAATTTTATCGAGTGTCTCGATCCAGCCTTCCATTTGACCGCTATTTTTTGCGCTCTGCAGGGGTTCATTTCCAATGTAGGTGAGTTTCGTCTGGCCGTTCCCGAGATCCTCAAAGATGGTCACGTCGTACGCACCGTCGATAGCCTCATCTTCTATCCCTAATTCCGCAGGCTCAATCCTGTTTCCCTTCGAGTCGGAAAAATACATGGAGGAAACGATCTTCTCGTGCAGAACAATCTCGTGGTACTCAACCGCATTCCAGCCCTCCTGCCCATCCGGCGTTCTCATACAGAGGAGAGATTTTCCGCCAACGCGAAAATCCATCTTGCAAACCGGCGCAGTAAAACCCTTCGGCCCCCACCACTGCATCACATATTTCGGGTTGGTCCACGCCTCCCAAACCAATGCGCGTGGGGCATCAAAAACTCTAGTGATAACCATCCGCTCAGTCTCGTTAACCGTGTTTTTTGTCATTTCTAACCGCCTCTTTTTTCATTTGATTCACAACCACATCCAACTTGTCGAAACTCTCTTCCCAGAATCGGCGATAGCTGATCGCCCAGTCGCTGACCGTCTTGATCGCCGCTGGCCTAAGCGTGCACACACTCTCTCGTCCACGCTTCGTCTTGATCACAATCCGCGCCCGCACCAGGTAGGCAATATGTTTTGAAATCATCTGCTGCGAGAGTGCAAACGGTTCCGTCAATCCATGCACAGAGGCAGGCCCATGGGAGAGTCGTTCGATCATTGCCCGCCGGGTTGGATCAGACAAAGCCGCAAACGTTGTGCCTAACTTATCCACAACCATATGGTA
>CAVRWS010000011.1:0-47230 GCA_963724815.1 uncultured Acidobacteriaceae bacterium
ACTAATGCAAACGGTGCAATCGGAAGAGCAATAAATCCAAAAGCGCCAAAATCTGGTAGTGGTGCACTTTGACTATTACACGACGAATTCATCCTGAGCGGAGCCGCTTTTCAGGCGAAGCGAAGAGCCTGCCCTGAGCGGAGCCGAGGGATCTCCCGCTTAACCGGCGCAACGCGTGAGCCAAACTGCGCCACTACCCAAAATCCTGAAAATCGTAGAGCCGGTTCGTGACTGCATTAGAATGTAGAGTTCTCAGGTTTAGAAACTCAGCAGATGAGGAGATCCGGTGACGCAACTGATGGCGCCATGGTCGAGAGTGTCGTTTGCAGTGCTCGACATTCTGCTGGTGGCGCTGATCATCTACGAAGTGCTGGTGATGATCCGGGGAACTCGCGCCGCACCCATGCTGGCCGGATTAGCCGCAGTAGCCGTGGCGTTTTATCTGGCGCGGATCGGCGAGCTCGTCACATTGAACTGGCTGGTCAGCCACTTGCTGCCTTACATCGTGTTTGCGTTGATCGTAGTTTTTCAGTCGGAGATCAGGCACATGTTGTCCGATGTAGGCAGGCGAGTGAGTTTCCTGCGTGCTGCCGCGGTAGAAGGCGACTCGTATGATGACATCGTGCTGGCGGCGAATTTATTTTCGCAGCATCAGACCGGCGCGCTGATCGTGATTGAGCGCGAGATTGGATTGCGCACCTATATCGAAAGTGGCGTGGCCATGGATGCGAAACTTTCTTACGACCTTCTGGCGACGATTTTTCGCCCCAGCGCTCCGCTGCACGATGGCGCGGTGATCATTCAGAAAGACCGTCTGGCCGCGGCAGCCTGCTTCTTGCCGCTATCGATGAATCCTGTGCTCTCCACTCAGATGGGAACCCGCCATCGCGCAGGCATTGGAATCACCGAAGAGACGGACGCAATCGCCGTGATTGTCTCTGAAGAAACGGGCGCAATCAGCATGGCCGTGGGAGGAAAGATCGATCGAGATCTAACGGCGGAACAATTGCGCGAGCACCTCGGCAATGAATTGCGCCGCTATATGGCGCCCGTGGCGCTGCCTACAGTGGTAGTGCAGAACGAGGAATCGGACGCAGCTTTGCGGGCTGGCGCTCAATTAGGTGCCGACGGAGAGTCAGATTCGGAAATGGAGCGCCCGCTGTGACGAAATTCTTGAAGCGCTGGGTGCTGCACAATTTTTGGCTGAAAGTTTTATCTCTGCTGATCGCGACCGGATTGTGGCTGGCGGTTGCACCCGATCAGGAGCCGGCGGAAGTCGCCGTGCGCGTGCCCATTGAGTTTCGCCACGTACCGCCGCATCTGGAAATCAGCTCGGTTACCATTCCCGAGGCGCAGATCCGGGTGCGCGGTCCCGAGCGTATGATCCGGGAACTGCGCTCTACCGACATCCATGCGGAACTGGAATTGGCGGACGCGAAGCCCGGCGAGCGCACCTTCGATTTAACAGCGCAGCAGATTCGCCACCAGCGCGACCTGCATGTGGTGCAAGTGGTCCCGGGCCAGGTCCATCTCAGTTTTGATACTCGCCTCACGCGCGACGTCGACATTCATGCGCGCGTGACCGGCAATTTCGTCGCAGGGGAGGAGATTGCCAAGGTACTGGTCGATCCCGAGCGTATCACCATCACCGGACCCAAGCAGCACGTTGAGATGATGGATGCGGCCACCACCGATCCCGTGGACGCATCGGGAACCCGCACCCAGGCTACATTCGTAACCAACGTGTACGTTGCGGACCCGCTGGTGCAGGTGGTGCAACCGACTCCGGTGCGCGTGACGGTGATCATGGGAAAAACTACGCCCGCAGGCAGCGGGCATTGATCTGCTAATGTCGCAATTGCAGAGCATCATCCTCGATCGATTTTAGATTCGCGCTTCGACTTTTTTGCATCCGCACAATTTATGAACTCTCAGACACGACAGTTGTTTGGCACGGACGGGATACGCGGCGTGGCGGGCGAGTTTCCGCTCACTACGGAAAGCACATACTTGATCGGGCGCGCGCTCGGGCACGATCTGATTCGCACGGCAGGGAAGGCGCAGGCGTTGATCGGCCAGGACACGCGTGAGTCGAGCGCCTGGATTGCCGACCGCGTGGCTGCGGGAATGGCGGCTGTGGGCGTGGTTGTGCACAGCGCGGGCATAATTACGACTCCCGGAGTTGCATATCTGGCGCGGTCGCGCGGTTTTGCGGCTGGAGTGGTGATTTCTGCGTCGCACAATCCCTGGACCGACAATGGCATCAAGGTTTTTTCCGGAGACGGATTCAAGCTGACGGATGAGCGCGAACTGGCAATTGAAAAAGAAATCTTCGCGCTGCTGGGAAAACCGGGCGTAGCAGACGATACCGCGCTTCGAATTGCCGGACCATCTCTGCCCGGCGAGACGGCGCTTCGCAAGGCCTACATCGAATCATTGGCTGGCAGCGTGTCGTCTGATCTCAGTGGCTTGCGCGTTCTGGTGGACTGCGCCAACGGCGCAGCCACGGCTGAGGCCCCGGAATTATTTCGCAGCTTGCGCGTGCAGACAACTTTCACTCACGTGACCCCAGATGGAAGAAACATTAATGAAGGCTGCGGGGCGCTGCATCCGGAGACGTTGGGCAAGACCGTCGCGGAATCAGGCGGCAAGTTCGACCTGGGCGTAACATTTGACGGCGACGCCGACCGTGCTCTTTTTTGTGACGCCCAAGGCCGGGTGGTAAATGGCGATGGCGTGTTACTGCTCACGGCGCGGGACTTGAAGGCTCACGCAAAGTTATCGGGCAACATTGTTGTCGCAACCACGATGTCGAACATGGGGGTGGAAATCGCGCTGAAGAAAGCCGGTATTCGCATGTTGCGGGCGAACGTCGGCGACAAATATGTTCTCGAGGAAATGCTGAAGACCAGTGCGACTCTGGGTGGAGAACAGTCCGGGCATATTATTTTCCGCGATGGCGACGCAACTACCGGCGACGGTCTGCTCACCGCGCTGCGCGTGATGGATGTGATTGTGCGCAGCGGTCGGCCACTGGCAGATCTGGTGAGCGACCTGAAAGTGTTTCCGCAGAAGATCCAGAACGTGCGCGTGCGAGAGAAGATTCCGTTCGCCCAGGTGCCTGGGGTGCAACGCTCCATCGAGGCGGCCGAGCGCGAGCTGGATGGAAACGGGCGCGTTGTGGTGCGTTATTCGGGCACTGAAGCGTTGGCCCGCGTGATGGTGGAAGCGGAGTCAGAAGAGAAGATGCGCTCGCTAACAGCAGGAATTGCGGGAGAGATTCAGAAGGCGCTGGGCGTGTAACAGCTGGGCAACATTGCCGAACCGATGCAAGACCTAGTCTAAATCTCTCCAGTTGGGACCTATCCCCATTTCTACCAACAATGGCACGGCCAGCGCGTGAACTTTTTCCATATGCTCGCGCACCAAGGTTTGCATGGTGTCCACTTCTTTCTCCGGGACTTCGAAAACCAGTTCGTCGTGAACTTGCAAAGTCATCCGCGATTTTAAGCCGCGCTCCCGCACAGCCGCGTCAATGCGGATCATCGCTACTTTAATCAAATCTGCGGCTGTCCCTTGCAGCGGCGTGTTCACCGCGGTTCTCTCGGCGAAGCCGCGCTGGTTCGAGTTTTTGCTGTTGATGTCCGGGATGGGCCGCACGCGGCCGAATAGAGTTCTTACTTTCAGATCGCGGCGAGCCTGTTCGAGAGTTTTGTCGATGAAGCTGCGGACGCCGCTGTACTTCTCGAAATAAGCCGCGATAAATTGTTTCGCCTCAGAGGGCTCGATGCCCAGATTTTGCGATAGCCCGAAAGGCGAGAGGCCGTACACAATTCCGAAATTGACAACTTTGGCCTGGCGCCGGTGATCCGGAGTGACCATCAGCGGCGGTACTCCAAAGACCTGTGAAGCAGTGAGAGTGTGAATGTCATCGCCGCGACGATATGCTTCCACCAGCAGCGGATCGCGCGAGAAATGCGCAAGCAAGCGAAGCTCGATCTGCGAGTAATCGGCAGTCAGCAAAACATGCCCGGGCTCGGCGATAAAAGCGGCGCGAATGCCGCGTCCCAGCTCAGTGCGGATGGGAATATTTTGCAGATTCGGATTAGCCGACGATAGCCGTCCCGTCGCCGTTCCAGTTTGAGCGAATGTCGTGTGCAGACGTCCAGTGGAGCGATTGATGAGCGCCGGCAGAGTGTCGACATATGTTGACTTCAGCTTGGTAAGCTGGCGGTAATCAAGCACCATGCGCGCGATGGGGTAATCCTCGGCGAGAGTTTCCAGTACATCCACCGCAGTAGAGATGGTGCGGCCCTTGCCATATTTCACCGGTTTCGGCAGATTCAGCCTGTTGAACAGAACATCGCCGAGCTGGCGCGGCGAGCCAATATTAAATTCAGTGCCGGCGACCTGTTGAATTTCTTTTGCCTTGATTCCGATCTCGCGCTCGAGTTCGGTTGACATTTGTGCCAGCGCAGCCGTGTCGATTTTTACTCCCGCCTGCTCCATGCGGGCTAGAACCGGAACCAGAGGGAGATCAATTTCTTCATAGAGCCTTGTAAGTCCCGCCTGTTTTATTTCTTCGCGAAAAGCAGAAGCAAGCCTGCCCGTGATATCGGCAGCTTCCGCGAGATCGCCGCTGACCTTAAGATTGAAGCGGCGCAGAGCGACATCCGGCAATCGGTGCGAAGAGTAGGTCGGATCAAGCAGATAGGAATACAGCATGGGATCGTGCTGCACACCATGCACATTGATGTCCTGAGAATCGAGCGCGTGAATGGCGCTCTTGTAGTCGTGAATTGTTTTAGGCGTATTCGCGTCCGCCAGGATGGCCCGAATTTTCACGGCCGCGCCGCCAGAATCGAGCTTGATGACGGCGGCTGAGCCAGCCGCTCCGGAGATGGCGATGCGGTGTGAAGCGGCCTCGGGCGTGGACGGCGACGGCTCTGCAGAGCCATCCGTCAAAGGAAGCATCGCGTCTCGCGGTTCCTCGTCAGCAACTTCTTCATCCCCGATCGGCGGCGACTCTGCCTGATCCAGTTCAACTGCGATGGCTACCGAACCCTGCGGCGAGATCGAACCGAGAATCGCTTCTACATCCGCGACAGATTGTGCCTCGGTATAGTGCGTCTCCGCGATCTGAACTTCCGGAAGTAATTCCTTCAACAGCGAAGTAAATTCCAGCTCGGTAAAAAGCTGCCGCAGTGAAATCAAGTCTGGCTCGCCGGCGCGCATGGCCTCGACATTGAATTCCACAGGAACATTGGTGTCTATAGTAGCCATGCTCTTGCTGAACAGAATGATGTCACGATTATTCAGTAGGGATTCGCGATAAGTTTTCTTTTCCACTTCGGCGGCGCGGTCGAGCGCCGCTTCCACACTGCCAAATCGCTTGATAATCTCGACCGACCCTTTATCGCCGATGCCGGGCGCTCCGGGAATATTGTCGACGGTGTCGCCACGCAGCGCCATCACGTCGATCACTCGTTCCGGAGGCACTCCCAGAATTTCTTCCACCTTGGCGGCGTCGCAGATCAGATTATCTTTCGGAGGATTGAGAATCTGAACATCGTCGTTGACCAACTGCATCATGTCCTTGTCGCTGGAAACGACATAGACGCAATATGACTCGCCTGCGGCTTTGCGGGCCAGCGTGCCGATCACATCGTCGGCTTCGAAACCAGCTAGTTCGAGGATCGGAATGCGGTAGGCTTCAAGCGCGCGGCGAATGTAAGGAATCTGCTGCGCCAGATCTTCCGGCATTGCCGCGCGGTTGGCCTTGTAGCCTTTGTATTCGATCTCGGTAAACGTCTGCGTCTTGATGTCGAATTTGCGAACGCTGGTAATCGCCTCCGCCTGCGTATCGCGAAAAGTCTTGGCGGCAACGTCGAAGACGGCGGCGAGATAAGCGGGAGAAAAATCTTCGCGCAGCTTACGCAGCATGTTCACGAATACATACACCGCAGCGGTCGGTAATCCGGTTTTAGTGGACATCGAGCGCTGCCGCGCCATTGCATGGTAAGCGCGGAAGATGAACGACATGGTGTCGATCAGGTATATGCGCTCTTTTTGTCGGCTCGGCTTGAGCGCGGAAGATGCCGCAGGGCCTTCCAAAGATGGTTTACGAACAGGCAAGCTCTTAGTTTAGCAGGATCAAAACTCGCTAAAAATCGACGGTAAAGTCAGCTTGCACAATTTTCCTGGCTGACCCGCCAGGGCTGCTGCGGAAAACCAGGTAGTACTTCTGTGGCTGATCCTGCGAAGCGGGAAGACTGAAGTCCACATCTTGATCATGCGACGCATCCGCGGAGAAAAGCGCTTCACCGGCGTGCCCATGCACAAAATCGGCGTACTGATCTTCCTTCAAAATGAGGAAATCGACATTCGCGCTATCGTCGCTGGCATCGGCGGAGATCTGCTTCACGAAAGATTTGTAATTTCCGTGAAGGTGCGGCGTGACGGCGTGCGCAGGGATCTCGAAGGGAAAACTGGCCGTGGTGGTGAGAGAGAAAGTTTTGTGCAAAATCGTTTGTGAACCCGAGGGAGAAGCAGCCACGCGCTCCATCGGCGGCGCAACGACCTCGTCGGAAGGCGGCTTCTTACTCTGGCAAGCAGTGACGAAAAAAGCCATGGCAGCCACAACCGCCAGAAGGAGGAATCGGCTGCGGCTTTGTCGATTCATCCTCGAACCGTCTTTCCATATTCTGTGGTGTAGTGCAATTGAATCTCGCCACACGTTCCCTGCTCTGCGGAGTACACCACGCAAGTGTCAAAGGGACGCGAATACACGTGCAGGCTGACGGCGCGCTGATTAAATTCGCGCGGATTAAAGACCCGATGCACGGGTTCGAGCGGGTCAACCGCGCAAGGATGCTGCGCATTCATTTCAACAATTTCGGTGGACTCGATGGCGCATTTGCCGGCGGCAATGTTCTGGTGAAGCACGTGATAGTTTTCGACCGACAAACGTCCGATGGGGACAGCCATCCAGCAGTTCTGGTCGCGATGATTGTGGATGGAGCTGGCCTGTCCAATTTCCCAGCAAACCGCGATCAACTCGTAAAGAGCGGTCTTATCGATTAAATTGCGCGTGTAGTGTTGGCGATCCCATGTGAGGTAGGGCGTCAGCGACTCCGGGTTGAGCGGATTCTCTTCCAGGAATCTGCGGATTTGCTCGGTGGGTCCGAATGCTGCTTCGGGAAATTTACGCAGAGCGGTTACGAAATCGTGAATTGGAATTTGTTTCGTCGCGGTAGCCATGGCTCGGGAAAAGTATAACGGATGTGTCCGTTGCTCGTTTACTCGATGAACATGCAATCTCCATAGGAATAAAAACGATACTTTTCTCCGACGGCATGTTCGTAGGCGCGAAGAATATGTTCTTTCCCGGCAAACGCGCTGACTAGCATCAGCAATGACGATTGCGGCAAATGGAAATTCGTCAGAATTGCACGGACCACCTTGAATTCGAATCCGGGGTAAATAAATGTATCCGCCATGCCGGTCCCTGGAAGGATCGAGCCTGCGCCTGCGCGCGCCGCGTGTTCGAGAGTTCGAACCGTAGTAGTGCCAATGGCAATGATGCGGCGCCCCTCAGTGAGCGCCCGAGTGATCGCGCAGGCCGCATCCGACGATATGGAATAAGGCTCCGGATGAATCTTGTGATCTTCAACCCGCTCCGCGCGAACCGGGTGGAACGTTCCCAATCCCACATGCAGGGTGACTTCGATGGTTTCAATTCCGCGGCGGCGGACGCGATCGAGGACCTCTGCGGTGAAATGAAGTCCGGCAGTCGGAGCGGCAACCGAACCTGGGGGCGCGGCATAAACAGTTT
Organism: uncultured Acidobacteriaceae bacterium; assembly: GCA_963724815.1. GTDB lineage: Bacteria > Acidobacteriota > Terriglobia > Terriglobales > Acidobacteriaceae > Sulfotelmatobacter. Next base: position 7,835 of record CAVRWS010000011.1, read on the forward strand.
GATAGCGCTCGCGGTCTCGCGAAGAATCCTCACGAGCGATGTAGGGCGGGAGTGGAACGTGGCCGATGCGATCAAGAATCGAGAAGAAATTCTCGACCGGCTGAAAGCGGATGCGGCGCTCGCCGAACTCCGCTCGACCGACGACGTCAGCTCGCAACTCATCCTGCTCGCCGAAAAAGAGCCGCTCGCCTAGCCCGATCTTGCGTCCGGGACGAACCAGGCACTCCCAATCGTTCGGCTCGGTCGAAATCTGGCGTGTCAAAAGAACTTCGATTCGCCCGTGGAGAAAGTCTCTGGCGGCAGGATTACGGGTGCTGACAGGCTGGGCTCGCGCGCCTTTGCGGCGGCCGTAAAGCCGGGCGGGAAAAACACGAGTATTGTTGAATACCAATAAATCGCCGGGTCGCAATCGTTCTGGAAATTCACGAAACAGCCTGTCAGACCACTGTCCAGAGCCGCGGTCCACACATAACATGCGGGAAGCGTCTCTGGCGGCGAGCGGTTCCTGAGCAATCAATTCGTCGGGCAGATGAAAGTCGAAGTCAGAAACCAGCACGGCGTCGATTATAAGAGCAATGCCGGGAACCTAGTTTCAGTTCAGGGCCAACATATTCTGTGATCTTTGGTAAATTTGTTTGTCTGCCGCGAGCAAGGTGCGATACTATGCGGGGGCTGGAGCTTTAGCCGCTTTCGCCACTCCCCCAAGAGAGTTTTCCATGTCCGCTGAACGCAAACACAGGGAAGAGATTGTTCGCTACGGACGCATGCTACATCAGCGTGGCTTCGTGGCGGCGATGGACGGAAATCTTTCGGTCCGGTTGGATCGTGAGCGGATATTGGTGACGCCAACCTGCGTCAGCAAGGGCGCGATGCGCGCCGGGGATATGGTCATCGTGGACCTCGATGGCAAGCGAGTGGCAGGGCGGCGCAACGTGACCAGCGAAATCGGAATGCATCTCCTGATTTACCGCACGCGGCCCGATATTCAGGCGATCGTGCACGCTCATCCGCCCACGGCAACGGGATTCGCCGCCGCTGGCATGCCTCTGACGGAACCGCTCGTCTGCGAAGTGGTGATGGGCCTGGGATGCATTCCGCTCGCCCGCTACGGCACGCCGGGAACCTCGGAACTGGCCAAGACGCTCGAACCCTACGTTCCTCACTACGATGCCATTCTGATGTCGAACCACGGCGTAGTCGCCTACGGCGACACGATTGAACACGCCTACATGAAGATGGAAACCGTGGAGCATTTCGCGCAGATCGCTCTGGTCACGCACCTCTTGGGCCGCCAGCAGCCGCTGAGCGGCGGAGACATCGAAAAATTATTGCTGGCGCGGACGAAATATTTCGGTGGGAAGATGGCTGCCTCCATGCCCATGGCGATGGTGAGAGAGCCGGGAAAAGTAAGTTAAAATCCGAGAGTCTATTAGAAAGGCACGAGCGAGTTCGTGCCTTTTTCTTATCGTAAACCGCACGAATCATTCTCCCCCGATGCGGAAACGAAATCCGGCGCGGAAATTTATGGGCAAAGCCGGATACCCGACCACTTCGTTGTAGCGACGGTCCAGAGCATTCTCGACATTCGCATAAGCGGTCACGCGGGAGTTGAAGGCATACCAGCCGCCAAGATCGGCGCGAACATAGCCTGCGGCATGGTCAATGTTAAAGCCAAGAAAATCATCGTCCGGCCTGCGCCCGACAAAACTTCCACTCAGATTCGTGCCCCACTTACTTCCCAGATACGACAACAATGTAGTTGCCGAATGTTTTGGCCGTCGCAGCAGGGGCTCTCCGGGAAGATATTGCGAATCGATGGGCGCTGGATTGCTGAGAATCTCCGTCGATGTGTACGTGTAGGCCGTGTTCAGCAACAACCGGGTTCGAATCTTTGCCTGCAATTCCACTTCAGCCCCTTGCGCGAAAGCCTGATTCACGTTGAAATATTCACCCACAAACGTTGTGGGATCGATGGTTACGTAGTTGATCTGATCGTGAAACAGATTGTTGAAATACGTGGCATTCAGAACGTATTTTCCGCTGTAGAAATTCTGCTGAATGCCGGCCTCAAACGCGCGAACCCGCTCCGGCTTCAGGCCAGGATTCGGAATGGAATACGGCGGCCCGGCAAAAGTTTCCTCCAGCCGCGGCTCTTTGTAGCCAGTCGCATAAGAAAATCGGAGACGCGTTCCAGAAACAATTTCTCCGCCACGCCTCCCCAGCAGAGTTAAAGCTATCCGCGGCACGCCCGTATTCCCGAAGACGCTGGAATGAACGAACCGCCCGCCCGCAACTACCACGAGCCTACCCCAAGTGATCTGTTGTTGCAGGTAAGCATCCTGATTGAGCCGCTGGCCGGGAGTTTGCGCGCCAACGCTGCCCACAAATCCATTTTCGTTTTCAACGCGATATCCAAACGTGCTCTGCGCCCAGGGTCGCTCCGAATAGTCTCCCTTGATATTCAAACCCCGCGCGGTTGATGTTGTCGTATTCGTGGGCGGGAACGTCGAATTGTCCATAGAGCGGACTTACGCGGTCCGGGTCGCCATTCAGATTCACGTCGTTGTAGCCGTAGAGATAATCAAACCCGGTGAAGTGATGCTGCCAGCCCAAAGGCTCCGCCACAGTAAGTTCCGCGCTGCCCAGCAAGCTGTTGAGCTGCGACCATTCGTTGGGATCGGGCGGAAGCGGCTCCGTAACGCCGTTCACATCTACTAGCGGATCGTAACCGTTGAAGCTCCATTCGCCGGGAACGCCGGTGTGACTGTTCGAATGCCGCATATGCAGGCGCAAAGAAGTTTTCTCGCTGATGGCAATGCCCACGTTTGCACCCTGCAACGAGTCAGAATACGCATTGTTGATTCCCGAGCCGTTGGTATTGAACTGATCGCCAAAAAAGTTGTAGTCGAAGCGCCCGCGGGCCCCGGAGATTGCAGCGTTCCCGCTGGCCGTCGAAAAATTCCCCCCGTCGGCGCCGAATAGCAGTTCGGGCGTTCGCGTGCTCCCCGTGCGAGTAAACACTTGTACCACGCTGGTCATCGCATCGGAGCCATACAGCGTGCTCTGCGTCCCGCGCAGAAACTCCATTCGATTGGCTTCGGTGAGCGGCAGCGTTCCGAAATCGAAAGTCCCTCCAGGCTCGTTGATGGTGACGCCATCGACAATCACTTTGTTGTAATTGGATTCGCCGCCACGCACGAACAGGGAAGACAAGCCTCCGCGCTGGCCCGCGGTATTCACGACGGCTCCGGGGAGAAAGCGAATAGCGTCGTTCGCCGCAACGGGCTGCATGGTTTCGAGCTGGCCGTTCTCCAGTGTAGAGACATCGGCGCCGCTTTCTTCAGCGGGCGCGGGGATGCCGGTTGCGGTCACGACTACAGTTGCCGACGCCGTGGCGAGGTGCAATTGAATCGTGACGACATCAGGGCGAGCGGGTACGTCGGACGCCTGCGGAGCGAACCCCGGAGCCAGGACTTGAATCCGGTAATCGCCGGAGGACAATTCGCTCAGCTTTAGTTCGACGAACGAAGCAACTCCTTCGGCCGAAGTAGTAGACGTTTTCAAAGCGGTGCCGGTCACTCTTGAAAGTAAAGAAACCTGAGCGCCGGCAACGGCGGCTGATTGCGGATCAATGACTTTAACTTTGAGATCGGCAGCGGATGCTGCCGCGAGAAGAACGAAAACAAAAACCAAAGCGCAAAGTGCGCGCATAACCATCCTCCTTTTCACGCGAAAGGGGTTAAGGTGGACGGTTTACGCCGGTCTCCTGGCTTTGCGAGTGAGGATGATCGAAACGCGAAGTTCAAACATCCATTGCCTGCAGCCGGCCTTCCCGGAATTTCTTCCAGTGACCGGCTGCGATTTTCTCGCTTACAGTTGCGCGGCAGCGCGGGAATTGCACCCGCTTCCCTGTCTTCGCCACAAGGCAAAGACGCGCAAACCGAAGGACATTTCAAAGAACGAAAATGTTGGTTCGAGAAATTTACCGGGGGCAGGCGCTGGAAGTCAACCGGCGTACCCTGGTTTGGCGGCAGAGCCGGTCTGGGATGCCAACAAACCGCCCAAGTGCCAACCGATTCTGGCATCCTGAGTGTTATCGTGACGTTGCGCCAACAGCGCGTTAATGCAAAGCCGATAACCCCGGCGCAGAACAGTGGAGGAGTCCCGGCGGACTAGAGCACACTGCCCAGGCGAGCCCTGAAAGCATACTCGATCAGATGGGGCCTGAGCTCATTGTGTCGCGTGAGAAACGCATCGACGACCTGCTCGACCTGCTCTGGGTGGTGGGTATGCCAGTGTCCGAGGCCGTGAAGGGCGCTGAACTGGCAAGTTTCGGAGGGCAAATCGAGAACCTCTGACATTACGCGCAAAGTTGCTTGATGGATCTCGGGCTCGATCTCAAATTCCAGCTCGTCGGCCATCCCCTTCAAGACTGCGTCATGAAGTTCCGCCCCAAGCTTCCACTCTTCCACTATTGACAGCAACGCGGCGGCCCGCGTGGGCCCATGTAAGTGACCGCGCATGTAAGATTGCATGGGAAAAATGTCCCACCACATGTAGGCTACACCGGTCACTCCGATTGTGGGTGCTTCAGGGTCGAATTGGCCGGGAGTTACGGCGAGAATGAAGCTGAGGAAGAAGCCGGACATCGCGTGGATGCAGGTGACACGGTCGAGGAGCGCCGCTTTGCGCCTGAGCAGAGCTTTGCTTGGGCAGCCCGGAGACGACTCGCCAAGCAAAAACCACAAACCCTGCTCAACTTGGTCAAGCGAATAGGACCTCAAAACTCCCGGCTCCAGGAAAAGCCGCGTCATGTATTGGACAATGAATGCATCGGTGAGTCCGAGCGCCTCCCATCGAGAGTCGAAGTCCCCATCCCAATACCACTCGCGCTTGCGAACCGGGTTATTGAAAACGAATTCGAGCCACTGCTCGAAGGTCGCGCTCATAGTGCCCATTGTAGCGATGGTAGCTCGGGGTCAGCATAATCATAACTGTTGAAATCAGGTTAGCGCTCACCCTCCGGAGCGAGGGGGCTCGGACTTCGGCAACTCGGGGTGCAAACCAAAACCGGCAGATTTAGGTCTAGCGATAATGTGCAAACTCCTCAGCCCGATCTTGCACGTTCTCTTCTGCAAATTCGCAGACGCGGTCGAGCGAATCCTGCAACTGTTGTTGATAGCGTTCCAGATCTTCGTCACTCGCCTCGGCTGGTACCGGAATGAGCTTGCCAAACCGCATCAGTACACGCGAAAACGGTTTCGGGATAACCAGCCGATCCCACGTATTCAGCACCCAGGCCCGCTCTACGGCAATGTGAAACATGGTCAGCGGAACTCCGGAAGATCGCGCCAGCGCTACCGGTCCGGGTTTCACTTTATGGCGCGGACCGCGCGGACCGTCGAGCGAGAAGGCGACGGCCCAACCTTCCTGCAACGCGCGGCGCAAGCCGAGCAGAGCCCGCACTGCATTGCGGCTGCTGGATCCTTTCACGGCGACGAATCCGAATTTGCGGATGATTCGTCCCATGTATTCACCGTCGTAACTATTACTGCTCATCACGCGCACCCCGAGATCGCGGCACATATAAGTCGCGGGAATGATGCACGCGTGCCAAAACGAAGCGATCAGCGGCCGCTCGTCGACAGTTTGCTGCGCTCCGTCCTCGCGAGACACGCTCACGCGCAGTGTGGGACCGATGAGGCGAATGAACCAGTAGCCGAGAAAAATAATAATGCGCAGAATGATTCTCTGCCGCAGCGTAAACCAGTGCGGAGCACGCGCAGTTTCAGACGAGGCAGGCGCTTCGCGGTTGCTGACTTCAGTCACGAAGATATTGTAAATGGGGTCGCGGAGGGGACGCGTCGCTTTGCTCGGCAGGACAGCCGAGGGCGGCTGTCCCCACATGAACTGCGGCGGCGTAGTGCAGACGCGCTAACTTTCCAGGTAGGCGTCAATCCACTCTTTTACTTTGTGGCGGCGATCGTCGGCGGGATCGAAGCGCACACCGAATGTCTTCGTCTTACGCCAGCTCACAACTCCACGGACGCAGACACGGGGCAGCGTGAGCAGCGAAAAAGATACCTCGACATTGGTTCCGGAAGGCATATCCTCCGAGCTCTTTAACGACATGCCGCCGGAACTGACATCGACGCTTGAGGCGCTGAGCCGGTGTCCATCCGGACTGACCACCGTAACCTCAGTCATGATGGGAACCCGCGCGTAGCGGCGGAATTCATGCAGCACCAGCATGTGCGTGGCGCGCACCAGTTTGAGCGCCGCAGGCCGCTCCAGAGGCTCCTGAAACATGGCGTTGATGCCGTATTTCGAATAGCGCATCGCTTCTTGCGCGTTACCGCCCAGCCCGTAAAGAACGATGCGGCTGTTGGAAGGAGAAGTGCGCGCCGCTTCCATCACCTTGTCGGCTCCGGACGTAAGATTCAACACGCATGCTTCAAACTTTTCCTGGCGCAAACGCTCGGCTGCGCTCGATGACACCAGCACCGACTCAATCCCGAACTGTCGAAAACATTCGCTCAGTAAGAACCTGGATGACTCTTTGAGATCGACGAGGGCGGCGCGAGCCGACGCCTTTTTGACGGGAGCAGGTGCAAAGGCGGTTCCAAAGGCTTTTTCCATGGATGAGGACCGACTTCCAGTACGAAAGTTTTATTTTGGCCCACCCTGGACCAGATGGAAAGACCCTAAGGGGCTAGGGGCGAAGTACAAAAGTGCCATTACCCGAAGTGGACTGGTGGGTGGGGAACCCGCTAAAGCCCGCGAGCCACGCGGGGCCAAGAACAAATAGCGTAAACGCTCAATTTTCCGGCGACTACCCTGACCCGCATCGCATCTCAAAATGCGGGAGTTAGCCAATGAAGAGTTAGAGCTTCCTCCCGCTTGCGAGCCGATTTGCCTGGTCTCGACTAGATTTGTCTATGACACCTTGGATTGATTTTCGCTCGATCGCAATATTTACCCTCCTGGTTGTTTCATCCGCGGCTGCCCAGCAATCGACCACCCCTCCGAAAACAAATCTGGTGGCGAAAGACTACTCCTTCAACATTGACGCTAGGCACGTATGGCTCGACACAGGGTTGAATATTGCGAAAGGAGATCTGGTGCATGTCTACGGTGGCGTGTTGGCCTGTACCGTCGTCTCGCCTGAAAAGCCGCATTTGCCGCTGCCCTCGGCGCCAGTGGGGATGCTGCTCATGAAGCTGCATGCAGAGGACAAGCCGGTGCTGGCAACCCCCGATGCCGAGCTGCCTGCCATCGATAACGCCAGCCGTCTTTACCTGGGCGTCAACGGCTCGCAGTGCAGCGGAAAACTTTCCGCAAGAGTACACATCGAAAAGCCGCAACCATAACTTCGTTTGCGCGTGTGTTCCAAGTTGAGCTGAATTGAGCTGAGGCGTGAAGCGTGACTACTATTCTGACCAGCGACGAAGCGATTAGGATGGAAAGACGCTAAGGGAGTTGTTCGGTTTTACCGTCCTTCGTGTTCAGGGCGAGTTTCTTTTTCAGATCATCGAGCGCTCCAATTTGAAAGGCGGGTTCGACGGTTTGCGCCAGCGTCAGGGCTTTTTGGTAATAGACGCGGGCTTCACCGGGACGTTGCATGGCCGTGAGGATGTCGCCGAGAACGACGTTCGGTCTCACCGCGTCAGGAGCGAGGGCAACAGCTTGCTGCGCTTCGCCGAGAGCTTCCGGTAGACAGTTGGCGTCGAGCAGCCATTGCGCTTTCTGCGAGCGGCCGATGGAAGCGGCGAGCGGAATTTCGAAATGTCCTTGGTAAACGAATACTCCGTAATCGATGACTGCCACCGGACTGAGAGATTTGAATTGTTCGTAGGGATTTAATGGAGCCGGGCCGAATTCGAAGCCGGAAAGGTCGCCTGCGCTGATCAGCACAGTGCCATCAATCGCCGGTGGAGCGTTCGCGGGCTCGTTCACCCAGAGAGAGTCGGCAGTAGGCAGCGGCTTGCAAGGAATGCCGTAATAGCTGGCGTCGATGACGCCCTCCCCAAAATAGATGAACCAGCAATCTTTGATGTTTCGTTGATCAAGATAGTGCTTAACGTCTTTGAGTTGTTGCCCCCAATCGGAGTTCGAGTCGCTGAGCAAGTCGTGCACTCGGGGAGGACCTCCCCAGAGTTCGTTGGCGTAGGCGAGGTAGGCAGGATAGCTGCGCCAGGTTGAGATGGCCTGAAAGATCAACAGGGCGACGATCACGAAGATCCAGCGGCGATTGTCACGAATCAGTTTCGAAGCCGCGCCTCCGATGAGCACGTAGAAGAACAGATACATCGGCAGGATGTGGCGCACACCAATGTTCATGCCGGAAGACATGGCGATAATCAGATAAAAGAGCGGCGGGATGGTGAGGAAATAGATTTCCCGCCAGGCGGTGAAACGGCGCGTGGCAATCGCCCAGATGGTCAGCAACAGAAGCAGCAAAAATGACAGGCTCGATTTGATGGTGAACGCAACCGGAAAATAAAACCAGACCCCGTGCGGATAAACTTTGCCGAGAAGGAAGCTCGCGTAAAAGTCGGACATGATTCGGACGTCGGCAAGCCCGTAGATGTAAGACTCAGGCAGCAGATGAAAATGGGCCACCGTCTGGAGAAGATGGGCTTCGCGCGGGCGAGAGAGGCCCTGCAGGAAGACGCTGAGCGGAGGATTCATCTGCCGGCCTTCAGCGCGTGCCTGATAACGGAATCCGTAGGCGGTCCAAAGAATCGTGAGACCGATGGCTGTGATGGCGAGCAGTGCGAGGGCGAGGCGGCGGGCGCGCTTCGATGCTGAGATTATCCCCGCACTCGATTCGGCAGTCGGAACCCCGCGCCGCACTTCCCAGATTGCCAGCAGAAACAACATGGGAAAGACGAGGATGCCGGTATGTTTGCACACGAGCGCGAGACCGGTGGCGATTCCGACAACGATGAGCCGCCAGGCAGATGGCACCTTCACATAGCGGTAGAAGGCGTAGACCGAAGCGAATGTAAAGCAGGAAAGGCCAACATCTGTTCCCACGACCGCGCCGTGAGCCAGAAGATTCGGATCGAACACCAGTAAGCCGAGAGCGATGAAGGCGGCGCCGGTCCCGAACATTTCCTGAGCAGCCAGGAATACGAGCAGGGCAAGCAAGAGTGTGAAAAATGTAACGGCCATGCGCGCGCGAAACAGCATGGCATTGGCGTCGTTCTTGAAAAAGAAATCCTTGCCGCCGAGAAAAGCCTCGTGTTTGAAAAAACGATCCTGCAACACAGGCATTTTGAGCGGCATATCCAGCAGCGGAAGCGCCGCAACCAACTTAACCAGCGGAGGATGTTCCGGATTTAAGCCGAAGTCCCCGTGTTTCCATGACATGTAGCCCGCGTAAATGTGGTCGTCCTCATCCCAGGTGATGGAATTTCGATTCGCGGAGAAAGCAAGCTGAACGAGAAGAACAGCGAGGAGTGCGACAACTCCGAGAGCGATCGGTGTGCGGCGGGTTGTTTGAGTGGATGGGGACAAGCTCTCTCCGAGAACAGTCGTCGTGTCGCCGATCGCAGAGAGAATTCGGGTGGTAGCCCCTGCGACTGCTGAACGACTTCTATTCAGACCATTTCCGAAACAGCAGCGCCCCGTTCGTCCCGCCGAAGCCGAAAGAATTCGACATGGCGTATTCCAGCTTGGCCTTGCGTGCGTGGTTGGGGACGAAGTCCATGGCGTTGGTTTCCGGATCCTGATTGAAGAGGTTAATGGTCGGAGGCAGAATCTGATCGCGCAGCGCTAGAACCGTGATCCCCGCTTCGAGCCCGCCGGCGCCACCCAGCAGATGCCCGGTCATCGATTTCGTCGAGCTTACGGGAATCTTGCGCTCACCAAAGAAATTGCGGATGGCGTGCGCCTCCAGCGTGTCGCCAATCGGCGTGGAAGTTCCGTGGGCGTTTACGTAGTCAACCTTTTCAGCCGCGATGCCGGCGTCACGCACTGCGTTTCGCATCACGCGGAATCCGCCTTCATGCTCCGGAGCCGGTTGCGTCATATGGTAAGCGTCGCCGGACATGCCGTAGCCAGCGACTTCGGCGAGAATGGTCGCTCCGCGCCGCTTCGCATATTCCAGCTCTTCGAGCACCAGAATTCCTGCGCCCTCACCCATCACAAAGCCGTCGCGGTCGCGATCCCATGGCCGGCTGGCCTTTTCCGGATCGTCGTTGCGTGTGGAAAGTGCGCGCATGGCGGCAAATCCACCCACGCCCATGGGCGTAATCGCAGCCTCAGAACCGCCGGCAATCATGACGTCGGCATCATTGTGCTGGATGATGCGGAACGAATCGCCCACCGAGTGCGCGCTGGTGGTGCAAGCCGTCGCCGTGGCTTCATTCGGACCCTTTGCCCCGAACCGCATCGACACGTGACCGGCCGCAAGATTGACGATAGCCGCTGGAATAAAAAAAGGAGAAATCTTGCGCGGGCCGCCCTGGAGAAGAGCGGTGTGTTCGCGCTCGATGATGTCGAAACCACCGATTCCTGATCCGATGTGCACCCCTACGCGCTCGTCATTTTCCGGGGTGATTTTCAGTCCCGACATTTTGAACGCTTCATCCGCCGCGGCCAGCGCCAGATGAATGAAGCGCCCCATCTTCTTGACTTCTTTTTTTTCCACGAAATTGAGCGGATCGAAGTTCTTGACCTCGGCGGCGATCTGGCAGGCGAAATTGCTGGAGTCAAACTGCGTGATCCGGCCCACGCCGCTTTTGCCGGCGAGCAGGGCCTGCCACACTTCTCCGGTGGTATTTCCCACGCCGCAGATCAGGCCGATGCCGGTAACTACGACCCTGCGTCCCAAACTACTTGCCACCTTTCGAATGCTTGGAGATGTAATCGATGGCATCCTGCACAGTGCGGATCTTTTCCGCATCTTCGTCGGGAATTTCGATGTCGAAGCCTTCTTCGAACGCCATCACCAGTTCCACCGTATCCAGTGAATCCGCGCCTAGGTCATCCACGAACGAAGCGCTGGAAGTGACCTCGCCCTCATCCACACCCAACTGCTCCACGATAATCTGCTTTACTTTCTCGTCAACGGCTGCCATTTTTCTCCTCGCTTAACCTCAATTAGATTTTAAATTCGATGTCCGGACTCCAGATTGCCGAAGTACGTGAATCCCATGAGTACTCTAAGGTCTGTAAAATAAAAATCGTCGCAATTCTGCACTTGTTCGACTGGTGCCGCGGCTCTTCTGTCCGCGATAAGTGATGCCACTTCAACCGAAAAAGGCGAACGTGTAGTGTAACGGTCCCGGCGAATGGCTGTAAAGGAAGCGCCGACCTTTATGAAGCTGGAGCTGTGGTATACATTCAGCATCGTAACGTGACCCTTCATACCCGTCAAACCAGCGGTCAAACCACATGCGTGCCGTCGTACAGCGGGTGAGCCGCGCTCAAGTTACCGTAAATGGCGAAGTCACGGGCCAGATCAGCCTGGGGATGCTTGTCCTGCTCGGAGTTGGACGCGACGATACCCAGGCTGATGCCAGTTACCTGGCGCGAAAAATTGCCGGTCTGCGTATTTTCGAAGACAACACCGGAAAGATGAATCGCAGCCTGCTGGATGTTTCCGGAAGCGTGCTGGCGGTTTCCCAGTTCACGCTCTACGCCAACGTCAGCCGCGGCAATCGCCCTTCGTTCGACGCCGCTGCGCCGGCAGAAAAAGCGCGTCAACTCTATGAGTTCTTCGTCGCCGAAATTCGCGCCGCGGGATTCGTCTGTGAAACCGGGCGTTTTCAGGAAGTGATGAAAGTGGAACTGACGAATGAGGGGCCGGTGACGATTCTGCTGGATTCGGAGAAAACCCTTTAAAGCCGTTCTCAGAACCAAGCCTTCTGGCGCTATTCAGGCCTCAGCGGGATCGTCGCCGTTACTTTTGTTCCGGCAGAGTTCGATTCAATATGCAACGTTCCGCCAAATTGGCGTACTCGTTCCTCCATTCCTCGCACTCCAACTCCAAGTTGCGCTGGCGTCATGTCTTGTCTTTTCTCCACCGGAATGCCCTTGCCTTGGTCGGCTATTTCCACCTCCACGGAACCGGCCGAGAGCACCAGACGGATCCTGGCGGTCAGACTTTCAGAATGGCGATGAATGTTGGTCAAACTTTCCTGCACGATGCGAAACACAACTATCTCCAGCGCCTTGGGAATTCGTTTGGAATCTGTTGGCAGCTCCAGATCGACCACAATTCCACTGCGCTTTGAAAATCCCTCCACATACCATTGCAGGGCAGATCGAAGCCCGGCCTCATCCAGCAGCGGAGGATGCAACAGATACGACAAGGTGCGGATTTCCTTCGACAGGCCATCGGAGAGCTGCTGGCTTTGTTCCAGCAAATCGGTCATCGCCGAGCGCTGGCCGCGGTCAAGTTCCTGCAGAGCCGCCAGGTTTAACGTTAGAGCGACCAGGGTCTGTCCCGCGTGGTCATGTAACTCCCGCGCCATGTGGCGCCGTTCTTCGTCCTGCGCCACCAGCAAACGGCCAGTGAGTTCGCGGAGATTCATTTCGGCGCGCTTGCGGTCCGATATCTCCGATTCGAGGGCGGCGGTACGTTGCGCGACTTTTTTCTCTAACTCCTCATTCGCGGTGCGCAGCGCTGCCTCGGCTGTTTTCAGGGGCGTCAAGTCGGTGACGAATGCCGCGATCTCCGGCTCGCTTCTCGCGGCATCAATGGTCGCGGCGCCAATCAGGATTGGAACGCGCCGCCCATCCTTCGCCACGTAAACTTTCTCGTATACATCGCAGCGTCCTCGTTGCTGCAACTGCGCCACTGCGTGAGCGTCGGCTTTGGCATACTCTGGCGGCGTCAGAACGTCCCACCGAACGTTTCCTGAGATCACGTCGGCCTCGGAATAGCCGATTGTTTGCAGGAACGCCGGATTTACGTAATTGAGTCTGCCCTTCAGGTCACCAATGACCGTGCCAAAAGGATTCGCTTCCGCCAGTCGAGTGAAGCGTGTGGCGGCCTCGGCGATCGCCTGCTTGTGAACCTCACTTTGCAGCAGGCCCGCGATGCGAGATCCCAATAACTGAAAAAATGTTTGATAGTTCCGGTCAAAGGGAAGTCGCGGGCTTATTCCCAGAACCAGAACCGCTTGAACGGGCGATTCCGCCATCACCAGCGGCAAGACCAGAGCTTTTGTCACCGGTTCCGGCCAGGGCGGCAAAATAATCTCGCCGAAACGCCCTGCCAAATCCTCGATCAGCACCGGCGTTTTAGAATCGACTGTCTTTTCCAGCGGCCAGTTGCCGGCCTCACGCAGCTTTTCCGTGGCTGTGCTTCCCGCTTGCAGGATGCCGTGCTTCGTCAATAAAAACATTGCCGCAAAAGGCACATCGGCCGCGTCGTCAGCGAGCTTGCCGACAATCTCTTGCGCCAATGGGAGCAAAGATTCAGCTTCCGAGGACTGCTTCTCCGGCGAGGACTCTGACGTAATGGAAAGAAGAGCGCGCAGGCGCCGTTCGCTCAGCACCTGCTCCGTGGTTTCGCTGCACACCACCAGCGTTCCCCGAACGCTGCCGGCCTTGTCGCGCACCGGGCTATAGCTGTAGGTCCAGAAAACTTCTTCAAGCTTTCCATCACGATTGATGGGAACCAGCTGGTTGGTATTCCAGGTGGACTGCCCTTGCTCCATGACCGCTTCAATTTGCGGGCCAATGATCGGCCATATTTCCGGCCAGCATTCCATTCCCCGTTGGCCCAGGGCTGAAGGATGTTTGTCCGCCCGAATGCTGGGCCTGTAGCCATCGTTATAAAACTGAATGAGCTCCGGACCCCACCACAAGAACATGGGGTGCCTGGAGGCCAGCAGAAGATTTACGGTAGTCACCAGCGTGTCGGACCAGGTTTCAACCGAGCCAACCGGCGTCTTGCTCCAGTCGAACTCCCGGACCAGCCTGGCCATTTCCCCCTGACCAATAATTCGGGAAGATGATGCGGGACGATGAGTCTCCGCCTTCGGAACTTTTCGACGGGACGTTTTGGATGTGGATGGCATATCTGGAATGGAGCGCCCCGCTTTTCGCCGAATAAAGCGACGAACAAGTTTAGGCTTGCGTCAACGCTCGTCACCGCGGGCCCTGCGGTGTGAATAGGGTATCTGCTTCGTCAGACTGCTACTCAAGTATACCAATGACAGCTGGACCCCACTCCACACGGAACACAAACGCAGCGCGGATCGAATCGCGCCTCAAAACAGTTTCGCCGTCCGATTCTGCTCGATGTATTTTTTGCTGTCGAATTTTTTCCCGGTGCTGGCGCCCGACATGTAGCGGATCTGGCCAAAGATGGGGCGCTCGAACCATGGCCGGTCGAACTTGCCCACAATGGACCACGCGATGCCCGCGTAGCCGTTGGGGTCGCGGCCATCGAGTTCATACTTGTCGTTGAGCTTTACCGCGATGCGGTAGGCTTCCGCCGGAGAGGGTATCCACTCCAGAATTTTCTTCGCCCAGTACATGCGTACATAATTGTGCATCCATCCGGTATTGACCATCTGCATTTGAGCGGCATTCCACAGCGGATCGTGAGTCTCTGCGTTTTCCAGTTGCATTTCCGAGTACACCACCAGACGTCGATCTTTGACGTGTTTTGCTAACGTGCGATGCGCCCACTCCTCGCCGCACTCGAAATTGTCGTAGTCAGGATTGAAGCGAACTAGATTAACGGACAGTTCGCGCCAGATGATGAGCTGATTCAGAAATGCTTCTTTGTCCGCCTTCGGCGCGTCAGCCTTCTCGATCGCCAGCGCAACCGTAGTGGGACCGATGTGTCCAAAGTGCAAATATGGCGACAACCGGCTCGTCTGATCGGTCTCCGGTTTGTTGCGCCCAGTGCCGTAACCGGGCAGCTTGTCCTTTATGAAATCACGCAGTAGTCGCAGAGCTTCCTTGCTGCCGCCGCGCCACTGCGAGGCCGGTGCTGCCGAACGATCGAGTTGCCAATCCTGAGTGATGTCGAAATCCGGCGCCAGCGAGGAAACTCCTGCCGGCTTTTTCCAAGAGACACGCGCTGAAAGGTTTTGAGGCGCGACCAGAAACCGCGGCAATTGCGCCTGCAACCGGGGCCGGATAATGTGCGCAGCATACTGCGCCTTCTGCAAAAGCATCGAGGGCACAATTACGTCGGCATCCACGGTCCACAGCGGCACGCGCAACTTCTTGGCGGCCGTGCGCCGCCAGGACTCCGGCTCGCGCATGGGATTCTCATCTCCCACCACCAGGGCGGCTTTAATTTCGTCACAAAATCGCAACAGGCTGAATTCAGGAAAGCGCCGCAGAACGAACCCGATGTTTCTTTTCCCGAGGTCCTCGGCAATGTCAGGAATGCCCTGCGCCAGAAAGCGATAATGGCGAAGATTCGCGTGCGGATAAAAAGGAACTGGCGCAAGAAAAACAACTACAGGCTTACCCAGCTCATTGGCCGCCGCAACGGCCACGTCCAGCGCGGGATTGTCGACGCCCCGCTGCGCCCGTTGCATCCAGTAAACTACGCACGTGCCTTCCGCGCCGGGCGCACCCGCGCGCCGCGCGGTCACTCGCGGATCCTCGGTCAGTTTGGACAGATGGGACATGCGGTTCCATACCTGCCGGTTCAATGAGCGTTCAGAATCACGTCCGTAGCTCGCGCCGCGTCAAGCGCCGGCTTCACATCATGGGTTCGCAGGATATGAGCTCCCTTCATGATCAGCACAGTCTGCGCCGCGAGATCTCCATAAAGCCGGTCAGGGATCGCTGCATCTTTTCCGTTTTTTGCCAGCATGCGGCCAATGAATGATTTTCTCGAAGTCCCCGCCAGCAGCGGCATTCCCAGAGATTGCAAATCCTGAAAGCGGGCCAGGAGCGGGTAGTTCTGTTCAAAGTTTTTTCCGAAACCAAACCCCGGATCGAGAGCGATCTTCTCCCGCCGCACTCCCGCCACCACCGCCGCTTCCATCCACTCTCTAAGTTCCCGCTTCACCTGCAGAACAATGTCTACTGGCGGCGGCAGCGTGCGCCACTCTTCGGGACGGCCGCGCATATGCATCAGAACCACCCCGCATTTCAATTCAGCGATTGTCTTCGCCATCTCGCTATCCCAGCGCAGAGCGCTGACATCGTTGACAATTTCGGCTCCAGCGGAAGCCGCCGCCCGCACGACGCTGGCTTTGTAAGTGTCTATCGAGATCACCGCATCAGGCCGAAGTTTTTTCAGTCCCGCGATCACCGGCAACACGCGGCGTAATTCCTCTTCCGCGCTTACCGCAATCTTTGGAGTTCGCGAAGTATGTGCTTTCGATTCCTGTGTCCGACCTTCATTGGTTGCAGGGGTGTCGGAAACGGCAGCTCCGGGACGAGTGGATTCGCCGCCAATATCAATGATGTCCGCGCCTTCCTCGAGCAGAGCCAGTGCGTGTGCAATCGCTTTTTCCGAATCGATGTACAGTCCGCCATCGGAAAAAGAGTCCGGGGTCACGTTCACAATGCCCATGATCAGCGTGCGCTTTCCCAGTTCCAGCGTGCGCGTCTTTAAGCTCCACTGAAAGACAGCTCTCATGCCGCAGATTCTAAATGAAACCAGAGGCGATGAACCTCGACGAGCATGTATGATTAAAATCATTTGAAAATGAAATCGATGGGAAAGTTTTATTGTGAAGTTCTGGCGCTCCGCTGGACCGCACTGGCAATCGCAATACTCCTCATGCTGGCTGCTCTCTCGGCTTGCGATATCGAGCGCCGTAAGTCTGATGCCGAACTCGGCCTCAACCCTCAGCAAGCTACGGGGCGCAAAATTTATGACGACCACTGCGACCGCTGTCATCGGCCTTATTCGACGAAGGGAAGGAAAGGTCCGGGGTTGAAAGGAGTATTTCGAAACAAGTACCTTCCGCAGACCGGATTGCCTGCCAACGATGATCGCGTTACCGACATTATTCGCAACGGCCGTCCCGATATGCCCGGCTATGGCCAGGTGATGAGCGCGCAGGATATCCAGGACCTGCTCGCTTATCTGCACACGCTGTGACGAGGAACAAATATGACAGTTCACCTTAGGTTCCTCCTGATCGCCTGCACGCTTCAGGCGGCTCAGTCAATATCGGTTGCCGCCGATGGTGTCAAGGGCTGGTTCGAAGAAGACTTCAGCGGCGCTGCAATTCACTTAGACAAATTCAAAGGGGCCCCCCAAGGCCAATACCTCGTCTTGCGGTTCAATAGCGGCTCTCCGCTCCCCATTTACTTGTTTGAAGGAGCTGGCTGGTTGGACGTGCATGGCAAGCGTTGTTCTGGTCTCGGCAAATGCGAGGATGCCACTCAGGCAAAGATCTGGCTAAATGAAACGAAAGGAAGTACCAAGCGAATCCTGGGCAAGTATGCCGCCGAGTTCGGCGACCAGCATCTTGAGGGACAGTTCAGAGTCAAACCCCGGCGAAAGAATCCGCCTGCTATTTGTGAGTGAGAGCGCTGGGTCAAATTTGTGATCGGCTAGCACTTGGCCTTCCATGGGATAATCCCCGAGTGAAGAGTACGGCACCATCCGAGCTTTTTCGCAAGCTTCCTTCCGTCGATGACGTGGTGCGCGTCCCTGCCATCGCAAAACTAGTGGAGAACTATGGCCACGATTCCATCGTGGACGCGGCCCGGGTTGTGGTCGCCCGCTTACGCCAGGAAATTACCACCGAGTTGCTGAACGACAATTCGCTCGATCTTGCTCTCTCCGGCCTGCCGCAGGCGGTTGAACAGCAGCTGCGCCAGTCCCTAAGCTATTCTCTGCGCCCGGTCATTAATGCTACCGGAGTGATTCTGCACACCAACCTGGGCCGCGCTGCGTTGAGTGAGCAGGCCATCGAACACATCCGCGAAACCGCCGCTACTTATTCCAATCTGGAGTTTGATTTGGCCACCGGCGCTCGAGGCAAGCGCGACGTACACGTAAGCCGACTCTTTCAGCGCTTGCTGCAGGAAGAAATAACAATGAAGGCTGGCGAAGCGCGGGTTTCCACCATCGTCGTTAACAATAATGCGGCTGCCGTGCTGCTGGCTCTGAATACGGTCGCTGACGGCGGAGAAGTCATAGTCTCTCGTGGCGAGTTGGTAGAGATCGGTGGATCCTTTCGCATCCCCGATGTAATGGCAAAATCCGGTGCGATCCTGCGCGAAGTCGGCACAACCAATCGCACTCGTGTCTCTGACTATGGACAGGCCATCACTGACCGCACCCGCCTTCTGCTGCGAGTGCATCGTTCCAATTTCGAGATCACGGGATTCACCGAGCAAGCATCGACCGCGGAACTCGTCACTCTCGCTCGTAAACGCGCCATCCCTTTGATGGAAGACTTGGGCAGTGGCGCGCTGTTTGATCTTCGGGCGGCTGGAATTCAAGGCGAGCCGGGCGTGTTAGATAGCCTGCAGTCCGGCGTCGATATTGTCACCTACAGCGGCGATAAACTTCTCGGCGGCCCGCAAGCTGGGTTGATCAGCGGCAATTCAGATTTGATCGCACGTATGCGAGCGAATTCTCTGTTCCGTGCATTGCGTGTGGATAAGCTGATATACGCCGCGCTGGAAGCGACCCTTCTCGCCTACGTGCGGCGCGATCACGACGCGATTCCTACACTCCGCATGATGCAGCTTACGAAAGAAGCCATCGGCGAGCGTGCCGCAAAACTGGCCACGCAAATCGCTTCGCCGAGATTGAAAACGGAAATTGTGGACGGGGAATCCATCCTCGGCGGCGGCTCCGCGCCATCTTCGGTTCTTCCTACACGAGTGCTGGCGCTCTCTTGCGAAGGCTTGAGCGCTGACGAATTAGCCGAAAGTCTGCGGGGTTCGGACCCGCCCATCATCGCCCGGGTCGAGGAAGGCCGCGTCCTGCTCGATCTGCGCACGGTTTTTCCGCAGCAGGAGGTCGCCATCGCCGCCGCTCTCTCTCGCATCGTTGCCTGATGCTTCCGCATCGAACCACAGTTGGCTACTCTCTACACCATTGGACATTCCACGCGCCCGCTCGAGGACCTGCTTGCGGCGCTTCAGGCGCACCAGATTCGCACCCTGGTCGATATCCGCGCCTTCCCCATGTCGCGGCGCCTGCCGCAATTTAATCGTGAATCTCTGGAGAAAAGTTTGCTAGCCGCCAATATCCGCTATGTGTGGATGCCCGCCCTCGGTGGCTACCGCAAAAAGATTCGCGATGATTCTCCCCACATCGCGCTGCGCAACGCGAGCTTCCGCAATTACGCCGACTACATGCTGACTGCGGAGTTTGCGAGCGCGATGACTGAACTGATTGCGCTGGCTGAGAACTCGCGCACCGCTTATATGTGCGCCGAACGCGTATACTTCCGCTGCCACCGTATGCTGGTTTCCGACTGGCTGGTGGCGCACGGACATGAAGTGATGCACATCGACGGCGCTGGCCCTGTGAAGCCTCACCGGCTTACCAAGGAAGCCCACATGGTCGAGGGCGAAGTGATTTACCGCGGCGACCGCCTGCTGTAAGCTCGGCAAATTATGATCGTTGGCACTGGCATCGATATCGCTGAAGTTCCCCGCATCCGCAAAGCCATCGAACGTTTCGGCGACCGTTTTCTGCAGCGCGTTTTCACTCCCGCGGAAATTCTCTATTGCGACTCAAAGGCCAATCGTGCAGAGCGCTACGCCGCGCGATTTGCCGCGAAGGAAGCCGCCATGAAAGCGATCGGCACCGGATGGAATCACGGCGTCCGCTGGCGCGATTGTGAAGTCACCCGCATGCCAGGTGGCCGTCCCACACTCACCTTCCATGGCAAGGCGGCTGAGTTTGCCGCCAAGCTGGACGCGAAGCACGCCGCACTTTCACTTTCCCACACTGCGGAACAAGCCATCGCCCAAGTCATTCTCGAAAACTAAAGTCGCGAAAGGCTTCTGCTCGATCATCTGCTAGACTGGCGCATTCCTATTCATTTATGTCTGCAACCCTCCAGGCCGTTGCGCCGGTTTCTTCGTCCTCAGAAATTCCAGAACGCACGCTTCTGACCGGCTTGGGCCTTACCAGTTTCGCCGCCTTATTGTTGGAGTTGGCCCTCACCCGCTTGTTCTCCGTAGTGCTCTTCTATCACTTTGCGTTTCTTGCCATTTCGATTGCGCTGCTGGGGCTCGGCGCCGGAGGCGTTTTCGCCTATCTGCGTAAGCGATGGTTAACGCAATTTTCCACGCGAACTCTGGCCGCACGCCTGTGCCTGATCAACTCCGCAGTGGTGTTGCTGGTGCTGGAGATTGTTCTGCATGTGCCCGTCGCACTCACCGTGACGGGAAAAAATTTCCTCCACCTGACCGTCCTTTATCTCGCTGCGGCGGTTCCGTTTTTTCTGACTGGACTCCTGTTTTCCGTGGTTTTCGCTCGCGAGACGGGAAGAATTCCCTTGCTTTATGGCGCGGACTTGGGCGGGGGCGCGCTAGCCTGTCTTGCGCTCGTGCCCCTTCTGAACTGGTTCGGTGGTCCTAATACCATCCTTTTCTCCAGCGTCGCGTTGACGGTTGCGTCCGCCGTTTGGGCCCCCTCGCGCCGGGAACGCAGGCTAGCCGCTGGTTTGCTCGCCGCATTCCTGCTGCTCATCGCCGGAAACTATTCAGACAAGATCATCGACGTGGTCTACGCCAAGGGAATTTTCCGCGATCCCGCCTGGGTGGAATTTGCCCGCTGGAATGCCCTGTCTCGCGTGGAAGTGGATCGCTGGGGCCATGACAAAGCAATCGTGATCGATGCCGATGCCTCCACTTACATCATGAATGTCGAACCAGAAAGCGCGCGGGGCACGCCCTGGGAAGGCATTCTCATGTCCCGGGCGCCGGCATTGGCCAATGTTCTGCGTCCCCATGGAGATTTCGCGATCATCGGTCCGGGTGGAGGCATTGACGTATTGAGTGCCCTGGCCAGCGGCAGCCCCAGCGTCACCGGCATTGAAATCAATGCCATCATTGCCAACACCATTATGCGCGGGCGTTACGCCACTTACTCCAAACATCTTTACCAGCGGCCCGACGTTCACCTCCATGTCACTGATGGCCGCTCTTATTTGCGCTCCACGCCGCAGCGTTTCGATGTGGTGCAGATGACTCTGGTCGACACCTGGGCCTCCACCGCCGCCGGCGCTTTCGCGCTGAGTGAAAATAATCTCTACACCGTGGAGGCCTTCCGGGAGTACTTCGAACATCTCAAACCGGAGGGCATGATCGCCATCACTCGCTGGGAATTTCGTCAGCCTCGCGAGGCCTTGCGGGTCGTAGCCGTGGCCATGGAAGCTTTACACATCCTGGGTGTAGCCAATCCGGCGCAAAACTTTATCGTCGCCTCGCA
The DNA here is from genome assembly GCA_963724815.1 of uncultured Acidobacteriaceae bacterium. GTDB lineage: Bacteria > Acidobacteriota > Terriglobia > Terriglobales > Acidobacteriaceae > Sulfotelmatobacter. Next base: position 29,187 of record CAVRWS010000011.1, read on the forward strand.
GGGTCCGCTCGATGAGGATGGCATTCCGGTAGTCGTGCTGGCCAAGAAAACAGCATTTACCGCGCAAGAGGAGGCTGCCGTTCAGGCCCATTTCGCGCAGTATCCGAAGCTCGTTCCGATTTATCTGCCCTCGCAGAGTGCGGCCCAACTGCACAATCCATTTGCCGATCTCGTCGCGAGCAATGATCCTTATCGCTTCGCGCAGAGTTATGACTACAACGTGGCTCCGGTTACCGACAATGCTCCGTTCTTCTTTTTCACTCTTAAACCGGGTCAAATCCTCAGCTCGCAAGGACTGCGAAAGGGCATCGACTGGAAGGTGAATCTGGGAGTCCTGGTTCTGATTCTTGTGCTCGTCATTTCACTGCTGGCTGTAGTGGCTTTCCTTATCTTGCCACTCGCCCTTGGGACTGGCCGTCAGCCTTCTCTTCCCTTGCTTTATTTCGTGGCTGTCGGCCTGGGTTACATTCTAGTGGAGATCGCGTTCATTCAGCGCTTCGTGCTTTTCCTGGGACATCCGACCTACGCACTGACCGTAGTTATTTTTCTCTTGATGCTATCGAGCGGCGGCGGCAGCTTGTTTTCGCGCCGTTGGCTTCCTCACTCCGAACTAGCCTGGATGCCGCTGGTGCTGGTGGTTGCCGCGCTGATTGCCAACGTGATTTTTCTTCCTCGGGTTTTGGTGTCCTGGGTAGGCTTTGGATTCGGCTACCGCCTGCTCATCTGCGGAATGTTGCTGATCCCGCTCGGCTTCGTAATGGGGATGCCATTCCCCACCGGACTGCGGGCGTTCGCCGCCCGCGCCATACCTGACGCCGCGAACCGATCAGCCCGCGCCGACAATGCTGTGGAATGGGCCTGGGCGATGAACGCCGCCGCCAGCGTCCTCGGCTCCGTCCTGGCCATGGTCATCGCTATCCAGTTTGGCTTGACGGTAACTCTGGCGTGCGGCCTTGTCGCCTACTTGCTCGCGCTTGGGCTGTTGCCATCTCTGCGCCCGCGAAGAAGCGTCTAGGCAGACCCGGCGGTTTGCTATGATGCTGCATGGGGCGGCGGGAGGCTAAAGCGATTCCGTACGGTACCCCAATGCAACTGTCCATCTGAGGAAATCGTTTGCCGAGTCAGAAGCAACTTAAATGGTCGCAGCTTCGCGTTGGCGTGACCGTGATCCTTGCGAGTTTGATTCTGGCCTTTCTTCTGTTTCTCATGTCCGGCACCGGAGGCTTCTTCACCAAGCGCATCACTCTGGTCTCTTATTTCGATAATGCCAGCGGCCTGCGGGTGGGTGCTCCTGTGCGGCTTAGCGGCGTCGATATCGGCAACGTGGCCGCAATTCGTGTGGTGCCCGATAAGGACAAGCAGATCACGCCTGTCCAAGTGGTCATGAAAGTCAGCATGAAGTACAGCTTCGACCTGCGCCGCGACTCAGTCACTTCCCTGGATACGGCCGGCGTGCTCGGCGAGACTTATCTTGATATCGATAGCTCGCAAGCCATCGGCCCTGTCGTCACGGATGGAGACACCCTGCCCACGCAGGTTCATCCTGACTTCAATGAAGTGGTGCGCTCCAGTCAAAGCACATTGCAAAATATGGATGCGCTGCTGAAGCGCGCCGACCGCATCCTGGCCTTCGCGGAAAGCGGCAAGGGCTCGCTTGGCAAATTAATCTACGATCCCACTCTCTACGACCGCTTCTCCCAGACGGTTACGGAGTTCAAAGGCGTGGTGGATGAGATTGCCCAGGGAAATGGCAGCCTGGGAAAGCTGATCAATAACAACGATGCTTACAACAAATTCGTCGCCACTCTCGACCGCATCAACCAGGTCGCCGACGATCTGCAGGCGGGCAAAGGCACAGCCGGGAAATTTCTCAAGGATCCCACGCTCTATAACAACGCCAACGACACCATCGCCAATCTGAAGAAGGTGAGCGAAGACATCAATGCGGGCAAGGGAACTCTGGGCAGACTAACCAAAGATGAAGAGCTGGCCAATAAACTGAACACTACCATCACCAAGCTCGCCGCGCTCACCACTGCACTTGAAGACGGTAAGGGCACCGCAGGAAGGCTGTTCAAAGACGACACTCTCTACAACAACGCCAATCAGATGCTGACCGAAACCCAAGGCCTTGTAAAAGCCATCCGCGAAAATCCCAAGAAATATCTCAGCATCAAACTGCACATCTTCTGAAACTTCTGGCCAAAAAAACTTGTCATTCCGAGCGCAGCGAGGAATCTCGGTTCTTGTTGGCCGTCGATGCGAACTATTTATGAAACGACCCGCGGAGCCGCCGTGGACTCAGCCTGCTCGTGCGCGTGATAACTCGACCGCACCATCGGACCAGACTCAACGTGGCGGAAACCGAAGCGCAGCGCCTCATCTCGCAGATCACGAAATTCCTCAGGCGCGTAAAAACGGGCAATGGGCAAGTGATCGCGTGAGGGACGCAGATACTGTCCCACGGTAAGAATGTCCACGCCGCGCCCGCCGAGATCGCGGAAAACCTCCACCAGTTCATCGCTTGATTCCCCCAGCCCAACCATCACTCCACTCTTGGTCACCATGCCGGGAGAAAATTTCTTGGCGTTTTCGAGCAGCGTTAACGTCCGCTCGTAACGCGCGCCGGAGCGCACCGCGCGATAAAGTCTGGGAACCGTTTCAGTATTGTGATTGAGAACGTCGGGCCGCGCGTCGAGCACAATCTTCAGCGGCTCTTCCAGTCCCTGAAAATCCGGAATCAACACTTCGATGCGGCAATCCGGAACCAGCTCGCGAATCTCGCGAATCGTCTCGGCAAAAATCCTGGCGCCCCCAACGTTATCGTCGTCGCGATTCACGCTGGTCACAACCGCATGTTTCAGCCCGAGAGTTGCCACTGCTTCCGCCACCCGTCTCGGCTCATCCCAGTCGATGGGTTGCGGCCGTCCTTTGGGCACAGCGCAAAATCCGCAACGCCGCGTGCAGATATCGCCCAACAGCATGAACGTCGCAGTCTTATGATTCCAGCACTCGCCAATGTTCGGGCACTGCGCCGACTCGCACACCGTGTGCAGACCCAGCCCGCGCGCCAGCTTTTTAAGCTCGTGGAAATTGTCGCCCACAGGGGCTTTTGCACGCAGCCATTCCGGCTTGGGCACGCGTACCGGCGGTCCGACCTCGATTTGAATCAGTTGTGAACTGCCTGCCATCTTTACGATTCTACCAGTTCACCCTCTTCAGCCCACCTCGACTAGCCCGTAAGTGCGCTGCCAGCGCGTGCGCAGCGCTACCAAGGCCCGGCTGATTTCCACCTGTGTAACTTCCGAATTAGGTCCAGCCATCACCGCCGCAGCTTCGCGCTTGGCCAGTTCCAGCAACTGCCGGTCACGAATCAGATTAGCCACGCGAAAGTTTGGCATCCCAGCCTGCCGCGTTCCAAAAAATTCCCCCGGCCCGCGCAGTTCGAGATCGAGTTCGGCGATCTGGAAGCCGTCATTGGTTCGCACCATGGCGTCGAGCCGATGCTCGCCCTCTTCCGTCACTTTGCCGCCGGTCATCAGAATGCAGAATGACTTCGCCGCCCCGCGTCCAATCCTTCCGCGCAGTTGGTGCAACTGCGCCAAACCAAAACGCTCGGCATGCTCAATCACCATTACGGTTGCGTTCGGCACGTCCACGCCCACTTCAATCACCGTGGTTGCAACCAGAATCTGCAACTCGCCTTTCTGAAACATGCGCATGACCTGGTCTTTCAAATCGGCATCCAGCCGCCCGTGCAACAGGCCAACTTTTAAATCGGCGAAGATTTTTCCGCTCAGCTCGCGGTACATTTTGATCGCAGCCTTCAGTTCAGTCTCCTCGCTCTCCGCAATCACCGGATAAACCACATACACTTGATGCCCCTTCGCCACCTGCTTGCGGACAAAATCCCAAACCTCGGTCGAGCGGTCGTCCGTAATCCTCCGCGTAACAATCGGCGTGCGCCCAGGAGGCAGCTCGTCGAGTACGCTGATATCGAGATCGCCATACAACGTGAGCGCAAGCGTTCGCGGAATCGGTGTAGCGGTCATCACCAGAACATCAGGCTCGCCCCCTGTGCTCGTGGAGCGGCGGACGCCTTCGTCCGCCCCGAGCGAAGATCGGCCTTCATCCTCGCGCTCCCCAGACTTCTTCATCAATTTCAGCCGCTGCAAAACTCCGAAGCGATGCTGCTCGTCAACAATCACCAACCCCGGTTTCGCAAATTCGACTTTCTCTTCTAGCAAGGCATGCGTGCCAATCACCAGCTGCGCGTTTCCCTGCGCAATATGGCGGCGGATTTCTCGCTTTCGATCCGCCTCCAGCGATCCCGTCAACAGGACAATCCGGTATCCCGCATTTTCCAGGATTCTGCGTGCGGAAAAATAATGCTGTTGCGCCAGAATCTCCGTCGGCGCCATGAGCGCAACCTGATATCCGTTTTCAATGGCAATGATCGCCGCCTGGAAACTGACAATGGTTTTCCCTGAGCCCACATCCCCCTGCAGCAAACGCCGCATGGGATAAGGCTTCTGCATGTCGTCGGCAATTTCTTTCAAAACTCGCTTCTGCGCCGCCGTGGGATGAAACGGCAGAATCTTTTTAATCGCCTGCCGCACCCGGTCGTCGAGTCGAAAGGCAATCCCGGTTTCCGTTTTTAATTGCTTCCGCTTCATCTCCAATCCCAATTCGATAAAAAACAATTCTTCAAAGATCAGCCGGATGTGTGCGGGCGTGCGCGATGACTGCAAATCCTCGAAGCTCTCGCCCGCCTCCGGCCAGTGAACTTTCCACAGCGCCTCGCGCGGCGAAACCAGCGCCAACCGCTCGCGAACGGCTGCCGGAATTGTCTCCGCAAGCTCGGGCGTGAGATCGTCGAGCGCTGTGCGAATCACTCGCCGAAACCATCGCGCCGTCACCCGCCCTTGTCCTGCCGACTCGTAGATAGGCACGATGCGTCCCACTTCTAGCGATGCTGCCGCTTTATCCTCGGCGCCATCCCCACCGCCTAACATTTCAAATTGCGGCTGCATAATCTGCAGCTCTCCGCGCTGGTCCTGCTCGACTTTCCCGTAAAGCGCGATCAACTCGCCGGGCTTGAACTTATCCTGCAAATACGTGGCGTTGAACCAGAGACATTTCAGCCGCGAACGTCCCTGTCCCACGGTCAGCTGAAAAATAGGCATCCTGCGCGTACGAAACAGTCCCGAATTCCGCACCTCCGCAATCACCGTAGCCATTTCCCCGGGACGCAATTCTGCAATCCCGCGTGGATTCAGCCGGTCTTCATAACGAAACGGCAAATAATGCAGCAAATCACCCACGGTGGCGATGCCCTTGGTCGCAAGAATCTCCGCCATCTTCGGACCGATTCCCTTGACGTATTGCACCGGTGTAGTGAGCTCAACCATGAAGAAAGTTCCCAAGGGATGTTAGCAGCAAGATTGCTCCATAAATCTGCTTCCATATCTTCGAATCCGCCCGACCCACTATCGGCGTCTAACCCTCCTGTGAAACTAAACCTCCTCCAAGCCTTGCTCGCCATCCTCCTGGGCAACCTGGTCTACATGCTGCTCGCGGGTCATCTCCCTTTGCCCCAGCACCGCCTGTTTCAAGTCGATGCCGGCCTGCTCGTCGACTTCCTCATTTGCCTCGCCCTTTACGCCGTGATACGCAAAGTTTGGAAGTAGAAGCTCGAGTCTCCCGCATCTGTCTTTTTCCGACATTTCTCCAGTTACTTTAGGCACCTGCCCAAGCTCTACCGTCACGTTACGATATCTCCTGACGTATGAATAAAATCGCGGTCTTGTACGATGCCGGCCAGGCCGTGCTCTCTACCTTTGATTTAGACGAGGTGTTGCAGCGCATCCTGGAGATCGCACACGACTACTTTCATCTGCGCAATGTGGCCATCGTGCTTCTCGACAAGGAGTCGCAGGAGTTGTACGTCCGCTCGCAGATTGGCTGGGACGAAGGCCAGGATAAGCATCGCCTGCCTGTAGGCCAGGGAATCACCGGAGCTGCGGCGCTTAAGAAACAGCCGGTTTACTCGCCCGACGTCAGCCAGGATCCGCGGTATTTCTGCTCCGCGAAATCCACTCGCTCCGAGCTTGCCATCCCTTTGATGGGGCGCGATGAAGTCGTCGGCGTGCTCGATTGCCAAAGCGATAACCTCGACCACTTCGATTCTGAAACTATCGACCTGCTCACCCTGTTCTCCACGCAAGCCTCCATCGCGCTGCAGAACGCGCGCCTCTACTCGCTGGAGCAACAACGTGCGCGGCAGCTACAGGCGATCAATGCCATTGCCCAACAAACCACCGCAGTGCTTGATCTGGAAGAGCTACTCAGCCGCGTCTGCCAGCTTATTCAGGATGCCTTCCGCGTATCCCACGTTTCCCTTTTCCTGCGCGAAGATCACGATCTGGTGCTGCGGGCTCATCATGGAACGTTGACTCCATGCATCCCGGAGGGCGGCCGTTTTGCCGCCACCACCGAGCCCTGGGCGAGCATGCTCTCCGATAGCTGCACCTCGTTGGAAAGAGATTTTTGCAGCACGCCGGCCGGCAGATTTTTTGCGGAATCAGCCTCCCGCTTGTGCATCCCGCTGGTCTCATTCGGACAGACATTAGGCATCCTCGCCCTCGACAGCGCTGAATCCGACGCCTTCAGCGATGGCGACCAGCAGTCGCTCGAATCCGTGGCCGATATTTGCGCCACCGCAATTCAAAATGCCCACTACGTGGATCGCGTCAAGCAGCTGGCTTATCTGGATGGTCTGACGGGAATTTTCAACCGCCGTTTTTTCGAACTCCGCATCATGGAAGAAATTGAACGCGCCCGCCGCTACGCAACCGGTATGGCCGTTATTATGGCTGACATCGATGAGTTCAAGCGATTAAACGACGAGTTCGGTCACGTGCTGGGCGACGAAGTGCTGCGCCAGGTTTCATCTCTATTTCATCAGCAAGTGCGCAAGGTGGACGTAGTATGCCGCTATGGCGGCGAAGAGTTCGGAATCCTGCTGACCCAGGTCAACCCCGAGCAAGCGATGGTCGTGGCCGAGAAACTGCGCAAGATGGTGGAAGGCTGGCAGTTCCCCGGCGTGCCCCGCACCGTAACCATCAGCGCCGGGGCGGCAACTTTTCCTGAACATGGCACCAGCCGCGACGGCCTCGTCCGCGCCGCCGATAACGGTCTCTATGCCGCCAAGCAGGCGGGACGCAATAAAGTTTGTCTCGGCCCGCTGGCTCATCGCCACGCGGCAAGCCTCTAGAAGCTAACTAGCCATCTCGTAAATGGTTTCGGGAAGGGCACGGCTTCAGCCGTGCCGCCCACGGCCAATCGAAGACGCGGGCTTTTAGCCCGCGGAGGAGCAGGCTCGGCTAGATTTCGAGCCAGTCTCCCTGCATCCGGTGACGGAGCCGCTCCATATCCCGTTGCAGTTTCTGGCGACTCTTTTCCAGTTCACGTTCAAGTTGCGGCTGGATTTGCTGCCGCAGTTTTTCTGATTGCTCCCGCATTTCCTTTTGCTGCGAGCAAACCGCCTTCCGAGCTTCCGCGAAGGCCTTGCGGCTCTCCTCTCGTGCCGTTTCGAGCGCTGGCTGAAGTTTCGCAATTTCGTTTTGCACTTCGCTCAACTCGGTTTGCATCTCCGCATCCATCTCTGGCGCTTCAAAACTCTCTTCAAGATTCTCCCCAGAGTCTTTGCGTGCCGGCAGCGTAAGCATAAGCTTCTGCTCCCGCTTGTCGCGGATCACGCTTACGCTCACCGATCCCGCACTGTGATCGTGCAAGGCATGGGTGAAGTCGCTGGTATCGTGAACCGCCTGATCGCCAACACGAATGATGATGTCCCCCGCGCGCAGCCCTGCCTTATCCGCCCGGCTGCCTCGGTCGACAGACCGCACCAACACTCCGCTTCCATCCTTCGCGCCAAAAAACTCTCCCAGCTGCGGCGTCAGGTTCTCCACCATCAGCCCGCTGCGCATCGAGGAATGCACGTAAACCACGCTAATGTTCGGAATGTCAAAATCCGGCAGGTTGGGAATCGGCGGAATGCTCGGGATCGGCGGAATCTGCACGTGGAAGCCCTTATCCATCGATTCCATATTCGACCACTCCTTGCCGCGGTCCGCCAGTTGCACCTTGACCGTCAGCGGCTGTCCGTCGCGGCTCAGTCCCAGCGTAACCACTCGTCCTGGCGGCGTCTCCCGGATCATCCGGTGCAATTGGGTTTTGCTTTCGACGGCCGTGCCGTTCATCGTCAGAATAACGTCGTGCTCCCGAATGCCGGCTTTGCCCGCCGGGGCGTCCTGATCCACCATGGTCACTTCCACGCCCTTTTCTTCTTTAAGCTTCAGCACCCCGAGCCGGTCGGTCGTAATGTCGGCGATGTCCACGCCAAGATAGGCGCTGCCGCCGGGATCTTCGCTGGGAATGCCGTACGAGTGCGACGAGTCGCCCGTCCATCTTTGCGCCGCCTGCGACAGGTTCAACATCAACGGCAGCACCGCAATCGTAGTCAAAATTTGTTTAAGCATCGCAGCCTCCGATAAGCACTTGGTGCTGATGCACCCCAATCACTTGTCATCCTGAAGCGGGCGCTCTTTGCCCGCTGAAGGACCCGGGCGAGCCGCGCCAAGCGTCGCGTCTTTTGCGACGCGTAATGGCGCGTTCGGCTCGCTTCCCTGGGCTCTCTTCTCTACTGATTCGCCCGCCGGAAGCAAATATCCCCGGTCGTGGTTCTCACCTTCAACACCGGACCGCCTCCGTTCAGATTGCCCTCCGCGTTGAGCGTTCGCGGGCCCCACTTATCGCCCTCGCTGGCTACGTGGATGTCAGGAAAATCTGACGTGATGTGATGGCCATTGCCCAGATCAACACTGGCGCGCACCGAGAGCGCCACGTCCGGCGCAATGTAAACCGTAATGTCTCCCGCCGAAGTTTCCAGCTTGGAATCGCTGGCCGGAGCGCCAGTCTTGACGAACTTCACAACGATGCCGCCCGCACCCGTCTCCACTCGCGCCGAAGGAACTCCGTAGAGTTCGATCCCACCTCCCGCAGTCTGGGCATGCACGTGGCCCTTGGCGGACGCGAGATGAATGGTACCTCCGCCGGTTTCAATCTCAGCCGCCCCGCCAATATCTCCCAAGTCGATGTTTCCGCCCCCGGTTTCCGCCTTCACCTTGCCGCTGCACTGCCGTACGTCAATCCCGCCGCCGCCAGTCTCGATGCTGGCTCCCTGCGTGGCGGAAACAATCTGGATGCTGCCGCCGCCGGTTTCCGCGGTGATCATTCCATTCGCGTGGTGAACCTTGATCGATCCGCCGCCGGTGTGCAGCCCAATGTCTCCATTGATGGTTCCCACCTCGATCGATCCCCCACCGGTTTCCGCGTGCGCACCGCCGCCAATATCATCGAGGTGCATACTGCCCCCGCCACTCTCCGCTTCCACCCGGCCGGCCACCCCTGTGGTGTCAATGTTGCCACCCTCGGTCGCGACCTTTACCAGCGCAATCTCGCGCGGGACGCTAATCATCAAGTCGCCGGAAAATTTTCGCCTCGAACCCCTTTCAACTCGCACGTGCACGCCACCGACGTGCACGTTATGAACGCCTTCTCCCTCCCACTCCCCCACCACCCAAGCCGTATCGCCTTTCACGTAAGCGGTCATCTTATAAGCATCGAACTGCCGGCGAGCATCCTCCTCGGACGACGCCTGAGAACGCATGTGGAGCGTGTAGTCGACGCCCTTCTGCTGACCGCCTCGAACCACTACGGAGCCCATGTCCAACTTCACTCTCAGATTCTTGACTCCGGCCAGGGATCCGGTGAGGACTTGGGTCCACCCGTCTCCTTCGCGGGATAAATGCGTTTCCTGCGCTAATACCAAGGGCGTAAGCATGGCCAGCACGCCCAACACCCCGACGAATTGTGGCAAACGTTTCAAGTACCTCACCTCTGTTTCTGTCCTTCCCTTGTCATTCCGGTGTTGTCATTCCGAACCGGCGTCGTTTGCCGGTGAGGAATCTGCTCGTGCTGCGTGCCGCTCGATCAATCAATCTCTGGCAACTGCGCCAGCATCGTCCGCGCCTGCGACTTGATGTACTGGTTCTGGTCCTTGCTGGCCAGCGTGATAAGCACGTCGCGCACGCTGCCATCAGCCTTCACCGGCTCGATCAGACGCATCGCTTCGGTCCGCACTCCCGGATTTGTGTCATTCATCAAAGCTTCCAGAACCGCATCCCGCACGTGCACATCATCCTTCACAAAACCTCCCAACCCATCCAGAGCCTTCAGCCGCACTCCGGGATTCGTGTCGTAGCGCAGCGCGTAAATCAGTGCATCGCGCACCTGCAAAATATTCGGCTTCTGGGTCAGCAGGTCCACCGAATCCATGCGCACGCCGGAATTGTAATTATTCCGCGCCGCAAAAAGCAGCAATTGCTGGATACGCTGATCGTTCAGCGACCCCTGCGTCTCCAGCGTGGAAACTGTGTTGTACTTAATCTGGATTTGATTCGTTCCGGGATCTTGCGTGATGGACTGGATGCCGGTGATCGAAGCCTCGGCGGGCGCCGCGCCTGTGCTGGCAGGTGAATTCGCCGGCTGGTGCAGAAATACTTTGTAGGATGTTCCCACCCCGCCGGCGAAACCAAGAATCAAAATCGCCGATGCCAGCGCCGGAGAGAACCGAACCTGCCGCAGCCAGTTCCCCGGATCGAAAGCCAGCCGCCGCCAGAAGCCGCCCTGCTCGGCCGTTTCCAACGCCTCCTGCAGCCGCATGCGCGAAGCCGTCAGCAAGTTCGGTGTCGGCTCCATCGCCCGTTCCTGCGACAGCAAATCGTGAAACGCCTGCTCCGCCTCAAGTTCAGCCGCGCAATCGGCGCACCGCGCCACATGCTGCTCCAGCTCATGCCGGGCATCATCCGCCAGCTCGCCATAAACCTGCAGCGTTATATTCTCTCGAACCCATTCACACTTCATATTCGCCTCGCCTACTTCATATCCTCTGGGGGTGCCCCATGTCTCGCTTCCTTTGCGAGACATGGGACCTCCCCTTCATCTCATATCCGCCAACTGCCCACGCAATTTCTGCGTCGCCCGAAACAGCGTATTCTTCGCCGTCTCTTCCGTGGTGTGCAAAATCTCGCCCACGGTCCTTAGCTTCAATCCGTGATAATGCTTCAACTCGAAAACCATGCGCTCGCGCGGCGTCAACTTTTCCAGCGCTCCAGAAATCCGCGCGCCCAACTGCCGCCGCATCAAATCCCGCTCCGGATTCGCACCCGCGCGCCCATCCGGCACCTGATCCAGCAGGTCATACTCCCCGCCGTTGCCATCCTTCGCCACCGGCGCATCTTCCTTGCGTACGGTCTTCTTGCGCAAGTGATCCAGGCAAAGATTCGTCACAATGCGGTAAATCCAGGTATAGAACGAGCACTCGAAGCGAAAACTTCCGATGTTCTTATACGCCTTGAGGAAGGCGTCCTGATAAACATCCTGCGCGTCGTGCTCGGTGCCGGTAAGATGCAAAGCCAGCCGCAACACCGCCTGATCGTAGTGCCGCACCAGCTCCTCGAAGGCTCCGCGGTTACCGCGTTGCGCCTCGCGGATCAGGATCGTATCGTCAATGCGGCGTTCTTGCCCAGCCATGCGGCCCCACGTGGGGTCCCGATTATCGCTGACTCTTTCCACTCGCTCGGACTTCGTTCTCGAGTGGCTCCCTGCACCAACCGCAAGTGTTACTGCCCAAACATCGGCCGGCATGTTCTTGTCGTTTTCCTATACCGCCCGGTGACAATGCCGTACCCGGGCTTGCATTGGAATAGACGCTCAGCGAGCGGAACCGTGAGCAGAAATTATAGGCTGGAAACAGAGAATTCTGCTTGCGGCTCAACAGCTTGGATAGGCAGAAGAAGCCAACAAAACGAATAGACACATGTAGGGACAGTTGCCCCCCGACAAGCTTAGGGGGAGGCTCTCGGCTTTCCGCGGAGAGCTGGAGGTCTCTCCAGTCGAGCGAAGCTCGACACTGCGTCCCGAAGGACGCCCGAAAATAGCCCGCCAGTTCACTGGCGGGAAGTCATGCCCAGAAAAATGGAATCCGTGCCGTAGGCACGGTTGAAATTCAGAAGCTGTTTTCGCGAAGGTCCTGCGCCGGAATAAATCCGCGACAATCCCCAGATTCTGGTGTTGGTAAGCGATGTAGACTGATTGTCACTTTGTCCGTCGCCCGGTCGTACCGACTGCGCCCAGCCAACTTCGAGGATGCCTTATGCTCGTCCGCACTCCGCTCGTCGTTTCTGCCCTATTAGCAAGCTTCTATACGCTCACGTTCGGACTTGCCCCCGCTCAGACCCTCACTCCGCTCTGCCGGCCTTCCGTGACCTCGCCGATCGTAGTCGATTCCCATGAGCAGATAATGGAAGCCGGCCTCAGGGCCGAACCCCCGCTAGTCAACACGGGAGGCTTCGGCTTCGCCTGGCCCGACACTCAAATGGGCGCAATCAAAACCGCCGGCGCCTACCAGTTTTTTACCAGCGATGGCGCTCTGCATCCGCCGCAAGTCTGGCAAGGTTATCGTGCCGGCAACAACAAATACGGGTCGGTTACTACCACCACAGGCACGCTCGACAATCCGCTCGGCGCCGGCGACCCGCAAGATGTCAGCATCTCTCCGAATCCCGATCCCGGTGTCAATCCCAACTATTCGAGCTATGGCTACATGGGCGGCGGATCGGTATATCAAGTCCCCGCGGCCATGACCGGCGCCGGCAATCTCCTCGTCACCTATCACGCCGAACTGCCCAACTATGCCCTCCTCGGACTCGCCGAATCTACGGACAACGGTCTGCACTGGACGGATCTCGGCGAGATCGTTCGCCTCAATCAGGCCTACAAGCCCGGCCTTACCTTCGCGGAAATTGGGGACCGGTCGCCTCGTTCTCTCGCCCGACGGCAAATTCTTTTACTTATATTTTCCAGACCTGCCCGCTACGAGCCCGAACACGACCCATGTCTCCGTTGCGCGCGCACTGGCGCTCCCCTTACTCCAGGCTGCCTTCGCGTCCAACCCACCCCGTGCCATTCCATTCCAGAAGTTCTTTCAGCGCAGCTGGTACCTGCAGCCCGCGGTCGGCGGAGCCTCCACCGACCTTAGTCCAACCTGGGAGCCGCAACAGAGTGGCTATCTCGACGTTCACTTCAACAGCTTCTTGCAGCGTTACGTCATGATCATGGACAACGACACAACGTTCTATTACACCGAATCCGTCGACGGCCTTATCTGGACACTACCCATTGCGCTTGGTGACTACGCCGATGGTGTGAATACCCTCGTGCCTTACGCCAGCTCTGTTGGCCTCGGAGACGATCCAGCAATATTGGGGAAGAGTTTCCACATTTACTACACATTTTTGCACGAAGAAAACGGAGGCCTGCCAAGGGAGGGCAACTCCCTGAGGCGGATCACACTCACTTGCCCGTGATCGTGGCGGCATTATTGCAACCAAAGGAGGTCTCATGTCCATCCGTTCTCACCTCGCTTCCGTCGCCCTGTTATCCAGCCTTTTTCCGCTGGCAACCGGAGTCAGCCCCGCGCAAGCGATAACCCCGCTCTGCACGCCCTCCGTGACTTCGCCAATCGTGGTCGTTACTCCCGCGCAGCGCCTCGCCGCGGGCGCCAAGGCTCAGCCTCCGCTCACGGACACCTTCGACTGGCCCGACACTCCGCTCGGCGTCATCAAGACGGCAAACGGCTACGAGTTCTTTGGCAGCGATGGTGGCGCCCACTACCGGCAAATGTGGGAAGGTCATTGGGTCGGCAACAACAAGTCGGGATCGTTTACCACCACTATAGGTACGCTCGATAACCCGCTCGGTACGGCCGATCCGCAGGATGTCAGCGTCTCCGCAAATTCCAATGCCTCGGTAAACCCCATCTATCCCAGCTACGGATACATGGGCGGAGGTCCGGTCTATCAAGTTCCCGCAGGTATGACGGGCGCGGGAAACCTGCTAGCCACCTATCACGCAGAACTTCCCAACGACGCTCTCTATGCAGCTCTCGGCTTGGCTGCGTCGACGGATAATGGACTGCACTGGACCGATCTCGGCGAAATCATTCGCCTGAACCAGGCCTACGCGGTCGGACTCGACGGCTTCGAAATCGGCGACGGACCGCTCGTCCTCTCACCTGACGGTAGATATTTCTATCTTTATTTTCCCGATTGGATGGCCAACGGCTCGCTGCACACCACAAATGCTGAAGGAGTTTCAACTACTACGAATGTCTCGGTTGCGCGAGTGCTCGCCGCTGACGTATTAAATGCGGCATTCGGACCAGCGCCGCAGCACACCATCGCCTTCCAGAAATTTTATGAAGGTGGCTGGCATCTTCAGCCTGCAATCGGCGGAGCTTCCACCGATCTCAATCGCCACGCGCCATTTTCGGGCTATCTCGACATCCACTTCAACAGCGTGCTGCAGCGCTATGTGATGATCATCTCCGATGATACCCAGTTCGCTTACGCGGAATCCGTAGATGGTCTCGCCTGGACGTTGCCTGTCCCACTCGGCACGTTCGGCCCGATTGCGGCGTATCCCACAGCCGTCGGACTGGGCGATGATCCGCACACGCTGGGCAATCCCTACTACGTGTACTTCACACACCTGCCGACAGATGGCAGCGGATGGACGAACGGTTCATTGCGGAGATTGACGCTTACCTGCCATTAACCGCCATATCGATGATCAGGCCGGCCTGGCAGAAGGAAGTAGGACAGCAGGGAGTCGCGTATGTGAAAATAGACTATGACTGGAGTCCAATTTGTTACGGATCATAAAGGCCGCAAGGTAGCCGTTCTCATCGACCTGAAAAAGCATGGGGGTCGGCTTCAGGATTTTTGGGACGGCCTGCTCTCCGAATCCCGCCGCAAAAAGACGGGGATACCGCTGGAAAAAGTAAAGACCGATCTCCGCAAGCGCGGGCGGCTTCGTGATTAGTTATGCCGTCGAGCTGAAGCCCTCAGCGCGGAAGGAGCTCGAATCTCTGCCCGATACGGCGATACGTCCAATACAACTTCCGGCGGAAATGGATTCCGACCGCGTGGACATCCCACAAGCACCCATGTGATTCCCGAAACGTTCTCAGCCAGCTTCACTTATTACTGATCACGAAATTCACTGTGCTGGGGTGATTGGCGCTCACGGTGACAGAGTGCTCCCAGGTTCTTGGTTCAGTAAAAACAGGGCGCTGCACCGTGTGTTCGGTGAGGACGTCGTAGGCCTGCTCTTTGCCCGCCAGTCCCCAGCCTTCATGCCAGGCAACAATCTGATAGGTGCCGGGCGGAACGTCGCTGAATTGAAAGCGTCCGCTCTCGTCGGTGACGGCGTAATAAGGATTCGGAACCACCATCATTTCGGCATTCATCCAGACGTGGCCGCCGTTGCAACGCAGGCTGACCAGGCCGGGTCGGGTCATCGTTCGCGATGTGATTTGATTGGGGAAAGGAAAAGGCAGATTGAAACTGGCGGCGCCGTCCATGTGAATAGTGTGTAGAGTGGCGTCGGAGCTTTGCATCTGCAGATCGGCATTCTGCGGGACCAGAAGAATGTGCGGGATATAACGGCAATGGTTCTGGTCAAGATGACGCCGCTGCTCGGGAAGCTCCATGGCCTTCCCGGCCGAGATGTTCTTGAGATAGACGACGGTGTTGGCGACGCCGCCCTCGGGGCCAACAATCAGGCGTTCCAGGCTGACGGTTTTCTTGCCAGTTGGGTCGCAGATTTGCGGATCTTTGGTAACGGGAAAATCAAGCTGGCGCGGTTGTGGGCCAGACCATTTTACGCTGCCGGAGATAGTGCCACCGTCACTGACGGAGATGACTTTGTAGTCGTTCTGCGCGGCGACATAAGTTGTTGTGAATGCGAGGGAAAGAACCAGCAAAAAGCAACGAGCAATGAAACTCCGCATAACTACACCCCTGACGGCCATGCGTAACCCGCGACCGATGCGCGATCGTCGTGGAACGCGGGCCAAAAATTCGAGTCAATTTTCGCGGGCAACGACTTGCACTGGCTTGCGGACAGTGCGGCAAAAAAGGCCGCCGGTGCGAACCTTACGTTTTGCGGTCGTCTTCATCCCAATCGGGAGGGCCGTGCGAACACGGTTCGTGTGATCGGGATCACAAAATTAAGGTGCACTTATTTTTGTACTCAGTCGAGATTACCAAGGTGGTGGAACTCGTGGGGGGTCGGGGTGGGACATACGAAATCGCGATTGGCGCGCATTCTTGTACTCATCTCCGATGGCTTACAATCTTGCTTCCATGACGGTACGAGTTCGATCCTTCGCGAAGATCAATCTTGGGCTGGGCATTGGCGCAGCCCGAGACGACGGTTTTCATGAACTGCTCACCGTGTATCAGACGATTGGGCTGCACGATTTCATTCGTGTGAGTGTGGGGCGCGGAAGTGGTATTGAGATTCGCTGCACGGACGCGAGAGTTCCGAAAGATGAATCGAATACTTGCTATCGCATTGTCGAAATGGCGATGGCGGCGATGAAGAGCAAGGGGCGAGTCACCATCGATATCGAGAAGCGATTGCCGGTGCAGGGCGGGATGGGTGGAGCTTCCTCGAACGCGGTGGCGGCACTGCTGGGTTTGGAACAAGTTCTGAAGAAAACTTTGCCTTCAGAGGAGCGGCTGCGGATTGCGGCGGAGGTAGGATCGGATCTGCCGTTGTTTTTGGTGGGTGGGACCGTGTTGGGAGTAGGGCGCGGGGAGTTGGTTTATCCTCTGGCGGATTTTCCGGCGACGGCTTGTGTGGTGGTGACGCCGGAGGTGGGGGTATCGACTCCGAAGGCGTTTGCGGAATGGGACCGTAAATTGACGATGGGCGAGGCATCCGATAGAATTGGTTTGCTTGGCCGTGGGTTTTCTGCGTGGCTGAGCGAGAGTTACTCCGGTGCTCCTTTTAGAAGGGGCCGGGCCGAGAATCCGCTTCTCGAGCTTGTCCGGGCCGGGATCAAGAACGACTTTGAAGAAGTCGTCTTTCCTGAATATCCCGAGCTGAGTGAAGGTAAGAGGGCGCTGGAACGCGCGGGCGCGAAATATGCATCGCTGTCGGGCTCCGGGTCGACGCTGTATGGGCTGTTTGCCTCGAAACGAGCGGCTAGCGCAGCGGTAGCCAAGTTACGCAGGCAAGGTTGGGCGGCAAGGGCGACGGTTACGATGACGCGGCGGGAGTACTGGCGCGCGATTTGTGCTGGCTGAGAAGTCCTGAGGGGGTCCGGTTGACCGGGCGCTTGGCTTCGCCATCGCTTGGACGGCCGAAGGCGGCCGTCGCCACATGGTCCGGTAAATTTCTGATTGTTGATTTTTGATTGTTGATTGACAATGGGTGGTTGGTTGTTTCAATCGACAATCAACAATCCAAAAATCAACAATGCTTCTACTGGGCCGTCGACTAATGGTAGGTCAAGTGCCTTTGGAGCACTTTGTCTAGGTTCGAATCCTAGCGGCCCAGCCAGAAAACAGCTAAAGGCTAAGAGCTAACTATGGCCACTTTGGTGACGCCGACGGAAGCGGAAAAGACGGAGAAAGCCGAAAAGCAGGCTCCCCCTATGCCCGAGGAGAAGTCGGAACGCAAGCCGCGAGCGCGGGTGGACGAGAAGTTCAAGATTTTTGGCGGCACGGCGAACGAGGCTCTCGCCGATGAAGTCTGTACTTTTCTCGGGATGCCGCGTGGCCAGGCCATGGTCAAGCGGTTTGCCGATGGCGAGGTATACGTCCAGATTCAGGAAAACGTGCGCGGCTGCGATGTATTTGTGATGCAGCCGACTTGCCGGCCGGTGGACGAGAATTTAATGGAGTTGTTGCTGATGATCGACGCGTTCAAGCGCGCGTCGGCACGGCGCATCACGGCGGTCATGCCTTACTTTGGATACGCGCGGCAGGATCGCAAGGATAAGCCGCGGGTGCCGATCTCGGCCAAGCTGGTGGCGGATTTGCTGACTACGGCAGGCGCTCACCGCG
>CAVRWS010000012.1:0-157887 GCA_963724815.1 uncultured Acidobacteriaceae bacterium
CTCATGAAGGCTTCGATGCCGTAGCCATAAGCCACGATCAATCCCGTCGCTAGCATCACTTTCGCGGAGTTCTGCAGATGGCGCTCGGTTATGAAATCTTCGAGTCCGTAGATCTTGCGGATGGGGATAGCTAGCATCAACACCATCGCGAAACCGGAGTAGATTGCACCGGCAACAAAGTACGGTGGAAAGATGGTTGTGTGCCAGCCCGGAACGATGCCGATGGCAAAGTCGAAACTCACAACCGTGTGAACGGAAAGTACGAGTGGCGTAGCTAATCCGGCCAAAAGCAGATACGCAGTCTCATAGCGATGCCAGTGTCGCGCCGATCCCCGCCAGCCCATCGAAAGCGCACCGTAAATCAGCCTGGTCGCGGAATGCGTCGCGCGATCACGAAGCGTAGCCAGGTCGGGAATCAAACCGATGAACCAGAACATCGCCGATACCGTGGCGTAAGTGGAAACCGCGAACACGTCCCACATCAGCGGACTGCGGAACTGCGGCCATACCCGCATGGTATTCGGATAAGGAAAAAGCCAATATGCCAGCCACGGACGGCCCACGTGGATCGCGGGGAAAATTCCCGCGCAGGCCACGGCAAACAATGTCATCGCTTCCGCGAACCGGTTAATGGAATTGCGCCAGGATTGCCGCAGCAACAAGAGAATGGCAGAGATGAGCGTGCCCGCGTGACCGATTCCAATCCACCAAACGAAGTTGATAATGGCGAAGCCCCAGCCGATCGGGATGGTGTCTCCCCAAATCCCGATGCCTTTCAAAAAAAGGTAGCCGATGGCATAAAGCATCATCATCGTGAGCATGAAGGCGATGCCGAAGCCGAGGAACCAGCCGTTCGATGCGGGACGGGTCAGCACAATGGAGCTGATCTTTTCCGTGACCGTGGCGAAGGTGTGGCCCGGCTCAATAACCGGGGCCCGTTGGTCTTCCACTGTCGTCTTGTATGGCTCGTTCATTGATTCGTCGCCCACGCCTGCATCGCGCTGGAGGTCTTGTCGCCTACGCTTTCAAATCCGGATTTGGATTGCCAACTTCCGCCAGATAGGTGGTACGCGGGCGAGTATTCAATTCGCCCAGAAGACTGTAATTGCGCGATTGCGCCTTTAACTTTGAAACTCTGCTGTTTGGATCATTGATGTTACCGAATATGATCGCGTTCGCAGGACACGACTGCTGGCATGCAGTCTGCAGTTCGCCGTCTTTGATTTTGATTTCCTTCCCTTCGCGCACCGAGGCAGTCTCAGTATCGATCTTGTGTTCGCTGATTCGCTGCACGCAATACGAGCATTTTTCCATCACGCCGCGGCTGCGCACGCTGACATCAGGATTGCGCATCAGCTTGTATTGCGGCGTCTCCCAATCCTGATAGAGCAAGAAGTTGAACCGCCGCACTTTGTAAGGACAGTTATTCGAGCAATACCGCGTCCCCACACAGCGGTTGTAAACCATGTCATTCAAGCCTTCGCTCGAGTGGTTCGTGGCGCCCACCGGGCAAACCACTTCGCAGGGCGCGTCCTCGCACTGCTGGCAGGGGACGGGCTGGAAAAATGCCTTGGGATTGTCGCGGTCGCGAGCTTCCTCGCTGGGATACTGATAATAAGTATCTACGCGGATCCAGTGCATGTGCCGCCCGATAGCGCACTGCTCCTTGCCGACGACTGCAATGTTATTTTCCGCAACGCACGCCACCATGCAGTTATTGCAGCCCACGCAGGAGTTCAGATCAATCGCCATGCCCCAGGCGTAGGCTTCTTCTTTATAGGGATACGGCTTGTACAGTGTGAGCCCCGGACCTGGCTCTTCGCCTTGTTCCTTGGCGAAGTTGGGATCCTTGCGATACTCCTCGAGTGCGGTTTCGCGAACCAGCGGGCGATGATCGCCGTTGGGCGTGTCCATCCACTGGTAGCCTTGGGTCGAAGCGAGCACGTATTTCTCGCCAGTTTTTCTGATCTGCAGACCGGTTGCAAACCAGGGAGCAGCACTGGTGCGGAGGGGATATGCATCGAAACCCTGCGCCGTTCCCACGCGGCCGGCGCGGCGACGGCCGTAGCCGAGCGTCACGGTGACGGAATTGTCCGGATGCCCCACCTGAACCCAAACCGGCCCTGTGACTTTCTTTCCATTAAGGTCGAGTTCGACCATGTCGATGCTCTTGACCTGCAGTCGCTCCGCCATCTTGGGGCCCATGAGGATGGCGTTGTCCCAAGTTAGTTTCGTCATCGGCTTGGGAAGCTCCTGCAGCCAGCCGTTGTTCGAGAATTGGCCGTCGTAGATGGAGGGATCGCGGCGAATGTTGAGGACGATGGCATTCGGATCAACGAGGGGAATCAGGGTTTTGAACTCACGCCCGGAGGTCGGCAGATTCGACCCGTTGGCGGCGTCGGTTGGTCTTAGTTTCGCCTGAGCTGCCCCCGGCGAAAACGTCGTGCCTTCAACCCAGCCATCGTGCAGCGACTTTCGCCAGAAGGCTTCAAAGTCCTCGTCGGCAGGGCAGTTCTCACAATGCAACCAGGCAGCGTGCTGCTTCTGCCAGTAAGCGCGGACCAGATCGTAACCCGTCGCATCTGTTTGACCCGCAAGCAGCGCAACAAACTCAACAGCACTCTTGCCCTGATAAAGAGGTGCAATTAGCGGCTGAATAATACTCACGGTGCCGTCGTAAGCGCGAGCATCGCCCCATGATTCCAGTTCATGCGCTTGATTGACGTGCCATTGGCAAAGCTCGGCGGTCTCGTCCTGATAAAGACCGAGATGAACGCGTAGCGGAACTTTGTCGCTCTTCAGGAGGTCAGCGAATCCGAGATCGGCTGGCGCGTCGTAGGCTGGATTGCCGCCGATGATGACTAGCAAATCCACCTTACCAGCTTTGATCTCGTCGGATAAATCCTTGATGGAATCTGTTTGATTAACTGGGTTGGCATCGACGGGGTCGGTATAGAAAACGGTCTTGCCGACGTTGCCCAGTTGCGCGTTCAGGATGTGCGCTAGAGAATGCACCTCGGCTGGCTGATGATCTCCCGCGATGACGATTCCCGCTTCGCGGTGATTGATCAGCTCCTGAGAAGCCGCGACTGCAAAGTCGCTCAGGCTCTTCACGGGCCCATGCTGCCCAAATGGTCGCTCACTGTTCAGCAAGTGCGCGAACTGAGCAATTCCCGTAGCTTTTGCGGGCCATCGATGATCCGCCTTAGCTCCTGTCGTGGTCGGCGTGCTCTCGACCACATACAGCCGGTTCATGTTGCCATCAGGATCGCGGCGCTTGGCGAAGTCGCGGATGTAGCGCACGTTGCCGGGAAATCCCGCATACAAAAAATCGGCGTCAAGCGAAACAATTACGTCGGCTTTCGAGAAATCGTAGCGCGTCTCGACCGGCTGGCCGAAGGCCAGCTTCGCGCCTTCGAGCACGTTGTCACGATTCACCGGCTCGTACACGTGCCACTTGGCCTCAGGATAAATCTTAAGGAAATTGTTGAGCTGATCGGCCAGCGTGGGTGAAGAAATAGTCGTCGTAAGAATGCGAATGCCCGCGCCCTTTAGCGCTTTCTGCGCGCTCAGGGGACCACGAATCGCGGTTACGAACGCCTGCCATGATTGCTGATCGCCCAACGACACCACGCTCTGCGAGCGATCCGGATCATACATGCCGAGTATCGAAGCCTGCGCAAAAATATCCGTACCACCGAGCGACGCAGGATGCTGGTCGTTGCCTTCAATCTTGGTCGGACGCCCGAGATGGCTCTCCACCAACAACGGATTGGCGTAGCCGCCAAGCGTCATCGCCGTCGCATAAAACATCGGTCGGCCGGGAACCACTTCTTCCGGCTGGCGGACGTAAGGAACGATGGGCTCGAGGGGCAGCTTCACGCAGCCAGTCATCCCCGCCAGCGCCATGGACGCGCCCATCACTTTCAGAAATCCACGCCGCGAAACCGAATCCACCCACTCCGATGCGCCTTTTGGAAATTCCCGGTGCAGCGCTTCCTGAAAATCAGCGCTTCCGGCAAGTTCTTCCAGGCTTCGCCAATATTCCGGACCAGCCTTCTCGTTCGCCTCGTTGATTTGATCCCGTAGGGAATCGAGACTGAGTTTGCCTTTCTTGCTGGGGCAAACATCCTCGCGCTGGGCGCCGTTTTTTTCTTCGTTCTTCATTGGTTCCAAATCACTCTTGTACTCGTTGTCATCCTGAGCGAAGCGAGAATTCGCGAAGCGAAGTCTTGCGCAGTCGAAGGATCCCTGTAATACCGGTAGCAGTGCGGGATGCTGCAAGGCATTTTCCCAATGCTGATTGAGTGCATGAGAGTACTCCTAGAAACGGCGTCTACTTGCCAATCTGGCAGGGATCCTTCGACTCCATGTTTGCTTCGCTTCGCGCAGCAAACACTCCACTCAGGATGACTAGGTCTCATAGTCGACATTTACCGGTGACACGTGTTGCAACTCGTAATATCGCTCACGCTGCGAACGTTGTATCTTTTCACCAGCGCCATGCCTAAATCGTTTTGATCCGTGTAACTTTGCCCATCCACCACCACGGGATGCGCGCTGCTGGGCGGCTGGTACCGCATGTTAAAAACCTCATCCCGCGGTCGCAAGTTATTCTGCGGTTGACGATGGCAGCCCAAACACCATTCCATCTGCAACGATTCCTGCTGGTACATCAGCGGCATCTGGTCGACCGGGCCATGGCAGGTGTTGCAGCCCACTCCCTTGGTGACATGAATGCTGTGATTGAAAAAAACGAAGTCAGGTAGTTGGTTCACCCGCGTCCATTGCAGCGACTGACCCGAGCGGTAACTGGCCCGCACCGGCTCCAGCAGCTGGGCGTTGGTCCAGATCTGCGAGTGGCAGTTCATGCAAGTCTTTGTGGGAGGGATGCCGGCAAAACTCGAAGTCTCCACCGAGGTGTGGCAGTAGCGGCAGTCGATACCTAATCCGGCAACGTGGTGCTGGTGGCTGAAGGGCACTGGCTGCGGTTTTCGCACACCGGCATAGGTGACATAGGGCGAACCCTGAATCTCATACCCCACCAAACCGAGCGCGGCAATCACAAACACCGCGCCAAAAATCGTGGCTCGGGAGAGGGTGTTCGCACTGCGATGAAAAATCTGAGACATGCTTACGTACGATTTCTATTAAAAACGAATGAGACCCAGCAGATCCTTATATGTATGGAAGCCTAATCATTAAGACGCGAGAGAACTACCCACAGATTTCTTTCACGTCCGCTTGCAGAACTGGGAATTATAAATATTTCTGCTGAACTTGTCGCGTGCTTAGATAAGAAAATTCACAAACCGGGTTTCAAATTGGATTTCAAAAAACTTGTAGCTCTCAATTTTGCGATGTCCTTCCTCTACCGCAGGTTCATCACTAACAATTTAGGTTCGGTCATTTCTTCGATCGCATAACGCAGTCCCTCACGTCCCAGGCCCGAATCCTTAACGCCACCATAAGGCATCTGGTCGATACGGAAGGAAGGAATATCGCCTGAAATGAGGGCTCCAACCTCCAATTCGTCGTAAGCCTGAAAGAGCAGCTTCACGTCTCGCGTGAACAGCCCCGCCTGCAGTCCATAATTGGAATTGTTGATACGCCGCAGCGCTTCGTCGAAGTTCTGGTACGGTTCCACCGTCACGACCGGACCAAAAATCTCCAGGCAATTTACTTTCATATCCGGCTTTGTCCCAGTCAGAACTGTGGGATCGACGATGGATCCCTTGCGCCCCCCGCCGCACAACAACCGGGCGCCGGAACGAACCGCCTCGTCCACCCAATTCGTAACCCGAACTGCATCGCTCTCTCGAATCAGCGGGCCGACGTCCGTAGACTCCTCCATAGGATCGCCAGTCCTCAGTTTCTTAACGCCTTCCACCAGTAAATCGGTGAACTTTCCGTACACCGATTGTTCCACCAAAATCCGCTGCACCGAGATGCAGGTCTGCCCCGCGTAAGTGAAACCTCCGATAACACAGCGGTCGGCGGCATACGCTACATCGGCATCGCTATGCACGATCGCGCCAGCGTTGCCTCCCAGTTCCAGCGCAACCTTCTTCTTGCCCGCGCGCCGCTTAATGTCCCATCCCACCGGCACACTGCCAGTGAAGCTGATCAGCTTGATGCGCTCATCGGTGACCAGCAGACCTGCATTTTCGTTGGAAAGCGGCAACACATTCAGGCCGCCATCGGGCCAACCAGCCTGCTGAATGCATTCCGCCAGCAACAGCGAACACAGCGGAGTTTGCGGCGCCGGCTTCAGAACCATAGGACAGCCCGCGGCAATCGCGGGCGCCACTTTGTGTGCGACCAAATGCAAAGGAAAATTAAAAGGTGTAATGCCAGCGATTGGGCCGAGAGGATAGCGCTTCACGATTCCCCAGCGACCCGCCGTAAACTCTTGCCAGTCAAGCGGAAGATACTCGCCGTAAATGCGCGTAGCCTCTTCCGCGGCAACGTTGAAAATAAAAATGGCGCGCTCGACCTCAGTGCGCGCGGCCTTGATCGGCTTACCGGCCTCATGAACGATGGTGCGGGAAAATTCTTCTCGGCGCTCGCCAATCGACTGAGCCACTCGCCTGAGCACACGCTGGCGCTCAAACGCTGGAAGCCGCCTGGTTGTACCGAAGGCTTTCACTGCAGCCGCAATCGCAGCCTCGGCATGTTCGCGCCGCGCCTGCGTGACGCGCCCCACGATGGCGCCATCGAATGGCGATCGGACTTCAACCACGTCGCCGTCGTCCGCCCAATGGCCATCGATAAAGAAACCGTGGGTTGCGACCGGTGTCTCCAGTGGCGTCTCTACGGGAATGCTCGTTATTTCCGCCATGGTTTCCTCCAGGTCTGAGGGAACGATTTTTGATTATAGGCCTTCTCCGCGGGTTGCCTATTTCGAAATCTGAATCATCAAATACCGAAGATCAGGATTTCGAAAAAGCAGTCCCCAACTATTTCATTTGGGCATTTCGCGTCCTTGCGTAGCCTCGTTCGGGCCTTACGACTTTGCTACTACACTCTCCTACTACAATGGACTCAGTGCGAATGCCCCTTCTCGAGACCATCACCGAGCTTGCGCCTCGTCTCCGGCGGAAAGAAATCTCACCGCTGGAATTGACGCGCACGTGCCTGGATAGCATTGAGAACTTGAATCCCAGTTTGAATGCTTTTATCACCGTAACCGCGGAATCCGCGCTGGCGGAGGCGCGTGCGGCGGAAAAGGAAATCTTCCGCGGCGAATGGCGCGGTCCGCTGCACGGGGTTCCGATTGCATTAAAAGATCTGATCGACACGGCTGGCACGCGAACTACCGCCGCCAGCGCGCTATATCAGAATCACGTGCCCGCCGAGGACGCGGAAGTCGTACGGCGCTTGCGGCAGGCCGGCGCGGTGATCCTCGGCAAAAATAATCTGCACGAGTTCGCTTATGGCGCGAGTTCGCTGGTCAGCTTCTTCGGCGACGTCCACAATCCATGGAGTGCGTCACATATCGCCGGCGGCTCGTCAGGCGGATCAGCCGCCGCTGTGGCCGCTGGACTCTGCTATGCCGCGATTGGGACCGACACGGCTGGCTCGATTCGTCTGCCAGCCGCGCTCTGCGGCTGCGTCGGGATCAAACCCACTTATGGCCGCGTTTCGACGCGCGGCGTGATTCCACTTTCCTGGTCGCTCGATCACGTTGGCCCATTTGCCGCAACCGTCGCCGATGCCGCGCTTGTACTGCAAGCGATCGCGGGATACGATCCGCTCGACTTTCACAGCGCTGATGTTCCGGTTTGCGATTATGTTTCGGCATCTTCCACTCCCGTGGCGGCAGGGGTGAAGATGCTTCGCATTGGCACTCCGCGCTCATATTTTTATGATGACCTTGACGATGAAATCCGCGCGGCGGTGGAGCAAGCCTTAACGGTAATCGAAGGTCTGGTCGCTGACACTCGCGAGCTGCAGATCGAGATACCCGTAGATCGCGTAGTGCAAAATGCGGAGTCGTATGCAATTCACGCTGACGACGTTTCCCGAACGCCGGAGTTGTACCAGGCGGAGACTGTGCGGCGGATTCGCAATGGTGAAAACATTTCCGCGGCAGAATATATTCACCGCCGCCAGGACCTGGACCGCGAGCGCCGCCGCGCCCGGGACATCTTCTCCGGAGTCGATTTGCTGGTCACGCCGACGACACGCATCCCCGCGCCGGCGATCGCTGATCTGAAAAAAGATCCCGAGGCGCTGCGCCCCGCGGAAATTACTTTGCTGCGCAACACGCGGCCCTTTAATGTGTGGGGATTGCCTGCAATCTCGCTCCCTTGCGGCTTTACGAAGAGCGGCTTGCCCATCGGCCTGCAGATCGCCGGACCGCCCTGGCGGGAGGATTTGGTCCTGCGACTTGCTCATGCTTACGAGCAGGCGACCACATGGCACAAGCGAAAACTCTCGAGTTAGAACAAAACGATTGGGATCACCTCAATCCACCGTCCGCACATCATCGGGCAGCATCAGCACGAACATACAGTTCCCCGTCGCCGTCGAACAGGACAGAATCCCGCGGCGCAAGATTTTCAGCGGTGTGTCGTCGGGGAAAGTGAGGCGGTATTCAGCCGTGCGCAGAGCGTCCGTAAATACTTTCAGCTTTTCGTCACCACTCACAAATCTTACTGCCTCAGCTTTCGCCGGAGCGCCTGCGCCGCCGCTCAACAGCACAAAGAAATCCGCGCTACCAGTCTCTTTCGCTTTGCCCAGGTCGATGGTGCGCAGCGATTGCAAACTCCCGTTGTTATTGGTTTTCGCACCTCCATTCAGCTTGCCGTCGCTTTTGAGCAACGCATCAATTCTTTCGCGTGTTTCCGGAATCGGACGCAGTCCAGTCTCCGCAAGTTCATACGTTTGGAGCGCGCGATCTTTCTTCCCTTCTTTCTCGTAGATCTGGCCGAGATGGTCGCCGACTTCACCGTGCTGCCCGAGTCCCCACGCGGCGGCGACGTATTTTTCCGCCATGTCGAGATTGCCTTTGCTGAAATAGACCCAGCCCAGCGTGTCCCAGTAAGCAATGAGCGAGGGGACGAGCGGCAAATCCTGCTGCGTAAGGCGGTCAAGTGACAAGTTGCGTAACGCCGCCGTGGTGGCTGAAACCGCGGACTCCGCGTATTGCTGCGCGCGATCGAGATGAGCTTTTTTCAGCGAGAGCTGATAGGCAATGTTATTCCACACCAGCGGAGTCGCGGAAAGCTCAACTGCGTGATCGAACGTGGCCAGAGCTTTGTCATCCTGGCCAAGATTCAAATACGCATCGCCGAGACTGACTTGGAGTTCGGGGTTATCGGGCGTGAGCGATGTAGCCTTCTCCAGCTCAGCCGCCGCCAGGTCGTACTTTTTCCACTCGGAATACATCGATCCCAATCCCGCGTGGGCGAACTTGTCGAGCGGATTGATTTCGATCTGCTTGTTGAACGCAGTAGCGGCGTCGTCATACTTGCGTTCCTGCCAATAGGCGCGGCCGAGAGCGTTGTAGGCGTACTCGTCGTAGGGATTGATTTCAATTTGCTTTTTCAGCGCGGCGATGGCGTCGTCGTTCTGGCGCATGCCCATGTAAGCGGCAGCCAGCATGTTCCATGCATATTTATTTTTCGCATCCACTTCCGTAGCGCGTTTGAGAAGCGTGACCGCTAATGGCAGATTGTTGCTGGCAATGGCCGCTCGGCCGCTTTCCACAAGGTCTTCCGCCTTCATATCAGCAGGCGGCGCGGGTGAGCCAGCTACGGTATTTTCGAGAGAAAGGACCTGGCCCAGGTCAGAACTGACTGCATGGCGGAAAGCTTCGTAGTCCTCAGCGCGCGGTGCGGGCAGTTCATCCTGGCGCAAGTTGAGCGTCCGGTCCGCGGTGAATGTCGTTCCCTGCACTTTGTACGTAGCCTGATACTCCGCATAGTCGCGCTTGAGAGAAAAAGGCAGCGGGGCGCGCGCCGTATATTTCGCGGGTAATTCGAGCTTGATCTTATAAACGTATTCTGCTTTGGGGCCGAGCTTCAGCGGCTCGGAGTCCGCATCGCTATCCGCTTCCCCGAGATCCGGAAGATTGAACTGGCACAGCGGCAGCGTAAGATCCGATTTCTTCTTGGACCAATCGAGAAAATTCGGCCGGGAAACGTCATAAGACATCGTGAAGGCTTCACGCGTAGCTGCCGGATCACTGATCTTTAGGTTCGTGACATCGCCACCCATCCCGGAGTTTACGTTCTCAACAACGCGCTGCCATTGCGCCTCGGGAACACGGCGAAAGATCGAGCGCAGGAGCAATTCCTCGTCGCCTCGAAACGTATAGTGAACGTGGGCTTCAAGTTTTCCAATCTGATTGATGGTTCCGTCAACTTCGGAAATCTCGCTGTCGGGCATGGGAGTATCGGCCGGAGTTTCCTCCAGGTGCGGCGTGCCTGAGGCAGGGACGACGAGCGCGAGTTTGTTTCGCAGACTGTAGGCCAGCAGACGGAACGGAGCTACCTCGCTGGTGGTATCCATCCAGATTTCTTGCTTGCCCATCGGCAGCATGGTGATGACGTGATCGAACTGCGAGGGCGATGGCACATCGGGATCGAGTTTACGGCTGGAGTTGATGAGTACCGAAGAAGCGTGCATGCCTTCCGCTTCAAGCAGCGATGCCAGCAAAGTATGCTTGTCTTTGCAGTCGCCGTACTGATTGTGCAGCACATCGGAGGATGCGTGCGGTTGATAGCGTCCTAATCCCAGCGACAAGCTTACATAGCGAAAGTTCCGAGCCACGTAGTCGTATAGTGCCTGAACTTTATCCAAATCGTTATTGAGGCCCTTGGTGAGTTCTTCGGCTTTGGCGCGAACTTCGGGCGAAGGCGCTCGCCGGTCTTTTTCAAGGCCCGCATACCAAAGCCCGATCTGCTCCCAACTGACGAATGAAGTCAATTGAATGTCAGGCCGTTCGTCTTCAGGATGCTTCTTTTTCTTCTTGTCCTTGTCCTTATCCTTGTCTTTATTCTTCTGGTCGTCTTCACGTTCCAGATGGGAATTGGTCCAGTGGTAAACGCGACGTCCGTTAGCTTCCGAGATTGTCGGATTCATCTCCGGCTTATTTTTTAATTTGATGTCGCGGCCCGCGGGAACGTCAATGTCAACCTCTTCATCGAGGTCGATGTTGGTCTTGTCGAAGTCGTAGTCGGCCCAGAACTCGCCCGGAGCCAAGGCCGTGTGAATCAGCGTGACGATGTCATATTCGAGCACTTCACCCGGACGCAGTCCGGGGACCGTGATGTGCTTCTGCCGGTAGTCGGTGTAAACCGGAGCCTGTTGCTCGAGCGGAGCGCTCAAATCCTGAACAGCATCATCACCGGCCTTCACTACAGTGCCGTCGGCTTTAATAAC
The DNA here is from genome assembly GCA_963724815.1 of uncultured Acidobacteriaceae bacterium. Classification (GTDB taxonomy): domain Bacteria; phylum Acidobacteriota; class Terriglobia; order Terriglobales; family Acidobacteriaceae; genus Sulfotelmatobacter. The sequence continues at coordinate 11,392 of CAVRWS010000012.1, forward strand.
GCGGACGTAAGCAATTTCAACCCGTTCGTTGGCGGAATTGTATCCAACTTGAATCTGGCCCCATTGCTGAACTCCGGCTTCGCTTTGCACGCGAATGCGAGCCACGGTTTCCTTGCGCCCCGTGCCGTCATTTTCGAAGCGATAGATGGACTTGTATTGCTCGACGACAAAGGCTTCCTGCGAATAGTCGTGTTTTGTTGCTTCGGATCTCGAAGCCGCGGTGTCGGCGGGTTTCGATTCCGCTGCCTTGACGCCCTTCTTCGCCTTCGCCGGAAGAGTTGAGTTTGTGGGCGCCTGATCCGATTGTGCCGGAGCAGTTAGGGAGGAAACCAAGACGGAGAAAACCAGAAGCGGCAGAAGACGGAAACTACGCATTCAGTAATAGTAAGGCTTTCAGCGCCTAAACCAAAAGGAAGCTCCCCTTCGTTTGGCGATCTGGGCCGGACAAATCTGTCTGGGCAAAGCGCCCAGAATCTTATCTGCGCGCGGAGTGATTCAGCGGCGGATCGGACCTCGCGGGGTCAGGAGGAACGTACACATACTCCCCCGGACGCGCGTAATGCAACTGCTCGCGGGCTTCTTTCTCAATCGCTTTCGGATCGGTCTTCATTCCCTGTATGCGCTGGGTGTAGAGTTGGTTTTCCTTCTGTTCGAGCCCAATCCTCTTCTGCAGCGATTCATATTCCGCCCGCTTTTGTTTGTACACAACCATCCCATTCGCGCCCAACATCACGTGCACGAAGAGCAGGCCAGCGAGCGCCGCAACCGTGATGGTCGCTATCCGCCGCCTCAAGGTATGGACTCTGGCAAAAACAGGACGCAATTTCGTCATCCACGACACGGCCAGAGCTTCGGCCTGCGGTGCTCTCTCCGCTACCGCGCGCAAGCCGTCTTGCGGGCTGCGGAATCGCCGTACATTGGTAAGATTTCTTATTCGAAAATCCATTGCTTGCCGGCCCCGCTCAACTTCTCCAAACTCTGCTTGTTGCGGACCTCCGAGTAAACCCGCACCACTGGCTCGGTACCGAACAAACCGGTAACAAAACCGCGAGCCATCTTCGAAAATCAGTTTCAACCCATCCGTGCGGACGACCTAGCTGACCTCGTGTCCACAGAACTCCGGCGGATCAGACTTCGACTTCTCAGTGGACTTCCCCTTCACCTCGGGCGTCAAGCGGAAGTTTTCCCGCTGCGGACAGCAGGAATCAAGTTGGTTACATGGCGCGCGGAATGGTTCACCCGCAAGTCTTCGAGCAGATAGTTCATCTGGCTGAGGAGCGTGTCCTCCTGCCCCCGGCTTAAGGTGCTACTCTCTCGAGTGACTTGGCTGAAAGCTGATCGCGGATTGCTGAGGGCTGATTTTATATGACCGATAAACGAATCGTCCTGACCACAACCGGCTCAGAAGCAGAAGCGCAGAAGATCGCGCGGCACCTTGTCGAAAACCGTATGGCCGCCTGCGTCAATATCATTCCGCAGATCGCCTCGGTATATCGCTGGCAAGGCAAGGTGGAAGAGGCTCGCGAGTGGCTTTTGCAGATCAAGACGACTGCCGATGCGTTCGAAAAAGTCCGCGAGGCGATTGCCGAGTTGCACTCTTACGAACTGCCCGAGTGCGTCTGCCTGACTGTGGAAGACGGATCCCCTGGCTATTTGCAATGGATCGCGGATTCTGTCGCTGTAGAGAAGTAGTTGCGGAATGTTTTGCGCGGACGGCCTCTCCGAATCCCGGCGAGAACTTCTATATCGCGGCCAACCCCACGTCCAGATCATCGAGAATATCCTGGACGTCTTCGATCCCAACCGAAATCCGTACCATACCGTCGGTAAGACCAATGGCCTTGCGACCCTTTTCGCCCAGGGCAGCGTGCGTCATCGTGGCTGGATGTGAGATCAGCGTTTCCACGCCGCCCAGCGATTCGCCCAGGGAACACACCCGCAGTTTCTTCAACATCTTGTTGGCATTCTTTAGCGAGCCGGTCTCGAACGTAATCATCGCGCCAAAGCCGCTCATCTGGCTTTTCGCTAATTCGTGTTCCGGATGATCTGCCAACCCGGGATAGAAAACTTTCTTCACTTTCTTATGCCTGGCCAGGAAATCGGCCACTGCCCTCCCGTTGCGGTCATGGATTTCCATACGCGCCGCCAACGTCTTCACGCCACGCAGGACCAGCCAGCATTCAAACGGAGAGAGTATCGCTCCCGCGCACTTCTGCAAAAAAGCCAGCTTTTCCGCCTGGTCGGCTCTGCTGCAAACCACTACACCCCCCAGTCCGTCACTGTGGCCGTTCAGAAACTTGGTGGTTGAATGCACTACCATATCTGCGCCCAAGGCAAGTGGCTGCTGAAAGTAAGGAGACATGAAAGTGTTGTCGACCACCAATTCAATTTTTTTCCGCCGGCAAATTTTGCTGATCTCAGCCAGATCGCTCAAACGCATCAGCGGATTGGTCGGCGTCTCCACATAGACTATGCGTGTATTCTTGCGAATCGCGCGCTCTACATTTTCGGCATCCGATGTATCGACATAAGAAAACTCCAGGCCGAAATTTGTCAACACCTGGTTGAACAGCCGCGGCGTTCCGCCGTATAGATCATTGCCACACACCACGTGATCACCGGTTTTCAACATACTGGCAATCGCGTTGATTGCCGCCATGCCGCTGCCAAACACTCGTGCCGCTACCCCACCTTCAAGCGAGGCCAGATTCTCTTCCAGCCGGTCGCGCGTGGGATTCGACACTCGCGAATACTCGTACCCCTTGTTCTCGCCGATCCCCTGCTGCACATACGTGGAACTCAAATAAACGGGCACGTTAACCGCGCCGGTAAGAGGATCCGGCTCCTGCCCATCGTGAATCGCACGCGTCGCAAACCTAGCCTGTCTATTTTTCTTCATGAATACTCGCTGTGGATTGTGTTTCTCAGCAATCTCCGCGGATCGTCCCAGCGTTCTCTGCGATTGCTTTTTGTCTAGATCCCACCCTCAAAAATTTTCTTCGACAAATATCGCTCCGCCGAATCCGGGATAATCGTGGCCACTCGTTTTCCCGCCCCCAATCGTCGCGCCACCTGCATAGCGGCGAACACCGCGGCTCCGCCGCTCGATCCGGCGAGCACACCTTCTCGCGCGGCAAGCTTCTTAACCATTTCGAACGCATCATCATCCGTAACGGCAAGCACTTCGTCGCACACCGAACGATCGAAGGTCTTTGGCACAAAGCTCGCCCCGATGCCCTCCACCTTATGCGGCCCAGGTTCTCCCCCACCCAGAACCGATCCCTGCGTTTCCGCCGCAACCGCCAAGACTCCCGGCACATGCTCTTTCATATATCGCGCGATCCCGGTAAAAGTTCCGCAAGTGCCGCAGCCCAAAACCACGGCATCGATCTTGCCGCCCATCTGCTCGAAAATCTCCACTGCAGTGGTTTCGTAGTGGTAATCCGGATTCGCCTGATTCTCAAACTGCCCGGCCATAAATGCAGTCTTATCGTTAGCCACTAATTCTTTCGCCCGCCGGATCGCGCCCGACATTCCTTCTTCATCCGGAGTGCGATCCACCTGCGCTCCCAGCGCACGCATGATGATCACTTTTTCCTGGGAGAAATTTTCCGGCACGAACAGCTTCACCTTATAACCGCGATTCACTCCAATCAGCGCCAACCCGATCCCCGTATTCCCCGCCGTAGCTTCGACAATGGTGCCGCCGGGCGCGAGTTTCCCTTCCTGCTCGGCTCGCCGGATGATCCCAACCGCCGCGCGATCCTTCACGCTGCCGCCGGGATTCAGGTATTCAAGTTTGGCGAAGATGTCGGCGGATCCGGCGGGAACCAGCCGTTTCAGCCGCAGCATGGGAGTTCCGCCAACCAGATCCGTAATGTCGTCGGCGACGCCGAGGTGGGAGACTTCAAGAGTTTTCTGATGCACGCTACAGGGTATCAAAGTCAAGCGCTTTCTGTTTCCTCAAGAATCGTAACGTTTTCTCGGCAACCAAAGCGACGAGTACCTGAGCCTGATGCGAACCGTCGTGTCCGGGGGATTACGAGCTGTACGAAATTAAACCCTATCCCCCTTATGCGCGAGAGGTTGAAAGCTGCATAAAATCAGTCGCTCCAATCAGCCACAGAACGAACCGCACAGGAAGTGGGAACCGACGCCGGGTGGGATCATGCACGATGGTGGGCGCGGAAAGTAGGTACCTCACGCCGCGAGTCTCAATCTCGCATCCGCCAGCGGCCAGCACATTCTTGACCCACTCGCTATCCCGCCCATAGGTAAGCGCAATGAAGAATCCCTCCGGCGCTCGGAAAACATTTACTGGGGTCCGGTATACTTTGCCTGATTTTCGTCCGACGTGTGTGAGGATGCCGAAGCCCGGCAATCGGCCCGCGAACCGGCTCGTGATCCGATTCGTAACCGCCAAATTGAAAGCCGCGACCCACCTCTTGCGGAACCGGATGAGCAGGATGGGAGCCAGCAGGAATGCCAAAAGCAGGACGACCACTGTGATGATCGGCATGTCCAATTATCTTCCCATCATTTGGGCATTATGCATTGGAAGCGTCCGACTTCCGATAGTTGGGTAAATATCGTGACTTCATCAAGCAACTAAGCCCCGTCATTCTTGTATGCGCTTTGTTGGATCACCTTCGGCGATTTTTCAACCAGAGAAGAGCGGAGAGGCTTCCGTATCGTGTCCAGCAGCCGTGCCGCACAACGATGCCATTTCCATTGCGACGGAGCGCAGTTCACGTACTCTCCTCCACTCGGCAGAGGCAGAATCTTCCCACGAATGCACTCCCAGCACGATTGCGACTCATGCTCGGCGGTGGACATCTGACCACCAAGTTCCTTGCCTCAAGTATTTCACAAGCGCAGGTCGCAAGCTGTGACCCCTATCACTGAATCGACGGGGCTCGAGTGTGGCAGCTCGTTGTATTGCGATTCCAGCGAGAGCATGTTGAACGGCACAGGTATGGCAAGGCACACGGCGGCTCTCCCATGCTCAGTACAGTATGAGTCGTGGGTGCGATCTGTGATGAACGACACACGTCAACGTAACGAACTGCACACCCGAATGCGGCGATGCGATTCCTGGCAAATTCTGCCACTCGGCTGAGAGGCACGACCAGCAACCGAATAAGAGAACGCCGCTAGCAGAAATATATTTCAAGTGCCGACCGCGTCTTTGATTTAAGCGATCTTACTATAGACGAGCCTGCCGAGTGCACGAGCGCTCAGGTTTTGCAGGGACTAAAAAAGCCGACGGATTGTCCGGCATTTGGTATGCGGTGTACGCCGGAAAATCCGTTAGGCGCGCCCATGGTCTCTAGTGAAGGGGCATGCGCGGCCTACTACTATCGCCGACATGCGGTCACAAGTTAGGAGAGGCATGTCAGCGAAAACCCACGACGAAATAAACATCGAAATCAGTTGCCCGGCGCCACTCCCGGCTAGAGACACGATTCTCCTGGGCCACGGCAGCGGCGATAAGTTCAGTGCCGAATTGATTCGCGACCTCTTTCTACCTGCGCTCCAGAATCCGGTGCTGGCGCGGCTGGACGATCAAGCCATCGTGTATGTGAATGGGCAGCGTCTGGCGATCACCACCGATTCCTTCGTAGTAAAGCCGTTGTTCTTTCCCGGAGGTGACATCGGCTCCCTCGCGGTTCACGGTACGGTGAACGATTTGGCGATGGGCGGGGCAACACCACTGTTCCTGAGCGCCGCCTTCATTATCGAAGAAGGGTTCTCGATGGAAGGAGCTCCGGCGGGTGGTGAATTCGCTGCAGCGGGCAGCGGCAGAGGCGGACGTGCAAGTCGTTACCGGCGATACCAAGGTCGTCGAAAAAGGCAAGGGCGACGGGCTGTTCATCAACACGACAGGAATTGGTCTGGTCCCGGAGGGAGTGGAGCTTTCCGCCGGGCACAGTGCGCGATACCTGGTTTCTAGTTTCTCTGCCAAAACGGCCCGCCATTCCGGCAGTTCTGTCCCCCGGCCGCAACTTCGGATCAACGATATTGTTTATCCCCAGAATCGATAACTTGAATTAGTGATTGTCCTCACTAATCAGTGTGATGCTTCATAGTTTTCTGGTTAGCTGCCTGAGAACAATACGCAGACCAGGATCGAAACTCAGATGGGAGTGGACTTTTGAATTCCAAGTTGCCGGAGAAAAGAACTCGGTCTTCGGCGATGCCGGCATCGAGAGTGCTGGTTCAGCATCTCCTGGAAGCCGGGTTAATCGAATACATCTCGATGGCATCCACCAACGTGGTCGGCTTCTCGGTGAGAGGAGATTTGGTTTCTCCCACGCCAATCTGCGGAGAGCTTAGAAAACCGGAATGACAACGCGCTTCACTTGGAACTGGTTGCCACCTGCGTGCCGGCATAGTAGCCGCTCTTGGTGCGTACCGACATTTTCCCATGCCCCTTGGCTTTTGCTTCCACTCGAATTTGCCGAAACCCGCCTGTGCCCTTGGGATTTGTTGGCTTGTATCCGATGGTGTACTGGCTTCGGATGTCATGCGCTACCTGGCGGCTGATCTCATCCACTTCATCCAGCGTCTTGGGAAAAAATGCCAGCCCTCCGGTCCGTTGTGCGATGATCTCGAGCGCGCGCCGGGCGCGCTTAGGATGCTCTTCATCCCCTAGAATTCCGATCGCATACACTGACGGACTGTTTTCTTCCTGCAACTGTTTTACCGCCTGCTCCAGACTCTCGCGGCTGGCGTTGTCTTCTCCGTCGGTAACCACGAACAGCACCTTCCGTTCCAGCTTCGCATCTCTCCTCAAATGGTCGGCGGAAGCTACCACGGCTTCGTAGAGTGCCGTGCCGCCCCTGGCATCGATCTTTTCCAACGCCTCTTTTAATTTCAAAAGATCATTGGTGAAATCCTGGTCGAGGTAATATTCGTCGTTGAAATTCACCACGAATACCTCATCCTGAGGATTACTCGATCTCACCAGATTCAGCGCCGCCTGGTTTACTTTCATGCGCTTCTCCCGCATCGATCCCGAATTATCAATCAGGATTCCCATCGCCACTGGAATGTCTTCGTGATGGAAAGAAATAATCGTCTGCGGCTTGCCGTCTTCGTACACCGTGAAAGCGCTCTTATCCAGGTTGGTTACAATGTGCTGCTTATCATCGACGACCGTGGCATGCAACAACACCTCATCCACGTCTTTGCGGATGACAAAGGTTCCGTTGTCCTGATTGGTTGAAGCCTGGCTGGAGGGCTGTATTGGTTGTTGGGCGCTGCTTTGCGGGTCGCTCTGCTTCTGGGAAGGGGATCCGCCTGCGCCGGATTGAGGCGGTTGTGCCGAGGCAGATTGAGCGGGATCTGACTCGGCGGGATATGCCTGGGCCGAAACAGCTTCCGATCGGGCGCGCGCGGGCGCGGGCAGTGCTACCGCCAAGACCCCAACCCATATCGCCCAGCTCAGAAACGCAAAGTAGAAAGCGCAATTATTCTTCGGGCGCGTAATATCCGGTCCTGGCATACACTTTCAGCGGCGGCAGTCCTTTCGGAGGCAGTAACTTCACCTTGATCTTACGCCATTTGCCGTCATGCAAGGCATTATGGGGACGATAGCCGAGCACATATTGGTTCCGCAGTTCGATCCCGATCTTGGTCGCCACATCGGCCAGATCATTGGGATTTTCCACGGTAAACGCCCGTCCACCGGAGAGTTCCGCGACCTCACCCAGTAGCTCCGGACCGAGCCGCTCTTCCGGAGTTTGGAAATAGCGGTCGTAGATGCCGATCGCATACACCATCACGTCCGCTTCTTTCACCAGGGCCTTGATCTCATTTTCTGTGTACCGGCTGTGATTGTCGCCGCCATCGGAGATGATGAGCAGGGCTTTCTTAGCATATTTGGCCTGCCTCATCTTGGTGATGCCCATATAGATGGCGTCCAACAATGCGGTCATCCTTTGCGGCACGGCATAGACCAGCTTATTCTGAATCTCATCCACCGAGTTCGTGAAATCGCTGACTACTTCTGGGGCGTCCGAGAACGTAATCATGAAGAACTCGTCTTGCGGGTTAGCAGTTTTGAAAAACTCCATTACCGCATCTTTTGCGCGGTCCATCTTGCTGCTCATGCTTCGGCTGGAATCGAAGATTACCCCGAGCGAAACTGGTGCATCTTCGCTGGAAAACGTTTTGATCTCCTGGTTCGTGCCGCCTTCGAAAAGCTGGAAGTTTTCCTTATCCAGACCGGTTACAAGGCGGTTCATCGGGTCGGTAATGGTCACCGGCACCAGCACCAGGTCCACGCTCGATTTAAATGGACGCACATGCGTACTCAGGGAAGGAGCGCCCAAGCTCTCCTTGGAGACGTTTTCCGCCTTCGCGCTCTCCACCGTCCGGGGCGTCACGTGAACATCATTCACATCGGTTTGACCCCGAGCCGGCGTCAACGAGCCGCAGCAAAGGCAAATCGAGAAGAACACCAGCCAAAATGATGGGATCGCGACGAGAGTACAGCCGCGAACAGCGAGGTAGCGCGATCTGCGATCGGACGACAGGCAGTTTCCAGCGTCGAATCAATCCCAACTTGCCAGCTCGAACCCCAGGGCGAGAGAACCGGCGCTCATCCGCGGAGGACATAAGCACCTCTATTGGCCGCGATAGTAACACAGCTTCATCCGCTTGACTGTGGTTTATTTTGTCAATTCTTGGTGACAATCCCAGAATGGACGCCCGTTTTCGGGCGATCCCTCAAAGCAGTTCGCCATCAAGCCGAAATTCCGCTGCCACCTTGTTACAATCAGGAGTTTCCATGGCTGACATTCATCCCTTCCGCGCCTTTCGCTACGCGAATGGCACCGATAAGGATTCGCCACAGGTTTCCCTTGCCCAGGTGGTGACCCAACCTTACGATAAGATCTCGCCTGCGCTGCAGGATCGCTATCACGCGGCCAGCCCGTACAACCTCGTACGAATCATCCTCGGCCGCCGTGAGGACGGTGACAATCCAGCAAACAATGTATATTCGCGCGCGGCCGCATATTTCCGCGATTGGCGCCAGCAAGGCGTCATGCGGCAGGATGCCTTGCCATCCATCTACGCCTATTCCCAGCGCTTCACTTCGCCCGATTCGAATACCGAAATGGAACGTCGCGGATTCATTGCGTTGGGCCGAATTGAGGATTATTCCGCAGGAGTGGTCTTCCGCCATGAACAGACCCTGGCCAAGCCCAAAGCGGATCGCCTGGACCTGCTCCGTGCCACCCGCGGCCATTTCGGTCAAATTTTCATGCTGTACGAAGACTCGGGCCAGATCGAATCGCTGCTCAACGTGAGTGCGGAGCCAGACGTTGCCGTGACCGATGAATATGGAGTTCTGCACCGCTTGTGGGCAGTTTCCGACCCTGAAGTCATCGCTTCGGTCCGCGCCGCGATGAGCGATAAGAAGCTTGTCATCGCCGATGGCCACCACCGTTACGAAACCGCGCTGACTTACCGCAATGAATGCCGGGCGGCCTCAGGCGTTACCGACCCCGGGACTGATGCTCCCTTCGAGTTCGTGATGATGACCTTCGTCAACATGAACAGTCCAGCATTGTTGATTCTTCCCACCCACCGTGTGGTTCATAGCCTGCCTGCGTTTTCCGAAGATGCCTTCCGCAATGCTGCCCGGGCATTTTTCGACATCGATGAAGTCGAGGTTCCGCTCGAGGCTGCCCGCGCTACTGCAATTCTTCGCCAGTGTGGGCGCGCCGGAACCTGCATTCTGGGGGTCATGGCCAACCGCGCTTTTCTGCTGCACCATCCGAATCCCAATGCCGGCCAGGTCTTTGCCGGCGTGTCCATTCGTCAGCAATCGCTCGATGTCGTGCAATTGCATAAGGTTCTGCTGGAAAACGTTTTGCACCTCTCGGAAGAATCCATCCGCAACCAGCAAAACATTTCCTATGTCCGCGACGCCGCCGAGGCGCTCTCGCACCTGGAAGCCACACCTCGCGCCAATATCGTTTTCCTGATGAATCCCTGCCGCGTCAGGCAAGTCCGCGATATCGCCTTCGCCAACGAAGTCATGCCTCAGAAGTCGACTGACTTCTTCCCTAAGCTGCTCAGCGGACTGACGGTCTATGCCCTCGAATAGACGAGGCTGGAAACGGAAGAAAGCTCGCGTCGCGGATGGTTTGGGGAATGCCACGGCTGCTGACCGTGCCGATATTGGTCAAGTAAGAGCCGGGCGCCAGCCCTTGAGGTTGCTGCTTACCGTCGGGATTCTGTTGTCGCTTGCTATCCCGTTCTCCGCAGCCGCTCCGGAAAAACGTCTCTCGGTGTACTCGACCGTCGCCAATTATTCTGTGCCCATCGTGCAGCGCCAGGGTCGCGATTACGTTGGACTGCTCGAACTCCTTGAGCCACTGGGCACCGTCAGTGCTAAATCCGAGGGCCCGCGCTGGCGCCTGCACTACAACAACATCCTGGGAGATTTCACCGTCGGCAAGAATCATGCCCGCGTCCAGGGACGCGACGCCGATCTCTCCGCCAAATTTCTCGTAGAAAATGGCCGCGGTCTGGTCCCGCTGGCCTCCCTTAATTCCCTTCTGCCTCGTTTTCTGGGAGGGCCGGCGAATCTGCACGAGGAATCTGGACGACTCTTTATCGGCAACGTCGGTACCCACTTTACGGCCGCCACTACCGACCCTTCTCACCTGGTTTTCCAATTCAGCGCGCCGGTAAATCCGTCCGTCGCCACCGAACCCGGAAAACTGCGCATGACTTTCAGCCACGAACCCGTGACCGCGCCCGCCTCGCCCACGCTCACGTTCTCCAGCAAAACCATTCCTTCCGCCACGTATTCCGAGAGTAATGGAGCCGCGCAAATCACGGTTAACACCACAATTCCTCTGATCGCCGGCTTCAGCAAGGATGGCCGCACCGTCACCCTCGCGCCTGCGAAATCGCAGATAGCGACCACTGCCGCCGCCCCCAGCCCCACCCCGCCTGCATTACAGAACACTCCACGGGTCCCATCACAGTCGGCAATTCCATCTTCAACACAACGCCGCTACTTCGCCGTGGTCGACGCCAGCCATGGCGGCACGGACCGGGGCGAAGCGCTTAGCCCCACACTCGCCGAAAAAGATGTCACCCTGGCCTTCGCGCGGCTTCTCCGGCAGGAACTGGAGAGTCGCGGCATCTCCACCCTGGTGTTGCGCGATTCCGATGCGAACCTTTCCCTGGACGATCGCGCCTTTTTCGCCAACTCCACCCACGCAGCCGTCTATGTCGTATTGCACGCCACGTCGACCGGCCATGGCGTGCGGGTCTATACCGCGATGCTTCCCTACTCAGATGGCGATGACCACGGTCCCTTCCGCTCCTGGGCCACCGCGCAAGCTTCTTTCATACCGCTAAGTCACATCGCTGCCGCCAGCGTGGCAGAAGCGTTGAAAAAGGATGAGATCACCGTCCGCGATCTCACCGCGCCGCTGCGTCCCTTAAACAATATTGTGACCGCCGCGATCGCGGTCGAGGTAGCACCGCCCGCTGGGAACGTCTCTGCGCTCACGGCGCCCGATTACCAGCAACTTGTTGCTGGAGCCGTGGCGAACGGAATCGCCGCAATCCGCGTTCAACTTGGAGCCGCGCCATAAAAGAAATCGGCTGATTTTGCGATCGAGCAATGTGGTCTGATAACGTGAGGTCTTAAGTCTTGGATCACCCGATCATCCGCTCTTGAAATCGCCCGATTCGACGCTCATGATCCCACGCCACTTTTTTATCGCGCTCTCGGTGCTGCTCGGCGCCGTACTCGGCATGGGAATATACGCCTGGCACATGCGCGGACGCGCCGCTGCCACTCCTGTCGCCTCCGTTGACACCCGGCCCGTTATCCCTCCCGTGGCCGGAAATACGGAACGGGTGACGTTGTTTGTCGCCTATGATGACATTGGCGTTCTCCATGCTCAATCTGCGCAGATTCCGCTGCCTTCGGTGCGCCAACAACGTGCCGAAGAACTGCTGCGCGCTCTCATCACCCTGTATCTCGATAAGTCTTCGCCACATCCCTTGCCATCGGGTTCCGACATTCGCAGTGTCTACCTGGTAGATCCGGGCCTCGCCGTGATCGATATCAACGCCGCTTTCGCCGACGGTCACCGCTCCGGCGTGCTGGTGGAAGAACTCACGGTCGCGTCTCTCATTCAGACGTTGTCCGCGAATATCCCTGGTATTTTGAAAGTGAAAATTCTGGTGGAAGGCAAGCAGCGTGACACCCTCGCCGGTCACGCCGATCTCTCGAACTTCTTTGACGTCTCGGCCGTCAATCAACTTGCTTCACAATTGCAATCGACGCAGTAAGTATTCAACAGGGGGAACGCGGCTATCGCCTATCATCTGACCAATGCGCAGTCTCTCAGTTCCCAAGCTTCTATTCCACTTTCTCGGCCACCCATCTCGACACCGCGGTCACCCACTTCCGTGGTGCAAGCCTGACCGACTCCGCCACTAGCCAGTTCCGCGTCCCTGAAATTACCAGCGTCTTTCCCGCCACCAGCCCGCGATAACCGTCGGCCGCCACCGTTTCCACATCCATCGCTCCAATTTTCTTGAACAGTCGAGAATTCTCAATCCCGGCACGCTTCTGGAAGCCTGTGTCCGTGGCTCCTGGACAAAAACAGCTCACCACCACGCCGGTCCCGGCTACTTCATTAGCCAGGGCCTCGGAAAACGAAAGCACGTAAGCCTTGGTTGCGTAATAAACGGCCATCAACGGCCCGGGCTGAAAAGCCGCCGTGGACGCCACATTCATAATCTTCCCCTGACGCTGGGAGATCATCGCCGGCAGAAATAAACGCGTTAGGTGCGTGAGCGCCATTACGTTCAACTGGACCTGACCCAACACTTCTTCCTCCTGCATTTCGGCAAACTCACCAAAAACTCCGAATCCGGCGTTGTTTACCAGCACATCGACTGCCATGCCCTCGCCTTTCAAGCGCTCGAACAGCGTCGTGACAGCTTGGTCCGCTGCTAAATCCAGGGTAATTGTGTTTACCGTGACATTGAACTCCGCCCGTAGTTCCCCAGCAACCTGATTCAGCCTATCTTCTCTGCGCGCTACCAGCAAAAGGTTGTAATGATCCTTGGCAAACAGTTTTGACAGTTCGTACCCGATGCCGCCAGAAGCCCCCGTAATCAATGCCGTCCGAGCTTTGTGGTCCATTTAGATCCCTCCAAAAATAGACTGGCTTAATCCACTCACACTGCGGTCGCGCTCTGTGGCCCGCGTTTAATGTTTTTGCCTCTGTTTTCGGCATCGACGCAATTTACTCAATGGTATAGTGGTACGACCGCTGCCTCAACATGCTGATTGTATAAACTCCCCGAGGGATCATCCGTCATGGCCATAGCCACTATCAATCCTGCTACCGGTGAAACGCTCCAAACATTCCAACCCTTGTCCACCTCCGAGATTGAGGAGAGACTCCAGCTAGCGGTCACTGCCTTCCAGGCCGAACGCAAGACTCCGTTTGCCGAGCGCGCCTGCCGCATGCGCAAAGCGGCCGATATCCTGGAACGAGATAAGGATATGTTCGCCCACCTCATGACCCTTGAAATGGGCAAACCCTACAAAGCCGCGGTCGCCGAAGCGGTCAAATGCACCACTGCCTGCCGCTACTACGCGGAGAATGCCGAACAAATTCTCGCCGACGAGGTTATCGAAACCGGTGCCAAAAAGAGCTTTGTGCGCTACTGCCCCATCGGACCGATCCTTGCCGTCATGCCGTGGAATTTTCCTTTTTGGCAGGTGATCCGATTTGCCGCTCCAGCGCTCATGGCTGGAAACGTCGGACTGCTCAAGCATGCTTCAAACGTTCCCCAGTGCGCCCTAGCTATTGAAAAGCTTTTTCTCGAAGCCGGCTTTCCCTCCGGGGCCTTTCAGACCCTGCTCATCGGCTCTCAGCAAGTGGACGCGATTCTTAACGACCCACGGGTCGTTGCCGCAACTCTCACCGGAAGCGAACAAGCCGGCATCGAAGTCGGAGTTGCCGCCGCCAAACGCATTAAGAAAGTGGTTCTCGAACTTGGCGGTAGCGATCCTTTTATCGTAATGCCCAGCGCTGATCTGGAGGCTGCCGTCGCCACCGCCGTCGAGGCACGCGTCATCAACAATGGCCAGTCCTGCATCGCCGCCAAACGTTTCATCGTTCACGAATCCATCGCCTCCGACTTCGAAAAGAAATTTGTCGATCGCATGAAGAACCTGCGCGTTGGCGATCCTTTCGACGAGAAAACTGAACTCGGACCTCTCGCCACCGCCGATGCCGTAAAATCGCTGGACGCTGACGTGCAGAAAACTGTGAAAGCCGGCGCAAAACTTTTAACCGGAGGCCACAAACTCGAACTCCCCGGCAACTACTATGCCCCCACAGTTCTCACCAATATCCCGAAAGAATCGCCCGCTTATCGCGAAGAGTTCTTCGGCCCCGTCGCCTCGTTATTTCGCGTCAAAGAATATCGACGAAGCCATCCGGCCTCGCCAATGATAGTCGCTTCGGCCTGGGCGCCAGCGCCTGGACCACCGATGGCACCGAGCGCGAACGCTTCATCAACGAACTCGAATCCGGGATGGTCTTCATCAACAAAATGGTCGCTTCCGATCCTCGCATCCCGTTCGGCGGCGTCAAACACTCCGGCCACGGCCGCGAACTGGCCGCCAATGGCATCCGCGAATTCATGAATATCAAAACTGTCTGGATCGCATAGGCGCAAGCCGCGATTCTTCAGAAAAGCTCTACCCTGTGCGCCCCCGTGTTGCCCTGTGTTAGAGATTTTCGTTGCGCTCGGAGTTTCAGCCTACCGTTCGTCGCGGTGGACCATATCCATGGAGAAAGCGGGCAGGCACACTGCTATATATTCCGCGCCGCCTTCATGCGGGGTAGAGTAACGAATCCATTCTCCTGCGTGCGCAATCACGCCTTGTCCGGCTTTGACCTCAAATGAGCCAGTCTTGGATTCCACGAGGAGCGTGCCTTTGAGAACGATGGTGAACTCTTCAAAGGTTGGCGTTTGGCCGGGCTCGATCCAACCTTCCGGACTGCGCATATGCGCCACGCTGGTCGTGGATGTTTGGGAGTTGATGCGTCCAATATATTCGTCAATCAGCTTGGGCTTGTTGCCGGCGGATTGAATGCGGGTGGGTTGCGGAATCAGACTAGGCATAAAGTTATACAGAAGAGTGTAACGCGGCGAAGGGTAAAAGCTTGTCAGCGTGCCATCGAATCATGCCGCAGGCACTCGCCCAATCTTGCACTTATCCATCACTGAGTGAATAAGCACCAGCAGCATCATTTACAATCCCAGCTTATGTTCTATCGCTCCGATAATCGCACCCCAGACCAACTACGGCCAATTTCCATCATTCCCGATTTCATCACCACGGCCGAGGGTTCGGTGCTAATCGAAGTCGGCAATACGCGCGTCATCTGCACCGCCTCGATTGAAGAGGTGGTTCCACCGTTCATGCGCAACACCGGCAAGGGATGGATCTCGAGCGAGTACGCCATGATTCCCCGCGCCACACTCACCCGCACTTCGCGCGAAGTCGCCAAAGGACGACCCAGCGGCCGCACCCACGAGATCCAGCGCCTGATTGGGCGCTCGCTGCGCGCCATCACCGATCTAGCGCGCCTCGGCGAACGCACCATCTGGATTGATTGCGATGTAATTCAAGCCGACGGCGGCACGCGGACTGCCTCCATCACCGGCGCCTTCGTCGCCCTCGGCCTCGCCCTTGAGAAGTTGGTGGAAGCTGGAACCCTGACCTCGGTTCCGCTAAAAGATTTCGTCGCCGCCGTGAGCGTGGGAATTGTGGATGGAGAAATCCTGCTCGATCTTTGTTACGAAGAAGACTCGCGCGCCGAAGTGGACATGAATTTCGTGATGACCGCCGGATACAAAATGGTCGAAGTGCAAGCCACGGCTGAGCGCCAGGCCTTCGACGAAGCTCAGTTCGCGAAGATGATGGCCTACGCGCGGCAAGGAGTGCAATCCCTGATCGCTAAACAGCAGGCAGTGTTGAGCAGTCTCACGCTCCGGCAGTAAAGTTAACCACCCTTGTCATGCTGAGCGAAGCAGGATCGTCCGAAAGACGATCCTGCACAGTCGAAGCATCCCTGCCCAATCACTGGCTTTCAGCCTTCTGCTCTGTCGGTGAATTTTCTGTTAGCTCCCGAGCTGCTTCTTTTCTCCGCTCTTTTCTGCCAGCACCTCGCGACTCTGCTGCGACCCGAACTGGACTCTTACCCAGTGACGCCCCAATAGCCTCTTCCACCGCCTGCAACTCATTCTTCTTACCCAATCTTCGAGATCGTTTGCTCATCCTTCTATCTTAGAACCAATTACTTCACTCCCACTCAATCGTTCCTGGAGGCTTTGACGTAATGTCATACACTACGCGATTCACGCCTTTCACCTCATTCACAATGCGCGTGGAGATATTTTTCAAAACTTCGTGTGGCAAAGCCTCCCAATCCGCTGTCATCCCATCCTCGGAACTCACCGCGCGCACAGCACAGGTGTAGGCATAAGTGCGCATGTCGCCCATCACGCCCACCGACATCACCGGCAGCAATACTGCAAATGATTGCCATATTTTTGTGTACAGTCCCGCGCTCTTGATTTCGCTGCCAACAATATCGTCGCACTCCCGCAGCAAAGCCAGCCGTTCCGGCGTTACTTCTCCCAGGATGCGCACCGCCAGCCCCGGGCCCGGGAACGGCTGGCGCTGCAAAATCTCCTCCGGCATGCCCAGGTCGCGGCCAATCTTCCGGACTTCATCTTTGAATAAATCTTTCAGCGGCTCGATTAATTTCAACTTCATTTTTTCCGGCAGGCCGCCCACGTTGTGATGCGACTTGATCACCTGCGACGGTCCGCGCACGGAGCGAGATTCAATCACATCCGGATAAAGCGTCCCCTGCACCAGGTAGTCAACGCTTCCCTCTTCTTTTTCGATGCGATGCGCTTCATCGTCAAACACTGCGATAAACTCGTTGCCGATGATCTTGCGTTTCTTCTCCGGATCGCTGACCCCTTTAAGCTTGTCGAGGAAGCGATGGGTCGCATCAACGGCGTCCAGTCGGAGGCCAAGCTTGTCGCGCAGCGTCTGCTGGACTTTCTCAAACTCGTTTTTGCGCAGCACTCCGTTATTGACGAAGATGCACGTCAGCCGGGACTTTCCGCTGGCATCGCGCAGTGCGCGGTCCACGAGCACGGCCGCGACTGAAGAATCGACACCACCCGAAAGCGCGCAGATGGCTCGGCCATTTCCTACTTGCCGCCGTACTTGTTCGATCGTCGAATCGATGAAATGCTGCGGCGTCCACAGCGGCTGCGCGTGGCAGATTTTAAACACAAAGTTGCGCAACATTTCTGTTCCATTCCGCGTGTGGTGAACCTCCGGATGGAACTGAACCGCAAACCACTGCTTTGCGACATTCTGAATTCCCGCAACTGCGTGGGCAGTCTTCGCCGTGAGTTCAAAGCCAGGAGGCAACTCGAGGGCTTCGTCGCCGTGTGACATCCACACCGGCTGGCGTTTTTCGAGCCCATGAAACAATACTGACTCAACGACAATATCGATTTCCGCGTGCCCGTACTCCCGCTTATCCGCCGGGCGCACTTTGCCGCCAAGCGTATGCACCATGAATTGCAGGCCGTAGCAAATGCCAAGCACGGGAACACCCAACTCGAAGACACGAGCGTCCGCGGGTGGCGCGTCTTTATCGTAGACGGACCATGGCGCTCCCGAGAGCACAATGCCGACCGGCGCATAGCTCTTTACCTCGCGTAGCGAGGCAGTGCACGGTAGCACGACGGAAAAAACATTCTGTTCGCGGATCCGGCGTGCGATGAGTTGCGTATACTGCGCGCCAAAATCGAGGATAACAATCGATTGGTTAAAGACGGATTGACTAAGGACGGATTGGTTAAGGATGGATTGGGTTTCCACGGATGAGTTTCTCAAATCGGACGACTTGTGTAAAGCGCGGGGCGATATAGAAGAATCAGGTCGACTCCGTGGCCAGATTTGGAAGATCGCTGAGGATGGGTTCTGTACGATCGATCGAGGTTTCGACGTGCGCGTTATTTCCTTGAATTGGTGGAACAGGCGATGACGTTGCCGCTAATGCGGGCGGCATTTCCGCAATGCATGCGTAACCCGCGAGGCGCGCCATGTAAAGCCAGTCCACGATCGCGAAATAAGCGAGCGTTATGACAACCATGACGGCGATTACGAGTCGCGCCGGCACGACCTGGGCGAGAGCGAGCGGGAACGCAACCACGCTGGTGGCAATGCTGAACGCAACCAGATGCGCAAGGCCGGTCCATGTGCTCACTGCGCAAACAGAGCCGAGATGCTCATGAGAAAAAGTGACGGCCGCAGAGATTGATGCCAACGCACCTTCCCCGTCGCGAACGGCAAAAATCCCAGCCAGGGTAAGCCACCAGTTCAGCATCCAACCCACGATGCAGATCAGTGCCGCCACTGGAAGAAAGAGAATGACACCTAGTCCTGGTCGCAGGTTTGCCGATGTTGCTACGAAACTGACGAGAATTGCCGCACACCCCAGCGCCAGAATTACTGCCAGAAACAGCACAACGCGGAGACAATTGAGGGCGAACAAGGCTTGAATGGGCCGCGGTTCTTGCCCGACGAATGCGTTCACGGAAAAGCATGTAACATCGCAGCGGAAATAATCCAGCAGAGCCCGCACGGTTGCCAGACGGCCCACGGAAGCCGCGATGACCCATAGCAACGAAAGCAACAGAGCCCCAAGCAAAGCCGCCAGCACGGCGCGATTCAGGCTACCGCGGAAAATGTGCGCGATGGCTCGTCCCACGAGCGCGGGTTGGCGAGTCGACAACAAAGTCGCATCGGCGCTGGTCACTGGCAACGTGTCGAGATATTCGACACAATAAACAAACATTAAGACGGCAGACGTTGCACCCAGTGCCCAACGCCAGGAGATCTCCGCAAACGTCACCGACGGCTGGCGGAATGTAGCGCGTAAGCCTTCGATTGTGGGCGACGGCGTGGACATAATTTGTTGCTCGCGCTCGACTTTGCTCGCTCCTAGGATAGCGCACATCGAAGGTGGGTGTTATCTCGCGCAAAGAATACACACCGCTTGTTAACAAACTTTACATACATCGCCCCACGATATATGCATCCGAACAGGATGGATGGGCATCTCTTCAGGAAGAAGGCAAGAATAAGTTCAGGAGAAAATAGAAATGAAATTCATACAATATTTGGCTTCGTTCGCGGTTGTAGCGCTCGTGCTTTCATTGAACGCATTCGCGAAGGACAATAATTCCGGGAACTTTACACTCACAGATTCGGTCCAAGTCGGCTCGACACAACTCGCGCGGGGCAGTTATAAGGCTGAGTGGAACGGTCCAGCGAATGACTTAAAAGTGGATATTATGAAGAACGGAAAGACCGTCGCCACAACCCAGGGAAAAGTGCAGGACCTGCAAAAACCTGCTCCTTACTCTGCAGTTCTCACTAAGACACTGCAAAACAACACCAGGCAACTGGACGAGATCGAGTTCGATAATCACACCGAAGCGATCGTGTTCGGTGGAGAATAAGAGCTGTATCAGGCAGTTTCTATACGGGTTCGCATGATGCGGACCCGTTTTATTTTTTCGTAATAGGACTTTTATTTTACAACTATTTCACAACGATGTTGACGAGTTTGCCGGAAACATAAATCGTCTTTACGATTTGCTTACCGGTGATTGCCGATTTCACTTTCTCATCGGCGAGTGCGCGTTCGACGACCACGCCCTCTGCAGCAGAGGCCAGCACTACGATGCGACCGCGCAACTTGCCATTCACCTGCACCGGGATTTCAAGTTCTTCTTCCTTGGCAAGAGCGGGATCGTATTTTGGCCATGGAACTTTGAGCAAGCTTCCCTTTTCGCCGATCATCTCCCAGAGTTCGTGGGCGAGATAAGGCGCAAAGGGAGCAAGCAACAGAATCAAATCGCGCTGCACCTCGGCAAGTAAAGCCGCCGAAGAGCTTTTGGCCCGGGAGGCGGCATTTTCCTCGTAGGCTTGAAGGGCGTTCACCAACTCCATAATCGCAGAGATACAAGTGTTGAAGTGCCAGCGCCCTTGAAAGTCGTCGCTGACGCGCTTGATTGTCTGGTGGAGTTTTCGCTGGATCTGGCGCTCCGCAGGCGATAGAGGTGCGGCGGATAAACTCTCCGCGGATACATCGCGAGCATTAGCGGCATTTCTTACGACGAAGCGATAGACCTTGCCCAAAAATCTTTGGATTCCGGCAATACCGGAATCCTGCCAGTCGAGATCGCGATCCGGTGGCGCCGCGAAGAGGCTGTAGAGGCGCGCGGCATCGGCGCCATAGCGCGCAACCATTTCGTCCGGGCTGACGACATTTCCCAAACTCTTCGACATTTTTGCGCCGTCTTTGATCACCATGCCTTGGGTAAAGAGGCGCTCAACCGGTTCATCGTTGGTGATGAGACCGAGATCGCGCATGAACTTCGTCCAGAAGCGCGAATAGATCAAATGCAAAATCGCGTGCTCAACTCCGCCAATGTATTGATCAATGGGAAACCAATACTGAGCACACTTCGGGTCAAACGGCGCGTGATCGTTGTGCGCATCGGTATAGCGATAGAAGTACCAGGACGAATCGACGAAGGTGTCCATGGTGTCGGTTTCGCGGCGCGCCGGACCTCCACACTTCGGGCAAGTCACGTTGACGAATTCCGGCAAGCTGCCAAGCGGCGATCCCAGGGCATGCCCGATATCTACGTTCTCCGGCAAAATTACCGGCAAATCCTTTTCCGGCACCGGGACAATGCCGTCTTTTTCGCAATAGAGCATGGGGATCGGGGTGCCCCAGTAGCGCTGCCTTGAGATTCCCCAATCTTTCAAACGATAGGTAACAGTGGCTTTACCGAAATCATTTTCTTCCGCAAACTTCGACATTTTCTTGATGGCGTCAGCGCACTCAAGGCCGCTGTAAGGCCCAGAGTTAATCAACATGCCATCATGCGCGACGAACGGAAGCGCAGGCTCAGTCATGGTTTCTTCCGGATCGTTTGAAATGGGAAGCACCACGAGACGGCTTTCCAGCTTGTATTTCTTCGCAAACTCGTAATCGCGCTCGTCATGCGCAGGTACACTCATGATCGCGCCAGTACCGTAGTCCATCAGGATGTAATTGGCTACCCAGATAGGAATTTTTTCTTTATTAAACGGGTTGATGGCATAGCGGCCAGTTGGCACACCGTGCTTTTCAATTTCGCCGATGTCTCCTGCTTCTTTGGCTTTGCGCTGCTCAGCGATGAGTTGATCGACTTTGGCACGGAGATCGGGGTTAGCTGCGGCTAGATCCGCGACAATGGGATGCTGTGGCGCGAGCTGCACCGAAGTAGCGCCGAAGATGGTATCAACACGCGTCGTAAAAACGCTAATCGTTCCGCCGGCCGGACCGAACCCACCGCGGTTTTCGGGGTAGTCGAGCTTGAAATCGACCTGCGTGCCTTCGCTGCGGCCGATCCAGTTCCGCTGCATGGTGCGGACTTTTTCCGGCCAGCCGTCTAATTTATCGAGATCGCGCAACAATTCGTCGGCGTACTTGGTGATGCGCAAAAACCATTGCTCAAGTTCGCGCTGTTCAACGAGCGTATCTTCGTGCCGCCAGCAACGGCCGTCGACGACCTGTTCGTTAGCAAGGACGGTGCAACATTTCGGGCACCAGTTGACTCGGCTATTCTTGCGATACGCCAAACCCTTCTCGTAAAACTTGAGAAAGAACCACTGGTTCCAGCGGTAATAATCGGGCAGGCACGTGGTAACTTCGCGCGACCAATCGTAGGCAAAGCCGAGGCGATTCATCTGCGCCTTCATTTTGGCGATGTTGCCCAGCGTCCACTGCCGTGGCGGCGTATTGTTCTGGATGGCCGCGTTTTCCGCCGGCAGGCCGAAAGAATCCCATCCCATGGGATGAAGCACGTTATAGCCGTTCATCCACATATAGCGGGCGAGAGCATCGCCGATGGAATAGTTGCGCACGTGACCCATGTGGAGCGCGCCGGAGGGATACGGCAACATCTCGAGCACGTAGTATTTCTTTTTTTCGGAGCCGGAGGGAACTGCCGCGTAAAGATTCGGCTGGTTTTGCCAGCGCTCGAACCATTTGCTTTCGACGCGCTGGGGATTGTAGCGGTCGTCATTACGGTCGGTGTCGCTTCGCTGATCAACGCCAGCAGTTATTTCCTGCAATTTATCTTGCGGCGGCATAGAGGGTTAGACAGGCTCGAACGTAAACTTCGTATTTTACAATGAGGCGCCTCACTCGTGTGCAAAGACCGCCCAGTTCCGTGATCTTAACTCGGAGATCAAGATCGGCTCTATCTCTTTCGCTGGCTTGCCAGCGAACGATGCGGCAGTTTGTCGTAGTCGCGGGCGTAAGCGCGAAGGCCGAAAGCTGGCGTGCTTTTGGTGTAACCGGCAACCAGTTGGTCCTGGTAATGGTCCAGATAAAAATCGAAGGGATCCCGGGAATCCATATCGATCATAATGAGATCGGAATCCCGCATGGTCAGCTTGCCGAAGCGTAGGTCGCCGTGGCGGAATGCCAAATAGTTACCGGTTTGCTTTCCGGCGAAGTTTTCGCCCTGCGCTTTACCGAAGACCTGCACAATGTCATTGCCCTGCACGCGCACGGCAGTGACTCTTCCTTGGATATGAGGTGGTGGAAGAATTTCTTCGGGATTAAGGATCAAGTCGTCTTTGTCAGCGGAGATGCCTTGAATTTTTTTTGTATTGATCAGGCTGGCAATGTCGATACCCAATAAATCCAAAAGGCCTTTCAGCGGGAGATGCGCGGCTTTGAGGTGTTCCGTGTGCAGGCGAATTCGTCCATTTTCCTCTACCTTGAGCACTCCCGTGGTTTCGAATGAAACGTCGCCCTTCTGGGGAAGCTTGCCTTTTATGACCAGTTGATTATTTCTGCTCTCGATGGTTAAGTCCTTGATCGGAGCATTGGAAGCAGATAGCACGTTTTGGTTGAGCACCCGGGCCAATGCGTCACAGCTGATGGAAATTTCGGCCGACGACAACGCCAGAGTAAAAGAATTTTTGTCGTCAAAGACGGGGATTTCTCCGGGTTTTGTCGGCAGGATTTCCCCCTGAAGTTGGACGACGTGCACGGCAATCGGGCCGGTGTAGTGATACATGACATTCCTCATCGCAATCTGGACGTGAGCCTCCGATGATTCGCTAGCGTAGGCGGAGCCGCCATTCGGCAGGATTAGAAACGGGCCAATGACAGCAGCTAAAAAGAGACAGACTGCGCACCAGGTCTTCGTGGTCATGGGAAATAGGATGCCACGAAACTCAAGCAGGCGGGGTTAGGACACCAACTTCTTCAGGGCTTCAACATTCTTGCGGTCATCGCCCGGGTCGTCAATCGGAGTCTCGGCAATAAAAGCAGCATGGGCGAGGCGCAGATCGTTCAGCAGAATACGAAATGGTTCCGCGCCAATAGTTCCCTTCCCGATGTGCTGATGGCGGTCGAGCTTCGATCCTCGCGCGGCCTTAGCATCGTTGCAATGGATCACTTTGACATTGTTCAGCCCAACGGTTGCATCGAGTTGTTGCAGAGTGCGTTGGATACCGGCTTGGCTGACGATGTCGTAGCCGGCAACGTGAGTGTGGCAAGTATCGATGCAGGCAGCGATGGGCACGATGCCGTTGAGACGGTCGATGACATCTGCGACTTGTTCGAAGCTGCCGCCGAGAGAGAATTCCGCCCCGGCGGTATTTTCGATGAGGATGGTAAGCCCGCCCGCGGCGAGGTCAAGGCCTTGCGTGGAAGCGGCTATGGCGGCGGCGGTTTGCAGCAATCCAGCCTCGCGGTCAGAACCGCGAAAGGAGCCGGGATGCAAGACCAGGTAGTCGGCGCACATCGCCAGTGCGCGCTCTACTTCTCCGCGAAAAGCCTCGATGGATTTCCTGAGAAACAGTTGATTCGTGCTGGCGAGATTCACCAGATAATTGGTGTGGATAACCAGCGGCTTCAAATCATATCTAGTCCGTAGGCGAAGCATTTCGTCACAGAGCGGAAGGCTCAGTTCATAAGGCGCCCATTGGCGCGGGCTGGAGGAGAAAACTTGCAGCGTATTGCACCCCAGGCGGTAGGCACGCTCGGCCGCGTTGTGAATTCCTCCGGCGGTTGAAGTGTGAATGCCGATGCGGCGGGAAGTGAGGCGTGGCGGGCGTTTTGGGGCGGGACGGGCGAGAATATCTGGCTCGCGAGCCATAGTGCGGCGCATGGGACAAGTATAAGTCGAGACGAAGAATCCCATGCCTGGCTTCTCGGGGTGCTGCGTTTGCGGTGCAGCGGCGGCAACGGTAGACTTGATGGGCTGAGTCTTGCCCGCACAGGCGCGGTTGGGCAGGCGGGACGGCTGTCCCGCATGATTCGTCAAGAGGAAAATTATGCTAGTCGTGATGAAGGCGCACGCTACCGAGGAACAGGTACGCGGCGTCTGCGAAAAAATTGAAAAGCTGGGTTATCGCGCGCATGCCATGCCGGGAGCACAGCGCACGGCGATTGGCATCACCGGAAACAGGGGCGAAGTGGAGCAGGGCACGCTGGAAGAAATGCCAGGCGTGCAGGAAGTGATTAAAGTTTCTAAGCCCTACAAGCTGGTGAGCCGCGACATCAAAGAAGACAACACGATCATTCGTTTCGCGGGTACGGCCGCGACGATTGGCGGCCCCGGGCTCGCGATTGTGGCAGGACCGTGCGCCATCGAAAGCCGCGAGCAGGCCTTTGCCGTGGCCGAGCGCGTGCATCGCGCCGGGGCACAGTTCTTTCGCGGAGGAGCGTACAAGCCGCGAACGTCTCCATATTCGTTTCAGGGATTGGGCGAGGAAGGTCTGCGGATCATGGCAGAAATCCGCGATCAATACGGGATGAAGATTATTACGGAAGCGATCGATAATGAGTCGCTCGATCTGGTCGAAGAGTATGCGGACATGATTCAGATCGGCGCCCGCAATATGCAGAATTTCTCGCTGCTGAAACATGCGGGACGGGCAAAGAAGCCGGTGCTCCTCAAGCGTGGCATGTCGGCGACGCTGGAAGAATTTCTGATGGCGGCGGAATATATTCTGAGCGAGGGAAACTATAACGTGGCGTTATGCGAGCGCGGAGTACGAACCTTCGCCGATCACACCCGCAACACTCTCGACCTGAGTCTGATTCCCGCAGTCCAGCGGCTGAGCCATTTGCCGATTTTTGTTGACCCCAGTCATGGTACGGGGAAACGAAATAAAGTTACGCCTCTTTCGCGCGCGGCAGTGGCCGTGGGTGCCGACGGACTGATGGTGGAAGTGCACAACAAGCCTGACGAGGCGATGTCCGATGGTCCGCAGTCGCTGTTTCCCGATCAGTTCGATGAATTGATGATCCAAGTGCGGCAGATTGCGGCGGTGGTGGGCAGGACAGTGCCGGGGATTGGGGTTAGGGAGACCGTAGGAGTGAAGTAGTAGATTCAAAATGCAGTGAGGACTTCGACCTGTAAGGACGATTTTCGCTCGTCCATGCAAAGAACTGTAAAGTCAGTGGCGATTTTTCTGGCGCTGAGCCAAGCTAATAAAGGTGCCAAGAAGCTCGATATTAGGGAATTACGTAACTTGATGAGAGACTGGCTTATGTTGCGCAGTGTGAGTTTTAGTTCGGGATTGAAAGCCCTCGTTTTGGGCACAGCTTTACTTACTTATCCATGCATATCGTTCGCCCAGCACGGCGGTGGGGGCGGCCATATCGGCGGCTCCGCGGCTGGGGGGGGTGGCTTGAGTTCCGGCAACCACGCGAGCGGAGTCGACAACAAAGACGACTTGCGGGATTTTCACGAGATTATGGCGGTGCAGGCGAGCAATGAACAGAAGGCCGCCTATGCCACGATGGTGAAGAGCACGGCGGCCGCCAACGCCCAATTGCAGGACTTCGTCGCGCTGTTAGACAAGCAAAACAATGCGTCGGAGATTGCCCAGCGCGATAAAAGTTTCGCGGACGCGATCGAAACGGCGCGAACATTAAACAAGAAATTTCTCGAGGGCTTTTCCGAGCCGCAAAAATCCGGGCTGAAAGAAATTACCAAGAGACTAGGGAAGGCAGATTCCGAACTGGCACAGCAGGGCAGGTCATTGGACCAGCAAGTGGAAGCGAACGCGGCGAGTGCGCAGATGGCAGTCACGGCGCGAGGAGTAGCGGCAGCTCTCACCGGCTTTCAGCGCGAACAGGCCGACCTGGGCGACGAGATGAGCATTTCTAGCTCCAGTGGCAATTCGGATATTGCTTTCAATATCCCGACGGTCAAGAACAAGATCAACTTCGCCGATCAGGCGTTTATCATCACGACGTCGGGAACGATTTCGAAGCCAGTTGCGGCAGCTGGCCAAAATTCGCTGGCCATGGAACTGACCGCCGACATGTCTGACCTGCAACAAACCATTACGGATGTGCTGCACGCAAAACTCGATACGTCCGATCGATGCGGTGAACGCATCACACTGCAGACAGCGGCCCTCACCCCGCAGGAACCCGCCAGCCTGGTCGTTGTACAACTACATTACGAGCGCTGGACCTGTGCCACAATGTTTGGCAGGGAGAGCATGAATGAAATCGTCGAAGGTAGCGGAACCATCGAAGTGAAGCTGATTCCGGCGGTTGCGGAAGACGGCAGTTTGCGTTTGTCGGCGAGAATCGACCGGATTGATGCCGAAGGGTTGGTCGGCGAGCTGATGCATTCGGACACGCTGGGCAACATATTGCGTGACAGAATTTCAGATTCTGTTCTGTCCGCCCTGCAGCAAGGTGCCGACTTCAAGACCGCGCTGCCCGCGGGCGCGCGGAGTTATGCGACGCTGCGGCGGGCTAAGTTTCAGGGTACGGGGTCAGGCAGGTTGCTCGCGGTGTTCGATGGAGACATTCGAGTTTCGAACGAGAATCTGGCGGCGGTTACTCGCGAACTGCAGGAGCGATCGTTGCAGTCCGCGGAAGAACGGCCCGAACTGACGGCACGCTAGAGCGGTGCCGGAAAGCTGGGCTCTGGTAATGTTATTGCTTCCGGTTTTTCCCGGGAAGCAGCTCTCATCTTGCGAAAACTCCTCTTCATCGCTGTTTTGCTTCCGCTGCTGGGCGCGGCCGGATGGTGGTATTTCCGTGAGCAACCCCTTCCCGATTACGGGCCCGCCTATCGAGAGTACGCGTACGTCAGCAACGGCAAAAGCAATACTGTCACGGTAATTGATCTGCGGACGTTTCAACTGGCGAAAACCATTCCTGTAGGCGTCTCACCGACCGGGATTGCCGCCAACAGCAAGAGGAATGAAATCTATGTGGTGAACTCGGGATCGAACAACGTCAGCGTGATCGATGCAGAAAACAATTCTGTCGTGGCTACGATCGGAGTTCATGGACGGCCATATTTTATCGACGTATCCGAAGATGGCAAGCGCGCGTATGTGGCGAACTCAGGGTCAGCGAATGTTTCGGTCATCGACTTGGAGACGCGTACGGTGCTGGGAAATGTGAGGGTCGGTTCCGAGCCTGGGCTGGCTCGGGTTTCGCCGGACGGAGCGACCGTGGTCGTCTCCAATCGCGGCGACAATACGGTGTCGGTGATTGACGCCCGGTTGCTGCGGGTGCGGGCGACACTACCGGTTTGCCAGCAACCGGAGGACATCGCAATTCTTCCGAGTTCGAGCAAAGTATTTGTCGCGTGTTCCGGTTCGTCGCAGGTAGCCTCGATTGCGCTCAAGATGGCCGGCGGCGAAGCGGCAAACGATCACGTTCTCGCATTGCTGGATGTTGGGCGCACGCCGGTGAACCTGGCCTTGAAGCCGGATGGCGGTGAATTAATGGTGTGTGATTTTGATTCCGACAGTATTTCAATTATCGAGACGGCGAACGATGAGGTGGGCAGCAGCGTATTGATCGGTCAGCATCCCGCGCATGGACTGGTTTCTCTTGATAACTCGCGGCTATACGTCAGCAACTTCGGATCGGACAGCGTAGCCGTTTACGACATCGATCTGGGCAAGCGAATCGCCACCATGCCGGTGGGCAGCCACCCCGACGGGCTGGCGCTGTCGCCGGACCAAAGATATTTACTGGTGCTCGATACGCAAGCTGGGGACGTGACGGTGATTCAGAAACGGACAGCGCGAAAACTGGAGCCGACGGAGTATTCGTTGCTCACAATGATCCCGGTAGGCGTGCGGCCCAATGGAATTGTGGTGAAGTCATTCATGGTCAGCAAGCCGCCATCGATGAAATGAGATCGCTAGAGTGCTTGAAGGAATTCTAAACTAATAATTCTTACGGAGCGGAGACCGTCCGGGCGCAGAATTTATCGAGAGCCGCTCTGAGATCGGCGGCGATGGCCGGCGCTTCACGGGATTCGATGTCGCGGCGCGGCATCATGTAGACGAGTTGCCCGTCACGGAGAATCGCGATGGAAGGCGAGGATGGCGGCTGACCAGTGAAATAGCTACGGGCGCGTTCGGTGGCCTCGGCGTCTTGTCCGGCGAACACGGTGAACGCCTTATCGGGATGCGCGGCCTTTTCCAGTGCCATCCGGACGGCAGGGCGCATACGACCCGCAGCGCATCCGCAAATCGAATTCACGATCACCAAAGTCGTGCCCGGTCGAGCTTTCAGTTCGTGATCGACGGCATCGGCTGTGCGCAACTCTTCGATGCCCAGCCGAGTTAATTCTTCGCGCATCGGGATAACCATAATTTCCGGATACATCGTGAATTCTCCTTTATCTTCCAACATCTATAATTGCAATCTTGATTCTAACTCAGAAATCACTTCCCACCATCGATCTTAAGAGCGTGATTCTGTGGCAGAGGCATGACGGGGGGTGAGAATCCCCGCAGTAAGCAACCGATCCTCTCGCGCAAGCAACGAAAAATGGATCAACTTTCGAGGATCGCTGTGAAATCAAAGGAGGCGGTTACAGATGGACAAAGGATCGCGGTTCTTCAGTTCATGGATATTGGCAGGCGCGCTGGTGTTTTCCGTACTGAGCACGGCGTGCGAGCATCATCACTATTACCGGGTTTATGACCCTTATTACAGCGATTACCACGCTTGGAACCACGATGAAGAAGGCTATTACCACCAGTGGGCGCGCGAGAATCATGTCGACGATCACAGAGACTTCCGCCAGCTACCTCCTGAGCAACAGAAAGAATATTGGACCTGGCGCCACAGCCACGGTGACCATGACCACAATCACGATAACCAGCACTAAACTGATGTTACGGTTTAACAGCAGGCGAGCGCCGCACGCTCGCCTGCTCGGCCAGAAACTGCGCGGGCAGAACCTAATGAAGTACAGTTGGAGAATTCTGCGCGATGATCAACGACCAGTTGACGAGATTGATAAAACGGTCGGGCATGATTCCGATGAAGAGTGTAGCGAACGCAGTTACGGCCAGCGCGGCGCGCATCATCCAACTCACTGGCAACACTCCTCGTTCTTCGGGCTTCCCCATGAACATGGCATTGGCCATTTTTAAATAGTAGTACAAGCCGAACACGGAGTATGCCACTCCCAACGATGCCAGCGCGTAGTGTCCGGTTTCGATCAGGCTCAGGAAGATGAAATATTTTCCCCAGAAGCCGGCCAGCGGAGGAATCCCCGCAAGGGACAGCAGGAAAATCAGCATGAGCACAGCTTCCACCGGGGCGCGCGAGTAGAGGCCGTTGAGATCGTCGAGTTCATCTCCGATTACATTGCGGTGGCGCAGAGAGGTAATTACGCCGAAGGCGCCGAGGTTCATGAACGTGTAAACCAGGAGATAAATCAGAATTCCCTTGATGCCATCCGGGCTGAGTTGGGTTGAAGTCCCAGCGATCAGGCCGAGCAGCATATAACCGACGTGCGCGATGGAAGAATAAGCCAGCAGGCGCTTGGTATTGGTCTGGGTAAGCGCGGCAAAGTTTGCGCCGGTCATGGTCGCGATGGAAACGAACACGAAGAGTGGAACATAGACGGGGCGCATCGCGGCCAAACCGATTATGGCATTTGGAAAAGTTGGATATGTGGCGCCCATGATGCGCAACAGCATCGCCCAACCCGCAGCTTTGACTGCGACCGACATGAACCCAGTGATACAGGTAGGTGCGCCTTCGTAAGCATCCGGAGCCCATTGATGAAAGGGCACGGCCGCGATCTTGAATAAGAGTCCGGTCACCGTGGTTAACAAAGCCACAATCGCGACTGGGTTGTGAGGATCTTTGGCATAGATTACGGCGAGCCGGTGTCCGATATCGCCCAGGTCTGTGCTGTCGGTAAGTCCATACAAGAGTGAAAGGCCGTAGGCGAAGATGCCGGAGGAAAACGCTCCCAGCAACAGATATTTCAGCGCGGCCTCGTTGGAGCGGCGATCGCGGCGCAGGAATCCGACAAGAACGTAGGTGGAGATCGCCATCAGCTCCAGGCCGATGAAGATGAGCACGATATCGAAGCCGGCGGCCATGCACATCATGCCCACAACCGACAGCAACATCAGCGCATAATATTCGCCGTGATTTTCATGCTCGGTGTTCATGTAACGCACCGACATGAGGATGGAAATCGCGGTCGCGGCGAGGAAGAGATAAAAGAAAAAGAGAGCACAACGGTCCACCAGCAGGCTGTCCATCATGCCCAGCGAACCCATGGAGACGGAGCGGTTCAAGTGCATCCAATGCTGAATCTTCCACACACCGCCAGTAGCAAACATCACGCCCACGAACGCCAACAGAGCGTTCACCCACTTTTCTTCGGGCGGAAGCATCAGGTCGATGAGCAGGATGCCAAGCGCAAAAATGGTAAGCAAAGTAATGGGCAGAACCAGCAGGTAATCGCTCGGGGTGAATTGTGCGAGCACGCCCACTATTTCTTCCCTTTCAACGATTGCGGCGCCGCCGGGGGATGAATCACCGAAGCCGTAGTTGCAACTGGCGGTGCGACTTGCTGTTCGATTGTGGCGTCGACTGCCCCACTCGCATGCGATGCATGAACATTCTGTACGATCTGATTCACGGGCTGCTCAAGGATCTTGAAAAATGGCTTGGGATAAAGGCCGATCCAGAAAGCCATAATCAGCAGCGGCACGAAGGTTAATACTTCGCGCGGGGTCAGGTCGTGTAGTTTCTCATTCTTTGGATTGGTAACCGTGCCAAAGAAAACCCGCTGATAGAGCCAGAGTAGATAGGCTGCGGCGAGCACCACGCCGGGCACGGCCCATGCACCCCAGCGCCAGTTCTCCATGAACGTTCCTTGCAGGATGGTGAACTCGCCGACGAATCCGTTGAGCAGCGGCAGTCCCATCGAAGAGAGAAACATGATCATCGTAATCGTAGCGTAAAGCGGCATCACGTTTGAGATGCCGCCGTATTCGGAGATCTCGCGGGTGTGGCGACGTTCGTAAAGAATACCGACGATCAGGAACAGTGCGCCGGTCGAGATGCCGTGATTGATCTGCTGCAACACCGATCCGCTTAAGCCAACCGAGTTCAGCGCGAAAATGCCTAGTGTGCAGAAACCGAGATGGCTGACCGAGGAATAAGCCACCAGCTTCTTCATATCCTTCTGCATCAGGGACACTAGCGCACCGTAGATGATGGCGATGATCGACAGGGTGATCATCCAGCCGCGGACTTTGGTGTGCGTGAGTACGTCAGGAAAAAACGGCAACGAGAAGCGGATAAAGCCGTAGGTTCCCATCTTCAGCAAAACACCGGCCAGGATTACCGAGCCGGCTGTCGGCGCTTCCACGTGGGCATCGGGCAGCCACGTGTGAAAGGGAAACATCGGGACTTTGATCGCAAACGCAAAGAAGAAAGCAAAGAACAGCAGCGTGGCTACCGTCGGTCCGTACGCTGGGTCGGAATAAATCTTCGGCGCGGTTTCGTAAAGTGCAGTGAGGCTGAAAGTGTATATGCCAGTCAGAGCGTGGTGGTGGAAATACAGGAAAAGAATTCCCAACAACATCAAGACCGATCCAGCCAGGGTATACAGGAAAAATTTGATCGCGGCATAAAGCTTGCGCGGACCGCCCCAGATGCCGATTAGCAGGTACATCGGAACCAGCATCGCTTCCCAGAAAACGAAGAAGAGGAAGAAATCGAGCGCCATGAAGACGCCGAGCATGCCAGTCTGCAGAATCAAAAACCAAACATAATATTCCTTGACGCGGATCTCTATGGCGGTCCAGGAAGAGAGGATCGAGATCCAGCCCAGCAATGTGGTGAGCATGATGAGCAGGAAGGAAATTCCATCGATGCCGATCAAATAGCCCGCGCCGATCGACGGGATCCAATTGTTGGGCATGCCTTCGATGAACTTGAAGCGCTCGGGACTGTTGATCTGCGACCAGAACATCGGTACCAGCGGCAGAGAAATCAGAAATCCGCCGAGCGCGAAGAAATTCGCGATCCAGCGAACGGCGTCCTTGTTCTCCTTGGGAACAAACAGGAGCACAAGCGCGCCAATGAGCGGCGTGAACAGGATGATCGAAAGTATGTGGTTTTGCATGAGGTTCAGCTTCTAGCTTCTAGTCCCTGGCTGGAAGCCCGCGGCGTCAAGCCAGGAGCCAGTAGCCAGTAGCTCATTTCAGTGATACACGTAATAAAAAACGAAACCTACTAATCCCGCGGTCATCACCAGCGCGTACCACTGCACCAGACCCCACTCGAACAGGCGCGCGGGATAAGAAAGCATGCGCGCTAAAATAGCGGGCCCGTTGACGCCGATGCCATCGATGATCCACCTGTCCCACCAACTGGAAATTGTCGCGACCAGGCGCGTGATTCGTCCAGCAGCGTTGACTGCGCCATCGATCACATGAGTATCGAACCAGGCGGACGCTACGCCGAGTCCGAGGACGCCCAGACGTACATTTCCCAGCTTGCGGCGACCAGTGAAAACATAGTCGTAGCCTTCATCTACGTAATACTTGTGCAGCAGCACATCGTAAACAGGAGGGGCGACCGCGGCAATTGGCTCGGTATAACCTTTATCGGCGTGGCGATAGCTCCACCAAGCTGACCCCCATCCCAAGCCGGCAGCGGCGAGCGACAGCCCCATCAGAAGCCACTCCGTGCCGGTGTTGTGTTCTTCTTCCGCTCCGGCTACCAACTGACCTGTTCTGCCTTCTTCCTGAAGCACACGTGCTTCGCTGGCGAAAACTGGCTCGAGAAATTTCGTGAAGCGATCGGATCCTCCGAGGCTGTGCGGCCAACCTAGCCATCCAGCGACAATGGCGCACAGTGCAAGGGTGACCAATGGTGCAGTCATCGAAATCGGCGATTCATGGATGTGGTGCTCCGCGTCGTGGCTCATGCGCGGACGGCCATGGAAGGTCAGAAACATCAGGCGGAACATGTAAAACGCCGTCATGAAAGCGGTGACGTAACCAATAACCCAAAGGATACGCAGCGCGTCGCCTTCACGCGACCACGTTTCCCAAAGAATTGCATCTTTCGAGAAAAATCCGGCGAACGGAAAAATTCCAGCAATCGCTAAAGTGGCGATGAACATAGTGCGGTGAGTGGTCGGAATGCGATGGCCCAGGTCGCCCATGTTACGCATATCCTGCTCGCCGCTCATGGCGTGGATCACGGACCCTGCACCAAGAAACAGCAGTGCTTTGAAAAACGCATGAGTGAAGACGTGGAATACGCCGGCGGCGAATGCTCCCACGCCGAGCGCCAGAAACATATAGCCGAGCTGGGAAACGGTGGAGTAAGCCAGCACACGCTTGATGTCGTTTTGCACGAGGCCGATGGACGCGGCAAAGATTGCGGTCAGCGCGCCGACGATGGCAACCGTCTTCATCGACGTGGGTGCGAGCACAAACAGCGCGTTCGAGCGCGCGATCATGTAGACGCCGGCCGTGACCATGGTCGCTGCATGGATGAGCGCCGATACTGGCGTGGGGCCTTCCATGGCATCAGGCAGCCAGATGTAGAGGGGAAGCTGGGCGGATTTGCCACAGGCTCCGACAAACAGCAACAAAGTGGCGGCGGTGATGATGGGATCTCCGATCGAGAAGTGTCCACTACGAGCCGCTGCGGTTACGTCGATGAAGCGCAACGAGCCAAAATACCAGGCGACGAAGAACATCCCCAGCAAAAATCCGGCGTCGCCGATGCGATTCACGATGAACGCTTTCGCAGCGGCGTCGCTGGCGGATTTTCGATGGAAATAGAAACCGATCAGCAGATACGAACATAATCCGACGCCCTCCCAGCCAACAAAAAGCAACACATAATTGTTGCCGAGGATGAGCGTGAGCATGGAAAACATGAAGAGATTGAGGTACCCGAAGAAGCGGTAGTAACCGCCTTCATGCGCCATGTATCCGACGGAATAAATATGAATCAGCATGCCGACACCAGTTACGAAAAGCAGCCAGATGCTGGACAGCGGATCGAGCAGGAAGCCGGCGTCGGCGTGGAACGGAGCTTGCGAGCCGTCGTGTGTGGTGTAGGTCAAGTGGCCGGTGTCAGTGCCGAGCCACGTATAGAGAATTGTCTCATACGGCCGGTGGAAGTTTTCTGGCGTCGACGACCACGCTGAGTATTGCCAGACCGCGCCGCACGCCATGATAAAAGCCAGCACGATGCTGCCTACGCAGACGGCGCTCACCGTAGCTTTCTGCAGCTTGCTGCCGAAAAAGAACATGATGGCCGCGCCTAAGGCGGGCAGCAGTGGGATCAGCCAGATGTGGGAAAGAAACATTTTCAGTTTTCTGCTTAGAGCTGCACTTCTACCACTTCAGCAAATTTACTTCGTCGATGTTGACCGTTTCTTTGTTGCGGAAGAAGGCGATTAGAATTCCGAGGCCAACCGCAGCTTCGGCGGCGGCATCGGTAATAACAAAAATGGCGAAGACCTGGCCATGCAATCCTCCCCACATGCGGGAGAACGCGACCAGGTTCAGGTTTACGGCGTTTAAAATCAGTTCAATCGACATCAGGACAATGACCACGTTACGGCGGGTGAGGACACCGATCACGCCCAGGAGAAACAGGGCTGCGCCGAGGACGAGATAATGTAGTGTCGTGATGTGGAGCATCGACTCCATAATCGTTTCCAGCTTCTAGCGACTGGCTCCCAGCTAGTAGCCAGAGCCTGCCTTTCAGATTCTCTTCTTTGCCATCACTACTGCTCCAATAATCGCCACGAGCAACAGTAGTGATGCGATTTCGAAGGCGAACATGTATTGGCCGTACAACATGGTTGCGATCTTCTGGGTGTTGTCGTTTTCCACCATGGGCAGCGCGTGTTCTGGAAAAATGCTTTTTCCCTTTGTGAATACGACCATGAACAAGCCGCCGAGCGCCGTTGCCGCGATGATCCCGATCACCCACTGGCTGTTGAACTGGCGCTCTCTCACCGAGCGGTCAATACTCACCAGCATGATCACGAATAAAAACAGCACCATAATTCCACCGGCATAAAGGATGATCTGAACGCCAGCGACGAACGGTGCATATAGCATCAGGTAAATCGACGCCTGCGCCAGCAGCGTAACGATCAACGCCAGCGCCGAATGCACGGGATTCTTCCGTGTGATCACCAAGATGCCGCCGATCAGCATGATCCCGGAGAGCAGGTAAAAGAAAAATGGTGTGGCTACGGGTGCCATAACTTTTCTTGGAGCAAAGCTACACTCGCCGTCAGAATTAAAACGCCCAGTCCCATGGGCAGCAGCACTTTCCATCCCATCCGCATGAGCTGGTCAAAGCGATATCGCGGGAACGTGCCACGATACCAGATATAGAGATACATGAAACCGGCAACTTTGGCCGAGAACCAGAAGATATCCTGAATGCGTACGCTTACAGCCGGAATGAACAAGACCAGGCCGACAAAACCGAGGACCACACCGAAGCCCGCGAGTCCGATAGTCTGAATGCGGAACAGCGGATGCTTGGGCATGCGCGCCGCATTGTAGAAACACATCGCGGCGAAAAGAAGAAACGTTACTCCCGGGAAAAGTGAGAAGACGAGGTCCCAGGTTGAACTGTTGAGGAGATTCGGAAATGGCCGCAGCCATCCGCCAAGCCAGAGCGTGACCGCGATGGAAGAAACCGCGATCATAGCGGAATACTCGGCAAGAAAGAATAAAGACCAGCGGAAGCCGCTGTATTCGGTGTGAAAACCGGCAGTGAGTTCAGATTCGGCTTCAGCCAAGTCGAAGGGTGCACGGTTGGTTTCGGCGACCATGGCAACGGCAAAGATGAAGAAGGCAACAAGTCCAAGCGGAAAGAACTTGAAAATGAACCACTCCCCTTGCGCCTGTTGTGCCTGAACAATGCCGATCATGCTGAGGGTTCCGGTTCCGGTCGCGTTCAGGCTCGTCATAAGAATGGCAGAGACCACCGCCAATCCCATTGCGACCTCATAAGACACCATCTGGGCGCTGGAGCGCAACGCGCCGATCAGCGGATAGTGCGAGTTCGAGGCCCATCCGGCCATTACGATCCCCAACACGCTGAGCGACGAGACGCCGAGCATGAACAAGATTCCTATGTTCATGTCGGTGATGGCGTGCGTTGGGCCAAACGGGACCACGACAAAAGTTGTGAATGCCGCCAGCACAACCACAAATGGGGCGACCCAGAAGATAACGGCGTCGGCCTCGGCGGGCATGATGTCTTCTTTGAGTAACAGCTTGATGGCATCGGCGATGGGCTGCATCAAGCCGTGCGGGCCAACCCGCATCGGCCCTAGCCGAACCTGCATGTGCGCCAGAATTTTTCGCTCGAGCCAGTTCATCGCGATCACTGCGCCCGACAGGCCCGCGAACACCAGCAGGATGTAAACCAGCACCCAGAACATATTCCCCGCGGCGCCGGGGGTTTGCGTACTGCTGAGGTAAGACGTGATGTAGTGAACGATCTGGCCCATCAGCGGTCCACCTCGCCGAGAACAATATCGAGCGTGCCGATCACGGCGATCACGTCAGCCACGAGTTGGCCGCGGCACATCACATCGAGAGCCTGCAGATTTACGAACGACGGCGGACGAACGCGCACGCGATACGGCTGGGTAGATCCATCGCTGACGATGAAATATCCGAGTTCGCCTTTGGGTGCCTCGATCGAGTGGTAAACCTCGCCCGCTGCGGGTTTCATGACCTTAGGGACCTTGGCCATGATGGGGCCTTCGGGAAGTGCATCCACTGCTTGCTCGATGATGCGCACGGATTGCCGCATCTCTGCCATCCGCACCAGATACCGGTCGTAGGTGTCGCCATTCTCCCCGATCGGAATATCGAAATCGAAATTTTTATAGTTAGCGTAGGGCTGCGCTTTGCGCAGGTCCCATTTCACTCCGCTTGCGCGCAGAACCGGACCCGTGACCCCAAGGGCGATGCAATCCCGAGCAGAGATAGTTCCAACATTCCTGGTGCGCTCAACCCAGATTCGGTTGGTAGTGAGCAGCTCTTCGTATTCGTCGATTTTGGGACGGAAAAAATTAAGGAAATTCTTCACGTCTTTTTCGAAGCCGGCGTAGGTCTCGTATTGGAGGCCGCCGATGCGGAAAGCGTGAGTCGTGAGGCGAGCGCCGCAATATTTTTCGTAGATCTTCAGAATCTCTTCGCGGTCGCGGAAAGTGTAGAAGAGCGGCGTGATGGCGCCGATATCAAGGGCATGCGTTCCCAGCCAAAGCTGATGGCTGGCGATGCGGTTCAGTTCGGTGAGGATCACGCGAACATGCTGCGCGCGTGGTGGCGCCTCAACATTGAGAAGTTTTTCTACGGTTTCGCAATAGCCTAGCCCATTCGAGACCGCCGCAACGTAATCCATACGATCAACGTACGGATTGAACATCGTATAAGTGCGATGCTCGCCGATCTTCTCGACACCACGGTGCAGATATCCGATCACGCACTCGAGGCCAAGAACTTTTTCGCCATCGAGGCGGAGAATCACGCGTAGCACGCCGTGCGTGGCGGGATGCTGCGGTCCCATGTTGATCACGAGTTCGTTTGCATCAAGAAACGGCTTCTCGGGAGTTTCGAGATCGAGATGCGAGAGCGAACTATTCGGGTCGGTCATCTAGCTGTTTGTCTTCAGTATTCGCTCAAATATAAGGTGGCAACGCCAGATATGTGCGGAGTGATCACCATCACCAGTGGCATCCTAAGTGGGATCTGAATCGTTCTAAATGCTAGGATCTTCGCTCCCTGAGTGGCTATCACCGAATAGTCACCGCGGGGAACATCGCCGAACGAAAACTCGCCAAACTCGTTCGCTGCTGAACTAAGATGCTCACTTACATCTGCACTCTGAATCTGAACTTTAATCGCGCCCCTAGCTTTAGCGGCTCCGCGGATACAGCCCGAAAGGTTGGAAGCTTGACTCTTCGTCGCGGGTCGGGAGTTGAACCGATCACATGTCGTAACATGATGCAACAGCGCCGTCAGGCCCGGCCCAGGAATAGGTCCAGATTTCGTAAGGACTATTAAATCGTCCGTCGGAAAGGCATTCTCCGCAGCGGTCTGAGCCTCAGCACAAGTTAGGCTCATCGCAAAAACGATAACGATCCAGGCGGCGCGACATTTTGCCGAGGCACTAAGGGTTCCAGTCTTCATTGGCCGCTTTCAATTCCAAGGTTGATCTGCACCCACTCGTTATCCTGCTGGAGAATACCGTAATCTTTACGGAGCGGATGTCCCTTCCAGCCGTCAGGCAGCAGAATGCGTTTCATGTCGGGATGTCCGTCGAACTTGATCCCGAACATGTCGTAGACTTCGCGCTCCAACCAGTTGGCAGCTGCCCAGATGGGAACCGAGCTGGGGAGGCTTGCGCCGTCGAGAATTTGTGTGGTCACGCGAATGCGTTGGTTGCATGCAAAGGAATAAAGCACCCAGATAACATCGAATTGCTTCTCGCGTTTGGGATAATGCACCGCGGTGATGTCGACGCAGTAATCGAACTGCTCTTCATTGCGCAAGACTTGAAGAATCTCAGGGATCAGGGAGCGATCAACCACCATGTAGTTCTGGCCGGCGTACGTTAGGGGCACGATTCCGGTACCGTAGATTCCTTTCAACTTCGCGATCATCGGGGAATCCCAGGCTACCGGAGCTGGTGCGGGTGGTTTTGCTGGAGCCGCGGGCTTCGCGGCTGCAGGGGTCGCAGGCGCTGTAGCTGCGGGCTTCGGAGGAACTTGCGACGCGGGAGAAGCTGGCTTTTCGGCAGCAGATTTGGGATCGGACTGAACGGAGCCGGAAGCAGTTGCCTTCACGCCGCCGGGGACAGCTGTTTGATCCGCCGTCGGCTTCGGGTCACCTTCCGGCGGCGGAGAAGAGGGCGATTTGATTTCGTCCGGCATTAGGCGGCGAAGGCACAAACCTCAGGCGCGCAGGGTATCGGAGAGAACGTTAATTTTTATCAGCTTGAGGGTGCGGTGTCAACGAGCTAGGCCGCAAAGTACGAGTTTTAATTTTCTGTAAAAATTGGCGCGATTTTGCTATGCGCGTGCTTGCCCTTGATAAGACTCGATCAGATCGCGTATGCGTTGCGCGTCTTTTTTGCGATGGCCGTGGCTGGTGATGGGATCGGTGCCGCCGGTGGATTCAATGACAATCTCAGCCCAAAGCACGCCCGTGGAGATATGCACGGAAGCAACTTTCGAGATGGGAATGCTCTCTTCGTTTCTGCCAAACCAACGCGACTTCACACGGCTGACTCGCATCGGGCTGACTATGATCCGAGTTGGGAAGATGAAATTGCCTTGAGTCCAGCGACTGGCTGCAAAGGTTTCCGCAGACGGTTCGGCGGCAGGGGTGGCAGGGGTTACACCCATTCCAGCGCGCCCTTTCCCCAAACCCAGATGTAGCCAACGATCAGAATCACGAGGAAGATCAAAATCTCAGCCAGCCCGAAGACTCCGAGAGCTTTGAATTTGACTGCCCAGGGAAACAAGAAGATGGTTTCCACATCGAAGACCACAAACAGAATTGCAATAATGTAATAGCGGACGGTGTAGCGGCCGCGCGCGTTGTCGATGGGATCGATGCCGCACTCGTATGGCATCAACTTGGTCTTGCTCGGATTGTCCGGGCGGACCAGCTTTGCGGCCAGCAGTGTGATCGGAAGAAACACGCCGATAACTGCCATGAAGATAAAAATTGGAACGTAGTTTTGCGGCATCGTGTGCCTCGGCTGTCAACGGTAACACAAACCTCGACCATAGTATCGCCCACTGCGCGCAGCTTCAAGACTCTTGCGAAGGATGTACTGGATAGATCCGTCCCGCGATCTGCACTGGGTTTTTATTGCGGGTTTTTATTTCTCCCAGTGCGTTGAATTGAACTGTTTGGGATCGAAGACGGCGGCGTCGAGCTTAACGTTGTCGCGGATATCCGAATACTCCTCGCTGAACACCATCTTGTTGTCGACGTGCATCTCTACCCGTGCGGCGATCCAGCCACCCGCGAGTTTGCGGTAATCGGTGAAGCGAATGTCCTCGGTTTTCTTGGGGTCGCTGCGCGACGGCTCCATCTCTCGAACAAATAGCAATGTGTCTTTTTCCACCCAGAATTGCCGGGACTGCAAATCACCCTTTGCGGCGCCGACCACGTAAACGGGATGGCCCTCCCACGTGTCTTCGCGAAGCTTCGTCAAGTCATAGCCTTGTGCCTTGACGACGTCGATCGTAGTCTGCGGATCTTGCCGGTAGACGTCGAATCCCAATACCAGCAACATGTTCACCAGAGGCCGGTTGCCCGATACTTTGCCATCTTTCATGATGGTCACATTGCCATCTGCCAGGACGTATCCGTTTCCGTCTGCAGCTGGCCCAATGTCGATGCGCAACTTGCCCGGCAACAAAGCGGCCTCGTACCAGGTCTCAACTTTGGTGGTTCCATCCGGATTATAAGTAGTGCTCTTCTGGGTGAACGTAACCGTGTCATACCAGGATGCTTTGTACCGTTCGTGCATGGCGCGCAAAACTGCTTCGCCATTGTTGATTTCCTGAGCATGAGCGAAGGTAAAACCTAAAAAGAATAGAACAATGAATCGCAGTTTCATTTGAGCTCCCGACATTTATCCATAATAGATGTGTGCCACAAATCCTACCCTATCCAACAAATCCTGTCGGGACGAAACAAGAATCAGCCGTGCGAGTGAGGGTCTCACGGAAACCTATCCGGAAACACAAACACATCGCGGGCAAAATCTGAACGCAACGTCATCTCCCGGTAGTAGCGGCTCAGGATGCCGCCTTTCCAGATGAGCAGATCGGGATTGCGGTGCGCGAATTCTCCCCAGTCTGTGACTTCGTTGCGGGCCATGCGTTCGCGTATCAAAAAGAAGTATGCGCAAGTAATTGTTTCGTTATAGAGCTGCGGCTTGCCGTTGGCGAGTGCGAATCGTTTCAGCGCGCTGGTGAATCTCTCGAGAGCTGCGAGAACCGGATACTTGCTGAGATAGGCGAACGCAAGGTGTACGTGGTCGGCGTGGTGAAATGAATCGGCCGAAACGAGGCCGTGCTCGAAGTCGTCGATGATTTGCTGATGGTCCATGCGGCGACCTAGCTTTCTTTTCCCACGGCGACAGCCCCGGCAGCCGCGATATAGATCGCTAGATTTCCTACCTCATACATACCGTGCAGCAGGTGAATCGCGACTGCCAGAGCAAACACGGCCACTAGAAGCCAGGCGCCGCGAATGGCGGTGCGCGGAATGAGCATTAATACACAACCAGCGATTTCACCGAATCCAAGAATCAGCCGGATTACATTTGGCAGATGAGTCCTGGAGAAGCCGTGAGCGGCGCCCGGCAGCAGAAACAGAATTGCTTCGATCAGAATCACAAGTCCCAGGGTCCACTGCAGGCCGGTGAGGGCGATATTGGCACGTTGCGTGGTCATAGTATTTCTATTTCTCGGTGGGTCGTCTGCGGGCCGGCCGCGCTTTGATTTCTTTCAGGCGATGGCTGGCGCCCGAATCCAGATCAAAGTCGTAAAAACGCTTCAATTCCTGAATCCGTTCAAGAGAGGCCGCACTGAACGGCGTTTTTCCATCGAATGCATGCAGGACGATGCCCTCCAAGAGATCGCCGAGGGTCATATCATGGTATTCGGCGAAGGCTTTCAGGATTTTGAGCAGGCGCTTCTCCATACGCACACCAGTTTGCACGCGCTCGACCAGCAGCTTTTGATCTTCAATCATTTGTACCAATGTACCACAGTACCAACATAAGAGCAAATGGGATGCGATGATCGAGCGGCAGCCCATGAGTTGTTTATAATCGCGTTTCACCATTTTCCACAGATTTACCGCGCCCTCGGCGCAATTCCCGATTAAAGGATCCTCTTGGCTTTCGACGAGAACGTTTACGAATTACGGCGCCAGAAATTGAAGCAGATTGAGGCGTTGGGACAAACTGCGTACCGCAGCAAGTACGAGTTCACGCACACCATTCCGCAGATCCTCGCGGATTATTCGGATAAGACTGCCGAGCAACTCGAAGCTCCGCGCGTCAATGTGCGCGTGGCCGGACGCATTATGGCGATTCGGCTGATGGGCAAGGCAGGCTTCTCGCATCTGCAGCAAGCCGGCCTGCGGCTGCAAATTTACGTAAAGAAAGATGCCGTCGGGGACGCCGGT
This sequence comes from uncultured Acidobacteriaceae bacterium, assembly GCA_963724815.1. Taxonomy (GTDB): domain Bacteria; phylum Acidobacteriota; class Terriglobia; order Terriglobales; family Acidobacteriaceae; genus Sulfotelmatobacter. The sequence continues at coordinate 54,122 of CAVRWS010000012.1, forward strand.
TTCGAGTTGTACAAGTTGCTCGATATTGGCGATCACATCGGCGTGAGCGGATATTTATTTCGCACCCGCACAGGCGAACTGACGATCCACGTAGAGGAGATTACTTTTCTCAGCAAAGATCTTTTGCCGTTGCCTGCGGGTAAGACGGTCCAGGCCGATGACTCTAACCTCACTGGCGCCAAGAAATGGAACGAACTTGCCGACGTGGAGCTGCGTTATCGCCAGCGTTATGTCGATCTGGTAGTGAATCCCGAAGTACGGGAAGTTTTTCTGAAGCGCAGCAAGCTGGTGCAATCGCTGCGGCGAACGATGGAAGCGCACGGATTTGTCGAAGTCGAGACTCCGATGATGCAGCCGATCGCGGGCGGGGCCGTGGCGCGGCCGTTCGTGACTCATCACAACACGCTTGATATGGATTTGTATTTGCGCATCGCGCCGGAACTTTATTTGAAGCGGCTCGTCGTAGGCGGATTCGATCGCGTGTACGAAATCAACCGCAACTTCCGCAACGAGGGCCTGGGCTGGCGATGGAATCCTGAATTCACCATGCTGGAGTTTTATCAGGCTTACACCGATTATCAGGGCATCATGGATCTCACGCAGGAGTTGATTACGCAGGCTGCGATCGACGTGAATGGTGGAACCAAAGCGAAGTGGGGAGATCAGGAGATCGACTGGGCGAATTGGCAACGGTTCACAATGCGCGAAGCCATAATTCATTACTGGCCGGAAGTTGCTGGGGCAAAGCCAGAGATGGGCGACTTTTCGTGGATCTTCACTAAGCCCTCGCGAAGCGAGTCTGTGAAGACGATTAGATGAGCCCCTACTTGGTAGGAGATTAAGGAATCAGGTCGTCAGGGTCCCATACTGATGCGCGATACATTGACGAAGGACGGAAACGTTGGGTAAAGCAATCGCTGCTAGTTTTCGAAACTGTCGGCCAAGAGCACCTAACCCAACCCACGATCATCTACGAGTTCCCTACCGCAGTCTCGCCGCTGTCAAAACAGAAGCCAGATGAGCCGAAATGGACCGAGCGGTTCGAAATTTATGCCGGACAGATGGAGATATCCAACGGATTCAGCGAACTCAACGATCCTGAGGATCAGCGGAGGCGTTTCGAGTCGCAGTTAAAGGAGCGTGAGCGCGGCGACGAAGAGGCGCACCAGATGGATGAAGACTACATTCGAGCCCTTTCGTATGGAATGCCTCCGGCGGGCGGGTGTGGCGTGGGTGTCGATCGGCTTTGTATGCTGCTGACCGATTCGCATACCATTCGGGACGTTATTCTCTTCCCTCTGCTGCGGCCGGAAAAAGAATTACACGCAGAGGAACCGGGGGATACAAAGGAAAGGCTTTAGGTTTTCTACGCAAGCTATTAACTTCCCAGTACCTAACAATGCACTAGAAGATCCTTAACAACACTTTCTATACTTTTAGCATCCGATTTAGGCGAAGAATTGGCAGCGCTGCCGTAGCGCCCCGCAAGTATGGATGCTGGGTCGGTAGCGCTTTGCTTTTTGCTTGCACAGGCACTTTCGACGGGTGTATCACGTTCACTTCCCCGCGGTTCGTGGCGGCTCGTACGGAGGCCTATCCGGGCTGAAGTTGCTGCTCAAATAATCGATCAGGGCATCCCGATCAGCCGGATCAACTACCGCCCCCCACTTCGTCATCTTGTCGACCTCTTTCGTCCATGCCGTTTTGCTCAGGCGCTGTTGCAGGATGATGCGCGCTTCGTGACACTCCGTACAAGCCGTAGTGGCTTTCGCCTGCATCGGACCCGCCGGTAAATCTGCAGTCACATTGGCTGGAACGCTTTTTTGCGCCACTAATGCAGTGGCGAAGGCTAGCAGTGCGAGCCCCAAACTTATATGAAACGCCCGAGTGAATACGGTTTTATGAAACATGTACGTTCACCTGATCGATGACGTTGTAAAGATACCCACCGGGATTCCACAAAGGCGTAGTCGGCTGTGTGCGCCCTTGAGTATCGGTCGCGCGAGACTGGATGGTGTAATTTCCAGGTTTCAATATCTTCGACTCGAAGTTCCAAAGGCGCCACGCGTAACGGGACTGGTCGCGGCCAAGGTTTGCAGGATTCCAGGTCGCGCCGCCGTCGATCGAGATCTCGACCTTCGCGATATCCGATTCCCCCGCCCATGCTGCGCCGTGCGCGAGGAATGCACCGGCTTTCAAGTTCGTTCCGTCGCTCGGGCCCGCAATTACGGACTTCACGTTCAACGCAGTAATGGGATGCGTATCTTCGGGTTTCAGCGTTTCACCGGGCTTCACCGCGTGGTTCGGCAGGCTATAACCGGGACTCATAAAATTGCCAACGAACTCAGCCTCGAGCACCTTGATCTCGGTAAGCCACTTGCAAGAGGCAGCGCCGATCCATCCAGGAACGAGCGCGCGGGCGGGAAAGCCGTGATGCTTGGTGAGAGGTGAGCCATTCATATGCGTAGCAATGATGGTATCGGCGTCAAGAATCTTTTCGATTGGGATGCTGCGAATGAACGGAGGCACTTTGCCGGGAACTTCATCGAGGCCGCGGAACATCACGTGTTTGCCAGTGGCCTTCACTCCCGCGCGCTGCAAAACATCGCGCATTCGCGGTCCAGAAAAACGGGAAGTGCCAACCGCTCCCTTCCCCCACTGGATACCGGGGACCTGCGGTCGGTAGAAAGTGCGGCCGTTGCCGGCGCACTCGAGCGTGTTGACCACTGAGTGCGTTTCCATTTTCGAAAGCTCGCCCAGACTCAACGTGACTGGCTTCTCCACTTCGCCGCCGATCGACAAACGCCATTCCTTTGGGTCAAGCTCGCTCGGTTCGTACATGTGGTTGCGCACGAAAAAGTGCGGAACTGGCGTGAGCCACGTATTGAAATACTCGACTGGACTTTCGAGATCGATAAAGCGGAACGAGCGGAGAACCATGCCTTCTTCGCCGGGGAACGGGACCTGTTGTCCTTGCGGAAGCGCCCATGTCAATACTGGCGCAGCGCCTGTGAGAAGCGCCACTCCTGACATCTGCTTAAGGAATTCGCGTCTGGAGTTCATAATTCAAAATATCATTTCACAATATCGTCTCGCGATATTGTATTGCGAAAGAGAAGATTCCGAAATCTACATTCGCTATTTCTCGTAACCAAGTTACCACCACCGGCTCGGAAAAGGAGAGTAGCTAAAACCGGGCCGGTGGTGTTTCCGAAGGGAACGCTCCTCCGAAAAGTTGAAACGTTGGAAACCGTTACCCGCGTCGAATGCAAACGCGAGATCTTTTTTCGGTTACGGCAAGATGTAACGGAAGGATGTAAAGACCATATTGTCCAGTCCTTCCGGTGACACGCCGACTCCTTTCGTAAAGCCTGTACCAGACCAGGCATCCCGAGTTACATAGGAATACTGCGTGCCGAACTGGAACCTTCCCCTGGGTCCGCTGTAAAAGCGGTACCAGAAGCCGATAGTTCCCTCGAACAAAGCGCGCGTATCGGATGTGCAACTGCTGAGGCTGGTGGGAGTGAACCCGGTATCCACAGTGGGAGGCAATTCAGCGTAGCAACCGGAATTGTTAAACAGTGGGGCTCCATAGCCGACCTCTTTTCCTGTGACGGGGTCAAAGCTGGCCGTCCGCGCAGCGTACTCGACGCCACCGTAGCCGTAGATATCGAATTTCCTGGCCCGGTACTCGATAGTGGTTAATTCCGCGAAGTTCTTGATCAAATGAAGCGTGCCGTCGCCGTTGATCGAAACATCGGAGAGTCCACCCGCGGCGTAGCGTCCGGTTCCATCGCCAGTCAAGGCTTTCAAGCCGAGAACGATATGTTTATGGTCGAAGGCCCAGCGTGCGCTCGCGCCGAAAGCGCCGCCAGATTTGGAAGCGTTGTAGGCCCCTAACGCATTAGGACCGGTTCCCGCGCCATTGGGGCAAGGCCCGGTTGTTGCCGGTGCGACGAGTGCTACTTCACCGCAGGGAAACACGCGGTCGGTAAACCGGCTAAAGATGCCGAACATCTCGTAGTGTCCGAAGCCGGGATCAAAGGCCGCCTTCGCGATAAGATCTGGCGAAGGATTGAAGGTGTAAGTGCCGGTAGTGTTGTAGCTGTTGCTCGCGCCCGCCTGGCCGAGGAGGAAGTTATCTCCGTTCCCGTGCGTGGTGAGTGTTCCTTGCGGGGCTTCTACGGCGAAGGCCAGTGCAACTTTGTCGCCGAACGCTTTGGTAACACGGATGCCAGCCTGGCGGGCATAAACGAAGCCGACACTGTAAGTCGCATCGATAGTCTTGGGTCGGGCGTCATTGGTCCTGCCGAGGTCATCATCCGGAGCGATGCCTTTACCGTTCTCTGTCGCCAGAGACCACATCTGCCCGCCCAGAAAGCTCCAGCCATTATCCATTTTGGCCTGTACCCAAGCCTGACGGAGACGAAGAGTGTAGCTATTCGTTGAATTGGAGTTCGAAGTGACCCCGGCCGAGAGAAAGTCAGCCGAGACGTAGCTGGAAAGATCTACTCTTCCCGCCTGACCATTGACGAAAGCTGTGATTTTCGACTGGCGGCCTGACCCGAAAAATTCCGGCACCGAACTCTGCGAGGCGCCGGGCATCGTCAGGGAATTAAAGGGCGTGGAAACGTCCGCGCCGAGGGCTCTGGAGCGGCGAACAAATTCGGCAGCGGCATATCCGCCGGGCGTGATGCTGATGCCTCTGAAACGGATAGAGAGCGGACCTTCGATCGGACTTGGGCTGGGCATCGTGCCCGAATCTTGCGGGTTCTGGGCAGTAGGGGGAGTGTTGCCCTGTTGCGGCGCAGCGCCGGCTACCACTGCGGCCGTTGCCACCTGAGGTTGCGGGACACCCCGAGTATTGGAATTGCCGGAAGCTTCCGCTGCCGTTCCCTGGGCCTGTTGGCGTTCCAGTAGCTCAGTGAGCCGGTTGATTTGCAGTTGCTGCGCGGCCAGAGCATCCTTTAGCGCTTGAAAATCCGCAGCGGTGACGGCGGACGGCGCAGGTGCGGTCGCTCCATCTTTGGCCGCGGGCGCACCTGACGGCGGGTTTTCTGCCCACGCACCAGCGATTAAAGCCGCGAGCGCAAAAGCAGTAGCGATCAACTTCTTGCTTGGTTTCATGGAATTCGCAATCCCTCTCCTTTTGGGTTTTGGTCGAATAACTTTGAACTGAGACTTACAGAACTTCTTCGCAACCGAGCTATATAACATTTTCTTTATTATCACTATCGACTTACTAGTGTTTGTTGGTACACCAGCTGCTGCTTTTGTTGAACATAAGCGTGAATTGCGAAGAAGCTTTCCAGCGGCCGCTAGGATTGGATCAGGCGAACAACCGGCATTTACTCACTCTTGTTTCCCCCGACCACCATGGACAGTACGCTTCCCTTTTCCTTTTTCTTCGGAGTTCTCTTCGCTCTGGGCGCGCGCGGGGCTGGTTCGGCGATCAGATCGGCCAGAGTCGTGTTTTCCAGAATATTGGCGGCTGCATCGCGTACGTCGAGAAATAACTGGTAGAGGGCGCGGTGCGGCAGATCGCGGTCAATCAGAGTGCGCAACTGCTCGGCGTCGCCAAAGGGTGCCAGCGGCCCGTCGATCAAACGCATAATCTCGCTCAACCGGATGTCGGAGGGATCACGCCGCAGCTGATATCCGCCTTTGGCTCCGCGCACGCTCTCGACCATGCGTGCGTTCTTCAGCTCAAGGAGGATGAGCTCGAGAAACTTTTCTGGCAGATTCTCCTCGTACGCGATCTCTCGGATCTTGATCGCTCCCTGGTGGTATCGACGAGCCAACATCATCATCGCCTGCAATGCGTAAAGTCCTTTTTGCGAGATTTTCATAGGGACGCCATTATGCCATAAAGTCTATGGTATTAATAGACTTTATCTCCCTCCCCTGCAATCGATCGGCCATTCCTGCGCGGCCGTATGAGGATTCTTACAACCTGTTTTCAATAGTTTGTAGAATGGCCTTCGGGAAAAGACAATAATGTGTGCAGCAGATTGCAGTACGAAAGAACAATCGGTTCGTTAGCTCGCAGCAGTCGCTTTAGATTCGGACTCAGGCAACACGCGCAGAACCTGCACCGTAATATTGTCTGGTCCCCCGCGCTGCAATGCCAGCTTGACCAGGACGGAGCAGCATCCAGCCGGAGTGTTTCCGTTCACGGCCGCCTCGATTTCCTCATCGCTAACCACTCCCCACAAACCGTCCGTACAGAGAAGGAGATAGTCGGAATCCTGCAGAGCCATTGCCTTCTCCGCACTTTGTACGGCTACCTCGATGCCTGCTCCCAAAGCGGCCGTGAGAATGTGCCGCTGGGGATGCTTTTCGGCATCTTCGGCGCGGACAATGCCAGTCTCGACCAGTCGGCCGACATAGGAGTGGTCGCGGGTGAGGCGCGCGATGCTGGCCCCGCGCACCAGGTAAAGGCGGCTATCTCCGACATGAGCAAAATAAAGCTGGCGGTCGCGGATCACGAGCGCAGTGCACGTGGTGCCCATGCCGTGAAGCGCGGGATGATGTCCGGCGTAGCTTTGGATTCTTTCGTGGGCTCGGGCAAATGCTTCGAGTAGGGCGACGTGCGGATCGTCCCGGACTACATTGTCGTAGACCTCACGAACTGTTTCCACGGCCAGCCGGCTCGCCTCCTGGCCGCCTTCGTATCCGCCCATGCCGTCGGCGATCACCGCCAATCTGCCTTTACGCTGGAGTTCTCCATCTGCCGCCGGCTCCCAATAAAGATAAGAATCCTCATTGTTCTCGCGCTGGAAACCGACGTCGGTTAAGCTTGCCACTTCGAATCCAGGTTTCACATTCATAGGATCAAGTACGACTTCGAACTCCGGCCATGCGGTGAGAAACCACACAGGACTTCAATTGGTCACGAACTGCGTGAGGGTATGGCCCCGTCATTATAGACAACTTGGCGCGGCAAAACGCAGAGCACCGGAAAGTGTTCGGAAAACAAAAAAAGCCGCGGGTGGCCGCAGCTCTTGTCCTGAATTCGGGAAGTCAGATTCCGAAACTACTTTCCATCATGTTTATCTTTGTAGATTCGCTTGCTCGTGCGGTTCTGTTCCTTGTTGAGCTGTTTTTGCTCGCCTTTGGTCAGATGACCGTTATGAGCGGCCATGTCGGCCTTTTGCTGGTTCTCGATATTCTGCTCCCGATTTTCCACGCGCGATGCCTGTCCAGGGGTCACGGTACCGCTCTGGACCCCACTCGCGATGCGGTCCTGCTGGTTCTGCTCGCGGGTGTTAACTTCGTTAACGCCGAGGATGGCCGGGATCGACTACACCTGGTCCCGCAAGCCGGATGTGTTGCTGTCTTGGGTTTGAGCAGAGGCGGCGCCAACCAACATCAGACCACCCGCTGCCAGGACTAAGAGCGACTTCGTGACTTTGTTGGTCATGTCAGAGCTCAACCCCCGCAACGAAGTTTAGTTGTGAAGTTTTGTAATCAATAATTACGAAAGGAGTTGAGGCTGGAGCATCCGAGGGTTACCAGAAGTGACTTGAGGATGGTTACTAAGGTCAGATTTCAAATAAGCGTCTTCCGCAGTGGCCGGGAGCCTGGAACAGCTGCTCTTTCGTGGCCGGGGAACTGGCAAAACCAAAAGCTGTTTTTGGCAGCTACAGGAAGCACTGTATATGATGGCCGTTAGCCCGCCAACTATTATCCTCAGACGCAATTGCGCGTTAGGCGCTTTCCTTCGCTGGGCGCTTGAATTGGTGTGAACGGTTCCGCAAAACCTCGTAGGCGCAACAGTTTTTGTTGCGCAGATTTAAAGACAAATTGGGTAAGACAGATTCAGAATGATCGCAGGTCAAATACTGATCGTCGACGACAACGAGGCCGTCAGAAAGAGCCTGCGTTCCCTGCTCTCTTCCCACGCGGACTGGAGCGTCTGCGGTGAAGCGGTCGATGGGCTGGATGCAATCGAAAAAGCCAAAGCCTTGCGGCCGGATGTCGTGCTGATGGATATCTCCATGCCTCGGATGAATGGACTCGAGGCAACATGCATTTTGCGGAGAGAACTGCCGGAAGTGAAAGTGGTTATCGTCAGCCAGAACGACCCGGCCATCGTGCAACGGCAGATTCGAGAAGTGGATGCTACGGCTTATGTTCCCAAGAACCTGATCGCCCGAGATCTATTTTCTACGCTCAATCGAATAGTTGATCGCGACTCTCCCGCGAACTTACGGCCAGAGGCGATGAATCACGACTCGGACACGATATGGTTGGCTGGAGGCGGAGAGTTGGGCCGCTTGATCCGGGAACACGATTGGTCACAGACGTCGCTCGGGCCTATCAAGGGCTGGCCGCAAAGCCTGAAAACCTCAGTCAATCTGATTCTTAGTTCTCAGCACCCGATGTGGATTGGCTGGGGTGAAGACGCGACGTTTCTCTATAACGACGCGTATATCCAGGTCTTGAGTTTAAGCAAGCACCCCTGGGCATTAGGCAGGCCCGCGTCGGAAGTGTGGGCGGAGATTTGGGATGTCTGCGGTCCCCTGGCTGAGAAGGTTTTCCAAAAAGGTGAAGCTTCGTTTTTCGATGATGTTCGATTGTTCATGAATCGCGGAAATTTCGTGGAAGAGACGTATTACTCGTTCTCGTACAGTCCGATTCATGACGAGGCTGGCAAAGTCGGTGGGTTGTTTTGCCCTTCGACTGAGGTGACTGCAAAAGTCATCAACGCACGGCGCCTTCGGACACTCTCGGAACTATCGGCGGGCGCGTTAACCCAAAAAACGACCTCGGAGGCTTGTGCCTCGGCGACTGACACGTTATTGAAAAATCCGGACGATATCCCTTTCGCCATTCTTTATCTGGTTGACGAAGAGGGGAAGACGGCCAGCCGAGAGCAGGCCTGCGGACTCCCTCCCGCGATGCTCAAAAACGCTCCGCTAACTTTGCATCTAAACCGGACAAACTCAGAGCCGCCCCTGTGGCCGATAGCGCAAGTCGTGAATACAGGCCAGTCCTTAGTGATCGACGTGGGAAATATTTCGGGTCTACCGCAGGGACCGGCTCAGCAGGCCATTTCCAGCGCCGTAGTGCAGCCGGTCACTTCGCGAGGTGACGATCGGCCACTGGGAGTTCTGGTAGCCGGCGTAAATCCTACGCGCAGACTCGATGCGGAGTACCGCACATTTTATGATCTGATCGCAAGCCAGATCGCAACCGCCATTCAGAATGTGCGCGCGGCCGAGGAAGAGCGGAAGCGACTCGAGGCCATGGCCGAAATTGACCGCGCGAAGACCGCGTTTTTCAGCAATGTCAGCCACGAGTTTCGCACTCCGTTGACCTTGATGTTGGGGCCAGTAGAAGATCTGCTGGCAAAAAGTTATACCGGGCTGTCTCCGTCCGCAAAAAGCCAGCTCGAACTGGTGAATCGCAACGGAACCCGGCTGCTCCGGCTGGTAAATACTCTATTGGATTTTTCCCGCATCGAAGCGGGCCGAATGCAGGCGGTATTTCAACCGACCAACCTTGCGAACTTTACTGTGGAACTAGCCAGCGTATTCCGTTCTGCCACGGAGAAAGCTGGACTGCGGCTGGAACTGGAATGTCCCCCGTTGTCGCAGCCCGTTTTCATCGATCGGAGCATGTGGGAAAAGATTGTTCTCAATCTTATCTCGAACGCCTTCAAATTCACCTTCGAAGGCACGATCACAGTTGCCTTGACTGAGGCGGGGAACAACGTTGAATTACGCGTGAAAGACACTGGAGTAGGCATTCCCGCGAAAGAACTGCCGCGGCTTTTCGACCGCTTCCATCGTATCGAAAACACCCGCAGCCGAACTCACGAGGGCAGTGGGATCGGCCTGGCGCTGGTTCAGGAACTGGTCAAGCTTCATGGCGGAACAGTTCGCGTGGAAAGCGTGGCAGGAACGGGCAGCACTTTCATTGTAAGCGTCCCGCAGGGGAGCGCGCACTTGCCTGCAGACAGGATTGGTGGAACCCGCACCTTGGCGACCACGGCCGTAGGCGCTGCCCCATTTGTGCAGGAGGCACTTCGCTGGCTGCCTGAGAACGAGCGCTTCGACGACGCCGAAATCATTCCTGATGACGAACGTATTCCGATTGCTTGTCCTCCCGATGCCGCAGAGATGGAAGCAGCCGAGAAACGTCCGCGCATCCTGGTAGCTGACGATAACGCCGACATGCGTCAATATCTCGTGCGTTTGCTTTCCGAACGCTACGAGGTAGAGGCGGTTCCAGATGGCGAGGTTGCACTTGCGTCCATACGGCAACGCGTGCCAGATGTGGTGTTGAGTGATGTAATGATGCCCAACCTCGACGGCTTTGGATTGCTGCATGCGCTGCGAGAAGCCCCCGAAACGAAGACCATTCCGATCATCCTGCTTTCTGCGCGCGCTGGGGAAGAGTCGCGCGTCGAAGGCATGCAACAGGGCGCGGACGACTACCTTATCAAGCCTTTCAGCGCCCGCGAACTTCTGGCGCGCGTGCAAACCCATCTGCAAATGGCGCGTGTGAGAAAAGAGGCCGAAGAAATTCTGCGTCAACGCACGGCCCAGTTTGAGACTCTGCTCAATGAGGCTCCGCTCGGCGTTTATCTGGTTGATTCGGACTTTCGAATCCGGGAGGTCAATCCGACCGCGCTTGCGGTTTACGAAAACGCTCCCGACCTGATCGGGCGCGATTTTGAGGAACTCACTCGCAGCCGTTGGCCCAAAGAATATGCAGACGAGATTGTCGGAACATTCCGCCACACGTTGGAAACTGGAGAACCTTACTTTGCCGCTGAGCGCATCCAGCGGCGGCGTGATAACGGCGCTCTCCAGTGTTTTGAATGGCAGATCAACCGCATTCCGCTTCCGGATGGGCGTTTCGGCGTGGTCTGTTATTTCCGGGACATTTCCCATATCGTTCGCGCGCGCGAAGCGATCAAGGAATCCGAGCAGCGGCTGAGGGTGGCGACTGAAGCCGCTGAGCTTGGAATCTGGATGTGGCATTTCGATCAAGACCGCGTGGCATGGGAGAACGAGAGACCTTACGGAATATTTGGACGAACCGCTGAGGAAGGTCCAATCTCCGCCGCGGAGTTCAGAACGACGTTCATTCATCACGCGGATCTGCCCGCATTTGAGCAGGCAGTTTCCCACACTCTGCAAACCGGATCGCGCCTCTTTTTTCAAGGGCGTATTCGCCGGAAAGGCGGGAATGTCGGCTGGGTAGAGCTTACGGGTCATCTGGAATGCGATGCCAAAGGTGCGCCGTGGCGTATGCTCGGCACCGTACTCGACATCACTCCGCGAAAACATGCTGAAGAATTGGAGCGTAAGCAGCGCGAGCGTTTTGATCTGGTTGCGGAAGCATCGCAGGTTGGATTCTGGTTCTGCGATCTTCCCTTTGACAAGCTCATCTGGGACCACAAGGTTAAAGAACATTTCTGGTTGCGCTCGGACGCTGAAGTCACGATCGGCACATTCTACGACCGCTTGCATCCCGACGACCGCGAGCGCACGCGGCAGGCCATGGAAGAATCCATGGCCAACGACACCAGGTACGATATCGAGTACCGCACTGTAGCGCCCGACGGCCGCCAGAAGTGGATTCGAGCAATGGGCCGCACCTTCTACGATGCATTGGGTCAACCAACTCGCTTTGATGGACTGACGCTCGATATCACCGAGCGAAAACGGATCGAGGAACGGGAGCGGCAAATGACCGCTGAGGCGGTCGCCGCGAATGCAAAATTCCGGGCTGTATTCGAACAAACAACCGTGTTCGCCGGAATCATGACTCTCGACGGAACGGTTATTGACGCGAACCGGATGTGCCTGGATGCATGTGGTTATCGCGCTGAAGAGGTTCTGGGTCGCCCTCTGTGGGACTGCGGATGGTGGAGGGTTATCCAAGAATCGCGGGAAAAAATCCGCGCCGCGACACCGCGAGTCGCAGAGGGCGTTCCTTACAGGGAGACGCTGCGCTATTCCTGGGCAGATGGCAGTGAGCACATTGTTGATTTTGCGCTTTATCCAATTCGAGACCAGGAAGGGCAAATACTTTTTCTGCACCCCACTGGAGTGGACATCACCGAGCTTAAACGTGCCGAGGAAAATTATAAAAATCTTGCAGAAACTCTGGACGCAGAAGTACGCCAGCGAACACGCGAGTTGGAAATCCGCAATGCTGATGTCGTAAGGCAGTCACAACAATTGCGAGATCTCTCTGTGCGATTGCTGCAGGTACAAGATGAAGAACGCCGCCGCATTGCACGTGAGCTGCATGACAGCGCGGGGCAACTCTTAACCGCTCTGGGCATGAATCTGGCCCGGGTGGCTCAACACGCGCGCCAGGATGGTTTCACGCTGGTCAAGGAAGCGGAAGACAGTCAGCAGTTGGTGCAGCAACTGAATCAGGAAATCAGGACGATGTCCTACCTCCTGCATCCGCCGCTGTTAGATGAGACTGGCCTGGCCGAAGCCGTCCGATGGTATATCCAGGGGCTCTCGGAGCGTAACGGTTTGGAAATCAAACTCAACGTTGCCGAGGACTTCGGCAGACTCTCGCGCGAGATGGAACTGGTTATGTTTCGCCTGGTGCAGGAGTGCCTGACCAACATTCATCGCCATAGTGGCAGCAAGAGCGCAGTCATCCGCATGGCGCGCGACACTGACGAGGTTTCACTCGAAGTGCAAGACCAGGGCAAAGGAATATCGCCTGAAAGGCTAGCCGAGATTCAGGCCAAAGGCTCAGGAGTAGGAATGACCGGAATGCGGGAGCGAGTCCGCCAGTTCGGCGGCAACATGACTATCGAGTCCAACAGCCAGGGAACCACCATCTCTTTCACCCTTCCAGTTGCGAAAAGTGATCCTTCGAAACACGCACCGGTTGTCCAGCCCGTATCAGTTGGATGAAGAACCCAGGAGCATCACCGATTTCCATGCGAATTCTTGTGGTCGATGATAACGTGCTGGTCCGGCGCGGCGTGATTGAGATTCTGGCGTCCAGGAAAAATTGGGAAGTCTGCGCCGAGGCGCAAGACGGCGAGGAAGCAATTCAGAAAGTCCAGGAATTCCGGCCCGATGTCATCCTGTTGGACATCAGCATGCCAGGTATGAATGGCTTAGAGGTGGCGCGCGCGATTCGGCACAAGTTCGCTGACGCGAAAATTTTGATCATGAGTCAACATGACCCCGCATCGCTGCTACCCAGTGCGATTCAAGCCGGTGCGAACGGCTGTGTCGATAAGAGCCGGCTTGCGACGGACTTATTATCGAGCATAGAAGATGTCGCTGGAACCGCGCAGGTTCGTGGGAGAGCCAACAGCGATTGAGCTGCATCCACATCGTTGCAGCGCGCTGGGATGCCTTATAGACAATTCATGACTATCGGGATCACGCGGCGACTTGTACTTAGCTTTCTCCTTGTAATCGGTCAGCTGCTCATCGGACAGCCTGCCCGCCCCAGCCGTGTCTCAAGGCTGCCGGAGTACACATTCAGGATCGTTCGAAGCTTCCCTCATGACTCAAACGCTTTTACCCAGGGTCTCGCCTACTATGACGGATTTTTATATGAAAGCACGGGACTGAAGGGCCATTCCTCCCTGCGCAAAGTGCGTTTGGAAACCGGTGAAGTTATTCAACGGGTCGACTTGCCCTCTGAACTTTTTGGAGAAGGAATCACCCTGCTGAAGAATCAAGTGATTCAGCTGACCTGGCAGTCGCATACTGGATTCGTCTATCGATTGAGCGACTTTCGGATGCTCCGGCAATTCTCTTACTCGGGAGAAGGCTGGGGCCTGGCAACCGACGGTCGTCAGATTTTTATGAGCGACGGGACGTCTGAGATTCGTGTCCTCGATCCCGTTACGCTCGCAGAGAAGCGCCGCTTTACGGTTCACGACGGAAACAAGAGTGTAAAGGAGTTGAATGAACTGGAGTTCATCGATGGCGAGCTTTTCGCCAACGTGTGGCAGACGGATCGAATCGCCCGGATTTCGCCACAAAACGGTGACGTAGTCGGCTGGATTGATCTCAGGGGTCTGTTGAGCCCGGTTTATCAACTCGGACCGGGAGCGGTCCTCAATGGAATCGCTTACGATTCGCTAGGAAAGCGACTCTTTGTTACCGGCAAGCTTTGGCCAAAAATCTTCGAAATTCAGCTTGTGCCCAAGGTGTAGCTCTAATTTTGCCCAGACTTAGGTTTGGATGCATGAACCGACCGCGCAATTCCGCTGGCACCCGACCTGGCTCTTATTCCGTTCCCACGTTACCCCAAGCGAATGGAGTATAAGAGCGTCGCCGATTGTCAACTGAGGGCAAGAATATACGTGCCTCGCCCACTCAGGAGGCATAGTATTTCTTGACGGATTGTTATGTCCAAAATCGCCCAGTGGTTCAAAAGACGCTTCACGGAACTGGACCTGCTGGAAGAGTATTTCCCGATACTGTTCACTCGCTGGCAAGCAGCGCTATGGGGTGGCAGCGTGCTAGCCGTCGCCTTCGGTTGGCATTTTGTGACTGCGGATTGGCCGTATCCAGTGAAGGTAACCGCTTGCGTGATGGCCCTATTTTTCGCAGGTTATTATGTATGGCGTGCAGATCATGTGCGCCTACAAACTGCATTTGCTATCAAGGAGGTGCATCCTCAAACATGGACCGACCAAACGAACGGAAAACCCGCTAGAGCGTATTATCTCGAAGTCATCAACAAGAGCGAGACAACAAGTATTCAGGACGTGGAAGTTCAACTAACGAAGATCGAACCCACGGTAGAAAATCTTGAGTGGCTACCCGTTCATTTGGTACACCAGCATGATCGTTCCGCCTCCCCTGAAAAGACTTTCGCTTTGCATCCAGGGAAACCGAAAAACATAAATCTTGTCTCTGCCTTCGAGAACGGCAGTCAGTTCACTGTTTTGCATATCGTCAGTGGTGTTACCAATCAAGTTGTGGGCAGGGACCGCCGACGCCTTCAGGTTACGATTACAGGAAGAGATGTTCCTGCATTATCCGTGTGGTTTGACGTGTATTTTGACTCAGAGGGATTCTTTGTATGCGAGATGGAAGAGAAAGCACATCCACCGTTGAATCTGACTCGCAGACAGCGTAAGGCTGTAACTTCAAGTGCGAAATCAGCGCTAGCACCGTGCCGTGGACCGTGGCACATAAGCCCAAATGCGCCGGGTGCAACCTGCCCAAAATGCGGGTTAGCTTTTCCGCGAGAAGGGGTAACGTTAGATCGGGAAGGAATTAAATGAGCGCAAAGCCTAATCCAGAGTTCGAGAAGTTTGATGCCGTGATGCGGAAGATTCTCTCGGTCTCCAAAGACGAATTGAAGAAGCGAGAGAAAGCATGGAAGCGCAAACGAGAACGAGCAAAGAAAAAGCGGGCGACTTCTTAGCCCGCTGTCCTCGACCTTGCCGCCGAGCGGCCCGTGTCTGGGTAGTCCTTGCTCAATTTGGTTTACCAGTCAGTTGAGCGAACGTAATGCGCTTGCCGACGATCTGACGAACGGCTATATCGAAGCGGCCAGCATCGTCAATGTCCTTGCGGTTGTTGAAGCGAAACATTTGTTCGTCAAGGTAACGGTGAAGATGAAACGGTTCTACAGAAACATACGTGCCAGAGATGCCGCGCTTGAGGAGACTCCAAAAGTTCTCAAGACCATTCGTGTGTACGCGACCATCTACGTATTGAGTCGCATGATCTACGACCTGATGCGCGTAGTCCGCTGCCAATCCATCGTAGGACATGAGCGCATCACTGTAGAGCGCAGCACCAGCAGTGACATGCTTGCGAACTTCATCTTGCAAAACAGTCTTGCGACGGCTAGGAACGACAGCGGCGCGAACCTTGCCGCCTCGCTCAAGGATTCCCATGACGGCGGTTTTGTCCTTCGTGCCAGTCCCGGTGATCCGGCGTTTGCGTTCGCTTACGTGCATATTCCGCGCCTTCCCGCCGATGAAAGTCTCATCGACTTCGACTTCGCCGCCGAGCTTGGAGCCGAAGAAATCGTCCTGCATAGCAAGGCGAATCCGTTGCAGCATGAACCATGCCGACTTCTGAGTAACTTCACGTCGCGGGCGATCTCGTAACTGCTCACGCCGTTCTTGCAGTTCGTAAGCATCCATGTTGCCGTGAGCCACTTGTCCAACGAGATCGGAGAATCCTCGTAGATCGTTCCAACCTTGACGGAGAACTCGCGCTTGGGGTGATGGCTCCCGCACTTCCAAGTGCGCCGATTCGCGTTGAAACTAACCTTCGTGGCTCCGCAACCGGGACAAACCACGCCGTTCGGCCAGCGCCGCACAGCGATGTAGTCGATGCAGTTGTCAGGATTCGAGAAGTAGACGATTGCTTCTTGAAGGCTCGTAGGTTCTTGGGGCATCTTCGTTCTCCGTTGATGAAAATGTACCAAAAACCAGTGGGCGAGTCAAGTAAATTATTGCCCTTTTCAACGCTGTCCGGCCTTGGCCAGCTCATTAAGGTGCTTCCGGAAACCATGCTACGGCTCACCGGATTCTTTGAGAATGACAAGCATCACGCGGGCCTGTGACGGCAATCACCCGGACTCTGCCGGCAATGGAGCCGTGTTCTTTATCGGGGAGATTACGCCATCACTTTTAGCTGACCTGGATTTCCGCCTCGGTGCGTGCGGAATGAGCCTGCGGCCGTAGTCCAGAGTGCCTGCCATGCCCCCCCAGCCAAATCCAAACCGTGCTGCCCTTGGGAGGGGCATCTACAGTTTCATCCCGAGCAACAACCCAGGCATTTTTGTCCTCCATATGAGCTGAAACTTTCTAAGTGGAGGGCATGTGTACAGATCACTGGGAATGATTATTCTTCTGTCGTTGGGATTGGCAACGATCGGGTGCGGGAGTAGTAATAACTCGAATTCAGGGAACATCAATGGCGCCTGGACCGCCAATCTCACCAATACGGACAATTCTCCGGCGTTTGGCTTCGCCACGAACTTTACTCAGGAAAGCGGCGGTTCGATAAGCGTCACCAACTTTAAGTTCACGACCACCAGCCCTTGTTTTTCCGGCGACACCACTGAAACGGGTTCTTTCGGACTGAGCGGCAACTTCAACGGGAACGTTGCGGGCACATTCGGGATGAATATTTCCACTACGTTTTCGAGCGGTACGAACAATCAATTAGCATTGAATGGCGCGGTTAGCGGAAGCACTATTACCGGCACATGGACTCTCACCGGCGTGGCTGGGTGCAGCGGAAACGGGACCTTCACCATAAACAAAAATTAGGCGCAATTGGCTGTGAGTGGGAAAAGTGTGAGGGGGAAAAGCAAGGCGCGCATCCCCGAGGATGCGCGCCATGTCCAGCTGATTGAAACCAGGTTATCGTCCGAAATACTTGGCGTTGAGCTCGGTAAACGAATTCCACTTTTCCGGTAGGTCGTCAAGCGCGAAGATCGCCGACACCGGACACACGGGCACGCACGCGCCGCAATCGATACACTCCACGGGATCGATATAAAGCAACTGCTCGGTCGCGTACTTGGGATCATCTTTCTTGGGATGAATGCAATCCACCGGACACGCATCCACGCAGGCAGTGTCTTTGGTGTTGATGCAGGGTTCTGCGATTACATAAGTCATAACGTTGCGGTCTCCTGAACTGGATGCTGATATTTTACTACGGCAGTCCCGCGAGAACGCACATTCTAGCAAGAAATAGAGACGCTCCGCAAAAACAAAATGGCCGGCAGTGGTTGCTGCCAGCCATTTCTTCGGTTGTTGAAGCTAGCGTCAGAGCAGCTTACCGATGCCCGCCGCCACCGCCGTGGCCACCGCCGCCACCGTGAAATCCGCCACCGCCGCCACCGTGGAACCCACCGCCTCCACCACCGTGAAAGCCACCGCCTCCACCATGGAAGCCACCGCCGCCACCGTGAAACGCGTTACCACGGAACCCACCACCCGCGTATCCACGGCCAGCGTAACCACGTCCAGCATAACCTCGTCCACCGTAGCCCGCGCGGCCGTAGCCGCCGCGTCCGTAACCGCCATATCCACCGCGGCCGTAACCGTATCCGCCGCGCCCATAACCCCAACCACCGCGTCCGTAACCCCAGCCGCCGCCCCAGCCGTACCAAGGACCGGCACCGATGAACAGACCGCCCGAGAACCAGTCAGGCCCGTAGTAACCGTAGGGGGCGCAAGCATAAGGGTAGTATCCGTAGTAGCCATAGTCGCAGGCCGGAGGTCCGCCAACCCCTATCCCGATTCCAACTTGCGCTTGCGAGTAGGCCAACGGCAGCATCAGAACACTCACCAAAGCCAAATATTTTATGTACCTCATGGTGAATCCTCTTTTCTCAGATCCGCCCATCCAGCCACGCCCACCGGATCTGCAGGCCTTCCGATCTTTTTCTATCCGAAGAACCTATCTATTGGAACTCGGAACTGGAAGAAAAGTTGCAATCTGCGACTGGCTGATTTCAGCCACCGCGCGTGGATTCAACCACTTAAGAGCAAGAGACCTCACGCGCCAACCAGCGCCTCGCTCGGCTCATACTCAACAATGTAACCCGCCACGGCGCTGGCGGCGACCGTCAACGGCGAGGCAAGATACATCTGTCCCGGACCACTACGGCCAGGGAAATTGCGATTCTGCGCGCTGATCACCACCTGGTCGGGTCGGGTCGAAACTCCCGGACCAGCATTGATGCAGGCTCCGCAGCTCGGCTCGATCACGTGCGCACCAGCTTTTTGAAACACGTCCAGATAGCCTTTGCGCAAGCAGTACTCGCGCGTCTCCTGCGAGCCAAACTGAATGTAGAACTTCACCGAGTCGGCCACGCGCTTGCCCTGTTTTAGCGCATCGGCCAGCACCGCAGCGTACATATCCATGTCCTCGTTTTTGCCCGCAGTGCAGGTGCCACCATAAGCAATTTCAATCGGCACGGGCGTGTGCAAATCGCGGATGTACTTTCCATTCCCGGGATCACCTGGAGTCGCAACCATCGGTCCAATTTCGGCCGCGTTGAGTTCGATTAGGTGCGCATATTGCGCATCTTTGTCGCTGGATAATCCCTCAATCATCGACTGAGCTTTGGCGCGATCCATGCCGCGCCGCTCCACTAGAAAATCAACCGCTTTCTTATCCGGCGCAACGATGCCGGTGAATCCGCCAATTTCAGCCGCCATGTTGGTCATGGTGGCGCGCTCGTCCACGCTGAGTTCTTCGATCGCCTCGCCTGCGTACTCCATCACTTTCGCGAGCGCCTGGCCGCTGCGCACATAGTCGAGGCTGAGAATCTTAAGAATGAAATCCTTCGCGGTGGCGTTCGCACGCCGCTTGCCGCGAATCACAATCTTCACTGATTCCGGCACTTTCACGCGCACGTCTTTCGTGATCCAGCCATTGAACACGTCGGTCGTGCCAATCCCAAAAGCGACGCAGCCAATCGCGCCCACGTGCGGAGTGTGCGAGTCCGAGCCGATGTTGAGCTGTCCCGGGAGCGCGTAGCTCTCGAGCACGATCGAATGGCAAATGCCTTCCGATCCTTTGCGGTCTTTCAACTCGCCGTGCAACTTAATTCCCTGCTTGGCGGCAAAGTCCTGCTGTTTCAGTTTCAGTTGGGTTGCGAGGTCGAGCAATCCCAGTTTCTTTTTTTCCTCGGAAATTACTTCATCCAGAAACGTAAGATGGTCGCGGAAAAAAATAATGCTCGACGCGTCGTTGACCTTGGCATCTTTCCCCACATAGCGTTCAAAGAAAATAGCCGCCATCGGAGTGACGTACTCGTGGCTGAACCGGAGATCGGCCTGGGCGAATCCAGTATCGCCCGGCTTTACGCTGCTCACCCCAATGCCGCCATTTTCATTCACCATGTGCCGGGCAAAGATTTTCTCTGCCACGGTCATGGGACGCTTTTCAGTTTTGATCGGCGGCAGAAACACTTTCTCTTGCATGCGCGCCACGTTGAACGGAAACAGTCCACCGTATTCAATTACCTGGCGAGTAATTTCATCCTCGCCCTCGGTGAATTCGTTGAGAGGAATTTCTTCGCCGCCGCGAATGCGGTCGATCAGGGAAAAGTTCGTCGAGGTCAGCACTCCAAGATTCTGGCAATTCTGTTTGTAGATGCGTTCGATGTTTTCGGCTATCACCACTTGAATTCCGGCACACATCTCCGCGTAAGGGGACTGCTCACGGCTCGACCCTTTGCCGCGCCGTTTTCCGCTGACCGCACACACAAACCCGCCGCGCTTCACATCGCCGCGCCCAATCGGGGTCACGTTGCCGCACTTTAATCCAAGATAAGGAATTTCGCCCAGCGTCTCATCGAAATAAAAGCAATAGTGCGCCGGCGTAATCTCGTCGGTCGAGATGTCATCGCGAAGCTTGGGATTATTCGCCGGATTCTTCGTATCCCACGGCAGGTCTTCACCAGCGAGTTGCCGCTTTATGAGTTCCGGATCTTCGGTGAGAAAAAGAATGCGCCCTTGCAGCCGGACTTGGTCTGGCCGTTTTTCGATTTTGCGTTCAAGAAGAGAGTTGATCACGTTTCAGCCTGTAGGAATGAAGAATTAGGACAGGCGGAAGCGGCTACCCAGTCCCTGACTATTGTAGCTCTACTGGCGAGATCGGGTTCAACGAAGAGTGGACTTTGCCGCGGCAAAGAAAAATCTACCGCTGATACTCGCGCGGGTCCGGCAACGGCTCCATGCCTCGACCGGCAAAGATTTCTTTGAACTCCGCGAGCAGAGCCTCATGCAGCAGGCCGTTGGAGGCCAGGGTCTCCCGGCTATTGAGTTCAAAGGGCGATCCATCGAAGCGCGTTACTCTGCCGCCAGCCTCCTCGACGATCAGCACGCCGGCCGCAGTATCCCAGGGATTGAGATTGAACTCCCAGAAGCCGTCGTAACGTCCGGAAGCCACATTGCACAAATCAAGCGCCGCCGATCCTGCCCGGCGCACGCCGTGCGTGTGGAGCGTGATCTGGTGGTAGAAGTAAATATTTGGATTTTTGTGCCGCTTGTGGCTGGGAAAACCCGTGGCCAGCAGGCTCTCTTTCAGCGTGGCAGTTTTCGAAACGTGAATTGGTTCGCCATTCAGCCGCGCGCCTCTCCCCTGCTCCGCTGTAAACAACTCATCGCGCGTAGGATCGTAGATTACCGCCGCAACACGACTGGCGCGCTCGCCCGATGACCGCTGCGCCGGCGCCTGATATTCCAATCCCCTGTATTCCAAACCCAGGGAAACGCAAAACACAGGGTATCCGTGCGCGAAGTTCGTCGTGCCATCGAGCGGATCAACATACCAGCGGTAGTCGCCGCCCTGATCGCTGAGTCCCTGCTCCTCGCCCAGAACATCGTGCCCGGGCCACAGCGCAAGGATGCGCTCGCGAATCAGCTTCTCGGAGGCGCGATCCGCCGCCGTGACAAGGTCAGCGTCACCTTTGTATTCAATCTTCAGATGCTGGTGAAAATAGTGCATCAGCAAGGCGCCCGCTTCACGGGCGATCTGTGACATGGCGGGAATGAAACTACCGTGATTGGCTGAATTCGAGGACATTCAAACTTGGCTATCGAATCTGGACGACCGCTTAGCCTGCCGCAACCGGCTCCCAAACCAACTTTATTTCTTGGCGCCGCCGTCTTCCGCGATGTACATGATCTCGTGCTTAAAAATGAATAGATTGGGCTCGCCTTCGCGCGTCAGCCGCACCATCTGCTTGTCGTAGTATTCGATCCATCCACGCACGGTCTGGCCATCCATCAGCTTGACGTTTACCGGCTTCTGCTTGTCTCCCAGAGCTTTGAGAAAAGTGGCCTCTTCGAAAGTCTCCTCCGGAGGAGGAGTGCGCCCACGCTTTGCGCCATTGGGATTTCCCGGTGCACGAAAAGGCATGCTGGCATTGTACACAAGGCGCGGCAGTGGATATTGAATCGATGGGATGAGGGAAAGACAGGTGCAAATCGTAGACGTACAATATCGAATCCTCGTCACTTTAGGAGGCCCGCCGTGAAGCTTCTTGCTTACACTCTCCTAGTTGCCCTGTTCGCTGCGTCATCGGCGCAAGCGCAAAGGCCACGACCGCCGGGTCTGCAGCAGGCTGACCAAGCTACCCAACAGGCGGACAAGAACATACCACCCCCCTCGCAGCAAGCGCGCCACGATCTTGCCAAACTACGCCAAGAGGCCGACGAACTGGCCCGGCTAGCTCAGACCATACCCGCAGATGTCTCCAGCATCCAGCAGGGCTTGCTTCCCAAAGACACGAGCGAGAAACTCAAGCAGATCGAGAAACTGTCGAAACATCTGCGCAGCGAAATCAAGCCATGATTCCGCGGTCTCACTTAGACGTCGACAGGCGCGAAGTGCCAAGTGAGTTGACTGAAAGACAAAAAAAACCAGCCCCTGGGGCTGGTGTCTAACTTTCCAATTCAGTGGGACTAGAACACGACCTTCAAGCTGAACTCGGTTTCACGTGGCGAGCCCAACGTGTATACGCCAGTCCCGACGCCAACCCGATTCACAAGCTGTCCGGCGTAGTTGGTGCCGTTGATGCTGCCCGTGGAACCGGTCAGCAACCCTGACATCATGCTCGTCGGAAGATCGAAATTGGCGAAGTTGAACAGGTTGAAAAAGCCGATCCCGGGTTTAATCGTGAATCGCTCTTTGAACGTATAGGTCCAGCCGATGGTTGCATCGAAGGTCTTCAGCCAAGGGTAGTTGACTTGGTCGAAAGGTGCCAAAGGCAACGGTGTACCACCGTTATAGATGCCACCCAGCGCTGTTAGGTCTTTCTGCGTCATCAATCCCTTCTGAACCAGCACATTGCCCGCAGGCGTTAGGGTATCGGCGGCGACGGCAGCGTTGTAACTAGAAATAGACCCGTTGAGCGTCGAGGCGTTGAGGCTGCGATCAAAGCTGCCTACTTTGGTGCCAGGAAGCGGATCCTGCGTCGTGCCATCGCCGGTGAAGTCCGTTCGGAAAATCTCTCCCGGCCCAAGTCCGGTATTTGGGACCGTGGGAGTGATGGCGAGCGGACTGTAGAAGTGGGACATTATCCCGAGTTGCAAGCCACCTCGCAGATCAACGAAGCCACCAAAAGATAACTGGTGGCTGCGATCCAGGGTGGAGGGTCCGAAGTAACGATTGACGTTGGCATTATCCAGCGCCGGATCGATGAAGTCCTGGTCAGCAGCCGCCGCGGTCACCGTGCCACCGGGTGTGACGCCTCCGCCAGAATTGTCGAAGCTGGATAAGGCGTACGACACCTGGAAATTCAGATCCTTGGAGCCTCGGAATGGACCCTTTACGTTGTCGACCCACTTCATCTGCAAGCCGTTGTAAACGGAACGACCGACCGGTGAGAGGAAAGTCATCGGCGGCGCGAGCGGGTTGCGGCCGCCAAAAGCGCACAGGTGACCGAGCGAAGCAAGGCAACTGTTGCCGCCCATATCACTGGAAGAGCCGAGGCCGTTCCCAGCGTAGTCTGCAATAGTTGCTATACGGGCTGGGTTCTGGGCCGTGCCGTAGGTTCCGCCGTCGCTTGTTCCGTTGGACGGATCCAGCGCGCAGGGGGTTGAGTAAGTTCCGGCAACCCCGTTGGCGGTTCCATTACCGCAATCGGCAATAGTGGCGGCAATCGCTGCGTTAGCACCGGTTGGGTTGAACGTGCTGATGTCGCCCGCGTGGTTCTGATCCACCCCCAGCAGGAAGTGAGTTTGGACGTTGCGAATGAAGTCCACACTCAAGACCATCCCGGGATGAAGTTCGCGCTGAATTCCGATATTCATCACCACGGAGCGTGGGGATCTGTAGTTGGGATTGAACATGCTCGTGCCGGGCTGAAAGAAGCAGTTGGAACCGTCCGCGCAACCCGAGAGGTACTGTCCAGCATAGGCTGGATTGGGTTGCTGCAGGTCCAGAGGCGATGCTGCCTGAAATTGCGCCTGGAGAGCCAGCAGTGCCGGCAGAGCGTTTCCGATTAATGGGAAACTTCCTGCGGTGCCGCAAACCGAGGTTGGCGTACCGGAACTCGGAATGATGGTGCCGGTCGAGGTCTTGAGGGGAGATGCCACACCCGCAGCCGAGCAAGGCGAGGGGTCCTGCAGGAATGCGCCTGTCGCTTCACGGAATGGTCCATCAAAGAGCACGTTGTTCCAGATAGCATTCTCCCAGAACAAGCCGATTCCGCCGCGGATGGAGGTCTTGCCATTCTTCATCGGATCCCAGGCAAAACCGAGGTCTGGGCCAAAGTTGTGGTTGGGCTGGGTGACCGGATCACCTAGTCCAGGGATCAGAGCGCTAAGCCCAGGAATCGCTGGATATTGGCTATCTGTGCGGCCTGTATCGCGTTCATACCGCAATCCGTAAGTCAAGGTGAAGTTCGACTTGATCTTCCAGGAATCGCCTAAGTACAACAGCAGGCGATTGTCCGGGCCTAACCCACCGGCAGGGAATCCCAGCGCGGCGTGGGTGGTCGAATACCCCAGGCCGTTGCCCAAAACATAGTTGCCGTCAGCCGGGTAGTTTAACGGATTAGCCGACCCGCCCGGGAACGGACCAGTCGCAGCAGCGGTGATGTCATTTTGGGTAACCTGGGAAATAACTTGCGGTCCGTTCTTAAAGAACGACGCAAAACCGCCGCCTTGAAGGTGATTAAAGGTGACTCCGTAGCGAATGATGTGCGAGCCCAGGATTCGGCTGCCGTCGTATTTGAACTCATGATCGCTTTGCGGAGTGCTCTGCGGAGCTAATAGATTTGGCCCGGCGACCAGGCCTGTTGCTCCCATGAAAATCTCCGCACCGATGTTTGCAAAGGGCAGACTGGCGTTTCCTGTGGTGGCATTCACGATCTGGTTCTGGAACTTCAGAAAGGAGAAGCGGATGGAGTGGGTGAACGCGCCGGTATTGAAATCTACCCCCACTACATCATTGCGAGTGTAGTCTTTGTTGTCATAAAGGGAATAGCCGAACCCGAAAGTAGCGCCCAGCAAATTCTTAAAATAAGAGTAACGGAAAAACAGACGGGCACTCTTGGTGAGCTGGTAGTCCAACCGGCCAAGCAGATTATCCTCGCGGAAAGGATCAGTGAAATTTCCTGAGTACGCCTGGAATGGAAAGGAGATGGGAACCGGCGTCTGTGTATTCTGCACGGTCCGCTCGCCATCCCCGAAGAAGAACAATTTGTTCTTGATGATCGGTCCACCCAAATCGGCACCGTACTGGCTGCGCTGGGAATAAGGATTCGCTCCGCCCGGCAATGCTGCCCAGCCTGCGCGATAATCACGGAACTGGCCGAAGGCTTCGCCGTGCAGTCCATTGGTTCCAGACTTGGTAGTAACATTCACCGAACCCGAAGACGTAAGTTCGGTTGACATATCCAAGCTCGCCTGACCGATCTGGAATTCTTGAATACCGCTAGCTGGAATATCTGTGGTCGTGGTACCGACCGTCTCGTCCGAGACATCAACACCATCCACTTCGATACGGGCTGTGCGGCCATAACGGCCCCCGAACGAGATGGAGGAGTAGCCCGCCTTGGTAGGGTCGAAGTTCTGGCCATCCTGAATCTGTACTCCAGGTTCGAGCTGCGCGAGGTCAAGGAAGTTACGGCCGTTGACCGGCAAGTTCTCGATCTGACTGGCGGTTAAAACTCCCTGGACCGTGGCCTGCTCAGTGTTTACCTGCACTTCGCTGGCCTGCACTTCAACCACTGTGCTCTCCTGGCCGATTTCGAGCTTGATGCTGCCGTTCGCGGCATTGTCCACCTTAACGTTCAAGGACAATTGCGAAGTCTTGAAGCCCTTAGCTTCGACGCGCACCTGATAGACGCCCGGGATTAATCCGCCGAAAGTGTATTCCCCTGCCGCATTGCTGCTGGCGTGAAGGGTCTGCCCGGTCGGACCAGTGACTGTAACTTTGGCATTCGGCAGAACCGCGCCAGTCGCATCCGTCACATTGCCCTGAATGCTGCCGGTCGCAATCGACGTCTGTGCAAACATCAAAGAGGAGCAACATAGGGCAAACATGGCCACCAGAACTAGCAAGAAACCGAGGCGGGAGGAGTTGAGCTTCAACATATTAAACCTTCCTTTTGAGATCGTTCTCTTCAGAATTGTTCTCTGCACAACAACTTGCCGGAGCATTTTCCGGCAGCTTTCTAGCAAACTCTGCGAATCCTCGATCAGGATGCTGCGGGATGTTTTTCTCGATTCACCGCAGACCGCAGAAGCCTTACAAAAACAGCGCTACAAAATAGGTTGACCACGATGTCTTGTTAACCTAAAGCAATTTTCCAGCCAGCCTAGTGTCTTCTTGGTAGGGGAGATGATATTCGTTATCTTTCAATGACTTATCTCGATATGGCACCGAGACGGAGAGAAGAATGTCCAGAATTCGTAACGGCGAAAATCCTTAAAACCGTATATTCAATCTGTAAAAGAAAATCCGGCTTGTTAACTTGCAGGTGACACTGGGGGTGGTCCGCGTCAGTTCCTGGAAGGCCATAACCGAGTTTCCAGGCACAAAAATTCAGAAATCAGACTTGGATGTGTAATAGCCAGCCCGGTGGCGCACGCGGTAAGTGGTTGCATCGGATGGGCCGGAAACGGTGACCTGGATACTGCGGAATTGAGAATCCGAGGTGCGCTGCGACGGATAGTAGGCCAGCAGGTATTGGGTGCGAAGTTCGTCGCTGATCTGGTGGAAGGCTTCGTCGAGTTGGGACATGGAAGTGGCGTAATAGTGTTTGCCGCCGGTATCTTCTGATAGCTGGATCAGAGCGTGCTCGCCGCCGGTTTCGCGTCCGGCGCTGTTCTCGATAGGCACCACAATGATGCTGTAAACGATGCATTCCGCCTCTTCGGCGGCACGCAACGCCTGCTGGTAGTCGATCTTGCTGACGGTGTCGCCGCCATCAGTGATCAGCACCAGGACTTTTCGTCCCTGGCGGTGTCCGAGGGAGCGCGAGGCCAGGTAGATAGCATCGAACAGCGCCGTGGCGGCGCCCAGACGGATGTGCTCGATGCCATCGTCAATGCGCTTCAAGTCAGATGTAAAAGAGGTCGACTGCAGAACGGTCTCGCTAAATCCAAATACGGATAAGGCATCCACCGGCCGCATGATCGTGCGCGCGAAACGCTTGGCAGAGGCCTGCTCCAGCGGGAGATCGTGACGCGTACTCAAACTGGTATCAATCGCCAGGGCGATGGAGAGTGGGACGGCCGATTCCTTATCGAAAACGGAAATCGTTTGATTGCGACCGTCCTCCTGCAATGTGAAGTTGTCTTTCTTAAGCCCCGCGACCGGACCTCCCTGGGCGTTGGTGACGGTTACGTAGACGTTCACCAGCTTCACGTCCACCTTCAGAGTGGAGGAAGAGCTATTCGTCGACTGATGAGGGGCGGAGGCTTGTTGCGCCTGGGATGCGGTGCAGGCTAGGAGGACAAGCATCAGCGGGGCAAATTTTCTCATTCGAAAAAGAAAGTATACTGCGCGATCTAGCGTCGCCGCTCGCCCTGCAGGCAGTTTTGCTGACCAACCGCGGCATTCACTTAGATGCGCAGTCCGCGCTCGGGCTGCCCGTCCGCGGGAATTTACGAGGGACGGATGTCGGCGGGGAAGGCTTCGCCATCCGCCCAGACCGCTCCATCTGCAAAATATTCCTTCTTCCAGATGGGAACGGTCTGCTTCAAAGTATCAATCAACCAGCGGCACGCGTCGAATGCGGGGGCGCGATGTGCCGAGGCAACCACAATCAGGACGCTGGTTTCGCCAATTTCCAGCCGCCCTAACCGGTGGACCAGCGCGACATCGCGAATCTGGAATTGCTTTCGTGCCTGTTCGACCAACCGCTCCATCTGCTGCAGTGCCATCTCCTCATAAGCCTCGTAGTCGAGGTAGAGCGTCTTGCGGCCGCGCGTCTGGTTCCGAACTATGCCTTCAAAAACAACTGCCGCTCCATCCTCTCCCCGCTTGATGTTGGCGAGTATTCGCGAGGTCTCAATCGCAGTGCGAACGATTGAAGCGTGAGATTCACTCTCGCTTTCACCCGTGCCGCCACTGACCGGCGGCAGCAGAGCAACCTCATCGTCCGATTTCAATTCGGTCGCTCCCGCCGCATATTCTTGATTCACCGCCACGGCCAGAGATGAAAGTGAATTTTTCAGCTGCGGAATTCGCGCTTCATAGTGCTTCAGAAGATCGGTGATCGTCGAGCCCTCGGGCAACTCCGGCGTGTCGCCCGACCGCCCTACCAGATCCTTCAACATCCCGAAAAAGAGAACGCGCACGCGCATGAAAAGTGACCTCTGCAGCAAAGGCCGTTTCAAGTCTAAGTTCGGAGCAAAAAAACTGCCAGCCCCTTGCGGAACTGGCAGCGGATCCTTCCCAAGAGTTTCGCGTTACGCCTGAGCGAAAGCCTTGTCGTGAACCTCAGGCTGCGGCGTCAGCATTTTCGCGGCGGTTGATTCCGCCACCGCGGGCAGCGAGACGCGCAACGCCTCATCGATCGTTTTCACGTAATGAACTGTGAGATTCTCGATCTGTTCCGGCGTAAGGTC
This sequence comes from uncultured Acidobacteriaceae bacterium, assembly GCA_963724815.1. Lineage (GTDB taxonomy): Bacteria > Acidobacteriota > Terriglobia > Terriglobales > Acidobacteriaceae > Sulfotelmatobacter. The sequence continues at coordinate 82,659 of CAVRWS010000012.1, forward strand.
CTCATCCACGTTCATTTTATTTTCCGCGGGCAGAATCACGTCCGTCACTCCCGCGCGCTTAGCGGCAAGCACTTTTTCCTTGATGCCGCCCACCGGAAGCACATTGCCGCTAAGAGTGATCTCGCCCGTCATCGCCAGCAAGGGACGAATGCGATGTCCCGTAAGCAACGACACCAACGTCGTTGCCATCGTGACGCCCGCTGACGGACCATCTTTCGGAATCGCTCCCGCCGGCACGTGCATGTGAATGTCGTGATCAGCGAAAAAGTTTTCCGCTATGCCCAACTGAGCTGCGTTTGAACGCACCCACGTCAGAGCCGCTTGCATGGATTCCTGCATCACCTGGCCAATCTGGCCGGTCATGGTGAATCCACCTTTGCCCTTCATGGCGTTGGCTTCGACGAAGAGCACGTCGCCGCCCGACGGAGTCCATGCCAAACCCACAGCCACTCCCGGCCGCTCGGTGCGTTCTTCGATTTCTCCTTCGGTGCGGATCTTGATACCGCCCAGGAATTCCTGAATCACTTCCTGCGTGACCACAAGTTTTTCCGTCTTACCTTCGGCCAGCCGCCGCGCTTGCTTGCGGCAGATTGTACCGATGGTTCGCTCCAGGCTGCGAACACCGGCCTCGCGTGTGTAGTGACGAATCACATAGCGCAAAGCTTCGTCGGGAAATTCAATCTGGTCTGCAGTGATTCCGTTCTCTTCCACCTGTCGCGGTACCAGATACCGTCGCGCGATGTGCAGCTTCTCTTCTTCGCTATAGCCTTGCAACTCGATAATCTCCATACGATCGCGCAGAGGCTCGGCGATGGGGTCGAGCATGTTCGCGGTCGTGATGAAGAGCACTTTCGACAAATCGAACGTCACATCGAGATAATTATCGCGGAACGTCGAGTTCTGCTCGGGATCAAGCGCTTCCAGTAATGCCGACGCGGGATCGCCGCGGAAGTCGCGACCTACCTTGTCAATCTCGTCGAGCATGAAGACCGGATCTTTGGTCTCCGCGCGGCGAATGCCCTGGATAATTTGTCCCGGCAATGCGCCGATGTAGGTACGGCGGTGACCGCGGATTTCCGCTTCGTCGTGCACACCGCCAAGGGACAGTCGAACAAACTTTCTCCCCAATGCTCGCGCAATGGATTTGCCCAGCGAAGTCTTGCCCACGCCCGGAGGACCAACAAAGCACAGGATCGGACCTTTCATATTGGGCTTCAAGCGCCGCACAGAAAGATAATCAAGGATGCGATCCTTAACTTTCTCCAGATCGTAGTGATCAGTATCCAGGATTTCCTTGGCCTTCGGAATCTCAATCTCCTGGCCCGAGGTCTTGTTCCACGGCAGCACGGCGAGCCACTCGACGTAATTGCGCGTGAGTGAATAGTCGGCGGCCATGGGAGACATGCGCGCCAGACGGCCCAATTCCTTGAGCGCTTCTTTTTTCACTTCGTCGGGCATGCCGGCTTCGTCGATTTTCTTTTTCAAGTCTTCGACGTCGCGCTGGCCTTCATCCTGCTCGCCCAGTTCTTTCTGAATAGCCTTCATCTGCTCGCGCAGGTAATACTCACGCTGAGTTTGCTGTACCCGGTCCTGCACTTCGCTTTGAATCTTGTTGCGCAGTTGTTGCACTTCAAGTTCTTTGGCGAGATGCTGGTTGATCTTCTCCAGACGTATGCGAATGTCCAGAGTTTCCAACGTGTCCTGCTTGTCGGGCGTCGATAATGACGGCAAAGACGAGGCGATGAAATCCACCAGGCGGCCCGGCTCATCAATATTCAGAGCCACGGTCGAAAGTTCGTCAGAAAGCGTCGGAGAACCCGCAACGATCTGCTGGAACAAGGTCAGAACATTGCGTTGCAACGCTTCGATTTCAGAGCTATCCGGCGAAGCAGATTCCGGAATTGACGACACGCGCGCACGCATGAACGGCGCTAATTGGGTGAACTCCCCTAAACGCACCCTCTCCAGGCCTTCGGCGAACACGAACAGACTCTGGTTGGGCATTTTTACGACTTTATGAACAACCGCAGAAGTGCCGACGGTATAAAGGTCGCTGGGTTGGGGGTTGTCGACTCGCGCTTCGCGCTGCGCAACGACGACGATAGTTTTATCCTCTCCGAGCGAATTAATAAGCTGAACAGAACTTTCACGTCCTACGGTCAGGGGCAGGACGGCGTGGGGGAAGAGAACGGTATCCCGCACAGGAAGCACGGGCAAAGCCCGTACGTCGTTGGATTCTCGATGCTTAACAACTGGCTCGGAAAGCGGTTGTTGGCTCATTGGCTCTCCTTGAGTGTAACTCACTCAAGCTTAGATGATACTCCCGTAGAAAGGTTTCATCCCATCCCCTGAGTTCAGAAGGTTTTTAGATTCTATCGGCAATCTTCTGCGCAGCACATGATGCCCAAGGTACCGGGGCTATTGCGGAGGCTACCAGAAGGAGCAACCAGAATCAGCGTGAATTCGTGGAACAGCTGCGCGGCGCTTGCCTCGCGGGTCCAAGGGCTTGGTGGCTTGTTCCGACGCGTAGCCCGAACCGCAACCTTGTTTTGTCCGGTTTTCGTAACAATTTCAGGATAGGTCCGTTGCTAGCCTCACTTGACAGTAAGATTCCGCGTCGTACACCTCCCCCGAACCCACATTCTTGAAGGAGCGAAATTGAAACTTTTTCGTCATTTATGCCTAGCCGTTTTGATTATCGGGGGATGCATCGCGCCCGCGGGAGCACAGGCCAAACGCCCGGCCAGCCAGGCCGCAAGCCCAGCGCCATCTTCGAGCGCGGCCTTCGAAGCTCAGATGCTCGCTTATGGAGGGCTGAATCACATTACCAGGGCTCTGGCCGCGAAGGTGTGCAGCCAACCCGGGGTCGACAATGACACTTCAACCATTCTGATTTACGACCAAACTGCCTTCTCGAGCCTACAGGCGTATCAAGCCTTCGTCGCCAATATTCAGCTCGTTTCTGGTGCCTATAGGTCGCTGATCGTCACCGCCAAACACAGGTCCGCGGCCGAGAGGCAGTTCAGCGTCACATTTAGTCCGTTTTCTGATCTGGCTGCGCTGCTAACCGCACTGGCAATCGCTTCCAACACAGAAAATGCAGGTCAGATCACCATCCCATACAGCGCTGTAGCCATTTCGCTGACGCGGGAAATCGAATCCGCGTGCAAGTCAAAAGATCTTACGATCATCTATCCGCCCTTTTTTGGAAGGGGTTCATCTAGCGATTTCGCGTCGGCCAATATTCAGGCAGCGATCCAGACCTTGGATGGACTGCGGGCAGACGCGCAAGACGCCGTGGATGATGCCAACTCGGCGTTCATCTCGAATTCACTGCAAAAAACGGAAACGACGCAGACCAAAAAAGGCACAGCCAGCGCTAAAGGAGAAGAAACCCAACACGCCATCGGAACCCAAACGGGGGCAGCCGCACCCTCGGGTGACCCAGTTTTGACGGCTGCCTTAGCCGAAGTCGACGGCCTTTACGTAAACTTCCTGAATTCGTTGTTGCAATTAAATTCGAGCACGGGGGCGATCGGAAGCTCATCGGTGATTCAGGGATATCAATTAGCTACTCTTCTTAAAGGCGTAAAAAAGGATGATGGCACTTGGAAACAGAGTCCGGCTTTCGTTGTGCTCGCCAGCGTTCTCGGTGCCGGGGGAACCGAGCACGTACATAAGACTTTTTGGACGGCACTGACCAGCGGCGACAAGATCACCTATAGTGGCGGAGCCATCGTCAATGTGTCTCTCTGGCAAGCAGACTCGAGTTCGCCCCTCTATGCTGACATACTTCGTTACCGCGCACCCTTCGCGGATGTGAAGGATCCGGGCAACGTCGAAGGTGTTGACCGAGGAGACAACTTAGATGAGCCGCCGCGGGCAAGAAACTAGCAGGGCGAGTGCGGGTGGCGCAAAGCCTAAGTCGAAACGTCGCCTTCACGCGGCCCGGTAAATCCCCAGCACCTTGACGAACTCCGCCACCTCGCCCAGATGGCGGAGCGCATTACGGGCTGGCTCGTCGTCCCCCCGGAGAAAATCGACGTAGAACACGTATTCCCAGGGCCGGCCGCGCAGTGGACGTGACTCGATCTTACTCAGGCTGATATCGCGCAACGCGAATACACTGAGCGATTTGAATAACACGCCAGGTTGGTTTTTCACTTTATATGCAATGGACGTTTTATTCGCACCAGACGGAATCAATCGCTGATAGCCAAGATCAGGTGAGGACCGTCCTTTAGCGCGTCGCGTCCTACTGCTTAGTGCTACCCCCGCTTTGCGAATCAGGAAAAAGCGCGTGAAGTTACGTTTGTCGTCTTCGATGCCGGCCTGCAGAATCTTGCCGGAGTATTCCCGTGCGGCGTGGTGTCCCGCGATTCCCGCGGCATCCTTCAAGCCGTTCGTGACTACATGTTTCACACTGCCGGCCGTATCGTAGAAAGGGACCGGCTCAATTTTGGGATGGTGCCGAAAGAAATCGCGGCACTGATCGAGCGCCACGGGGTGAGAGAGAATCCTGCGCACCTCGCTCAGTTTTACCCCCGGTGACGCGATCACGTTATGAACGATGCGCAAGGGAAACTCAGCTTGAATAAATACATCCCGAGCCACCAGCAGGTCAGCGTGCTCGGCTACGGTTCCGGCCAAGGAGTTTTCTATGGGAATCACGGCGGCGGCTACCGAACCATTTTCAATACGATCAAACGCTTCCACAGAGCGCGCACAGGGAACCACCCTGCAGCCGGGTAGCATCCGCTCTGCCGCTTCATGGCTGAAGGACCCGAGTTCACCCTGGATTGCGACGTTTACGCCCGCAAGTTTCATCAAGGCAAGGTAGCTGGAGAGCGCGCGGAAGGCAAATCGATTCGGCAAAGACTTTCCCGGACTTACACCAGGGTCTTCTCCAGGACAAGTGCGTCCACCCCGTTGGCGTAATAGCGGGGGAAAGTTCTGATCACGCTATATCCATGCCGCTTGTAAAAAGCGATGGCAGATAAGTTATCCACCGCGGTCTCCAGTTCCACCGAGCGGCACTCGACGGAGATTAACTGGTCCTCCGCGGCGCGGAGGAGCAGAGATCCTACCCCGGCCCGGCGAGCGGAAGGAATTACGTCGATAGTAATGATATGGCCGCGAGCGCGCGCACCGGCTTCCGCGATAATGAAGCCCGCGGTGGCGCCATCCGACAGGCCGGATGCCGGCAAAGTAAGATCCTCTTTTTTCTTAAGCGAAGGCGAATCGGCCGACGCCTCAGATTCCTGCCTCACCGCCACTAGACTGAAGGACGCGCGCCGCCGCATGTAAAGCTTTAGTTCGGTTCGCGTATAGGAAATTCCTGCAGCAAAACAAGTTTGGTCAATTTTCCAAAGAGTGTCGAAGTCGGAAGGCTGAAACTCGCGAATGATGAAGGGCACGAGCCATTGTAGCTGCGAGCGGCGTGCCCGAAACCAACTCCGTGCCCACAGAGCTTTTTTGCTCCGGGATTTCCACAGGTTCATCATCCTGATTTTTCCCGGACGAAAATTCAGGCGATTGCCCCTTGCTTCGTCCGCAACCCCGGACGTACCATGAGCATCTAGAGGAGCGTTGTGGGGCGCCTTCTGCTGATTGACGTTGTCTCTTCGGTCGCCATTCTGGGGCTGTGGTATGTCGTGTTTTCCCGTTACAACCGAAGGAAAGGCGCGACGGCGTTGCGCTGGGTGCAAACCGCTTGCGCCGGCAAAGGACGAATCCTGGAATCACGCTGGATGGGATCCTCGCGCCTACAGGCTCGGCTGCACTTCCCTTCCCGTTGGTTTGAGAATGCTTGTGTGACGGTAAAATTTCAGCCTCGGGCTCTGCCCATTCAATGGTTGATCAGCTGCTGGCACAGGCAGAAAGAAACCTTAACTTTCGAGGCCGATCTGGACGGTTCGCCAAGCTTCCGCCTGGAAGTGATTCGGCACCGGTGGTGCGCTCGTAACCGGGGCATTTCCTCTCGCACGCAAGACAACCGCGAGTGGGACATTTACGAGCCCGGTCCTGTCATTCTGACTACGCGGACGCACTGGAAGCAGGACCCCTCAGCGGAATTGAATGCACTAATGTCGGCACGCCGCCAGGATATTCTGCAGGTACACTTCCGCCCGGAGTCGCCTCAGTTTTCCGCTACAGTAAGTCTGGCTGCGTTAGCCGATCCGAATGTAGCGGCGGAATTCGTCAGCGCGCTGCGCGAGATCGCCGCGGGAGCTTCCACCCACCGTCAGTAAAAGTTTCTAATCTCCCAATCTGCTAGAGTGTTCGAGATGAAAGCAAGAACTCCCTGACTAAGGTGAGCTTATGCGTCGATTGCTTTTAGTCCTGTTTACCGCACTTTCTGTTTTGTCATGCGCTCTTTTGTGGGCACAAAATACTACCCCGCCCCAGCTTCACCCTCGGCCGGCCGAGCCGGAAAAAATTCCTTCCCCTCCACCGACAGATCGGCAAATCGAGCTTACGATCCAGGTCACCGACAAGTCCGGCGCGGCCGTTCGGGGGCTGCAGAAAGAAGACTTCACAGTTCTGGACGATAAGCGGCCGCAGAACATCCTCTCGTTCAAAGCTGTAGATGAACCAGCGGCAGCTTCACCGGTGGAAATCGTTCTGGTCGTGGATGCGGTCAACGCCTCTTTCCAAGCCGTCACTTACGAGCGCAATGAGTTGAAGAAATTTCTGCTGCAGAATGGCGGCAAGCTGGCCCAGCCAGTATCGCTGGTGGTTTTTGCCGACACTGGAACGGAGATGCAGCAGGGTTCCTCTCGAGATGGCAACGCGCTGGCCGCGCTATATGACCAATACGAAACCGGACTGCGCATTATTAATCGATCTCAGGGATTTTACGGTGCGGCCGATCGTTTCACATTGTCGCTTCGCACTCTCACCTCTCTCGCATCGTACGAAGGAAAACAGCCCGGCAGGAAGCTGATGATCTGGTTCAGTCCCGGGTGGCCATTGCTCACGGGACCAAGTATCGAATACACCCGCAAAGACGAAGAGGGATTCTTCAACTCGATTGTCGCTCTCTCCAACCAACTGCGCGCGGCCAACGTAACCCTGTATAGCATTGATCCACTCGGTCTGGCAGACGCAGGAGGCGTGCGTATTTCGTATTATGAAGAATTCTTAAGGGGTGTGCCGTTTGCCAGCCGGGCGCAGGCCGCTGATCTTAGCCTGCAGGTGCTGGCAGTTCAAAGTGGCGGACGCGTCCTCAATGCCAGCAATGACATCACGGCGGAAATCGCGAAGTGTACTGCCGACGCCGAAGCGTTTTATGTTCTCTCCTTCGAAGCCGCGCACGCAGACCACGCCAATGAGTACCACGCGATCGAAGTAAAAGTGGACAAGCCAGGAGCAAAAGCGCGCACCCGCACTGGCTACTACGCTCAACCTTGACTCGCAGCGATTGCACGGGCTAAGAAGCGTAAAGAGTTTAAGATGACGAATCGTGCCTTCCCTCACTCTTCAGCCCATCCGAAACTGCACCAACTGCGCGAGCGATCTGGCGCCAGGGACACTGGTCTGCGACAAATGCCACGCGCTCGTCCATTCCGAGGAACTGGATCGTCTGGCGAGCGAGGCAAAAGAACTCGAAGCTAAAGGAGACTTGCAACAGGCGCGGGAGCGATGGCTCGCCAGCCTGACTCTTCTGCCGAGTTCGTCGAAGCAGTATGAGTGGACCAGGGATCACGCTCGCGCGCTTGAGGTTGCAGCCAATCAGGCGCGGACTCCTGGATCATCCGAGAATAAATGGGCCAAGCGCCTTGGACCCGTCGGTCCGATCGCGATCTTGCTGGCCAAAGCTAAGACAGTTCTGCTGGCACTCTCCAAGCTGAAATTTCTGTTGAGCTTTGCCGCCTTCATTGGGATTTATTGGGCCGCCTGGGGAATGAAATTCGGCGTTGGCTTTGCGATGCTGATTCTGCTTCACGAGATGGGGCACTTCATCGACATCAAGCGCCGCGGCTTGCCAGCGGAAATGCCGGTCTTTCTGCCCGGCCTGGGAGCCTACGTCCGCTGGCAAGCTTTGGGCGTGCCCTTGGAGACGCGAGCCGCCATAAGCCTGGCCGGACCGCTAGCGGGATTTTTCGTAGCGCTCGCCTGCGCCGCTTTTTGGTGGCAGACGGGCAATCCTCTATGGGCAGCACTAGCGCGCGTGGGAGCCGTATTGAATCTGTTGAATCTGGTTCCTCTCTGGATTCTGGATGGCGGCCAGGCGGTGCTCGCCTTAAGCAAGCTAGAACGCGCAGTCCTGCTGGCGGCTTGTCTGGGTCTGTGGCTCGCGCTGGGTGAAAACATGTTTCTTCTGGTGGCGCTGGGCGCTGCCTATCAAGTTTTCTTCGCCAAAGACTTGCCGACCCATTCCAGCCGTGGCATCACCGTTTATTACATCGCGGTGCTAACCGCGCTGGGTGTGATCATCCGCATGATGCCCGGAACCGGGCTGGGCGTACGGTAGTCTGATTTCTTCTTGCCGAACAAATTTGCTTCTACTCAGCATCTGCTTTTTCGATTGTCGCCAGTCCTCACTCGCGATATTCTTTCCGGTACTCCCCAGCCATTTCAACTCCATGTTTCGCTGGCGTTACTTGCTGAAATCATTATCTGCAGATCACGAATAGGAGACTGAAGACCATCCATGCCTAATGAACTTCGGAATTTTCTGGCCCTTACTTATGACGAACTGGAAGAACTGAACCTCGAAGCCAAGGAGCAACGCAAAAATCGCGTCGCAATCGACAAGATCCAGGAGCATCGGCTGAAGTACCTGACCGACGAGAAGCGAATCAAAGCCGTCACCGTCCTTTTCAGCGATCTCGAAGGCCGGCTGCACATGCTCGATTACGACAAGAAATTTCTCATCAAGAGCTGGGACAACCTCACCTTCGATGGATCATCGATTCGCGGCTTCACCGCGCAGCGCGAAAGCGATCTTCGCCTCGGCATCGATTGGAGCGCGTTCTATTGGGCTCCAGCGGATGTATTCGGCTCAGGAAAAGTGTTGGTGTTCGGCGAAGTCATCGACAAAGGCGGTACACCCTACAGCGCCGATATTCGCGGGGTATTGAAAAGCTTTGCCGGCGATCTGCACAAGAAAAAGGGCTATACGCTCAACGCCGCCAATGAGATTGAAGGTTTCTTGTTCAAAGGCGCGGACGCGGAACGCAATTACCACGAAACCGGCAAATTCGAATACGTAAATACTGGCGGATATTATCATTCGCTCCCCGGCGATCCGCTGCGTACATTCATCGATACCACGGCCGAAGTGCAGCGTGCCATGGGGTTTCAGAACGAAAAAGATCATCCTGAAGTTGCGCCGTCACAGTTCGAAATCAATTATGGTTACGGCGAAGTCGTCGCGGCCGCCGATCAGATTCAGCTCTACAAGCTGATCTGCCGGCAAGTGGCGACCAACCTGGGATTCACCGCGTCATTCTTGCCTAAGCCGGTGGTCGGAGTGAACGGCAGCGGCATGCACACCAACGTTTCCGTTAGCGATGACGGCAAGAACTTGTTCTGGGACGCGAAGGGCGAAGAGAAACTCAGCAAAACGGGTTGGGCCTTTATCGATCGCATCCTCACCCACGGCAACGACATCTGTTTGTTGCTGAACGCCAGCGTAAATGCTTATCGCCGTCTCGACCCGCACTTCGAGGCACCGAATCAGATCAAAGCATCGGCGGTGGACCGCGGGTCGATGATCCGCGTTCCAATCGGCAATGAAAAGAGCATGCGCGTCGAAGTGCGCTCCGTAGCTCCGGATGCGAATCCTTATCTGGTTCTCTATTCCATCTTCAAGACCGGACTCGACGGCGACACTTCCAAGATCAAGAACCTGCGCCAGGCCGAGCGCTACTTGCCCGACAACATCTACGCCGCGCTGGAGAATTTCCGTAACTCGAAATGGACGACGGAAATTCTCGGCGAAGATGTGAAAGGACGTTACGCCGACCTTAAACAGGCGGCCGCCGATCGCTGTCCGCGCCTGCTGGGAACCTTCGTGAAGGCACCAGAGGTGCAATATCACCACGACGTCTACAACCAGTTCCTGTGGAATCTGTTTTAGATTTGCTGCTGTTCCGCCCAACAACGCCCTGGCCGCACTGCCGGGGCGTTGTTGTCTGCCGAAGATGTCGTTCCGCGGCGAGAGCCCGCCTGTGCTAGATTCGAATTCTTCATGGATGCTGCTCCCACCATCATCACCCATGGCCTGACTCGGCGTTTCGGAGACCTCGTCGCCGTGGACGGGGTCGAGTTGCGAGTTTCTCCCGGACAATTCTTCGGCTTCCTCGGACCGAACGGCGCCGGCAAATCCACCACCATTAAAATGCTCACTGGTTTACTCTCGCCTAGCGCGGGAAGAATCGAGATTCTCGGGCTCGATCTGACGGCACATCCAGTGGAAGTGAAGCGCCAAATTGGCGTCGTTCCCGAAGGCATGGCTCTCTTTGGACGCCTCACCGGCTCCGAGTTTCTGAACTTCGCCGGTCGCATGTATGGACTGGATCGTGAAACCGCGGCGAAGCGAACAGCGGAACTCCTCGACTTTATGCAGCTCGCCGATCAGCCAAAGAAGCTGGTCACCGATTACTCTCACGGCATGCAGAAAAAACTCGCCATGGCCGCAGCCGTAATTCACGGCCCGAAGGTTTTATTTCTCGACGAGCCCTTTGAAGGCGTAGACGCCATCGCCGCCGGAACTCTGAAATCGATGCTGCAAGGTATGATCGCCCGCGGCGCCACAATTTTTCTCACTTCGCATGTGCTCGAAATCGTGGAGCGCCTGTGCAGCCACGTTGCTATCATTCATCAGGGAAGGTTGGTGGCACAGGGATCGCTTGAGGAATTGCGCGCCGGCGTCGAAGCGCAGACATCGCCTGCAGGCGGCGATGACGCAGCGTTCCCATCGAGTGAAAAGTCAACGATTGAAAAATTAACGATTGAAAAATTAACTCTGGAACAAATTTTCCTGCGCACCGTGGGCGGCGCGCGCCATGCAGAACAGGAACTCTCATGGTTGGGATAAAAAGTGGCGTCCCCCCGCCGGGGGCAACCGAGTTGTGGGAACTGTTCAGATGTGGCGGATACTCCAACGCCGGAACCCGGGACGCGAGGCATGCCGCGGCACAATCGACATCTTTTGCAGGGAATAATCAAACTTCGTTCCGCAATCACAGCAGACTTGATAGCTTCGCCCATCAATGGTAAAAACCCGGCTCAGGTTCTCATGGCGACACCCGAATGCAAAATCCAGAACTTTTATCAGAGGATAGATGAGCCTATCCCAACGGGGCAGATCTTCACTTACAGACATTTCCGTTCACCTTATGTCAAATCGCATTTCGATCTTCTGCTGAGGATATCGGTCGAAGCAGTGAGGGACTTCACACTGAATCGTGACCGAGGTCACAAATTCCTCGGCATCGCCAGTATGATCTCTGGTCTTCCATGTCAGCAGATAAAAAATGAACTGCTATAAGGAAAACTACGGTCAACTCACCGCCATCGCATGGCTTCGCTGGCGTCTCTTCCTGCACACGCTTCGCACCACTCGCGGCCAATTGGAATTGCTCTCGCGCATCCTCCTCTCAATCGCATTCACGATTCTTGCACTGGGTGGTGCTCTCGGAATGGGCGGATTTGCTTATTTCTTACTCAGGCACGGCAAGCCGCAACTGCTGGCTGTGCCGTTGTGGATCATCTTTTTCTTCTGGCAGTTATTTCCCATCATGTCGACGGCCTTCACCAATAATCCAGACTCCTCCGACTTGCTCCGCTTCCCGCTCAGCTACGGATCGTATTATTTGGTTCGCCTCTTCTATGGGGCATTCGATCCTGCCAGTGCGATCGGCGCTTTGTGGACGTGTGGCCTGCTGGTGGGAATAAGCCTCCTGAAGCCGGCATTGTTGCCGTGGGCGCTATTGGTATTGCTGGCGTTCGCCGCGTTCAATCTGCTTTTGATGCAGATGATCTTCGCCTGGATCGAGCGCTTTCTGGCGCAGCGCCGAACTCGCGAGATCATGGGAGTTCTGTTTGTCCTGCTGATGCTTTCACTTCAGTTGATTGGTCCGCTGACCGGACACTACGGCAAGCAGGCGCGGCCACACATCCAGCGCATCCTTGCCGTGGTAGCTCCAGTGCAAGGCGTCCTTCCCCCGGGCTTGGCTGGCGACGCGCTCGTACAAGGGATTTATCCCCAGTGGCCAGTCGCACTGAGTTCGTTGGCGCTACTCAGTGGTTTTGTGATCGTGATTGGCTATGGATTGCACATCCGGCTGTTGGCGCAATATCGCGGTGAAAATCTAAACGAGACCCTGGCTGCATCCACTACTCCGCTGGATCGACAGCTGCGCCTGGGCTGGAACCTTCCAGGATTCCCCCACCCGGTCGCCGCCGTCTTCGAAAAAGAAGTTCGGTATCTGTTGCGTAGCGGCCCCATGTTACTTACTCTGATCATGCCGATTTTTGCTCTGCTCGTTTTTCGTCTCGGAGGCATGAACGCGGCCCGGCGCTCAAGCTATTTTCTTGCCCGCACTCCCGACCTGGCCTTTCCCCTCGCAGCCGCATACACGCTTTTAATGCTTACCAACTTGGTTTACAACACTTTCGGCGGCGATGCTGGAGGCATCCAGTTTTTCTACGCTTCACCGGTAAGCTTCCGTCAAATCGTAGTGGGCAAAAATCTTATCCACGCAGGAATTCTCACTTTTGAAATCGTCGTGGCCTGGACTGCCGTCAGCTTCCTGTATGGCAGGCCCGCCCTCGACATCACAATTGCCACGCTCGCCGGTTTGCTCTTTGCCGCTCCGCTGAATTTTGCTGTGGGCAATGTGCTGTCGATTTACTCGCCGAAGAAACTTGATTTCTCGAAATTTGGCCGCCAGCGCGCCTCGCAAATGACCGTTCTCATCAGCCTGGCATTGCAGCTCGTGGTCGTCGGTATAGGCATAAGCATTTTTTGGACGGCGCGATTCCTGGCAAACTCCTGGATCGCAACCGCTCTCTTGCTGATGCTGGCAGGAATCTCACTCCTGGTCTATGCCATGGTCCTGAATCGCATCGATCGGCTGGCGCTGGAACGACGGGAAACCCTGATCGGGGAACTTTGCCGCGCCTGAAGGCAAGCGCGAGCACCTTCACTGGCGAATCTTCGTTTCCTCTATGGTCTGGCCGTGGAAGTGGCGCTCATAATCGAGAAACCAGATGAGAAAAGCCAGACCCAGCATGGGCGGAATAAACCACGCTTTGATGGTAGAAAAATCGGCTAAGATCGTCGCGGCACCCACCACTGCCAGCACATTGCGTAAGGAATCCAGTGCAGCTTCCCGGTGCAGATTTTTTCCCCACCCTACACCTGTTTTCCAGATGTTGATTATTTTTCTCACGTGAGTTCTCCTCGAAACGTTCTCCTTGAAATGCTCATTTGTTCAGCAGAATGAATTGTGAAGTCCTCGTTCGCGGCTAGGGCCACTGCGCAGCGTTGGGCGCCAGAATCGCTACGTTACTGACCGCGTTGTTCTTGAAGCTCGCCCACATGATGGTTAGACAAGCTCCTGGCGGAGCGACGAGTTAGAATCGCCAATGTCCCGTAAGAACCCAGCGCAGGAAAATTAGTTGTGTGGGAAACTCGGGCTCGCATTCACTTCTTTTCCGGATTCGCCAGGAATCGGTAGCCCACCCCGCGTACCGTCAGTAAGTGCCGAGGTTGCGCGGGATCGTCTTCGATGTAGCGCCGCAACCGCACCATGAAGTTGTCGATGGCGCGGGTGTCGGTATCTTCGTGCAACCCCCAGACTTCTTCGAGAATTTGTTTGCGCGAAACCACCCGCCCGTCGTTGCGCACCAAGTGCCGCAACAATTCCGATTCCATCAGTGTCAAATGAATCACATTGTCGGCCGTGCGCAATTCGAGTGTCCCGAAGTCGATGGTCTTGCCGCCGAACGAAAATGTTCCAAAGTCGCCGGCGCTCTGGTCAGAAGCGATCTGATTCCCAGCGGCGCCGCTCGCGGGTTGGCCTCCGCGCACCCACTGGCTGCGGCGCAGTAATCCCTGCAGCCGCGCCAGCAGAATCGATAGATCAAAAGGCTTGGGAAGATAGTCGTCCGCACCCGCGGCAAATCCCTTCAACACATCCTCGGGACGGCTGCGCGCGGTCAGCATAAGCACAGGCACATAATTCCGCGCCGCACGCAACTCCTCGACCACGCTGAAACCATCTTTTCCTGGCAACATAATGTCGAGAACCACGGCATCGAAATTCTCTTTCTTGTCGAGTAACCGATCGGTGGCCGCCTCACCGTCTCCCACAACCTCGGTGGAATATCCTTCAGCTTGCAGGTTAAAGCAGAGTCCCTGCGCCAGATGGGCTTCGTCTTCCACCACCAGAACCCGGCTCATGCCTCCGACCTCGGCAGTTCGATCGTCACGGTGGTGCCCTCGCCCTCCCCGGCGCTCTCGGCAAATACCTTGCCGCCATGCTTCCGCGCAATCGCTTTCACTATGAACAACCCCAGTCCTGTTCCCTTTACATGCGCCAGCGAACGATGGCTGACCCGGTAAAAACGCTTGAAGATGCTTTTTAAATCGTCCACAGGAATTCCGACGCCCTGATCCTGAACGCTAAGAACCACACGCTTATCGTCAGGCGCTTCGAGGCGCACGCTCACGTCGACTGTCTCTCCGGAATACTTGATCGCATTATCGAGAACATTGAAGACCGCCGTATGCAGATCCTCCGGGCTTCCCCGCACTCGCAAACCTGCGCCATTGCTGGCTGCCTCTTCGTAGCGCAAAACCTCCGGCGGCAGATGATGTCGAGCGCGGGCGGCGTCCATGCATTCGCGCACAACCTGGCGGAAATCGACCACGGATTTCTCCCGTCCCGCCTTCTTGTCCCCAGCACGCCCGGCGCGCAGCACCTGCTCTACCGTCTCCGTCAAGCGGTCGGTATCGCTGAGCATCAGGCGGTAAAACTCCTGCTTCTGCGCGTTCGGCAATTCTCGGCGCAGCAAAGTTTCCAAATGGAGACGGATCGATGCCACCGGAGTCTTCAATTCGTGCGTCACTGCATTGATGAAAGTATCGTGCTGCTCGCTGCGGCGAATCTCGCGCAGCAGGAAGGTTGTGTTCACGATCATTCCCGCGATGATCAGGGCAAAAAAGATGATGCCGAAAAACAGCAGCACGCCTTCGCGCCAGTTAAGGATGATCCATCCAACATTCAGCGCGACAGCCAGCGCGACCAGTCCAATGCCCAGGCAGAGAAAGAAAACGATGGTTCCGCGGCGGCTCGTGATGCGCATGGCGTCACGCTGATTTTACCGCTTTCGACGGTGTACGTTGCGAATTGACGCGATCTAGATCGTAGATCTCTGCGGGTGTAATGCGGTGTTACGGCCAACTATTCTCAGTGCACTCCAGTTGCGAGTCTACGGCTAGCGGAGCCGGAGAATGTGTGGGATAATTCCCGTCCCGAGACTGGCGGTGAGGAAATGTCCCGACTGCGCTCTTTTTGTGTGTCGTTCGTCGTCGCAATGGCAGCGGTTATGGTCGGATGTTCGAGTTCGCCGCCGCCCCCGATCATTTCGGTAAGCCTGTCTCCTTCCTCTTCGCAGACGATTGATCAGGGTCAGACCGTCGCGATCACAGTAACCGTGATGAATGACATGTCTTCTAAAGGCGTCTCGTGGACCCTGACCGGCCCGGGCTCCATCAGCGGTTCTACGGGGCCGTTTGTTGTGTATAACTCGCCGACGACCACTCTCACCAGCGCGCAACAGGCGACTGTCACGGCCACCTCCTCGGCAGACCCAACGAAGAGCTCTGCGTTGCAGATTACCGTGAACCCGCACCTGGAGATTCCATTTCAGACGCTTGCGAACGGAGCTGTGGGCACGCCCTACAGCCAAACTATCGCGCTCACCGGCGGTACGCCTCCGTTTCAATGGAGCATATACAACGGACCCATTGTCACCGGTTATGCGGTCGGCGGAACTGTACCGGACGGACTGAAACTGAATGCTGGCGGCGGAGCGGTCAGCGGCACGCCGACTGGCGGCGGAACGTGGTATTTCGAGGCCATGGTAACCGATTCGACAGGCGTGACCGTAACCGACATCGGCGCCTTGAGTATTCAGATCAATCCGACTGGCGCACCTGGGAATCCGGTTCCATTCTTGAATCAACCGCTCGTGCCGACCGCGGTTTCACCCGGCGGCTCAGGATTCGCCCTCAGCGTAAGCGGGACGGGATTCGTTTCCGGTGCCACCATTGATTTCAATCGCGCGCCGCTGACTACAACTTTCGTGGACAACAAGCATCTGACGGCGACGGTTCCGGCGGCGGAAGTTGCGTCCGCGAGGACGGCGACAGTAACAGTCGTAAATCCTACACCCGGCGGTGGCTCGTCGAACATCGTCTACTTCCAGGTGGCTGCGCCAGAAACCACCGTCAATTTCGCCAGCGCGACCAATTCGCCGCTGTCGGTTCCCGAGCCGAACGGCATTGTGGCTGCTGATTTCAACCAGGATGGCAAGCCTGACCTCGCCATCTCAGCGAACGTCCGCGTGTACGTCTTCCTCGGAAACGGCGACGGGACATTCGCAGCGACCGGGACTTCTCCCGTGAGGGTGCCGAGCCCACCCTACGACGACTTCGCGTCACCCTATGTCGGGCCGATCGCCGTGGCCGATTTTAGCCACAGCGGCCATCTGGGCTTGGCCGTCGGGGAGATCAACAATGAGGCCGCAGTGATCCTGCTGGGAAACGGAAATGGATCCTTCACTCTGTCATCGGCGTCGTTTGCCAATGCATTTGGCAGCCCGACGAATGCCATAGGCGTGGCCGATTTCAACGCTGATGGCAACATTGACCTTGCCATCACAAGCCAGATATTGGGCGTGTCGCCCGTCGTTCTCGGATACGGTAACGGGGCGTTCAGCATGGCGGGGGACCTGTATACCACCTCCTTCGCCGGGGGTTTCCCGATGGGCGTGGCGATAGGAGACTTTAATGCCGATGGAAAGCCGGATGCGGCTGTGGCGAATGGTCTGGGCACACCCCCTAGTTTTTCGGGATTATCCGTGTCGCTCGGAAACGGCGACGGGACATTCACGTCGCCGAATGGTTCCCCGATTCCCTTGGGACAGAGTCTCTCCGCCATTGTGGCAGCCGACTTTAACGGCGATGGCAAACTCGACCTGGCTGTGACGGATTCGGCTGGCAACGCGGCAATAATCCTACTCGGAAATGGCGATGGAACGTTCGGAGCGCCAAATACCATCCCCGTAGGAAACCAGCCGGAAGCACTCGTAGCTGCGGACTTCAATAACGACGGGAAACTCGATCTCGCGGTCGCAAACTATGGAGATGGGACGATCACGCTTCTTCTTGGGAACGGCAATGGGACGTTTACGGAGGCAGCAGGTTCGCCATATGCTGTGGGGCAATACCCCTATCAGATCACCGCGGCAGATTTCAATGGCGATGGAAAACTCGATCTCGCCACCTCGAACTTGAGTGATGGAACAGTATCGATCTTGCTACAGCAGTAGCTTGCGCATGGTGACCACAAAAAAGAACGGCCAACTGGCTTTTTTGTGTCTCATGGGTTCGGACGTCAAAAGGAAAAACCCGCCGAAAAGGCGGGTTGTAATCCGAGAAGTCATAATACGTCGTACATCTAGTCTCCCGCCGCCGCACCCTCCGCCAAAGCCGCAGTAATCAGCTGCCCATTCGGCGTAGCCACCAAACCTTTCTCCAGGTCGGCCAGCTTCACGCGCTTGATGTCCCACGCTAGCCCGAGTTGCTTCAGCGCCCAGATTCCGTACCAGTTCATGTCGATCTCATACCAGGTAAATCCATGCTGCGCGGCGGTCGGATGGGCGTGGTGATTGTTGTGCCAGCCTTCCCCGAAGGTCAGCAAAGCCACCCACCAGCTGTTCGTGGAAAGATCGCGCGTAGTAAATCGACGCGTGCCCCAGGAATGCGTTGCCGAATTCACCAGCCAGGTGGCGTGCAGACCAACCACCGTCCGCATAAAGATGCCCCACATCAAGAACGGGAGCCCGCCGATAGCCAGCAGAATCACGCCCAGAACAATCATGGGTACGTAGTGATATTTCGTAATCCAGACGTGAAATTTATCTTTGGCCAGATCGGGAACGTAGCGGGCCAGCGTGGTGGTGTCGTGGTGCATGGACTTGCCCATCAGGATCCAGCCCATGTGAGCCCACCATTTGCCATCGATTGGCGAATGCGGATCGCCATCCTGATCGGAATATTGATGATGAATGCGGTGCGTCGCCACCCAGAAAATCGGCCCGCCCTCGAGCGCCAGCGTGGCGCAAACGGTAATAAAGTATTCCACCCACTTCGGAGTTTTATAGCCGCGGTGCGTGAGCAGGCGGTGATAGGCCATGCCGATCCCCAGGCTGCCCGAAACCCACCACAGGAACATGGCAACGAATAATGCCTTCCAGGTAAAGAAGAAGAGTGCGGCGATGGCACCGAGGTGAAACAACATCATAAAAATCGCCGTCACCCAATTGACTTCGTTTCTTGCGGCTTGTCGTTTTTCCAGGCTTTCCAGTTGCATGTCCAAGGAGGGTCCCCGTTTGTCCTAAGTTCGCTAACGTACATACCTAACTTATCAAGGCTTCGGGCCATCCACTGTAATACTTGTGTAATAGCGGGATCTGCGAGATTACCAAAGTAGCAGGAACAAGAAGAGCGCGCGGGAGCGCGCTCTGCACCAATCACTGCTTCATAATCTCTTTCTGTTTCTCAGGCAAGATGAAATCAGAAGAACCTCGTGACGCCCTCTTCCAGCACCACTACCCGGTCTTCAATTCCAGCCGCACGCGCTTCCTTTTCGAGCAGTTGCAGCGGCTCATCCACCGGCTCGTGCGATAGGCGGAAGGTTCCGTAGTGCATGGGCACCATCCAGCGCGATTTCAAATCGAGGAAAGCATGGGTCGCGTCGGCCGGGTTGGTATGCACATTGCGAAACGTCGCTGGATTGTAGGCGCCGATGGGAAGCAGCGCCAACTCCGGCGCCAGACGTCGTCCGATCTCGCGGAAGCCGGCAAAATAAGCCGTATCACCGGCATGATAAACCGAGTGCTTCCCGGCCTTGAGCACATAGCCGCCGTAACCGCGGTGCGAATCTTTCAAAATCCGCGCTCCCCAGTGGCGGGAAGGAACATGGGTCACCGACAGATTGCCGTGCCGCGTGGTGTCCCACCAGTCGAGCTCGATAATCTCGGAGAAGCCCAGATCGGAAACCAGATCGGTCACGTGGCTGGGAATGATGATGGCTGGGGCGGTTCCCCGCGTCCGCAGGTTGTTGTGCACAATCGCCCGCAATGACGGCCGGTGCAGATGATCAAAATGGGCGTGCGTTACCAGCACCAGGTCGATGGCCGGCAAGTCTCGCACCCGAACCCCGGGACGCCGCAGCCGCTTCAGCACAAACAGCCAGCGCGCGAAGTTGGGATCGATTGTTATGTTTTGACCGCCCATCTGCAGGAAAAAACTTGAATGCCCAATGAAAGTGATCCCCAGCTCTCCATTCGTGACCAGCCGAGGCTTATGGGTCTCCCCGCTCAAAGGGGTTACGGCGGAATTGCGCACCAGTCGCCCGAACTGTGACGCGCGCTTGCGGAGGGCCGGATTGCGAAGCGTTGCCTTAATCATCCAGGGGGGCTGGCCTGCTTGTTGGATGAAAGCAGGAAGCGGCTCGCTCCATTTTAGTCCAGGCGGCGAGGAAAGGGGCGTATTTTGTGGGATTCCTCTTAATAAAAGCGGAGCGTTTGCGGTTCGCCGCCAACCAGACTGCGCGACTTAGCTTGACCTTAATCCCGCCGCTCATATCTAATTTGAAAACGTTTCATCCGAAAAGCATTCACCGTTCCTCATTCGATCAGGAGAAGTGCAAAGATGCGCGTCGCTTTCTTGGGTCTGGGAATTATGGGGCATGCCATGGCCACGAATCTGGTCAAGGCCGGCCATGAAGTTACGGTTTGGAACCGCACTCCTGGCAAATTGGTGGAATGCGCGGGCGTTGCGCCCACTCCGGCAGCAGCGGCGCAAGGAGCGGAAGTCGTGTGGCTTTGTGTTTCCGATACCGCAGCCGTCAAACAGACATTGTTCGGCACGGACGGAGTGGAGCAGTCACTCGCCGAGGGAATGATCATCGCAGATTCCAGCACCATCTCCCCTTCGGCCACAGTCAAATTCGCCGAACAGGTTCGGGAAAAGGGCGTGGCCTATGTCGACGCTCCGATGACGGGATCGAAAATTGGAGCGGCCAACGGTACTTTGATTTTCATGGTCGGTGGCGACTCCGCCGTCGTCGATCGCCTCAGCCCTCTGTTCGCCGCCATGGGCAAAAAAATTTTCCGCATGGGGGAGACTGGCAAAGGCCAAGCCACCAAGCTGGCCATGAATCTGCAAATCGCTTTGATCTTTGAAGGCTTTGCGGAAGCTCTCACCCTCGCTACCAAATTGGGCGTTGATCCCAAGCAGTTGCTGTCTTTGATCGAAGCCACCATGGTTCGCTCCGGCGTCGTCGATTATAAGGGACCGTTCATCCTGCAGCGCGACTTCACGCCCAATTTTCCTCTGCGTCTCATGCACAAAGACATTATTCTTACTCTGGAAGCCGCCAAAGAAGCTCGCGTAAAGTTGCCCGCACTGGAAACCGTGGAGGAGGTTTACGAAATGGCCACGGAAGATGGTCACCAAGACCTCGATTACGCTGCGACGCTCACTCTGTTGGAAAAGTGGGCCGGAATACAAGTGAAAAGCGAAGCCGCCTAGAATCGAAAAAGATTTTCGATGGTGTGGGGACAGCCGCCCTCGGTTGTCCGTCGGGCGAAGCCCGATCTCTTAATACGACAACAGAATCCGTAAATCCCGCAGGTTATTCCCCGTTGGCCCGGTCTGAATCGCATCTCCCAGAGCTATAAAGAATGGATATGCGTCGAATTTTTCCAGCGCTGCCGTAGCATCCAGACCTCTCGCGTTTGCACGCTTTATCGTGCTTCCATCTGCTACTGCCCCAGCTGCAGGACTATTCCCATCGATTCCATCCGTTCCCGCGCTGAGCACGGTGATATTTTCTCCAGCGATCTTCGCCGCACATTCCAGCGCGAATTGCTGATTACGTCCGCCAATGCCGCCGTTTGTAACCTTCACCGTTACCTCTCCACCAGAAATCAGGCAGACGCGCTCGGAATCTTTTCTCAGCTCGCGAAGCCGCTTTAATAAATATTCGGCGGCACGCGCGTAATCCCAGTCGTCACAGGAATTGTCCACATGCACCTTGAAGCCCGCGCGCGCGGCGGCCGCACTCGCCTCCTCCACAGCCGTCTGGTTCGAAAGCATCACCCACCAACGCGAACGATGAAATGCCGGATCGTCGGACTTCGGAGTTTCTTCGAGCGCCCGGCGCTCAAAAAGCTCGCGGGTGGATAGAGGAAGTTTCGCAACGAAGTTGTGCTTCTCCGCGAGTCGGTAGCAATCCTCCACGCTGGTTGAGTCCGGCATCGTTGGACCAGACGCCAGGGCATCGAGGGCGTTATCGGGAACATCGGACACCAGCAGCGAAAGCTGTTGCGCCGGAAACGCGGCCTGCGCCAGCCGTCCACCTTTCACTGCGGAAAGATGTTTGCGAATCGCATTCATCTCCGCAATCGGTGCGCCGGAATGCACCAGCACTCGATAGGTCGCGATCAGGTCGTCCAGCGAAATTTCATCATCGATAGGTTTCTCCACCAGCGACGACCCCCCGCCACTCAGCAGAAAAATTACCAGCGACGACGCCGTTTGCGCCTGCAGCATTTTGAGAATGGCCTTCGCGGCATGCACCGATTCCGCATTCGGCATCGGATGTGCTCCACGAAAGTAACGAAAACCGCGCACCTGCGCCGATGGTTGGATCGAACTCGCCACAATCCCTTCCAGCGCGGACTCACCTACTTGCTGTGCCAGCGCTTCCACCATCGTGTGTCCGGCCTTACCAATAGAGACCACTGCTACGCGCGAATAGGAGTGCAGATCATAAAGATCTTCGCAAACGCGCAATACTCCGCGTTCGCAATGAACGTGCCGGGCAAATCCCTTGGCGATCGAAGCCTCGGCCAGCGCTTTGAGAAAAATCTGGCGCGCAGTCTCCCGCATCTGGATAAACAAATC
The DNA here is from genome assembly GCA_963724815.1 of uncultured Acidobacteriaceae bacterium. GTDB lineage: Bacteria > Acidobacteriota > Terriglobia > Terriglobales > Acidobacteriaceae > Sulfotelmatobacter. The sequence continues at coordinate 104,878 of CAVRWS010000012.1, forward strand.
AGCGTCACCCATTAACTGTCATCCTGAGCGCAGCATGCGCGTGCGCCTCGCGAACGTGAATGCGGAGTCGAAGGATCTCTTTCAGTCCCAGACCGCTCGCCGACCTCATATGGTTCAAAAGGACGTTCTCACAAAGTTTCCTGCACCCAGCCCTCAATTGCCTCGCGCAGTTCGCGCAGTCTTCCTTCAAAAAAATGATCTGCGCCTTCGATCACAACCAATTTCTTCGGTTCTGGCACCGATGCAACTAATTCCTCCAACTTCGCGCGTGGACCGAACTGATCCCGCGCTCCGCTCACAAACAATTTTGGCTTTACGCAATCGCGCAGAAAATGAAACGAATACGCGCGCGGCTCTTCTGCGCCGTCAGCCACCGAAGCCACTGGAACTCCCACACCAATCAACGCTTTCACCCGCTCGTCCGAAGACGCCGCCCGCAGCCCAACTGCCGCACCAAAAGAGAATCCTGCGAAGATCAGAGGCAGGCGAAACTCGGCGGCGAGCCAATCGAGAGCGGTGCGCACGTCTTCCACTTCCCCTTTGCCCGCGTCATGCTCGCCATGGCTGAGTCCGGTACCGCGAAAGTTGAAGCGCAGCACGGGAAAGCCAAAACTATTCAGCGCCTTCATGGTGTGAAAAACCACTTTGTTATGCAGAGTCCCGCCAAACAGCGGATGGGGATGACAAACCACGGCCGCATGAGTCGCATTCTCCGCGCCCGCATTTAGCAGCGCCTCCAACCGTCCCGCAGGCCCGTCGAGAAAGAGCGACCGTATCGTTGAATTCTGTCCAATCACAAAGTTCAGATTACCTGATGCCGCCGACTCGCCGCTCCCGCGAAGCCTGTAGTTTATCCTTCTGGCATGGACGCTATCACGCTGACTCGCCAACTCGTCGACATCGAATCCATCTCCGGCAACGAAGCTGCGGTTGGAAATTATCTTTACGGGGAGCTTTGCCGAATAGGTTACCAGACGCGAAAAATCCCGGTGGAGGGCGACCGCTTTGACGTCTACGCCACATCCCCGGAGCAGCCACATCCTGAGATTGTTTTCTCTACGCATATGGATACAGTTCCTCCATTCATACCTTCGTCGGAGGATGGCGCGCGAATTTATGGCCGCGGTTCGTGTGATGCAAAAGGCATCATCGCCACGCAGATCGCCGCTTCGGAGCGCTTAAGAAGAGAAGGAATCTACGTCGGCCTGCTGTTCCTCGTAGGCGAAGAGCGTGACAGCCTGGGAGCGAAAGTCGCCAATGCCTACGTCGCCAATCTGCCAGAGCGCGCATGCAAATATCTCATCAACGGCGAGCCCACCGAAAATCGCATCGCACTCGCATCGAAAGGAACGCTGCGCGCGGAGGTCACGGCTTCCGGACGCATGGCGCATTCCGCTTATCCTGAACTTGGCGAATCCGCGATCGACAAACTGATCGCGGCTCTCACGCGCTTGCGGGCGATGCCGTTACCAACCAACGCGCAAGTTGGTCCCTGCACCCTGAACATCGGATTGATCGAAGGCGGACGCGCGCCCAACGTGATCCCCGATTACGCGCACGCCGATTTGCTTTATCGTCTCATCGGCCCGTCGCAAGATTTGCGGCGCCAGATTCTCGCGACTGCCGACGATCAAGTGAAAGTTGATTTTCCACTTGAAATCCCTTTCCTGCGCCTGCGCACGGTCGATAACTTGCCCACTATGATTGCCGCATTCACCACAGACATTCCTGCCCTAGCAAATTGGGGCGAACCACTGTTGATCGGTCCAGGATCGATTCACGTTGCGCATACCGATGGCGAGTTCATCGACAAACAGCAACTCGCGGAGGCGATTGATTTGTACTGCACGATCGCGAAACGGCTGCTTTAAAGTTAGAAACTCGGGATGGATTCACTTCAACCCGCCCGAAGCGTTTAGACTCTTAAGATCATGACCACCACCACCCTAAACTCCCTCGCCCGCGCCTCCTCCGCCTACCTTCGTTCCGCCATGCACCAGCCAATTCGATGGCATGAGTGGGGAGACGAAGCATTCGCCGCTGCGAAACGCGAGAACAAGCCAATGCTGCTCGACATTGGCGCAGTATGGTGCCACTGGTGCCATGTGATGGACCGTGAATCCTACGACGATCCCGAAGTCGCCGCTATCGTGAATGAGCATTTCATCGCGATGAAGGTCGATCGCGATGAACGTCCCGATATCGACAGCCGCTATCAGGCTGCGATCAGCGCGGTTAGCGGGCAGGGCGGATGGCCGCTCACTGCGTTTCTTACTCCTGACGGCAAGCCTTTTTATGGTGGAACCTATTTCCCTCCGAACGATGGGTACGGGCGTCCAAGTTTCCGGCGCGTGCTCCTCAGTATCGCCAACGCATACAAAGAAAAAAATGGCGATGTGATGGAACAGGCAAAGATGGTCGAGAGCACAATCGCGCAGGCAGAATCTTTTGCCGGCCGCAGCGGGCGGATTTCAGCCGGCATCATTACGACAATTCAGGAATCGGCATTCAAAATGTTTGATCCGCAGCACGGTGGATTCGGGCAGGCACCCAAGTTTCCCCATCCCTCGGCGCTGGATTTGTTGATCGAGCGCTATGCGCGGAACGCAGACGAAAACCTGCGCAACTTAATCGTCAGCACTCTAGAACACATGGCCAACGGTGGCGTTTACGACCAGCTCGCGGGAGGCTTTCATCGCTACTCAGTCGACGAGCGTTGGGTGGTGCCGCACTTCGAAAAGATGTGTTACGACAATTCGGAGCTGCTGAAGAACTATGTGCACGCCTATCAAGCCACCGGCTCGGAATTCTTTGCCAGCGTGGCGAAGGACATTATCCGTTGGATGGACGAATGGTTGAGCGATCGTGAGCGCGGCGGTTTTTATGCTTCGCAAGACGCCGACATTTCCATGGACGACGACGGCGATTACTTTACCTGGACGCTCGACGAAGCTCGCGCTGTCCTGACCGAAGAAGAATCGCAGGTTGCTGCGCTGCACTATGACATCAACGAAGTGGGCGAGATGCATCACAACCCAGCAAAGAACGTGCTCTATGTTCGCGCGCCGATCGACGAGATCGCGCGGCGCATGAACCTCGGCGTCGCGCGCGTGCAGGAGCTTCTGAATTCCGCGAAGAAAAAAATGTACGCCGCACGCCTGCAGCGGCCAACGCCCTATGTGGACAAAACCGTCTACGTAGGATGGAACAGTATGTGCATTTCCGCCTACCTCGAAGCGGCGAAAACACTCAATCTGACTGAACCTCGCCGTTTTGCTTTGCGATCGCTGGACCGGATTCTAGCCAAGGCGTGGCAGCATCCAGCCAACCGGGGCGCTGGCAGTGCGTCCGCGGACTCGCGGCTCTTGCACGTGGTCGCCTATTCTGATCCTAGCGCCCCTTACCGGGAAGTCACGGGACTGCTCGAGGATTACGCTGCAACGGCCCTGGCTTGCCTTGACGCCTATGAAGCAACGGCTGATCTAAGCTATTTCAAATTCGCGCGCGCCATCGCCGACGCTATGATTACCAGGTTCTATGACTCAACTTCAGGAGGTTTTTTTGACTCCGAACCAGCCAGCGACGGCAATAGCCAGGGAGTCCTTTCGACGCACCGCAAGCCGCTGCAGGATTCGCCGACTCCCGCCGGTAATCCGATGGCGGCAATCGCCTTGCTGCGAATGCATGAGTACACCAGCGACGCCGCGTACCGTGATAAAGCGGAGGCGACGCTCGAGACTTTCGCCGGAATCGTCGGCCAATTCGGAATCTTCGCCGCGACCTACGGCATCGCAGTAGCGCGATTCCTGGAAAATCCAGTGCAGATTATCGTGATTTCCGAAAATAAAGCAGACGTTACGGGGGACGCTCTGGCCGCAGCCGCCAATACGGTTTTCGCTTTCAATAAAACTGTTATCAGGCTGACCGCGAATCAGGCTGTCGCGGCAAATCTTCCTCCCGCACTGGCCGCTACTATTCCGCACATCCCTGAGTTGAAATCCGGGAAGGCATTTGCGGTGGTATGTTCGGGATTTGCCTGCCAGCCACCCATCCGGGAGGCGGCGGAGTTGCGACGTGTGGTGGATTCTGCAATTAACCAGCAACCTTCCTAGAAGACTGGGTTTGGAACGAACCAAAAAACGGGGCTGACGGTTGGTATAAGTTTCCGTCAGCCCAAGAATTGCGAGCCCTAGGTTCGGCCCAAGTTACTACAGGTTACTTTGGTGATCTTGTAGCCAAATGCTCTCCTGCGTTTAACTACCTCATCATCGGTGGGTACTGAGGAGCGCATTTAGCCTGCAGTTGTTGTTGAGGTGGGCACACTAGAATCGGGCCTCCGTCCGGGGCGGGAACCTGCGGAACGGCAGCTGATAGATAGGTGCCCACTATTCCACACATCAGGATCGAAATCCTGATTGCTTGTTTCATGGGTTTTCTCCTACCGCGTCAATCCTGCGAGTAGTACTTCTCGACGCGGTGACGCATTATAAAGCACAAGTCAAGCCTTTCTACGGAAATTCCCCTACATTGACCTCTGTAGTTGCGGGCAGCCATTCGTCTTCTTTCCCTCAGAGCGCATTAAGTGACAATTTTTCAGCAAGTTAACCGAAATGGCGTAACGTGGAGGTCGAGAGGCTAAACTCCCTCTCGAGACGAGCAACCGGGCGGGCGAGAATTTTACGAAATCCGGAATTGCGCGGCGGTGCGCAACAAAACTAAAACCATATTGAATGCGGGAGCCTGTGCGATTCTATCTATTTCCTCGGCGCTGGGCTGCCCGGAACCCCAGGGAAAGCGAAACCAGTTGCCGGACTACCTCCGGCATGCGCGGCCGCCGCTTTTGGGTTGGTTGCAACCTCCTGAGTGGTAGAGGGTGGGCCTTGAGTTCGGGATAGCGCCCGATCCACCATTCCTTCAAACATGGGAATCAACGAATCAGACGGGAACGGATGATGAATGTCGGTCAGGCTTTGTTCCCAGCGTTGCGGCCTGAGTAAGGTTCCGGGAGCTTCTCGCGCCCTAACTTTCGCCAGAGCATAGCCCAGCCAGATAAGCAGCGTGCAGTTATACGCCGCCATATTAATTAGTTCCATGGACCGTGGCGAGACATGTTCCCCCACCCAGGATGCCACCAGAGAGAGTTCCACCATGGCGAAGAAGCCAAAACCTAGGGCGATGCCGAAGCTATGCTGGCGTCGGCTGACGCCCAGATACTGGGCAAAGAACAATAGAAAGAGCACCATTCCAACCTGAATGATACGCACGCAGCGCTCAGCAGTCAGAATTGCCTGCACCCACGGAACGGTATCGGAAGAGTTTGTCGAGACAGACACCACCCCCGCCACCAACAGCATCACCAGTCCGGCCCACTTGAACAGTACGGTGCCCAGATCTCGCAAGGTGTGGAATGGGCGGAACGCGTCGAGGAAGGCTTCATGAATCACTTTGAAGCCCAGCGCCACGCTGATCGCGGTGCTGATCCAATTGGCATAGAAAAAGGCGGAGTAGTTGTGTCGAATCGGAAAAATCACGCCGAAGCTGACCAGCTGCGCGATGATGTAGGCAAAGAAATATTTGAACTGCCGGTACTGTCCCCGACGGAACATTGCCGCGGCGATACCCGCTACGAAAACGGGTTGCGCAATCCACAGAACGTAATAGATTGTCTTGAACTGATCGCTCATGGCAACAACACCACTCCAGATCTTCGCAACAAACGCATGAAAAGAGACGAACTGCGCACTAAAGGCACTTTGAACAGATTAAAAGAAAATAGACCCTTTAACGCAGGTGTTCAATGTACTCAGGTAACCTAAAGTAACGTTACCTTTGTGCCATTGCCGAGCGGGGCAAAGGATGCGGTGGATGGAATCGAGGCAGAACAGGTCCCTCTCATCGTAGCGAGAGGGATTATATCTTCATCCGTTTTTGGTAGGAATCTCCTTACGCGCCGCATACACGTTGCCTCTATGCCGAGCTCGATTGGTTCTGCGGGCCCTCTAGGCGTCTGGAACAGAGTGGATATAGGCGCGCATCATGCGCACTTCGTCGTCTTTCTCGTTCAAGTCGTGCAGCAGGATGTCGCGTAGCGATACTATTCCCAACAGTTGTCCCTCATGGCAAACCGGCAAATGACGGAAATTGTGCCGCCGCATCAAAGCCATGCAGTTTTCCAGTTCCTCGTGCATGTTGACGGTCAACGGATCGTCGGTCATGGCCTCGGCCAGGCAGGTGGAGCGGGGATCCAAGCCCTCGGCCACGACCCGTTTCATTAGGTCGCGCTCAGAAAAGATTCCCACAAGTTTGCCGTTGTGCAGAACCGGAACAGCTCCAATGTTTCGTTCCACCATGGCGCGTACTGTTTCTAATACGGTTTGGCCGAGTTCGCCTTCATAGACGTCCTGGTTCTTGATCAGATCGCAGATACGCATTGGATCCTCCCGGGCCGTTCTCTTCGGTGTACCCCAAAAAGCTATTCCGGGGGCCGAGTATATGCCCAAATAAGATGTATGGGAAGAGCTAAACAGTTGGGAAAAAAGAAAAGATCCCCGCTCGGATCATTCCGGGAAGAGTGACGGCAGAAGGCGTGAAACTATCTTGAACCTACCCCGACCCGATCTATGTCTTTGAGCGAAGGGATGTCAGACCGGAGAAAAACGAAGCACGCGGAGTTATGCCACGCCGAGGCCAAACTCTCAGGTGTCCGCGCAGTGAGCACGATGTTGTACTCACCGTTGCCGCCTAAATTGATTTCTCTAAGAATATCATCGGGAAGGGGTTGCCCATCGCGGGGGCCGTCGTGGGGCTCGATGACGGCCAGTCGCGCCAGGAATTCGTCGACCTCCACAACGCGTTCCTGACCGGCCAACAGGAATGAAACCTCCGCATCCTGCGAGGAAAAATGCCAAGCCAGCGACGCAGCCAGATTCACCGCGCGCTCGTAGGCCTCCTCGGAAATCACTCCAAGTGCCGGATTGTCAAACACGATGCAAAGCTTGCGCTCGTCCTCGCGGCTGAACTCCCGCACTTTCAATGAACCGGACTTCGCCGTCGCCTTCCAGTCTACGTGGCGCGCCGAATCTTCCGGCAAATACTCCCGAATGCAATACAAATCGGAACCGCGTCCGCGCACAAAGCTTTCCCATTCTCCCTGCACCCGGGGCAGGATTTCAAATAGCTCGCTGGGCGCATCAATTCGCGGATAGACGAGAATCTCGCGCTGCAAAGCCACATGCTTTGTCTTGGTAAGGAAGGCGAATGGAAACCGCGTGGCCACGCCAAAACTCGATTCGCAATAACGCCCGCGACGCTCGAAGCACAACTCCAGATCGGCGGTTAGCTCAGCCTTAGGGGGCAGGTAGGGAAAGTAAACCATGCCTTCAAAAATTCCCGGCGGATCGGCCGCCACCTGCACTCGCCGCACACTCCAGTCGCGCAGCCGCACCCATTGATTCTGCGGAGAACGATTGAGCGGAAAAACGAACGTTGTCGGTTCCCAACGCCACTCTTTGCGGATTTTTGTCTGCTTGCGCGCCGGTACTACGCGGATCGAAAACGAGGGCAGCGCGCGCCCAGCATTGCGCAGAGCAATCCTCCCCACTACCGGGCGTCCGGCAAAAACATGCTCCGGCAGTCGGACATCCAGTTGCAGCCCGCGCAGCACCAGCGCCGACACCACGCCGGAAACCAAAATCGCCGCCAGCATCGCAGCCACTACAATGTAGAGCAGATTATTTCCCGTGTTCAGCGCCGCAATGCCGATCACCAGCGTGACCAGCACATAGACCACCCCGGCTTTTGTTACCTCGTAGTGAAACGTCTGCCGCAGCCGCTCCAGCGCCACCCGCCGCGCCAGATAGGGCACGGTAACCAATCCCACAAAAGCCGCCATCAAGAGAGCCACGGACGCGAGGATCACCGAAGCCCAAAGATGTCCCGCCTCACCCGACGCGGTGGAAAACAGCGCTGCCCCGAAAGCCAGGCCTAATCCCACCAACGCCAGCAGGAATTTGGCCCACACTTCCGCTGCGGACGAGCGCAGCCACGCCCGTGCGCCAACGGCTCCCATGGCGTTCACAGAATTGAAGTAATGAGTTCCCACCTGCTCCGAGCCTAGCATTGTGGAAAGGAACGATCAACGAGAAGCGGCTTGCGGGAAAAGCCTTCGTAACCTTACTCTGCGGGCGCAGTTCGATAAGGCCGATTTTCGCGAATCAGTATTCGGCCAGTTCCTTCATCGCCCGGAAAAGATCGTTCGCTTGAGGCAGGATGGCATCTTCGAGAATCGGCTGGTAAGCCACAAATGTGTCAGCCGCGGCCACCCGGCGCACCGGAGCATCGAGTTGATCAAACAGTTGATCCGCAATTCGCGCGGCGATTTCAGCACCGTAGCCCCAGCTCAACGTATCTTCGTAGGCCACAAGGGCGCGATTCGTTTTCGCGACCGATTCCGCAATCGTCTCCCAATCGAAAGGATTCAGGCAGCGCAAATCGATCAGCTCCACTTTAACGCCGTGCTCCCGTTCGAGCTTCTGCGCCGCCTGAAGTGCCCGCGGCACCACGGCGCCATATGTAATTACCGTCAAATCCGTTCCCGGATTCACAATCTTCGCCTTGCCGAACGGAATCATGTAATCCGCACCCGGATATGCAGCACGGCCGAAGGTCTCCCGATAGAGTCTTTTGTGTTCCAGGAACAACACCGGATCATCCGACCGGATTGCGGTTCGCAACAGTCCTGCTGCATCCAGCGCATTCGAGGGAAACACCACACGCAGCCCCGGAATATGCGTGAACATGCTCTCGCCGCACTGCGAGTGATAAATCGCGCCGCCCGTCAAATATCCGCCGATCGCCACGCGAATGACAACCGGGCACGAGAACACATTATTCGAGCGCCAGCGAATCACCGAGAGCTCATCGCGAATCTGCATCATGGCCGGCCAGATGTAATCGAAAAACTGGATTTCGACCACCGGCTTCAGCCCACGGGTAGCCATCCCGGTTGCGCGGCCCACAATTGCGGCCTCGGCCAACGGAGAGTTGAAAACGCGGTCGTTGCCGAATTCGCACTGCAAACCGAAGGTAAGTTTGAAAACTCCGCCCTTACCTTTCACCAGCTTGCGCTTTAAGTATTCTTCGCGGCTGCAATCTGCGACGTCTTCGCCGAAGATCACGATGCGCTCATCGCGCTTCATTTCGTCGCGCAGTGTCACATTGATTAAATCGGCCATGGTTTTCGCGACAGGCTTTTTGCCATCGGCCGTATCCGGGCCCACGACTGCTTGTGTACCGAACGCCGCCGAGGTCGGATCGAGATCCGGCGAATACACAAACTGCATCACGCTTTCAGGCGCCGGTGGCAAGGCGGCAAGCGCCTGGTCCACGGCGATCTGCAACTCTTCTTCAACTTTCTTCTCCAGCTCGTTGATGCCCTTCTCGTCGAGGATTCCCTCGCGCAGCAAAAACATCTGGGTGCGCGAAACCGGATCGCGGGCCGCATCCCGCTCACGTTCGGCATCTGGACGGTACAAGCGTTCGTCATCGGAAAGAGAATGCGAGTAGGGACGAATCACATGAGCATGCACAAACGCCGGTCCGTGGCCCTCGCGGCAATATTGCGTCGCGCGCTGAAACGCGCCGTAGCTCGCTACAGGATCCGTGCCGTCGACTTCTTCGAAATGAAAATTCGGGAACCCGGAAACCAGCCGCGAAATGCTGCCCCCCGCCGTTTGCACTTCCACCGGTACCGAGATCGCGTAGCCGTTATCCTGCACGCAGAAAATTACCGGGAGCTTGTTCAATGCAGCGGCGTTCATCGCTTCCCAGAATTCGCCTTCGCTGGTGGTACCGTCGCCGAGCGAGACATAGGTGACCTCGTCACCCTGGAAGCTCACATCTTTAAAATGGCGATAGTCTTTTTTTTCGTCGCCCTGAGAAGTGGGGATCTCGGCGGCTTTCGGATGCTGAGTAAAATACCGTCCCGCTTCCGCGCATCCGACCGCCTGCAGAATTTGCGATCCCGTGGGCGACGACTGAGTGACTATATTCAGCCGCTTGTATCCCCAGTGCGAAGGCATCTGCCGTCCGCCCGAACTCGGGTCGTCCGCCGCTCCTACCGCCTGCAGAAACATTTCCAACGGTTTGGCACCCAGAGCCAGGCAAAGGGCGCGGTCCCGATAGTAGGGATAAAACCAGTCGTAGCCTGCCTTCAGGACCAAGCCGGCAGCAGCGCCGATGGCCTCATGCCCTGCGCCCGACATCTGGAAGAAAATCTTTTGTTGCCGCTTCAGCATGATTTCCCGATCATCGATGCGCCGGGAGGTATACATCATGCGGTAGAGTTCGATGAGCCGTTCGCGCGTAAGTCCCTCATAATTACGGGACTTCTTGCCACCTGGAAGAGAAAGTTTAGGGTCGGTTTTTGTGGTCGCCATCCGGTTCTCTACTTACCTCGATTAGATGTCCGCCGCATCACTAAGGTGCGGAGCGCTACCGGGCAGGTTGCATTGTAAATGGGATCGAGAAATTGGAAAACAGACAAGTTCGAGGTTGGGAAACTGGGGTTATCGGCTCGCTTTTCGGCCTGTCTGAGTCGGACGGGAACCAGCCACCGGAAAAAGAAAGTCGCCGCTAATCCGTCAACAGCCTGCGCCATGAGGAATCCAGGAGCGTCGGCGGGACGAATGCCAGGGAACGTATCGATGGCCGAACGAGCCAGCATAACCGGGATTCGCAAACGATATAGGGCTTATATCCAACCTGGAGACGCAAACCCGCCAGACAGTTCGAAATCCCGGACCCTTTTTTACAGGTTGATGAAACGCCGATGACGTACCGTGATTTATTCACGGGTACGTATGGTAGCTGATGCGACAGCGGTAGCCTCAACCCAACGACTGCCCTCCCGGCACCATCCAATCCATTCAGCGACGGCTGCCGGGGGCCAGAAGTTGTATGCTGCCGAAGAAAATACCAATCACCGCCTCGCGGCCGGAGGTGGAACGATCTCCGCCAGTCCTGGGTTATTCCATAGTTGACTGAATTCTTCGTCCTTGTAGACGCTGGCTAGATTGCGATAGCCGGTGTCCTTCGCTTTCCTCAAGCATGACAGGACCGCTGGCACGTCGCCTCGTTTGGCCTCAATCTTGGCGAGCAGATAGTAAAATTTCGCCCTCTCCTCAGGGCTTGAGACCTGAGCTGTAAGGCCAACTCTGGCGTCCTCCTCCAGCGCCTCTGGATCCAGGTTCAATGCGATCGAGTATTCGTTCATCGCCGGATTCAGTTTGTTCTCACTGAACCACGCTGCTCCCAAGTTGATATGGAAAGGAGCGCGAGTCTCATCGAGCGAAACTGCCTTGCTGAAATACTTGGCCGCCCGGCTGAAGGTGTTCTGGACGAAGAAGACCGCTCCAAGGTTGTTGAATGCGTCGGCGTACTTCTTATCCGTCTTAACCGCCTTCGCAAAGTCGACGCGGGCGCTCTGCACATCGCCGCTGGTCAACTCAGCCATCCCCAGCTTGTTGTAGAGCACCGCGTTCTTTTTGTCCTTATGTAACGCCTCGTCAAAATACTGGACGGCCCCCTGGTAGTCTTTCTGCGCCCGGCAGGCGTCGCCGGCCTTCTCCAAATCGGCGGCACTCATCGATTTCGTATCCTCGTTAGTTTGGCCGGCTTCGATAGCGCCGAGACTGCACTGGGAAAGTCCGGCAACCACAGCTACCACGATCGTTCCGCGCATCGATCCCCGCATAGTGACCTCCTCGAATCGGATTTTCACAATTCCCTCGAGCTCGAGGAAAGCAGGATCGCTCGGTCGCTTGCCGGGACCGGCAACAGGCTCAGCGAGCCATCGCGCCGAACTTGAAGGAACCTTGTTCGTAGATTAGATTCTCTTCGCGGTTGCGGGGTTGGCCCTGCGATGTGAGCGAGAGTCTTGGCTCGGTTTTTGTCGTCACCATCCGGTTCCCTGGATAAAGTTGTTAGGTGTCTGCCTCATAAGTGAGGTGCGGAGCGCTGCAGGGCAGTTGCGTTGTAACTGGGAACTGGAGATTGGAAAACAGGCAAGTTATGGCTCGGCAGCCACAAGTCTTGCTCATCGTACCCAGACTTGTCTGAGGCATCGCTCCAAATCTTGGAGCAGGTCCTCTGCATCTTCGAGCCCAACGTTCAGCCTCACAATGCGATGCCCGTAGTCCGGACGCCCCTTAGCTCGCTGAAAGTCATAGGCCACGGCCAGGCTCGCCACCCCGCCCCAGCTATAGCCAATCTCGAATAACTCCAGCTTATCGACGAATTTCAGCACTTGAGCCTTTGTGGTTTCAGGTTTGAATACGATGGAAAAAACCCCTGCAGATCCGGTGAAGTCCCGCTTCCAGATTTCGTGCCCGGGCGAGCCCTCAATCGCCGGATGCAGCACCCGCTCAATCTCCGGCCGATCCGCCAGCCAGCGCGCAATCCGCAAAGCCGAGGCCTCGATGTGTTTCAGGCGAACGGCCAAGGTGCGCATACCGCGCAAAGCCAGGCTGCAATCGTCCGGTGAGGACGCGCTTCCCAGCAGTTGTTGCGTTGCTCCTAATTGCTGGTAGAGCTTGGGATCCTTCACCGTCACCGAACCCAGCAGCACGTCGCTGTGCCCACCCACATATTTCGTCAGCGCCTGCATCGTGATATCGGCGCCATGCGCGAAAGCATCGAAATACACTCCCGCGGACCATGTGTTATCCAGCGCGACCAGTGCGCTGCGAGCGTGCGCCGCTGCGGCGATGGCCGGCACGTCCTGCACTTCCATGGTGATCGATCCCGGATTCTCGCACCAAACCAGCCGAGTGTCCTCTCGCAAAAGACCCTTAATGCCGGAACCGATTTCTGGCGGATAAAAGCTGGCCTCCACTCCGAAGCGCCGCAACACATTCCGCGCCAGTTGCCGGTTCGGCGTATAGACATTCTCGGGAATCAAAATGTGATCGCCGCTTTTGAGCAACGCCAGATTGATCAGGGAAATCGCACCCTGCCCGCCGGGTGTGATGATCGTCCGGTAACCGTCCTCCAGTTCGCAGATTTTCCCCGCGAGTTCCAAAGTCGTGGGCGTGCCGTACAGGCCGTAGGTGTAGCCGACCTCGTACTGATCCCAACTGTCGTTCACCGAAGCGGCATCAGGAAACAACGTCGTCGATCCGCGAAACACGGGGCTCGCCAGCGACCGGTATCCCTGCGGCACTTTGACATCGGAATGAATCAACCGCGTCTTCCAACTCTTTGCCATGGCGGAATTATAAGGGCCATGGGTGCGAGCGGGCCGCAGACTACGCATATTCCGTTCTACCTCTTTGATATAACCACTGGCATGCAATGCAGCGTCTCTGCCGTCGCAATCGTTTATCCTACTAGCTCCCATGATTCGCACTCGCCGCGCCTTCGATCCAAAAACCATTAAGCTCGTGATCTTCGACCTCGACGGCACTCTGATCGATTCGCGCCTTGACCTGGTGCACTCGGTGAATGCCGCGCTGCGCCACATCGGCCGGCCGGAATTGCCAGACGACGTCATCGCCAGCTACGTGGGCGACGGCGCCCCGGTTCTGATTCAGCGTGCTCTCGGCGGAGAGTCGGTCGACGAGGCCGTTGTACGCGACGGTCTACAGTTCTTCTTGTCCTACTATCGCGAGCACAAGCTCGACCACACCACGGTTTACCCTGGCATTCACGAATCGCTGGCCTCGATTCAGAACTCGTCTCGCCAGAAATCGAGCGGTGATAGTCGCGCACATCTCAACGGCGCCCGCCAGATGGCCGTTCTTTCGAATAAGCCCGTGGTTCCATCTCGCGCCATTGTGGAGGCCCTCGGCCTGGGCCCGTTCTTCACGACAGTCTACGGTGGAAACAGTTTCGCAACGAAAAAGCCTGACCCCGAAGGTGCGCTCAAATTGCTCGAAGAACATGGCGTCGCTCCGCAAGAGGCCGCGATCGTCGGAGACTCTCACGTGGATGTCGAAACCGGACGCAATGCCGCCCTCTGGACTGTTGCTGTCAACTACGGCTTCGCGCCGCATACGCTGGAGGCAAGCTCCCCGGATGTGATCGTGGATGCACCGCACGAACTTGCGCAAGTATTCCATTAAAGCAGCGTCTCTTTCGCCGATACCTACGGGCTCTCATGTAAACTCATGCGGACGATGAGCGACGCAACCGGCTTCACCCCTTCGGAATTGCGCAAACTGCGCGGCATGAAAGACCCCCACGGCATTCAGAAATTTCTCGATGATGCTCCCTATCATCTGGCGGATACGGCCTGGTCTCCACGTCGAGTCCTAGCCGAACAAACCGCGCACTGTCTCGAGGGCGCCATCTTCGCCGCCGCCGCGCTGCGCGCCAACGGATATCCTCCCCTTCTGCTCGACTTTGAAGCGGAGCACGACACCGACCATGTGATCGCCATCTTTCGCCAGAACGGATGCTGGGGCGCCGTGGCCAAATCGAACTTCACTGGATGCCGCTGGCGCGAGCCGGTCTACCGCACGCTGCGCGAACTGGCGTTGAGTTATTTCAATATCTACTTCAATCTGCGGAGAGAGCGTACGCTGCGGCGATTTTCGGTCCCGGTTAACCTGAAGCGGTTCGATCGCCAAAACTGGATGACTACCGACAAACCGGTGTGGTTTATCGTGTACCACCTTTTCGAAATAAAGCACTATCCGCTGATTACCCCAGCGATGGCGAAACGCCTGCATCGCGTCGACGAGCGCCTGTTTCAGGCGGAATGTCTGGGTAAGGCGCGAAAGCCTAAAATGTGACGGGACGATTCACAATCGAATCGTCCCGGACCGCCGGAAGCACACTGACCACTAAAACACGATCGTCCCGAAAGTTCCCGCGACATTGCCGCTCGGACCAGCCGTAAAGAACAATTGGTTCTTCCCTCCATTCTTACCCAGGTTGTCTCCGAAAGCGATTCCCCAGAGCTGGTCAATGGAAATGACCTTGCCGGTGGTGTCCTTGATCGTTCCCACGAACTTCCCCGTGGTCGCATTAAAAGCATTGATGGTCCCGGTGTTGGTGTTATTCGAAACTAAAAGCGCATCGCTGAGTGGTCCAAATTTTGCCGGGGCCAGAGCAATTCCCCAGGGCTGATTAAGCGGCAATCCTTGGATTAAATGCTCGCCGGGCGTCACGGGCGTACCGTCTTCTTTAAACACATCAACGAACCCGCCATTCGCACCGCTGATGTTGGCAAACGTCACATAGACCAATCCATTGATGTCGCGGATGCCGAACGGCGCAAAGCCCGCAGGCACGGCAGCGTCCGTGATCGAGGTCACCAGATTGAAACTCCCGTCGTACACGTCCACCTTATTGTTCGCCATGTCGGCGGCGTACAAAAAGTTGCCGGAGGCCTTGTTCGTGATTGCCAAGCCGGTATAGACCGCCGGAGTCTTACTGGTCGAAGTGTCGACCGCAATGATCGCCTGATTGATGTTCGACTTGGGAGTCCACCCGCAGATGGTTCCATCCATCGTGGCGAACAGGAAAATCGAGGGCCATCCCGCCACTTGAAACTCGCCGGTTGTGGATGCGCTCCACACAATTCCCGTTGGCGTGCCAGGGCCATTTGCACCCGTGGGTGAATCTGGGCCGTTTCCCGCGGTTGGGATGACGACCTTCAGCTGTTGCACGGTGTTTCCGGAAGCGTCGTAAAGGGTCGACCACCCGGAGTCGTTGTCGCTGATCCACCACGGCGATCCTGGTGCGTGGACCATCCCCCACGCATTCACTAGCAATGGATCAGTGTGTGTGGCCGCTTTTACCTGGTTTGAATTAAGGTTTGTGAGTTGATATTGCGCCGCGGCCGTGCTGGAAATAATCATCAGCATCGCACCGAGGACAAAGGTTAGCGCTAAGGTCCGATTCATAAAACGGGGCATGGTCAGTTCTCCTTGGTGGTTGAAGTGCGGGAAATGTCTGCAGAGCGTCAACTGCGCCTTCACTGGGGACGCAAGTGAAGCTTAGGGGCGGCACAATTTGACTTTGTCACTGTTGCGTCATCAGTTTGTAGAATTTTTGTCGCGACGTGACGCGGACGGATCTGATTTTCGCGAGTTTTGCTTCGTACCGTCGCAGAGAAAAAGCTAAAATGGGGACGTGGCTTACCGTTTCCTCATTTTCCTTTTGCTTCTCACTTCCGTGTCGGGGTACGGTCGGCAGGGCCAGTCGACGCCCGCCGCGGATTCTGCGCAAATCGATTCCACACAAACCCCGCCCGACGCCAATTCCCTGCTCGATTTAAAGCCCGACGCGAACGGTGCGCTCTCGCAGGAGCAGATGCAGCGCCTCCTTCGCGTAGTCGCCGACAAGGATATGGAGAACGATAAGAGGCTGCGCGACTATACCTACGTGGAACGCGACGAAGAACATAGGCTCGACAGCAAGGGCCAAGTGAAGTCGACAGAAGTGAAGACTTACGATGTGATGGAGCTCTACGGCGAACAGGTACAGCGTCTGATTGCAAAAGACGACAAACCACTCGACGCTAAGGACGCGGCCAAAGAAGAGGAGAAAATTCAGAAGGCCATCGATAAACGCAAGAACGAATCAGACGAAGAGCGCAACAAACGCGAAAAGAAAGAAGAGAAAGATCGTGAAGAGGACCGCAAGTTCGTGCGCGAAGTGGCCGATGCCTACAACTTCAAGCTGGTCGGAACGGAACTTGTTGGCGACCGCGAGGCCTGGGTGATCGATGGCGAGCCGCGCCCGGACTTTGTCCCGCAGATGAAGGAATCCAAGTTCTTGACAAAGTTCCGCGGCCGAGTCTGGATCGACAAGAGCGATCTTCAACTGGCCAAGATGGATGTTGAATGTCTGGATACAATTTCTTGGGGACTGTTTCTCGCTCGTTTTCATAAGGGCTCACGCTTCATGCTGGAGCAGACCCGGGTGAATCAGGAAGTGTGGCTGCCGCGCCAGCTAACCGCAAAGGTCGACGTGCGCCTCGCCCTGCTCAAGAACTTCAACGTCGATGTGGAACAGAGCTTTCGCGATTACAAGAAATTCCGGGCCACGACGAAGATTATGGCCGTGGAAGATGTGCAGAAGAAATAATTCATCGCTTCGGTTAGTCTAAAACACGGGTATCGTGAATAATTCTGCCTTCCGCCCCGTCTGAAACGGAACACCTTCGGGCCTCATCTAGTAGCTACCGTCTTCAGCCGTTGCCGTTGCCGAGGAAATCATGTCTACGCAACTAACACCTTTCTCAGCTGATCTTCGTGGCGAAGCTTTTCCCTTACTTACCGCTGACCAGATCAACCGTATTCGTGCCTCTAGCAAAGTGCGGAAAGTCGAAGTGGGCGACATTCTGTTTGAATCGGGCGACAGCGACATCCCGTTTTTCGTGCTGCTCTCTGGAAGCCTGGAAATCGTTCAGCCGGACCTACAAGGCGAGCACTTGATCGTTAAGCATGGGCCCGGCCAATTCACCGGAGAAATCACGATGATCTCGGGCCGGCGGAGCCTGGCGCGGGGCCGAGTGACTGAAGCTGGCGAAGTTCTGGAAATGAGCAGCGACGATTTGCGGACTCTCGTCGCCAGGGATGCGGAGCTCAGCGAAATTTTCATGCGTGCCTTTATCCTGCGGCGGGTCGCGCTGATCAACCAGGGGCGGGGAAATGTTATTTTGATGGGCTCCCAGCACTCGGCCCAGACGTTGCGTTTGCGCGAGTTTCTTACCCGCAATGGACATCCGCACACCTACGTCGATCTCGATACCGATACCAGCGCGCAGGAATTGCTCGATCGCTTTCACGTGAACATGCAAGAGATTCCTGTCGTCATCTGCAATAACCGCACAGTGCTGCGTAGTCCTTCGATTCAGGAATTGGCGAAATGCCTTGGGCTTAACGCCCACATCACGCCATCGGAGTTGCGCGATGTAGTGATCGTTGGCGCCGGACCCTCCGGTTTGGCAGCGGCGGTTTACGCCGCATCGGAGGGCCTGGATGTATTGGTGATCGAGGCTGACTCTCCAGGCGGGCAGGCGGGTTCGAGTTCGAAGATTGAAAACTATCTCGGATTTCCAATGGGAATTTCGGGGAACGAGCTTGCCGGCCGCGCCGCCACACAGGCGCAGAAATTTGGCGCCAAAGTGCTGGTGGCTAACAATGTCACGAAATTGAATTGTGAGCGGCGTCCCTACGAGTTGACCGTAGACTGCGGGCAAACCATTCGCGCCCGCACCGTGGTAATCGCGAGCGGTGCGCAATACAACAAGCCGAACATCGACAACCTGAAAAAGTTTGACGGCCAGGGTATCTACTACGGGGCCACCTATATTGAAGCGCAACTCTGCGGGAAAGACGAAGCAATCGTCGTGGGCGGCGGCAACTCAGCCGGCCAGGCCGCGGTTTATCTGTCGCAGACCGCCAGCAAGGTTCATATGCTCGTGCGATCTTCACGTTTGTCAGATACGATGTCGCGCTACCTGATCCAGCGCATTGAAGAAAATCCCGCCATCGAAGTGCATTACTGTACGGAAATCGTAGGCCTCGATGGCGATACTCAACTGGAAGGAGTGACCTGGCAAGACAAGAATACCGGCGAGAAATCCACCCATAACATTCGTCACGTGTTCATCATGGCGGGCGCTTCCCCACGCACCGAGTGGCTGAAAGGATGCGTGCTGCTCGATAGCAAAGGCTTCATTCTGACTGGACGGGATTTGGATCCTCTCTCGCAGAGCTTCAAATGGCCATTGCCCCGCGCCCCGCAGATGCTGGAAACCAGCCTGCCTGGCGTATTTGCCGTCGGCGATGTCCGCGCCGGAAATGTGAAGCGCGTAGCCGCTGCCGTGGGTGAAGGATCGATCTCCATCTATCTGGTGCACCGGGCGCTAGCGGAGTTGTAAGGGCGGAAGAGTTGTAGGGGCGGCCATCCCGATGTACACTGCTGCGGTTATCCACGGCGGGCCTCTCGGCCAACCCCTATGTACAAACGACTTATTCTGCTATTGGCTCTGTTTCTGCCTGTGATCACTTGGGCGAAACCGGAATCTTGGCCAGAAATACGCAGCCCGCATTTCACTGTTATTACTAACTCCAACGAGAAGCAGGCGAGACGCGTCGCGGATCAGTTCGAGCGCATGCGCTCCGTTTTTCATACGCTCTTTCCAAAAATACAGATCGACAATCTCGGTTCGATCACTGTTCTGGCCATCAAGGACGAAAAAGATTTTCGCGAGCTCGAACCAGCCGCTTATCTGGCGAAAGGACAACTCAAACTGGGCGGCTTATTTCTGCGCGGAGCTGACAAGAACTATGTTCTATTGCGCCTGGATGCCGAGGGCGAGCATCCTTACGCGGTCGTGTATCACGAATACACGCATCTACTCTTGAGCAAGGCGGAGTTTATTCCGCTCTGGCTGAACGAGGGCCTGGCGGAGTATTACCAAAATACAGACATCCACGAAAAGGACGTCGCATTAGGCCAACCCAGCCCGGAAAATCTCGAATTACTGCGCCAGAACCGGCTAATGCCCCTACCGACGCTCTTCGCCGTCGACTATTCGTCCCCGTACTACCACGAAGAAAATAAGGGATCCATCTTTTATGCGGAGTCTTGGGCTCTCACCCATTACCTGGAACAGCAGGACTTCCGTGACAAGACTGAGCGCCTTACAATTTACGCGCAGTTGATGGCGCAAAACGTGGACGCCACTACCGCCGCGACGCGCGCATTCGGAGACCTGAAACAGTTGCAGTCCGCGCTGGAAGGATATGTACGCCAAGCCAGTTTTAAATATTTCAGAATGGCAGAGTCAACCGATATCGATGACAGCAAGTTCGAGTCTCGCGGGCTTAGCGCTTTCCAAGCCGATGCTGTGCGTGCCGATTTTCTAGCTTATAACGACAGAACCGCGGACGCGCGTGCGCTCCTTGACCAGGTTCTGCAAGGAGATCCAAATAATGTTCTGGCCCATGAAACCATGGGCTATCTGGAATTTCGCGAGCAACATATTGATGCCGCGCGCAACTGGTACGCCCAGGCAGTGAAGCTTGATTCGCAAAGTTTCCTGGCACATTACTACTTCGCCGCTATTTCCATGAGCGGCGCGATGAACGAGACGGAACAATCGCAGGTGGAAAACAGCTTGCGCGCCAGCATCAAACTGAATCCTAATTTTGCACCGAGCTACGATCGCCTGGGAGCTTTCTTAGCCACGCGACGCGATCACTATGACGAAGCGCGCCTCATGGCATTGAGTGCCGTCCAATTGGACCCGGCAAATCTGGCCTATCGCATGGATACAGCGAACATCCTGCTGCAAATGGGACGAGGAAACGATGCGGTAAACGTAATTCGAAGCGCCATGCATTTGGCCAGCTCTCCGCAAGAAACTGCAATGGCCGAAAATTTCCTTATGCACGCGCAGGAATACACACAGTTTCAGGAACGCAAACAATCATCCGCGAGCCCGACTGGGAGCCTGCAAACCCCGGAGGTCTCCTCGTCCGGCTACGTTTCTCAGGCCGACGCCACCAGTTTCAGCAAGAGCGACGAACCGCTTCCCACCGGCCCGCACCGTTTTCTGCTTGGGACACTAAGCAACGTCCACTGCGATACTCCCTCCATGGATCTTGACGTGACTTCAAGTGGAAAGACGCTTGGGTTGCATGCCAATAATTATTTTAAAGTTGAATACAGCGCGTTAAATGTGAACCTTAAGGGAGATCTCCACCCGTGCACGGACCTGGAAGGCCGGTCGGCAAAAGTTGAGTACGTAGAGTCGTCGAACAAGAATGCTGCTGCACTCGTGGCCATCGAGATTCATAAGTAAGCTAAAAGTAGGCGCCGCATCCGCACTCAACGCTCGTAGACTCTCCGTCCCACCCATTTGGCCTGCGTTTATAATAGGAAGATTCCCACTTGGCAGAATTGTTTTCTGTGGGTGCTTCTTCCATGGACTTTAAACTCGTTTCCGATTACAAACCGCAGGGTGATCAGGGCCGTGCCATCGAGTCCTTGCTGCGCGGTGTGTACGACCGCGAGCAGCATCAGGTTCTACTCGGGGTCACGGGCTCAGGCAAGACCTACACCATGGCCAAGGTCATCGAGGCGGTGAACCGTCCCGCGCTGGTGATGGCGCATAACAAAACTTTGGCGGCGCAACTCTACCACGAGTTCAAGAATTTCTTCCCGCACAATGCGGTCGAATATTTTGTTTCTTATTACGATTACTACCAGCCCGAGGCCTACGTTCCAGCAGCCGATTTATTTATCGAAAAAGAAGCAACCATCAACGATGAACTCGATAAGCTTCGGCTCTCCGCGACTCGATCTTTATTCGAACGTCGCGACGCGCTGATCGTGGCTTCGGTAAGTTGTATCTACGGCCTCGGCTCGCCTGAGGCCTATTACGGCATGATGTTGTTTCTGGAGAAGGGCCAGAAGATCGCTCGCGAAGACATCACCCGTAAACTGGTCGACATCCTCTACGAGCGCACCAACGGAGAATTCCGCCGCGGAACGTTTCGCGTGCGCGGCGACGTGATCGAAGTCTTCCCCACCTACGACGACATGGCCTACCGCATTGAACTATGGGGAGATCAAGTTGAATCGCTGGCACAGATCGACCCACTGTTCGGCACGGTGAAACAGAAGTATGTGCGGCTGCCGATTTATCCCAAAACGCATTACGTGATGAAGGACGAGACTCGTGCATCGGCCGTGGAGTCGATCAAGAAAGAATTGGCGTGGTGGGAAGTGGAACTCGAAAAACAAGGGCGAGTGGTCGAAGCGCAGCGCATTCACCAGCGGGTGAAGTTCGATCTGGAAATGATCAAAGTAATGGGCTACTGCCATGGCATCGAAAATTATTCGCGCCATTTCACGGGACGCATGCCGGGCGAGCCTCCGCCCACGTTGCTGGATTATTTCCCTCGCGACTATCTAATGTTCGTCGACGAATCGCACCAGACCATTCCGCAACTTGCGCGGCATGTATGCAGGCGACCGCTCGCGCAAGGAAACGCTGGTGGAGTATGGCTTCCGCCTGCCCTCGGCGCTGGATAACCGCCCGCTGACGTTCGATGAATTCGATCACCGCACCAATCAACTGGTTTATGTCTCGGCGACGCCGGGCCCCTATGAATTAACGAAATCGGCGGGCGTGGTGGTAGAGCAGATCATCCGGCCTACAGGATTGATTGATCCCGAAGTCGAAGTGCGTCCGGTCAAGGGCCAGATCGACGATTTGCTGCATGAAATTCGCGCCCGCGTGGAGCACGGTGAGCGCGTGCTGGTCACTACACTAACGAAACGCATGGCCGAAGACCTGGCGGAATATTACGCCGAAGTGGGCGTGAAGTGCCGCTACATGCATTCGGAGATCGAAACGCTCGAGCGGGTAAAGATTCTCCGTGATCTGCGGAAAGGCGAGTTCGACGTATTGATCGGCATCAATCTTCTGCGCGAGGGCCTCGATCTTCCCGAGGTTTCACTGGTGGCAATTCTCGATGCGGATAAAGAAGGTTTTCTGCGTTCCTGGGGATCGTTAATCCAAACCATCGGCCGTTGCGCTCGGCATCTTCGTGGCCGCGCCATTCTTTATGCGGATCGCATGACCGATTCGATGAAGCGCGCCATTGACGAAACCTTGCGGCGCCGCGAGATTCAGACCGCCTACAACCTCGAAAATGGAATTACGCCGGAATCAATCGTGCGGCCGCTGGATATGACCCTCGCCGGAATTGTCGCCGCCGACTACACCGACCTGACAGGCAGCGAAGCCGAAGGCATGCCCGAATTCAAATCACAGGAAGAATTGGATAGCTACATCGTCAAACTCGAAAGTGATATGCGCGAAGCCGCCAAACGCTTCGAGTTCGAAAAAGCTGCGACGCTAAGGGATACGATCAAGGAGTTGCGAACGAAAGAATTCTTATTCGCATGAAGTCGCTTGCCGTGAGTGCTCTGAGATCCGACGAGGATCGGGACCTAGTCTGTAATCCTCTGTGTCCCCTGTGTTTAGGGTCTTATCTTCCGTAAGCCGCGCTGGCCGCCAACGGCTTGCGGTGAAACGTGTAACCGTCGAAGGTTTCCGAGCGAAAATTCAAATTGGATGCTGAGAGTTTTTCCGTCTGGCTCAGGAAAAGATAGCCGCCGGGTTCGAGGTAAAGATGCAGTCGTTCCAGCACAGCCAGCCGCTGCACGCGCGAGAAGTGCGGCAGAACGTCCATGCAGAAAATGCAGTCAAAACGTCCGATGTAGCCGGGGCGGGCGAGATTCATACAGTTAAAAGTAACCAGGCTGCGCAGACGCGGCTTCACCAACAAATGCGGGGTAATTGCGGGCGACTGCGAGGGGGTGGGAGCGTCGCCATCCAAATCAGCCTCAAGGTTCGTTACTGCCGCTGCGGTGGGCGTCCCAATCTTCGAAAAATAATTGCGAATCGTAGCCGGCGGCAACCCCTCCAGCGCCGACTGCCGGTATACGCCGCGGTCAGCTGCTTCGATGTTTCGCGGCAGCAAGTCGCTGCCTACAATGTGGATCGAGCACCCCGAACCAAGCTTTGCGGGAGGCTGTGCAGTTGGATTATTTTCGGCGATGCCTCCGTTCTTTGCACCTTTGCCGGACGCGTTAATTGATGCGGAACCATTGTTCGGCACGCTTACGTTCGCAGGGTTCACCGCGTCACATACCGCCATTGCAATCGAGTAGGTTTCTTCTCCCGTGGCGCAGCCGGCACTCCAAATACGAATCGGTCCCGGACTGTCGACCGACTTGCGCGCCCAGAGTTGCGGTAGGACTTGCCGCGTCAAAGCATTCAACGCTCCGGGATGACGGAAAAATCCAGTGTTCGCGCTAATTAAGCCGTCGAGCAACGCGGGCAGCGTAGATGGATCTTGCTCTGGAGATCGCAAACGTTCGAGGAGCGTTGCGGACGAGTCTAACTCCTGCGCTTCAATGAAATCGGCCAGATGCGTCGCCAGCGCATTGTTGGGACAATCCAGAACCAAGCCGGTTTGACGTTCGACCAGCAGCCGAAACTCCGAAAGTTCATGCTCCAGAATGGTGCTGGTCGCAAGTGACCTATGCATAAAAGCCTTTCCCCAAGCGGGGCGAACTAACACGCTAACGACCACGTATCGCCACAATCCCAACGGCGAATAAATTTCTTGACCACTTGCTTCGCCGACTGCAATTATCCGGTAAATTAGCGGCCTTACTGGCCCGCAGCCACCGCGACCCGGCTCCTGCCTGAATCCCGTTCCGTTTGCTGAGCCACTACCGTCATCTCTTTTTCCAGCGACGAAAAGCGCTGCATCACCTCGTGAATGCGCAAAGTCATGTTGCGAATGGTTTCAATCTGTCCGCGCGCTTGAGCCGATAAACTGCCCGGCTCCAGCAGAAGCAGATCCGAATTTCCCAGCAACGAGGTCAACGCATTGTTTAAACCATGGCGCATTTCGAGCATGTAGCGGCCCAGCATGGCCTGCGGTTCCAGCGCGGCACAATGCTGTTCGGCTGTCCGGGCACGAGCTTCTGCCGCGGTGCGGTGCAAGCCTTCGGCCGCCGCTAGAATCAAAGCGTCGAGCCAATTCTCATCCAGCCGCAGCACCGAAGTCCGCGGCCAGCGCTCGCGCACCAGTTTCGCCGTCGTGCCATCCTCGCAGACGCAGAATAGTGGCTGCGAACTCGAGTGCAACGGCTCAATAATTACGGAAAGCAGCTCGCGGCGCAGCGGACCCACAATGGCAACTTCAAAATCCTCTACAGTACGTGGCCAAAGATCTCCGCTCAGGATGGTGAACGTGGGCACGTGACGCTCTGCCTGCCAGCGCGCCGTCAGCCTTCGCGAAAATCCTACGTCGTCGGAAATAACCAGTACGGTCGGACGATCCACTCAAGTTTCCTTTGCCTCGATTCCCGCATCCTTTGCGGGAATCACTAGTTTTCGTTTTCGGTTATTTCTTCTGCCCCGCCGGCGAATCTTCATCCGGAGTCCACTCCGGCGCTACCGAAATTTCAAATTCGGGAGCGTCGTCGTTTGCAGCGGCAAACTTTGGCGCCGGCTTCTCAGCCACTACCCTGGCAGGCTTTGCCGCCGCTGACATTCCGCTCGCGCCAGCAGCCGCAGCCCGCGGCATCGCCTTCGCCGGTGCGAGTTTTGCAGCGGCAGTCGCTTCTGCCGCCTTCTCACTATTCCCCGCATCTACGCCTCGTCCGAGCGCTCCATCTACGGAGGCCCGCAAATCCACCAGCATCCGCAGCGGCTGCCCCGAGGAGTACTCCGCCTGAAACATCACTTTCCAGGATTGGCAAATCATGCGCAGCCGCACGATAGGCTCCTGTGCCGAGAACTGCGCCCGCCGGCAATCGATCGTTTCCACGCCTTTTTCTTCCAGCTCAGTCAATCCGTCGAGAATGCTATTGAGATCGGTGAGCATCAGGCGGAAGAAGGCTCGCCGCATCAGATATCCAAAACGCGTGAAAGCCACCAGGGCGACCGGCAGATAAAACAAATCGCCCGCCTGCGCCTTGGCCTTGCGCCCCTGCTCCAACACGCCCCCGTGCAACAGTTCGTCGAGCGAACGGCAGCGCCGCGCGGAGTCCAGCACGCGATCCAGGCTGTTCAACCACACTGGAGCCTTCAGTTCCACCTCGCCCAGCACCGGTTCCAATCCTTTGGCGACGTAAGCAAGGTCCGCTCCATCGTCACCCAGTTCGGTGGGAGCAATGTGGCTGAAATATTGCACCAGCAGAAAATCAATTTTGTCGCGCGAAGAATCCGAGTGTGCCTTCTTTTCTATAAAATGCCGTAACAGCGCGATCAGCCCTTCGTTATCCACCAGCGAACTTGTCTGCAGGAATTGGCGCAGTTGGTGCACCTGGATGCGGTCATCCATATCGTGCAGCCACTGCTGGGCTTGCTCCACGGTCTCGCGGTCCGGAGCATCCACCGGCTCATCAAGCGCGGCGAAAGCCGGCGCTTCAATCACAAATTCGCGAGCCAGTTCAATGTAGATAGGATGGAGGAGGCGCGCACTCGACCACAGCGCCGCAAGATCGGGCGCCGACGATTCCGGCTGCGTAGAGGATGCTGTCATGATTTCACGATCCAGTTCGGAACTTCGTTGCGAAAGCGGGCTGCCACAATCGTCGAGCCGGGATGATATTGCACCGCCACCACGGATGCTTCCGTGTCGAGCGAGCCATCTGAATTGCGCAAGCGCAGCACGTCAGCAAACTCGAGCGGCATGGTGCAGGCAAACAAGACCTCCCGCGGCGTTCCAAATTCAATCACAGTACTTTCTAAGACGACACTCTCTGGGACCGTACTTTCCGGCGCTCCAGCAGACGTCTGTTTGACCTCACCCGCGGGATGGCTGCGCGTAAGCTGTACCGGAATCCGCACTGGGGTGGCTTCCGGGAAAAACCGCGCCAGGTCGGCAACTGTGCTGACCGGCTTCGTTTTCCCCTTTGCTGTCCCCAGCTGACCCAAGCGACACACCCTTCCCCTGCTTGTCATTCCGGCCGCAGGTTTCTCCTCCCGACAAGGAGGGGAAAACGCAGCGGAGGAACCTGCTGTTCTCCGCCGAGCACTAACACTCGCCAAAAGTGCGGTTGGGCTCCCCCTCTTCCCGGTTAGGAAGAGCTTTGGGGAGCCAGAACACGCGGTTATGTCAGAATCAGAAGCACGACCGAGACCATCGCGTCGAACGGAAGGATTAGCACTCAGGCGCTAAGCTTTTCAATGAGTTAGAAGAAGGCCAGTCGGCTGTTTAGCCTCTGTGACTAGAGCGCAGTCTCATGATGAGACAGCGTCTCAAATGCTAGCGTCAGTCATCGATCCCTAATGCCGAGCCTCAGGGTCGATCAGTGGCTTCAGGATGGAAGGAATGCCGTTCCTCATCCAAGAACTTCTCACTTAGATAATCCGCTCCCGCGGCCGAAAGATGATTGTCATCCCGATAGAGCAGATGTCCGCCCTTCATTCCATAACATGCAGATGAGTCGCATAAGTAGGGGAGGGGATCAAATAACTTCAGGCCCTGAAACTCTTCTTTCATTTCGAAAATAAATTCTCGGTAAGCGCGGTTGCGGGCGTCTACTTGCGCCCGGGGAATGCCGCAAAGGGGACGAATGTGCGAGAACAGGCGCACCGGCCGAGGGAGACAGGATCTCGGATCGAAGCCCAGTTCCGGCCAGTCGATAAATATAACTATATTCTTGCCGGTGGCGGATAAACGCGAAACAGTATTCCTGAACGCGCCCTCAAAGATGGCGGCGTGGCTGGAGACCTTCGGTGTACCACTCCAAACAATTTCCTCGGGAACGCCATTTGCATCTGCCCCGAAGTCTTGGCCCGACATGTCCATAGCTCCCCGCAAGGAGAGAATGACGGTGCGCACGCTTGGACTGGACGTAGCAAAGTCAAGCGCCCGATTGATTATGAGTTTGCAGTCTCTCTCCCCGCGCATCCCACGCGCGTACGATTCCGTATCGTAGAACGGCACACACGCAGGAGCCCCGATGTTCATAAGGTTCTCAGAACGTTGCGCGTAGGCGGGAGCTAGCCCTCGATAGAGCGAGCCGGCATGCGAATCGCCGATAAGTAATACATCCGGCGCGCCAGTTCGGAAGCTTCGGCAGTACTCCATCTTGTCCGAGCCGACTGTCTCGCGGCAATCCGCAGTAGAAAATGTTTCCGGGTGTGACCAACCAAAGTCAGCAGGAAGGTTCTTGAATCTAGCGGCAAAACCATCCTGGCGGTGAATGGTGTACCCGGCGAACCCGACCAGCACAGAAACTAGAGCAAGCGCAGCAGTTTTTGTCCACACCTTGCGTCCAAAACGGATCGGAGATTCAACGAAGCGCCAAGTTGCCCAAGATAACCCGAAGCTAGCGATAACTGCGGCAACGCTTACGCCGCGAGAAAGTTCCCCGCCCCGAACGATGCGGGCAAACGACAGAATCGGCCAGTGCCATAGATACAGAGGGTAACTGATCAAACCAATGAAAACGGCGACACGATTGGATAGGATTCTGCGATTTATCCAAGCAACGGGACGTGCAAGAATAAGTAGAGAAGCGCCACAAACCGGTAACAGCGCCCACCATCCCGGAAACGAACTCGCGCGCACTAGCAGCAGCGCCGCTCCGACCAGTGAGATACCACTTACGGACAAGATGTTGGCAACGGTCGACCCCCTTGTAGACGTCAGCTCACGCTTGGAAAAATATGACGCGAGCCCCCGCCAACTCCTGGCTGAATGAGGACGGATCTCCTGCTTGAAAATATCCAGATAAGCCAGTATTCCACCCGTCCATAACTCCCAGAAGCGCGTCTGCGGCAGAAAGAAAGCAGATGCGGCATCACTGCGGACCTGCCAGACGTTCAGCGAAAACGAAATCAGCACCAGGGGCACAATAACGGCAAGCAGGTTGCAGCGTAGGCGCCAAATCAGCCAAAGTAACAGCGGGTAGGTCAGATAAAATTGTTCCTCTATCCCCAGAGACCAAAGATGCATCAGAGGTTTAAGGTAAGCGTGAGTATCGAAATATCCGGCCTCGCCCCGCAGCACAAAGTTTTCTGCATAGGCGGCGCCGCCTAAGATGTGTTTGCCCAATTGCGAGTATTCCCCGGGGTACAAGAACAACCAACCGAATAGGCAACAGAAGCTTAGAACCAACAGTAGCGCCGGAAAGATTCGCTTGACGCGATTCGCATAGAATGCGAAAAAACTGAAATTCTTACCCCGTAGTCCCTTGAGGATAACGCTGGAGATCAGGAAACCAGAGATCACGAAGAAGATATCCACTCCAACAAACCCACCGGGCAGCAAGGCAGGGAAGGCATGAAAGATCACCACCGGAATGATGGCCAGAGCGCGGAGACCATCGATATCGGGACGATACGTGGGATGGTTACGTAAATCCGTCGTGAAGGCTCTGGACTTGCCTTCTTTCTCGTGCCATTCCGTCGATACAAGCGCGTTCACGTCAGTTTTATCGCGAACGATGCTGGAGCTGATCGACAATTCCTGACCTTCGGTGGATTAGGTTACCAGATTGCATTCTGACCAAGAAAGTAGAATACCGTGGTGCTCTATCGCGAGAACGTTGAAATAGCGAATTGCCGCGTCAGTCGCACGCAGTCGTAAACCTTGTTAGTTTTCTCGGTCACCATAGCGGGTCCAAGCGGGCGGATCCTGAAGCCAGGCAGTGATGCTTCACAACCGATTCGGCCGCGGCATCCGAACGCTTCGTGCATCGGCTCCCTCTTCGCGCAAAAGCGAGCGAAGGAGTCTTTCTGCTTCCAAAGATACCGGCCGCGCCTTCTCGGTGTACCGTTCAAACATTTTCTACTCCACTGCGGCAGCCTTCCGGTTGCTTCGCTTCCAGTACAAGTATCCCGGCACACCGACCAGCACAATCGCGGTCCCCCAGAAAGCTTCCGCCGGACGTGTAATGATCGTGTTCAGCGTCCAGGCCGCGCCCACCAGCACATAAATCGCCGGCAGCCATGGATATCCCGTGCAGCGGTAGGGACGCGGAATCTCCGGCCGCCTCCAGCGCAGCAGAAACATTCCAATCACCGTCAGCGTATAGGAAAGCACCATCCCATAGATCACATACGTATAGAGCTGATCGTAGCGTCCGCTTACCGTAAGCAGCGCCGCCCATATGCCTTGTCCAATCAGGCTGAACGCCGGCGTTCGCCATTTCGGATGAATGACTGCCATGCGCTTGAAAAAGACTCCATCCTGCGCCATGGCGAGATACACGCGCGCCCCAGAGAGCGTACATGTGGCCGCCGCGCTGAAGCAAGAAACCGCAATCATCAGCGACAACCAGACCGCCGCACGCGGCGAAAACAACGCAGCCGCAGCCGCATGAGCAATCGTTTCGTGCTGCGCGATCTCGCCCAGCGGCAGCGCGTAAAGATAGGTCACGTTCATGGCCATGTAAATCACGCCCACCACAAGCACGCCCAGTACCATCGCCAGCGGCACGTTGCGGCGCGGCTCCTTGACCTCCCCAGCAACCCACGTGATGTATACCCACCCGTCATAGGCCCAGAACACCGCGATCAACGCGATCCCCATGGCAGAGACTAACTGCGTGGGATGAAGCCCCATGGTGAGGCCCATGCCATGCGAGTGAAAGTGAGACCAGTCGCCCTTGCCAATAGCAAATCCCAAAATCACAAATGCAGCCATCGCGGCAAACTTGGTCCACGTAGAAAGATTCTGCAGCAGTGTTCCCCAGCGCAGGCCCACGACGTTCACATAAGTCAGGATGGCGATGAGCAGCAGACCGAATAAGTGTGCCCGTGTGACCGTAATTCCGAGCAGTGAGAAGACAACATGTTCCTGTGAAACAATTGGAAAAACCTGCCCCGTATAAGCAGCCGATGCCACGGAAAGCGCCGCAATGGTGCCCCCATTGGCCACTGAGAAGAGCATCCATCCATAGAGGAAAGCGATGAGATCACCGTAAGCCTCGCGCAGATACACATATTGTCCGCCGGACTCCGGGAACATGGACCCCAACTCGGCGAAGGCAACGCAGCCGAATAGCGAAATCACTCCGCCGATAACCCAGACGAGCAGGAACAGCATGGGTTGAGGCAACGGACCCGCGATATCTTTCGCGGTAAGAAAAATAGAGGAACCAATGATCCCGCTCACCAGCAGCAAAACAGAATCGAGTAGGCTCAATCCGCGCACCAGCGTGGCTTGCGGGTTCGCCGGAGTTTCCACCGCGGATGTGACTGGCGAGTCCATCATCCAATTCCCAGCTCGTCGGAAGATTCGAGCGGCGTACCACATCGCCGGCAAATAACGGCCGAGCAATCTCCGCAGGTCAGCGGATCATTTACTTCTTTCGCGCAGTTGGGGCAGTAAAGCGATCCGGGCTCTGGCGCCGGTGGAGGGTTCTCAGAATCTTTTGCCATGAGGAGGAAAACTTTAGCACAAGTTGTCCTTCGTGGACCCTCGTGTCCTTCGTGGTTATAGAATCTAGGCAGCGACCATAAAGGACACGAAGCACTTGCCTGAGAAACCACTCACTCCCGACGAAAAACTGCAACAGGAATTCAACCAGTGGGCCGCAGCCGGTGAAGGCCCGAAGATGGAGCAGCATCATCTCGACATCACCGCGAAGACAATTCGCCGCATGAATCTACGCCCCGGCGAGCGCGTGCTCGACCTGGGTTGTGGCTCCGGCTGGGCCACTCGGCTGCTGGCGCGCCTGGTAGGCGAAGGTCCCGATGGATTCGGTCAGGTCGTCGGTCTCGACGTTTCCGACCAGATGATTCGCGAGGCTCGCGTCGCCTCGAAAGATTTCGACAATGTGCTTTATGTTTGGGGATCGGCGCAACAAATTCCCTGGGAAGAAAACTTCTTCGACAAAGTCTTGTCAGTCGAGTCGTTTTACTATTACCCCGATCAGGATCGCGCCCTGATGGAACTCTTCCGCGTGATGGCGCCGCGAGGAAAGTTATTCATCTTGATCAATTTATATCGCGATAATCAATATTCGCTGCAGTGGGTAGATAAGCTGAAAGTGCCGGTGCACGTGCGCTCGCACGCTGAATACGTTGAGCTGTTGAAGAAGCACGCCTTCGAAAATGTCGAGGCCGTCCGCATTCCCGACGACACCCCCACGCCGGATGGCTACAAAACAAAATCATTTCACAGTCTGGAAGATCTGCGGGCGTTCAAACGCGAGGGCGCCTTGTTGTTGATGGCAACGAAGCCTGATCTGCGAACGCCAGCTCCGGGATATACGATCTACTAACATTCGCAATCGACCTAGATCTCGCTGTCGTCGTCATCGTCCTTTGCCTCATGATTCAAGTCTTTCGCTGGGCTAAGAGCTCGCCCATCGGAAGCGTGGCGAATTTCGATCCGGCCATTCACGCTTGAGAGTTTGATGCGCGAGCCACCGCTGCCCAGTTCGCCATGCAAATTGTGGCCCACGAACTGATGGCGATTCAGGTGCAGTCCGAAATCGTTCTCGATTCTCCCCGACACCGTACTTGCTTCGATTTCCGCGTTAGAGTCCGAAGGGATCGTTATCTCCAACGCGCCGTTCACCGAACTCAGGTTGATCGGTGAGTTGGAAAGCTGATTAAACGTAACGTCCAGGCGGCCATTCACGGTCGAGAGCTCCGCCCGTCCGGAAAGATTATGCGCTTCCATGCTGCCGTTTACGCACGAGGCATGCACTTCGCCGGCCGCGCCCGTCACATCGAGCGCGCCATTCACCAACTTGATCTCATCCAGCCTCGCCGCGCGCGGCACCGTGAGTGTGTATTCCACACTCGCTGGATTATTGTTCGATCCCCAATGATCGTGCTCAGGATATTTAGTGCGGATCGAAAAATAATCTTTGCCGGAATCAATGTCGATGTGCGCCTCCTCCAGCTTCTCCTTCGAGTCGGAATACTTCACCGCATCCACCTTGACTTGGTTCTGGTCCCAGGTAGAAATGTGGACCGCGCCGTTAATGTTCTCCAGTTCCACACGGCCGTCGGGCGAGAGCGCATAAGTTTGGTGAAATTCTTCCGTAAACGCGCCACGATGATCGGAGGCGTGCGCGGCAGCGACCACCATAAAAAGCGGGCACATGCTCAGGATGGTTGCTGAGAGAGCGCGGAATGGCCGGGTACGGTTCATGAGACACCTCCGTTTACAAAGTTAGACGGAACAGATGCAAATAGGTGAGAACCTCGGTAGTGGTGCAGTTTGAATTTCCACAGGCTAGCAATCGGAACGGGGCTGTGGGAAACTGTGTCCATGCCGAAACGAAAGCTCCAGATTGTAAAGCATGATGACGAAGGTGCTCTGCTCGGAGTGTGTCTGTATTGCAATAAATCATTTGCGCCTCCGCATGGAGTGAATGGCCCAGCTAGGCAATTGGACATTGCAAAGCAGTTCGATGCCCATACGTGCAAGCGGCTGGACGAAAGCCAGAACGCCTTGCGGGTGGTAAGAGAAGCTACCGAAGATCACTGAAGCGGAGGCGCTTGAAGATTCATTCCACGGGGCGGAACGCGCACGCCGAGCCGAGTAAAAACCTCATCAAACCGACCCGATAGCACCATCCGAGTGAATATTGAGTAGGGGTCTCGCGCATCTCCATCTTTGCGGAGAGTTTCAGAAATATACAGGATGATAATTTTGCGTTCCTTGGAGGAAGCTGCGTAGTAGATACGCAGCCGCCCCTTTGAAACGCGAAATACGTTTGCTAAAGGCCCAGAAAGTGCATTCCCCACACTGAATGGGTTATGCGGAATGATCTTGTCGATTGCCTCATCCACCATGCGGAGCAAAGTAAGCTTGGCATTCGAGGTGTCCCCCACTTTGATACACGCTTGCGCGTCGTCGTGTATCTTCTCGTAAGTCTTTTCAGCAGTGGGCGTCAATTCAACCGTATAGTTATGCATGGGGGGAGGAGAAGAGTCTACGCCTTCTCCTTTTTTGTCCTCAGCGAAGCCCGAATCTCCGCAATGGACTTGGTACTTCCAACCGTCATTTCTTTCAATCCAGCCATAATCCCGGCCAGCTCGGTATCGTCGGCCATGACGGAAATCGTATCCAGAACTGACATTAACTTTTGTTGCATGATTAAAAACTCTTCGTACTTCAACAGAACGGCAAGCGGTTGGTCATTCTCCTGGATAACCAACGTCTTGTCGATCTCCCGCAGTTGAGTAGCATTCAGCGACCGTAAACGGCTCACCCCTACGTGCTGTACGTTTGGATCAATATACGGAATACTCGTCGTGCTCATATCACTCTCCTCCCAGTGGGGAGCGCCCGCCAGATACGGAAACCTCGCAATTGAGGGACGTTAGCTGTAGCAGGCACGGGGGAGTTGCTTTTGACCTCCCAGACTAAGTTTTCGTTGTTGTCTTCCGCCAACAACGAACTCAACATCTGTACAGATATTAGGCAATTTAAAGGCAGTTGTAAAGCATTAACTTATTAGAATGGTGTGATTTTTGTTGTTGATATATTGCCGTTATTTTGCTATTATACTGACATTATAGAGGCAGTCAACATGAATAGGCTAGCCACTGACAAACGCACCGCAGTCATCGCCGCTCTAATCGAAGGCTCTTCTGTCAACGCAACGTGCCGCATGACCGGAGTTTCCAAGCACACAGTTCTCAATCTTCTCAGGGACATCGGCTGCGCCTGCGCCGCATACCACAATGCCCACGTCCGCAATCTTCGCACGCGCCGCGTACAAGCCGATGAGATTTGGAGCTTCGTATATGGCAAGGACAAGAACCTCACGCTAGAGCAAGTCCAGAGCGGCCTAGGAAGCGTGTGGACGTGGAAAGCAATCGATGCCGACACGAAGCTGGTCATCTCGTACACAATCGGAGATCGTGGAGCGGACACCGCGAAAGCCTTCATGCAAGATGTTGCGTCACGAATCAGCAGCCGGATTCAATTAACAACTGACGGGCATCGCGTGTACGCGGACGCTGTGGAAGATGCCTTTGGCGCGGATATTGATTATGCGATGTTGGTCAAGATTTACGGAGCTTCGAACGAGAATCCAGACTCGCGCTATAGCCCAGCAACGTGCATCGGGTGCCGCACGGGAGTGCTTGCAGGAAGCCCCGATCCTGACCACATCTCAACATCATTCGTGGAGCGCAGCAATCTTTCCATGCGGATGGGGATGCGCCGATTTACGCGGTTAACAAACGGTTTCAGCAAGAAGGTAGAGAACCACGGTCACATGGTTGCGCTGTATTTTATGCATTACAACTTTTGCCGAGTTCACAAGACTTTGCGTGTGACCCCAGCGATGGAAGCTGGCCTAACGGATCACGTTTGGGCTATCGACGAGATGCTAACCGCCTTGTCAATGGCCTAGGACCTACGAGGTCAACATGGGGAAACATACCACATATAGTGTAGGCAATTCGTCTCCTATACCATTACGTTGGGAATCTTTCCGCCATCTACCCAAAACCAGCTATAATTTGGTAGGCGGTTTTTGGGAAGGCGTGCAATAATGCCTTTCCTGAGACGGCTTTATCCAAAAGACGTTGCATTCCAGTGTAAGGATTGGAAAGGGCGAGATGTCTTTTGTGATCGCGCTACCGCCAATTATCATGTCGCCAGATACCATCTCGAAGCTTCTCTGGCAGTTGATCGACTCAAAGCTAACCTTGCCAACCCCCACTATATCGTGGAATGCCGTGGTGCTGAATCCGAAAATGGCATCTATTCTCTCGCAGTAGGAGACCACCCATGGTTACTAGTAGCCATCAAATCGGTATGGGTTGCGAGATCGAAAGTGAAAATAGCGCGCGTGCGGGTAATCAGCACGTGGTACAGCGTTCCGGCGGACTCACTGGCGAAAGAGTTGGCGAAAGGAAAAGTGACCAAGAAGGCTTGAACATAACTTTGCAATACAACGAACTGACCGATGTAATGTTTGTGGACCTACTTCCGCTTCAAGAAAACTCTCGCGTAGAGGTCGTAGATATAGGCGATAAGATCGGATTCTCTGGACAGATTCAGGTCCGCGTGGATATGGAGAATCAGATTTTCTACGGCCTTACTATCCAAAACTATTCCGGGTTCAGACGAAAACTTCTATGGCGCTACCGGATGTGGTCTATGCAATCCGCTTTGTATTTTCTCATCAATACTCTCATGGTTGGCCTCAGCATCGACCGACACAGCAATCGGCCCGCGATTACTTGCTAGTGCAATCTTCCTGCCAACCGTAAAACTCTACAAATTCAAACTGCACCACTACCAGAACCTCGGGGTCGATCGCCTTTGCATAAGGGGATACACGCGGAGTGGCGATGCGCGGTTCCCGGTCATTCTTTGATGCCGCCTGAATTTTTCTTGCCCGCTTCAGTTAACAAAAAGATGCCTAAAATCGTCATCTCAGGCTCAATGGGATGGCGGTAACGCTGGCCTGGATAGACCACGTAATAGATCGCCGGATATAACAGTATCAGCCAGAGCATAAGCCACGCGCCGGGTCTGCGCTGGCGTAAAGCGCGTCCCAGAGCCCAGAACATCAGCACCGAAGATGCCAAGAAGAGCGAGTTCTTCACCTCGGCCAGCCACCAGATTTGCGCCAGCCGCGGCGGCCCCGCCCAAAAATAAATGAAACGCTTCAGGCAGAGTACGGCAAAGCGCCCGTAATCGGCTTCGATATAGT
Organism: uncultured Acidobacteriaceae bacterium; assembly: GCA_963724815.1. Taxonomy (GTDB): domain Bacteria; phylum Acidobacteriota; class Terriglobia; order Terriglobales; family Acidobacteriaceae; genus Sulfotelmatobacter. The sequence goes on from CAVRWS010000012.1 coordinate 141,082, forward strand.
CAAGGGCATGCCGTTGGCTGCGTTGAATAAAGGCCAACTCGCCCATTGACGTGTACAAGCGCATCGCATACACGTCCTGCGTCGGATGCAAATATTGCATCCACGTGCCATCGGCTCCCGGACCGTTGCCCAGCCGCAACTCCGCGCCAAAGTTGTCGCGAATAAAAATAAACTTGCCGAACGTTCGATAGTTGCGAACCGTCCAGGGAGTAACGCACGCAACAAAAATCAAAGAAGCCAGTACGATACCCGCGAACGAGGGCTTCTGCCGCTTCGCGCGTCGATACCAAGCCCAAAGACCCGAGGCCGGAAGAAAGGCAACTAGTACCGTGCTGTTCAGCGCCGCGATTCCCCACAGCAATCCAAACTCGAGCCATGGTTTTAGCCCTTCTCGATCTTCCATACTAAGCGCAAGCCAGAAAATTACCGCGAGCAGCAGCGCAGAAAAACTTGTCTCCCAAACCCAGCGCGTGCACCAGAACATTACGTAAGGCAGAAGGGCCCAGGTCCACGCAGAACCGACCGCGACTTTTTCCGAGAACATGCGGCGCGCGATGAGAAAAATCGGAATGCAGGTCAGCGCGGAAAATACGCTGTTGATGCTCAACAGAACAAACGCCGACGATCTCGTATAAATACTAAACACGTGGAACACGCCAGCAGTCAGGTAGGGATACAAAGGAGGTTCCCAGGCTGTCGGACCCGTGGGCGTTCCGAAGGCATCGCTAAAACCTCGCCCTCCGGCAATGGCCGCGCCAATCCGCCCCATCTCCCAACCGAAACCGAAATTGTTTTCCGCACTCTTGAACTTGTAAGTATGCCCAACAACAATCCAGCCCACCCGCAAGAACAGAGCAATAGCAACCATCCAGAATTGCGACGTCCGGATACGTGACCAGGCTTCAAGAAATTGCGCCCAGATGGGTTTGTGGCGCACGGCCACTTCAGTCTTTGAATCCACAGTCTTTGAATCCATGGATAATGATAATTCTATTTGTAGCTGAGTCGCCTCACAGCGGCAACTCGCGCGGGCCCACCCCGAACGATTGACACTTGAACCACGTTATACCTAGACTGGGTTGCTTCGCGCCATACTCCGTGCGTTTGAACGTATAATCGTTTCATTACCGGCACGAATCGAGGTCACTTCATGGGCTGGCTGCAAAACAAATTCGAAAAGAATTTCATGATCAGCACGGTCGACTACGTCTTCAACTGGGCGCGTAAATCTGCCGTGTGGCCGATGACGTTTGGACTGGCCTGCTGCGCCATCGAGATGATCGCCTCCTCGACCTCGCGCTTCGATATTGCGCGCTTCGGCTCGGAAGTATTTCGTCCCAGCCCGCGCCAGAGCGACCTTATGATTGTGGCCGGCACCGTAACCTTGAAGATGGCGCCGGTTGTGAAGCGCATCTATGACCAGATGCCCGATCCAAAGTGGGTAATCTCAATGGGCGCGTGCTCGTCAGTCGGCGGGCCATTCAATACATATGCCGTGTTGCAGGGGGTCGACAAAATCGTGCCCACGGATGTCTATGTCACCGGATGCCCGCCGCGCCCCGAAAATCTTTTCTACGCGCTGCTCAAGCTGCAAGACAAAATCGATACTATGACGCTCGCGAAAAAGCCCACCGAAGTGCGCCTCGATCCAAACATGCTGGAAAACTTCAAGCGCCAGGTCATGATCGCGCAGACGCTGCAACCGAAATAGATTTGTGTGGGGACGGGCGCTCTCGCCCGTCCGCCGAGCGAAGCTCGGCTCACACTTTCCACAGGCCATGCCGAACTTCACAAAGCTCACCACCGAATCCGACCTCCCGCCCATCGATGAAGCCAAGGAATTTCCCTGCGGCGCAAAAACTATCTGCGTCGCCAACGTCAACGGGACCTACAGCGCCATGGACAACATATGCCTGCATCGTGGCGGCCCGCTGGGCCAGGGAATGATCGAAGGCAACAAGGTTGTTTGTCCGTGGCACGGATGGGCGTGGGACGCAACAACCGGCGCGGCGGAACAGAATCCGAGCATGAAGGTCGCCGTGTATCCGCTGAAGATTGAAAACGGCGATGTGCTGATTGAAATTTGAGTAATCACCGCTGCTGCGCTGGAGACGTAGTGCTACTCAACTCAACAGCCGCAGAAATCTCCCTGGCTGATTCTCATATCCTGGAAACACTTCATTCAGATTCCTATTCCCCATATGTCGCGCCACAGCCTCGCCGACAACCTGCCGGAAATCCGTAGTCAGCGCCAGATCCCGTCCTTCATAAAGCTGCGACCGATCAAGCCCCGGCCAGCGCCCATAAACTTTCCCGCCCTTGACCGGCCCGCCCAGCACGAACATCACGTTCGCATGGCCGTGGTCAGTTCCGCGATTGCCGTTCTCGCGCGCGGTGCGGCCAAACTCCGACATTGTGACAACCACGGTATCGTCCCCGAGGTCTCCGAGATCTGTCCAGAAAGCGGCAAGCGATTCCGAGAAGTCGCGCAGCACGTTTGCTATCTGGCCCTCGGTTGCACCTTCGTTCACGTGATGGTCCCAGCCGCCGACATCGGCAAACGCAACCTGCACGCCAAGATTCGCCTTGATGAGCTGCGCCAACTGCCGCAGGCTATCCCCGAAGCGTCCTTTGGGGTAATCGGCGCCGGGTCGCAGATTTGTATTTCGATGGATCTGCCGACTTCAGCATCTTGACCGCTTCAAAAGTTTCTTCGCCGGTTCCGTGCAGAACGGAGTCGGCGGAGTGGTCATACATCGCCTCGAAGGCGGTCGCGGCCGGCGAAGCTTTCTGATTGCGGCCACCGACAGAGAAATCATTAATGTTGTTCATCGCGATAGCCGGTTCAGTTCCGCTCAAGATTCGAGGAATCGACGGCCCCATTGCAATGGCCTCAAAGGCCGATTTCTGCTGCGGTTGCGGCATGTTGCGTAATGCGCGGTTCAGCCATCCGTCTTCCGTGGATTTAACGCCCGGAGTGCCTGCCTCCATGAAATCCTGCGCATCGAAGTGCGAGCGGCTGGGATCGGGTGACCCCGCGGCGTGAACAATCGCCAGGTGTCGCTGTTGCCACAGAGGCTGGAACGGCGCAAGGGAAGGATGCAAACCGAAAAATCCATCGAGATCCAGCACATCCTTGCGTGGGATATTAATGCTCGGCCGCATCGCGTAATACTGCGCCTCACCATGCGGCACTACGATGTTCAATCCATCGGCCGCCCCGCGCTGAAATATTACGACCAATCGCTTCGTGCGCGCTCCCGGCTGAACCGCGCCCATCGCGGCACGCGTCAGAAAACTTGGAACCGCCGCCGTGCCCACCACGGCCAGCGCGCAGTTGCGAAGAAAAACGCGACGTGTAATCGTCATGGAAGTTAGCTCCTAACTCCTGGCTTAGCCAGCAACTATCTCCTCTGAAACTCAGGCGAGCCCACTAACAAGCCCGCCATCGTGCTCACCTCCTGCGGACGCACTGCCTCCGCGGGATTGCGCGCAGTTGCTTTGTTTTCTTGCCCAGACTGCAATGCAATCGAATCGTGCGTCTGCTTCGATACGTCTCCGTCGAGCAGGATATTTTCCAGTGTGGACAGGGCAAGATTCGAATCCATCGCACCTTCGGAAGCATTGCTCTGCACAAGCTGTACCGCATCCACCTTCACATCTTTAAGTCTGCCGCTGCACAGAGCCAGTGCAAAATTCATGCGATTGAGCAATGCCGAAGAACTCACCCATGCTTGTGCCTTCATCGAATAACCGGTAGGCGGCTGCGCCCCGTAGAGGGGCATCCCCATATTGTTCAACTGGCGAACCAGGGCCACAGGGTCGCCCACGTCAGCCCCTGTCGCGCGCACCGCCGAAGCCACAAATTCCAGCGGCGTTTTCACTTTAGCGCGATAAGTTCCGTCATCCCAAAACTCAGGTGAACGAAAGAGGGCAGTCAACACTTCGCGAATGTCTCCCTTTTTCTTTAGAAAAGTTTTTGCCAGGCGGTCCACTAAAGCCGCAGGCGGATCATCCGAAACAAATCGCTCCGCTAGCTTTAGAGAAATAAAGTGGGCAGTCTGTGGGCTGGTAGCCAGCTTGTGCAGCAGTTCGGTTCCCTCCGCTTCTCCCTTGGGTTTGATGCGATGCCCCAGCACGAACTTCGGCCCTGGCTCATGCAGGCGTGGGTCGAACTTGAAAGTGCCGCCTTGATACGGCTTGTCGATGGTCCAGCCAGTAAAAACTTTCGCAGTTTCTGTGACGTCGCGCTGAGAATATCCGCCGTTCACGCTAAGCGTGTGGAGTTCAAGCAATTCGCGGCCGTAATTTTCATTCAAGCCGCTTCGCTTTTTCCCTGCATTAGGCCGCGCAGTTGGCGGACGTCTATACGGTCCATCCACATGCAGCGGTATACCAAGCGCTTGCGGAGAATCTGGCCCCACGCTCAGCCAGTTGTCCAGGTAGAACAACATTGCCGGGCTCTTGGCCGTAGCCACCAGCAAGTCTTCGAATCTTCCCAGAGCATGCGGCCGAATCACATCCCGTTCGTAGCTGGTGACGAGCAATCGATCGACGCCCTTATCCATGAACACATTAAAGTGGTTAAACCAAAAATCGGTCATCACCTCTTCAAGCTGACGTTCGCTGTAGATAGCGCGCAATAGTTTCGCTTGCGCTAGTTCTGCCGTAACCACTCCTCCGGGATTATTCATCGCAAGCAAGGTCTCCCGGTCTTTCGGAGACAGGCCTTCCAGAAGCTCCTGACCTTTTCCGCGCCGAAAAGAATCGGCAACTTCAAGTTGATCATCAGCCGACATGCTGAGAATTTTCTCGAAACGCTGATCCGCGGGGAGCTCCTGCAGTTGCTGGATATCCAGATCGGCATAAAGCACCTGCTCGCGTCTTCGTCCCTCATCTTCTTTGGGCGCAATCTTCACCGCTGAGACAGTGGGATCTAGAGCCGCATCTGTCATACCAGCGCCATCGGATTGCACCGGCGCAGAATTCTTCGCCGCTTCCTGCTTGCGATCTTTCTTCTCTTGCTGCCGCGCGATTTGCACCTGGTAAACCATACGCAGCGCGGCATCGGAAGGCATGGGTCTTTTGCCGTTCCTCACCTGGTTAATCTCCTGCCCATCGGGAAAGCTTTCTGCGAGTTCCCTTGTGCTCATGCGTAACGTGCGAAACGGCTGCAAGCGGGCATTGAGAGCGCCATCGTCGATTCGTTCGGGATGCAGTTGCAAATCGATCCAGCGGTCGACACCGAAAGCCATCACGCGCTGCACATCTCCCGGACGCAGCCCAAAAGTCAGCCGGTTGAGCGCATGAAAGGCGCGCTTTTGATCGTTGACAGCGGGGCCTGCCAGATCTCGATTCTTCTTTTTAGCTAGTAGCGGCGGAACAGCACACGCCAAGCTGACGAAGAAAAATAAAGCAGCGAGTTTCACGCGGCTCGCAGGCAATGAGAACTCCGGATCAGGCAAGGCAACAGCCCTCTCATTATCAACCCGGTGGTAAGAAAAAGTTGCTGTCTTGAAGAGTTACCGAAGTATTCAGCAGACCGGCCCTAATGGCCGGCCTACGTCAAATACATTTTGCCCCGCGAAGCCTTGTGCTGCAGGGTTGCGGCCAATTGGTCCACATCGGTGGGGGAGATGTTGACCGCCATATGGTCGGCCAGCAGCGGAGTTCGATTGCTCCCCACGGCATCGCGGCGCACCTGAATCAAAAGCGCCTGGACTACGTTGGGATCGTATTTCTGCGGAGCCATACGCACCAGATCGCTGAGCGCGCCGCCCAGCGACAGCGGCTCGCGGTAAGGACGGGCGCTGGTCATGGCGTCAAACGTATCCGCCAGCGCCATGATCCGTACTGGCATGGGCAAGTCGTCACCAGCCAATGCATCGGGATATCCAGATCCATCGCTCCGCTCGTGATGCCAGCGCACAGACTCATGAATCTTCGGCCAGGGAAATTCGACGCTGCTGACAATCTGATGACCCACCACGGTATGATCCGCCATCTCGCGGAACTCCTCGGGATTGAGCGCACTCGCCTTGCTGAATAGTCGCCGGTCGACTGCCACCTTGCCGATGTCGTGTAAATATCCCGCGCTCCGCAGTGCAGCAACTTCGCCCGCATCCACACCCATCGCCTCGCCGATCGCAGCCGCGTAGCGCCCCACGCGCAAAGAGTGCCCGTGAATATTAACGTGCTTCACGTCAATGGCGGTGGCGAAGGCCTCCAGAGCGCTGTCATAAAAGCCATGTAAGGAAGCCATCAGGCGCAGGTTTTCCGTAACGCGCTGAGCCAGGGTTTGGGTGAGCGCATGGTTATGTACGGCGAGACCGATATAGCTGCACAGCAGGTTGGTGGCGTCCAGTTCAGCCTCAAGATACGGCGCGTCTCCAGGTCGCCTTCCCAACGCGATTACTCCAGCGAGCTTGCCCACCGACTTCAGAGGCGCGATGCATTTGAAAAGCTCAGGAGCTACATTACCGTTGGAGCTTAGAAACACGGAATACGTGGATGCGTTGAGCACAATCGGCCCACGCGCCGCGGAGAGAGCGTGAACGTGCTTGGGAAGAAGCGGAACAAAGGCCGGTTCGGGAAGCATGGCGAAACCTTCCGCCACCACGGACGATAGCATCGTAGGCTTTTCATGGAATATGAAGAGCGCACCCTCGCGCGCCCCGGCAGCTTCCATAACAGCCGTCAACATCCGGCGCGAAGTGTCGGTGAAATCGCGCTCCGCCGTGAGTTCCGGCCCCAGTTCGGAGAGAGCCTCCACGGTGCGCAACAGCCTGCGGAAATTATTTGTCTCCACGGCCAAGATATTCGGTTAAAAGATTAAGCAGATTTGAGCGTAACATGCGCTGATTCGCGCGGCGAGTTATGGTTGTTGGTTAGTTTGGTGCTTTTTTCTAATGAACAAACGGTCCATCGGAACTTGATTCCAGATGGAACGCTCCGCTTTAAAAATGTTCTCGCAGTTCCGCGAAGCGGCCCACGATGAGCAGGCGCTGCGATGGTGGTGCAGCATTCAATTCTTCATGCTCGAGAATCCAGGTATCGCCGTGAGGCACGAAAACCGCGTTCAAACCGGCAGCCAGCGCAGGATTGATGTCAGATTTAGGGCTGTTGCCGACCATCCAGGTCGAACTAGATGCAAGCCGGTATTTTTCAGTGATGTGCTGGTAGGCCGCAGCATCTTTCTCAGCGACAATCTCAGTTGCCGCAAAATAATCTTTCAGCCCTGAGCGCTCGATCTTTCCGGTTTGCTCTCCGATGGCGCCCTTCGTCACCAAAATGATGTGGTGCCGGGAGCAAAGATATTGCAAGGTTTCGCCCACTTCCGGCAGCATCTCGATAGGGTGATCGGCGATGGTATGCGCGAAGCTCTGGATCTGTGCGTGCAACTCAGGCGTGACCGGACCGACGCTGAGCTGCTCAAATGTATCGACCAGCGCGTGAGCAAAACTGTGCAGGCCGTAGCCATGCTTCACAATGCATTCCCGCTCCACATCGTTCAAAACTTCGCGCACTTGCTCGGTAGAAAATTCGTGATGATTGAGAAAGGAAATGAAACGCGCAATCGCCCGCTCAAAGTAAATATTGTTTTCCCAGAGCGTGTCGTCGGCGTCAATCAGCAGGGTTTGACGTGCTTGAAGATTTTCGGCAGTACCGGGCAAATTGCGGAACGCTCCTTGCAAAAACTATGCGACCCAATCCACGCGCGCCTCCGGCCCGATGATGCCGGCCTTGTGGCCCATATCGAGCAAACGTTCAACCCCTTCCCGTCCCTCAGGGCCGTAGTCAAGTGTGCGCTCGTTCACATACATGCCCACAAAGCGGTCGGCGGTCTGAGTATCCAGGTCGCGCGCAAACTGCATAGCGTAAGACAAAGCTTCCTCGCGGTGGTCAAGCGCATACTGAATGCTGTCGCGCAGCGCGCCGTTCACCGCCGAAATCAATGCCGGGCCGAGTGCTCGGCGTATCGCATTACCGCCTAAGGGCAGAGGCAATCCGGTCATCTTTTGCCACCATCTCCCAAGATCGACAATGCGGTGAAGCCCAGCTTTGTCGTAGGTCAACTGGCCTTCGTGGATGATAAGTCCAGCTTCGTACTTGCCCTCGAGCACCTGCGGAATAATTTGATCGAAGGGCACAACTTCGGTCTCCACCCCCGGAGCAAAAAGTTGCAGGGCCAAATATGCGGTAGTCAGTTTGCCGGGAACGGCAATGCGCTTTTCCTTGATCTCGCTTTGTGTGAAAGGACGCGGCGAAACGATCATCGGACCGTAACCTTCGCCCACACTGCCGCCGCAGGACATGAGCGCGTACAGATCCTGAATATAAGGATAGGCGTGAAATGAAATCGCGGTCACATCGTACACGCCTTCGCGCGCTTTCTGGTTCAAGCTTTCGATATCGCAAAGGGTGTGAGTAAAACGAAGTCCCGGAACGCGGACCTTACTGGTGGCTAGACCATAAAACATAAACGCGTCATCGGAATCCGGGCTGTGGGCGATAGAAATCTCGCGGACCTGCGACAAAGGACTGCCAGTGGATTGCTTTGTTTCTGCTTCAGAAATTACTGTCATTTCGAACTCCGGAAACCGAACTGCCAATCTTACTGTTGTGTGTCACGGCTATCCGCGTGCCTCGGCCATCGCGCCGCAATTGCCGCCGCCATCATCACCTTGATAATCTCGGCAAATAGAAACCAGTACAGTCCCCAGCGAAAAGCTTGCGCGACCGAATGCGTCAGCACCGCAAGCCACGTCAGACCGCCGACAAAAAGCACAATCTCGCCCAGCAGTCCACCCATCGCAGCACGAGCAAAATTTTTGCGCCCGTGTTCCATCACATATCCCGCCACCCACGCAACAAATGGATAAGCCAGCAAGAATCCGCCGGTTGCACCCAGCAATTGCGCGACCCCGCCTGCACCGGTAGGATTAAACACCGGTAATCCAATCGCGCCTTCGGCCAAATAGAGAACGAGCGCCGCGAATCCACGTCGACTGCCCAGCAGCAGGCCAACCAGCAGTACGCCGAAGTTTTGCACCGTCAACGGAACGGGTGTAAACGGCAATGGAATAGTAATGCGCGCGCACAACGCAACCAACAAACTGGCGCCCACCACCAATGCGACTTGCCGAGCAGCGTCGAACGCGAAACCGCCTTCCCGCGAATTGCTCAAAGATCCTGTGGCCGGTTTGTTCATGGAAGAGCCTCGAATTACGAAATGCCGAGGACCAAGACTCGAAGCATTAGTGTTCAATATCGCCAGACCGACGTTCGCTTTCATGAGCTGCATGCGAGAGCTGCAGATGGCGGCGCAAGCGCATATACAAAGCAATCGCAACGCACACTACGATCAGCGTACTCACACCCAGGATCAGGAACCACCAGATCATCCGCACAGCCGACTAGAATAACAGATGAACAGGTAGAGAGGCGCGGGGACTCTTCTTAACTTGCTTTTATGGAAGCCATTTTCTCGCGCATTGTCTCGACGCGCTTCAGCATGAATTTGAACCGTTCCCGGCCAAATTTCGAACTCATGATCACCTTTTCAATCGTCCCGAACATTTGGGGGTCGCCGGACTTTTCCCGTAGCTCTTTGAGAAAAGGATGAATCTTCGCGAACACGATAAACATTTCCCCGCTGACCGCCGGCTGCAGGAACAAATCCGCGTTCAAAGCGCCGTGCAGAACGAACGAAGCAGCCATGCTCCAGTACCCAGAGACCTGGCGCAGCCAGTTATTCTGGGGGGTGCCGGGAACCGATGCTATTTTCATAAAATCATCGGCGCTCCGCGGCCAGAATTCGACGAACCACCAGTTGCGCGCCTTGCGCATTTCCGCTTCGCGCCGCAGATCGTAAAGTTTAAGGATAAGTTGAGCGTCCGTGGCGGTTGCTTTCTTGGACATGCAAACTCCTCTTGGAATTGATTAATTTTTAAATCGCCTGATCGAGCAATTCTAAGTCACCCGACTCTGCAAAATTAGCGTTCAATCGCCAGCGTTTAATCGCCAATGACCCGATGGCTCAATCGCATACTTTAAGCGCTGGTGGCGGCCGCTTCTGGCGGCGGTGCCGGCCGTTCGTAATCACACTCTTTATTCGGGCAGGCAATCACTGGCCCCGCCTTCAGATTCTTCTCCACCAGATATTCACTTCCGCACGTAGGACATTTTTCCGGATTCGGCTTGTGCGCCGAAGTAAACTTACACTTCGGATAATTTCCGCATCCGTAGAATGTGTTGCCCTTGCGCGCACGCTTCTCTACCAGCTCGCCATCCTTACATTCGGGACACTTCACACCGATAAAGTTCTGCTTCACGTATTTGCACTCAGGATATCCGCTGCACGCCGTGAACTCGCCGAACCGTCCATGGCGGATCATCATGTTGCGTCCGCATTTCGGGCACAGTTCATCGAGCGGAATATCCGGGACTTTCTTTCCCTGATCGAGTCGCCTCGTGGTTTTGCAATCCGGATATCCGGTACAAGCCATGAACTGCCCGAAGCGCCCACGCTTCAGCACCATCACCCGGCCGCAGTTCTCGCAGTATTCTTCCTGCGTTGTCTCCTGCACGTCTGCAGAATCAAGGTCCGGCAGGTTAATCGGGTTTTCTTTGGTAAACGTACAAGTGTTCGGATCTTCTTTGTCGTAAGTGCTGCAAGCATAGAATGACCCGTGCTTGCCCCACTTGATTACCAGCGGCGCCCCACAGCGCTCGCACTTCTCGTCCGTGGGCTTCTCCATCCGCTTGATGTTCTCCATATGCTTTTCGGCATATTTGAGATCCTTTTGAAATTTCTTGTAGAAGTCGGCAAGCGTATCCGTCCACTTCTCTTTGCCTTCTTCGATATCGTCGAGTTCTTCTTCCAGGTGTGCCGTGTAGGCCACGTCGAAGATGTCGCGGAAATTTTCCACCAGCAGATCGGTCACCACCAATCCGATCTCGGTCGGCGTGAACTTGCCGCCCAGCTTCTGCACGTACTGCCGCTCCTGAATGGTCGAGAGAATTGCCGAGTAGGTTGACGGACGCCCAATGCCGCGCTCTTCCAGTTCTTTCACCAGCGACGCTTCGTTGTAGCGCGGCGGTGGCTCGGTGAAATGCTGCTCCGGCTTCAACTCTTTCAGCGCGAGCTTTTGTCCAGCTTCCAGCGCCGGCAGCTTGTGCTTTAACTCCTCGTCTTCTTCGTCCTTACCTTCCTTCGATTCCTCATAGACTCGTAGGAAGCCGTCAAACTTGAGCACCGATCCAGTCACGCGGAACCAGTACACATCTCCGTTCTTTGCTTTTGCGTCGATGTCTACGGTGGTCTGGTCGAAAACCGCAGGCATGATCTGTGACGCAACAAATCGCTGCCAGATCAGCTTGTAAACTTTGTATTCATCTTCTTTTAAGTACTGCTTCACCTGATCCGGATGTCGCATTGCCGAAGTCGGACGGATGGCTTCGTGCGCCGCCTGCGCTTCCTTCTTTTCTTTATAGGTATTCGGCGTCTCAGGCAGGTAAGCCGCGCCGTATTCTTTGCCCACATATTCGCGCACCTCCTGAATCGCCTCGGGGGCAACCCGAGTCGAATCGGTACGCATGTAGGTGATCAGTCCAACCTGACCCTCTTCTCCTAATTCCACGCCTTCGTACAAACGTTGCGCGATCATCATTGTGCGCTTCACGCTGAAGCGCAGCTTGCGCGAAGAGTCCTGTTGCAACTTGCTGGTAGTGAACGGCGGTGCAGCGTTTCGGCGGCGTTCTTTCTTATCGACGGTCCGAACCACCCAGTCTGCTTGTTCCAGCGCTGCGCGGATCTTCTCCGCATCCTCCCCGTTCGTGACCTCAACCTTCTCCTCGCCCTTACCCAGAAATCGCGCGTCGAAGGCGGGAGGCTTACTGGCCGCAAGATGAGCATCGATCGTCCAATATTCTTTTTTCTCGAACGCCTTGATCTCGCGTTCGCGTTCGACGATCAATCGCAGCGCGACAGTCTGCACACGTCCAGCAGAAAGCCCGCGGCGAACTTTATCCCACAGCAGCGGAGAAACCTGATAGCCCACCAGTCGGTCAAGCACGCGCCGCGCTTGCTGCGCATCTACCAGATTTTGGTCGATAGCACGAGGATGCTCGAAAGCTGCCTGCACGGCGCGCTTGGTAATTTCGTTGAAAGTGACCCGTTGGATGCGTGGAACGGCGCCGGCATCTTCTTTTTTCTTCTTCTTGCTTTTCTTCGCATGACCGTTTGTGTCCAACTCGAACGCGAGATGGGCAGCAATGGCCTCGCCTTCACGGTCCGGGTCAGGCGCGAGGAAGATCGCATCCATTGGACCGGCCAGCTTCTTCAGTCGGGCTAAGACTTTTTCTTTTCCCGGAATCACCACGTATTCGGTTTCGAACTTGTCGTCGGTATCCACGCCCAGCGTGCTTTTGGGCAGATCTTTCACGTGGCCGAGCGACGCCTCGACGGTAAATCCCTTTCCCAGATATTTCTGGATGGTCTTCGCCTTCGCCGGCGATTCGACAATGACTAAACTCTTTAGCAATGCACCCTCAGTTCCTTCTTCCATTCCTCAGAATTGTTTCGAAGCTAGCACGAATGGGACAAAAGCAACAAGTTACGGGTGAAACGGTAGCAGGTCAGTTTGCATCCAGGACCCCTTCATGCCACGTTCCCCGCGCGGTCTCCAGCTCATAGATGACATCGCCGCCATGATAGAAGCCGGCAGTCCGCACCTTGTCTATGGTTCCCGCGAATTGGAGTTGCTCATCCTGGAGTGGATGATGATATTTCCAGTCGCGTCTAAACGCTTGCAGCTGCTCCAATGGCGCAATTCTTACGACCGTTCCGATTGGAAACTTCTGCTGGTAGCTCATCGTGTGACCAAGTTCAACAGCCCACTAAAAGCTTTTTACAAAATTCTTGCCAGGCATTTGTCTGACCTTGCCCGTCAGTTCCAATTCAAACAGAGCCGCAAAAATCTCAGAGGAAGATAACTCATTCTCGAGTTTTTCCACCAACTCATCAATATGCGTCGCCTCATCCGCCTTCAGCAAGCTCAGAATCTTTTTCTCATGCGGCGGAAGCCCGTCGTCCGGAAATAGAGATGCGGAGGACGCGCCGCCGGATTCAGGCGACGGCGGAGGCGTCAGTGCCAACTTCACTTCCGCCGGCAGATCTTCCCACACATCTTCCCAGGTCGCCACCAGCTTTGCGCCCTGCTTTATCAATGTGTTCGGTCCCCAGGAATTTTTATTGGTTACATTGCCCGGGACCGCGAAAACATCGCGGTTTTGCTCCAGTGCGCAGCGTGCCGTAATTCGCGTTCCGGAATATTCCGCTGCTTCGACCACCAGCACACCGACTGACATCCCGCTCAAAATCCGGTTGCGAATGGGAAAATTTTGCGGCGCCGCGAAAGTTCCCATCGCGAACTCCGAAATCAGGCACCCACCGAGCGCGAGTATCTGCTCCGCCAGACGCGAATTCTCTTTTGGATAAATCACATCCACGCCCGTGCCGAGTACCGCGACTGTTTTCCCTTTCGCCGTGATCGCTCCACGATGGCTGGCCGTGTCCACTCCACGTGCCATGCCGCTGATAATAACCAGCCCCTGTGCAGCGAGATCGCAGGCCAGTCGCTCGGCCATCCCCGAACCATAGGGCGTGGGATGGCGCGTGCCCACCATGGCAATGCCCGGTCGCGTGAGAACATCGGGATCGCCCCGAACATATAGCACCAGAGGCGGGTCGTAGATTTCTTTCAGGCGCGCCGGGTAGGACGCATCTTCGCCCGAAACGATGGTCACGTTCGCAGCGCCGGCCCGGGCAATTTCTTCTCGCGCCAGTTCCGCCGATTTTCCCGTGGCGATTGATTGCGCCGAGACGGCTTTAATCCCTGTGCTTTCCAGTTCCGTAAGAGATGTGTGGAAAACGGCTTCGGCGCTGCCGAAATGTTCCACTAGCTTCCGCGCCTTCGTCGGCCCCAAGCCGGACGTCATTGACAACGCGAGCCACTCTAGAATGTGGGTTGCGGGAACGGCAAGGGCGTTTGGCAAGTCCAATACTCCAGTCCGTGATCGAAGTTGATTTCCTGGACTCCGCGGACTGTAGCCATTTGTGGAAGGTGGCGTCAAGGAAAGACGTCACAACGTGGATCGAAAAGCGCTCTGTTAAAATCAAAACAGGAATGAGACGTCTGCGCATCTCTGCGATTTCCTACCTCAACACCGCGCCACTGATGTGGGATTTCGAACACGGCGAAGCCGGGCGCGACTTCGACATTTCGTACACCTTGCCTTCGGCCTGCGCTCGCTCTCTGCAGGCCGGGACTGCCGACGTTGGAATCATTCCGGCCGCTGCCTATGCGCAAATCCCTGGACTCCGCATTTTGCCGGACATTGCCATTGCTTCGCGTCAGCCCGTGCGTTCCATTCTGCTGGTCAGTCGAATGCCCGTGGAAAAGATTCGCACCGTGGCTTTGGATACGTCTTCCATGACTTCGGTGGCGCTGACAAAAATCTTGTTTGAAAAATGGCTGGGAGGCGGAAGAGCCTTCGCTCCCATGGCACCGGATATCGACAAAATGCTGGCCGCGCACGATGCCGGATTGCTGATTGGAGATCCCGCGCTCCAGATCGATCGCTCCCGCTATTTCACACTCGACTTGGCCGAAGAATGGATTCGCTATACCGGCAAGCCTTTCGTCTTTGCCTTTTGGGCGGTTCGCCAAGACGCGATTCAAGACGCAGACCCATCTTTGGACCTGGCGGCAGTATTCCAACAATCCCGCGATCACGGCCTCGAACCTGCAAGTCTCGATCGCATCTCCGTGGAGTGGGCTCCAAAATTAGGGATGAGCCTGGCCGATGTTCGTTCCTACCTCACCGAAAATATCTATTACCATCTCGACGCAGCTTGCCTGGAAGGCTTGCAACTCTTCTATCGCTACGCGGCCGAGATTGGAACCCTGCTCACCGTCCCGGAGATAAAATTTCTGAGCACCGCAAAAGTCTGTATAGCGCAGTCGAGAACTTAGCCTGTACACTCCTACAACCTAAATGCTCTTAAATCTTCATCCTTGGCTGGCGATGTCGGTGTGGCACCACCTGCGCCGCATGGGTGGGCCAGGATTGCTCGTGCTAGGAATCGCCGACAACTCCGTGGTCCCGCTCACCGGCAGCATGGATGTGCTCACCATATGGCTGGCGGCGCGCCATTTCCATCCGTGGCCCTACTATGCGGCAATGGCCACTCTGGGCGCAGTCATCGGCGGCTACATTACTTATGCGCTGGCGCGCGAGGGTGGCAAAGAAACAATGGAGCGCAAGCTATCCAAAAAGCGCGCCGCCAGCGTTTCCAAAACCTTTGCGCGTTGGGGATTCGCCGCGGTTGCAATTCCCGCACTTCTGCCTCCGCCTTTTCCCTTTGTGCCGTTTCTCGTAGCCGCTGGCGCCATGCAGTATTCGAGAGCCAAATTTCTCGGAGCCTTAACTCTGGGTCGCGCCGTTCGCTACTCCATCGGGGCCTTCCTGGGCTTTCATTACGGCGTCCACATTCTGCGTTTCTTCTCACGCTACTACAAACCCGCAATGGCGATTCTGATTGGCTTGGCGGTGATCGGAGCGGTGATGAGCGTGATCCAGTACTTGCGGATGCGAAAGAAGTAGTTGCCAGCGCCCTTCGTGAAACTTCGTGACCTTAGTGGTAGATGATTTTGCTCGGAAACACTCGAGCCGCTGGATTTGGCCCCAGCCGCAGTCCTCCGTTAGAATTGAAGTGCCCACATGTCCCTGACCAAGCAGCAAGCTCTCGAGATGTTCGAATCCGATGATCTGATCGGCATCGGCATGGAAGCCGACGCGGTGCGCCGCCGGCTGCATCCCGAAGGTACCGTCACCTACATCATCGATCGCAACATTAATTACACGAACTTCTGTACCGAATACTGCACCTTCTGCGCCTTCTATCGTCCGCTGAAAGGCCCCGCCGCAAAAGAAGGTTACATCCTCGATTTCGACACCATCTACGAAAAGATTCGCGAGACCGTGGAACTCGGCGGCACCGGTGTGCTGATGCAAGGTGGCCTGCATCCCGACCTCAAGATCGACTGGCACGAAAAGATGCTGCGCGGAATCAAGGAGCGCTTCCCGCAGGTTCATCTGCATTGCTATTCCGCGTCGGAAATTATCGCTATCGCTGAGTACAGCAGCCTCAGCATTCGCGACACGATTCTCCGCTTGCGTGATGCCGGCCTCGATTCGATCCCCGGCGGCGGCGCCGAGATTCTCGACGACGAAGTCCGCTACAAAATCGCCCGCCTCAAGTGCCTCACCGGCGACTGGATCAATGTTCACCGTACCGCTCATCAGATCGGCATGCGCACCACCGCAACCATGATGTTCGGCGTCGGCGAGGATTACAAACACCGCATCAATCATCTGCAGGAACTCTACGATCTGCAGGAAGAAACCGGCGGCTTCACCGCGTTCATCCCGTGGAGCTTTCAGCCGCAAAATACCGCTCTCGGCGGTCGTCACTGGGACGAAGCTACTGCCGTCGATTACCTGAAAGTACTCGCCATTTCGCGCCTCTATCTTTCGAATTTCCTGAACGTGCAATCCAGTTGGGTCACGCAAGGACTGAAAGTCTGCCAGATGGGCCTCCGCTTCGGCGGCAACGACGTTGGCTCGGTGATGCTGGAAGAAAATGTGGTGAGAGCCGCAGGCGTGACCAACTGCACGACAGAAGAAGAACTCCGCCGCATCATCCGCGACGCGGGCTTTAGACCTGCTCGGCGGGACACG
>CAVRWS010000013.1:0-9288 GCA_963724815.1 uncultured Acidobacteriaceae bacterium
GCGGTTTTGCTGGCGAATGTAATCCCGGCGGAACGGGCCGGTTTCGCTCTATACGCGATCGCACCAATTCCGCGGTAATTTCCACGTGAGTCAGCAATTGCGTGTGGGCAGGGGCATCGCTCGCAGAATTTTCTGACGCAGCCAGTTTTAACGCTGCCAGCTTGATCAATAACGATGAGCAGCTTCCGGCGATAGACTGCCGCTCAACTGCGAGCAGCACGGTAAATGTATATTCAACGGCACGGCGAAAACGGAACCAGGTAGCTAACGGAATGCGTCGCGCCGTTTGTGGTGGCAGATCGCCTAGATCGAGCGCGATCAATCCAAAGCCTCCGCTTTCGAGCAGCAGATCCGTAACCCGCAGAAGTTGTTCCAATCGATGTTCAGCGGAGTGCGAATTTTCTCCGCAACGAATCCACAGCAACCGGTCCAACTCAATTCCAGTTGCGGCAGCAGACTGCGGATCGAGAGCGTCGCTGGCATCCACGACCGCGCAAAATTCTCCGCGCCGAGTTGCAGCAGCAAGCGCGGACAACATCAAGGTGCTACGGCCGGAAGAGGCGGGACCGCAAATTTCCGTCAGGCAGCCGCGAGGCAGGCCTCCGGTAAGCCCATCGATGGCGGCAATGCCGCTCGATACCATTTCTGGCATGGGACGGAATGCCAGTTGCGAAGCTGGAGCGATGCCGGCAAGTCTGGTGTCTTTGAAGGCCGCAGCAGAAACGACTCGCTGGGGTGGTCGCGCCTCGCCAAAAAGCTCGTCCCGGGTGGGTTGCGGACAAACTTCTGCTCCATTTTCGCTATCAAATGCAAAAGGGCGGCCTTGGGCCGCCGAAGTGGAAAACACTGCGGAAGACATAAATTCCTCAGGAAGATTTCAGGGAGCACCGGAGGGGGAAACTCCGTAAGCTTTCGCTTTTTATTCGCCTATAAAATTGTGCCCTTGAGGGGGGGAATTGTCAAGCCATATTTCCCTGCTCATCCAAAAATTCCTAAACCACGAAGGACACGAAGTTGCACGAAGATGAAACCCAAATTCTTCGTGTAGCTTTGTGCCCTTCGTGGTTCGCTGAACTCCGCCTATTTCCCGCTGTAGCTGACTCTCCAGATCGAGTTCGATCCATCGTCGCTCACCAGCAATGAGCCGTCCGGAGCCACCGTTATGCCCACGGGACGCCCCCACACATTGCCATCCGGCAATACAAAGCCAGTGAGAAAATCTTCATATTCGCCGCTGGCGTCGCCGCTCTGATGCAAGGGCACGCGAATCACCTCGTAACCCACGCGCACTGACTTGTTCCAGGAACCGTGCTCCGACGCGAAAATGTCTCCTTTATATTCGGCAGGGAATTGCTGGCCTTCGTAGAAAGTGAATTCGAGCGAAGCATTGTGCGGCTGCAGCAGCACATCGGGGACGATCACTTTATCTTTCAACTCTGGATGTGTGCCTTTGTGCCGGGGATCCTGATGGCCGCCCATGTACCACCAGGGCCAACCGTAAAATCCGCCTTCCTGCACATGGGTGATGTAATCGGGTACGAGATTATCGCCCAATCCATCGCGTTCATTTACTGAGCACCACAACTCGCCGGTCTGCGGATCGATTGCAATGCCGCCCCCGGCATTGCGAATGCCATAGGCATACACACTCAACTTGCAGTTCGCGGGATCGCACCAGAGAATGTCGGCACGATTTTTCTCGCGCGGAGTTGTGTCGGGATCGTCGATATTCGATCCTGAGCCAACGGCGACGAACAATTTCTTGCCATCCTGCGAGAAAGCTACAGCCCGCGTCCAATGTCCTCCGGGGCCGGGCAGATCGGCGATGTGTTCCGGCGCGCCGCTCGCCTTGAGATCGCCGTTGTGATAAGTAAAGCGAACCACTTCGCGCTCGCTACCAACATATAACCATTGCGGGTCAGGCCCGGGAGGATAAAAAGCCAGGCCATAAGGGCGTTTCAGGCCGCTGACAAAAATGGAGGATTGCTCGGGTTTGCCGTCACTGGTCAGGCCGCGAAATACACGAATACGGCCCGGATCGCTTTCCGTCAAAAAAATATCGCCATTCGGAGCGGTGCGCAGCGTGCGCGGATTGTCGAGCCCAGAGGCATACAGGTCCACTTTGAATCCGGAGAGCGTCGAAGGCCACACGTTCTCCGGACGCGCCACCAGTTTGGGGCCATTATCCGAAGATTGAGTGGCGTAGGGTGCTGGCAGATCTTTTACTGTAATTTTACGAGTCGTACCCGGCTTCTCGTAGCGGAAGTCGGTGAAGGGTGGGGTCGGCGGCGGCGCCTTCAACTTCGATGTGCTCATATCGGCCGGGGCTGGCGCGCTTGCTTCCTGTGAATTCGGCGACGTCGCTATCGATTTCACATAGCTGACGATCTGCCAGCGTTGATTTACGGGTAAAGCAGCCCATGATGGCATTCCATTATCTTTGTCACCCTTGGTGATAAACCAGAACACTTCCCCTGGAGTGACTGTCTGCAGTTTTCCATCCACGAGCGAGGGAACATTGCCTGTACCCTTTCCCGTCTGTCCGTGGCAAGAGCCGCAGTTGCTGGCGTAGAGCTGCCTGCCCGCCAATGCAGCAGCGGCTTGACCTTGATAAGGATTTTTTGTGGCGCGGGCTGAAGCTGGCGCGTTATGGAACGCAGCGTCTACGTCTTGCGCGGCAAGTAACAGAGATGTTGAAACCAGAATAGCTATGGCGATAACTGTGTAGGTATGTCCAAGTGAGCGCATGGAACCTCGTTCTTATCCAGGGGATTTTAACTGAACGACTTAACCCGAAAGTTTGGATGCACTTACAGGGCGTCAGGATTGCGGAAGTTTTGTTTGTGGGGAACTGCCCTCTTGCGCGCGTCGCGCCTGCTCATAAGCCTCGCGGGGGTCGCGTCCGGTTACTTTCTTGAACCACGCGGGATGGAATGTCCAGGCCCACGCTTCGCTCACGGCGCCGCGCGTCATGGCTTGAAAAGTCCCAGGCTCGCCGATCGTGCTCAGATAAATGTGGATGAAAATCCCTCCCAGCATAATGATCGCCGAGATATCGTGCAGCACATAACTGATGGCCACGGCCATGGCGCCGAAGGTGCGCGCACCCATCCACAGAATAATCCCGGTAATCAGATATACGACGCAGCCGGTAACGATCTCCCAGAACATCGCTTTCTGGCCAGCGTTAAAGAATCCTGTGTCGGGCGATTCAAGCGTTTCCTCGCCGCTGACAATTCTTCTGATATTAAGTATCCATTTCGTATCGCCGGGTTCCCACAGCATGGGCGTCAGCCAGTTCAGCATTTGCAGGAAAAAGAAAAAAACGAATGCTACTCCGAAATAGGGATGCAGGATTCGGCTCAGCGGTCCACCGCCAAAGATGGGTGTGAACCAGCGGAACAGCCACGGTAAATAGATTCCGAAGCCGGTGAACAACGCGAGAAAGAAAAACAGCGCAACCGCCCAGTGCAGCACGCGCGTGTATATAGGGTGCCGCAGCAACTCGCCGCGATGAACCTCGGTTCGTCCGATCGAATCGAAAGTCCGCCGCGCCTTTTCGTCGAAGCGATCAATCGCCGTTGCCATGGGCAGGCTCCTTCTCTGGCGGTTCCGGCTGTGGCCGTCGTGGGCCGACCGCGACGTAATGCAGCAGCACTCCCAAGCCGCCAAACAGCGCGAAGGTACCGAGAACCGGTTTGAATAGCCACTTCCAGATGGTGTAGCTCCAGGGAATGGTTGGATTCTTCGGCAGCCCGCCGTAGCGTTCGGGATCAGTGGCATCATGGAGGACGTAAATTACGTGGGTTCCACCGATCGACTGCGGATCGTAAACACCGGCATTCTCCATGCCGAAATTTTCCTTCAGCTGCCGAGCGCGTTCGTTGGCGATGAACTTCATGTCGTCCTTGCTGCCGAACTTTAAACACCCGGTGGGGCAAGCCTTGATGCATGCAGGTTCCAGCCCCTGGCCGACTCGGTCCGAGCATAGCGTGCACTTATAAACCTTCTTCGTGCCAGGATTGAATCGGGGAATATTGAACGGGCAACCGGATACGCAGAACTCGCAGCCAATGCAGTTATCCTGATTAAAATCCACAATGCCATTGGTGTATTTCACAATGGCACCGTCAGCCGGGCACGCAGCCAGACAGCCCGGATCAGCGCAATGCATGCACTGATCTTTTCTCATCAACCATTGAATCGTTCCGTCTTCGCGCTGGTGTTCGTTGAACTTAATCAAATTCCAGAAGTTCCAGCGCGTCTGCGGCATCGTCTGGTAGGTATTGTCGAAAGTAGTCACGCCGAAGGGCATGTCGTTCCACTCCACACATGCTACTTCGCAGGCCTTGCAGCCGATGCACGTCGTGGTATCGACGAGCTTGCAAACCTCGTAATCGCGCTGCATTCCGAGACCCGGGGATGGGCCAGAGTGGCCGGATATTTTTTCGGTTTGTAATGCCTTGCGGTCGATCATAGCCAGGCCATCCCTCGCTCATACTTTTCCGGTTCAAAAGAAATCCACCACGAAGGACACGAGGGTTCACGAAGAAAAACACGGAAACCAAGGCTTCGTAATACTTCGTGTCCCTTGTGGTTCATGCTTTTTGCTTCCTTCGTAACTAAACTTTTTCCAGTTTCACCAGAAAGCCCTTGAACTCGGGCGTGAATGCATTGGGATCAATCACTGTGGGTGTTAACTGGTTCGCCAAAGTCTTCGCCGTTCTGCCTTCATCTTCGACAATTCCGCGGAACCCCCAGTGAATCGGAATGCCGATCTGAAATGTTTCTTTGCCGTCGATCTTCATCGGACGGATGCGCTTTGTCACCATGGCTTTTGCAATGTAGTAGGCGCGGGCGCTGGTGACTTTGACTTTCTCGCCGCCACGAATCCCCATGCGGTCGGCGAGTTCCGCCGGAACTTCCACAAACGGCTCCGGCACAAGCTCCACATTCATCGGATTATTTTTTGTCCAGTAGTGATAGTGCTCGGTCAGCCGGTAGGTGGTGCAGACAAGGTTATATCCTTGATCGACCGTGCCGTACTTGTCCATATCGGTCTTGTACTTCTTCACCACCGGATTGTTGGATTGGGCCGGATGGAGCGGATTCGCGATTGGACTCTCCATCGGTTCGTAATATTCCGGGAACGGCCCGTCGGCCATCGCACCCAGCGGCACAAACAGTCGGCCAACGCCTTCCGGATTCATGATGAACGGTCCCATGTGATCCTTCGGCGGCGAGTCCGGCTTGAAGTCCGGAACATCGTTTCCCACCCAGATTTTCTTGGCTTCGTCCCACCAGACTTGCCGCCGTTGCGGATCCCATGGCTTGCCATTTCCGTCGCAGGATGCGCGGTTGTAGAGCACGCGGCGGTTCATCGGCCACGACCATCCCCAGTTGGGATAAACCCCCATTCCCGAGGGATCGTCGGTTCCACGCCGCTGCATCATCGCGCCTGCCTCGGTCCACGATCCGCAATAAAGCCAGTTGCCGGAAGATGTTGTACCGTCATCCTTCAGCCATGCGAAGCCGGGAAGCTGCTGTCCTGCTTTGATGGTGATATTCGTCTTCGGATCGGTGATGTCGACGAGCGCTTTGCCATTAAGTTCCTTCGCCACTTCCGACAAAGACGGGTTGTACGGGTTGGTGTAGGGGAACGTCGAATTCAGCACCGGATCGGGGAACTTGCCACCTTCCTTCTGATAAAGGTCGCGAACTTTCAAGTAAATGGTCGCCAGAATTTCCTGATCCAGCCTTGCCAGACCTGGGGGCGGCACGGCTGCATTTTTCCATTGCAGCCAGCGCGCCGAATTTACGAACGTTCCATCTTTCTCGGCGAAACCCGCGCCCGGCAGCCGGTACACGGTAGTATTAATTTTCTTCTGATCATCGGCCGTGATGCCCGGTGCGCGCCAGAACTCGCTGGTTTCATCGGGATAGATCTCGCACACCACCAGCCAGTCAGCTTTCTTCAACGCATCGATATTCTTATTGGAGTCAGGCCCGATCATTACGCCATTCATGCCGAAGGCGAATATGCCCTTGATCTTGCCTTCGTACATATCGTTCCAAATGTTGACCCAGGAATAATTGCGGTCGATCTTAGGCAAGTAATGAAATGCCCAATCGTTTTCTTTGGTCGCAGCCGGGCCATACATCGCCTTTAAGAACGAAACCCCAAACTTCGATGTGTTCGACCAGTAATTGAACGACTCCCAGGGATCTGGCTTGGAAACAGTCGGCGTGGTGCGCTTGATATAGGTGGCGAAGTCGACGTCAGCGGGGTTTGGCATTTTCAAATAACCGGGCAGGATATCGAAGATTCCAGCCATATCGGTGGCACCCTGAATGTTGGAATGGCCGCGTAGTGCATTCACGCCGCCACCGGCGCGGCCTACATTGCCCATCAGCAGTTGCAGCATGGCCGCGGTACGGATAATTTGAGTGCCGAAACTGTGTTGCGTCCAGCCGACCGCATAGATGATCGTCGACACCTTCTTCATGTCGCCGTCTTTGCGGACCGAAGTATATAGGTCGGCGGCCTTCAGGAATTGATCCTGCGGAATGCCCGTGATGCGCTCCACCATCTCCGGCGTGTAGCGCTCGTACTGCTTCTTCATCAACTGAAACACGCAGCGCGGATGCTGCAAGGAAAGATCGAACGCAACCTTCGGCGGCAGCGCCGGTGCTCCCGCTCCGCCTTTTGCTCCCGCCGGACTGGCTCCTTGATGGCCCTGTCCCTGGCCGGTGTCGCTGCCCTTCGCTTCGTGGCCCGAGGGTGGCGTGTTTTGCGTCGCGGGCGTCGGCATCACAGGCTTGCCGGTTAAGTCTCCGCCTTCTTCATAGTTCCAGGTGGATTTGTCGTACGTTTTTTTCTCAGTATCGAAACCGGAGTAGAGGCCATCTTCGGGCAGCTTGAATCCGTCTTTAATAATGAAGGCGGCGTTGGTGTAGTTAACCAGATATTCATGAGCGATGCGGTTGTTCGCGATGGTGTAATTGATCAATCCGCCAAGAAAAGCAATATCGCTGCCGGCGCGAATCTGCACATACATATCCGCGTTCGCCGCGGTCCGCGTGAGCCGCGGATCAACGACGATGGTTTTGGCGTTGCGGTGAATCTTGGCTTCGACGGCCCACTTGAATCCGCAAGGATGATTCTCGGCCGGGTTCCCACCCATGATCAACATCATGTCGGTGTTCTTGATGTCGATCCAGCCATTGGTCATTGCCCCGCGTCCGAATGTTGGCCCCAAACTGGAGACCGTAGGGCCGTGTCAAACCCGGGCCTGGTTTTCCAGGTAGCAGACCCCCAGGCTGCGCATGGTCTTTACCGCGAGATAATTGAATTCGTTGGTGTCGGTGCAGCCGCCGGTCCAGGCGATGCCTTCGCAGCGGTTCACGGTTTTACCCGAGCCATCTTTCTCCACGAAAGTATCGTCGCGCGTTTTCTTCACCCGTTGCGCGATCTCGGCGTAAGCCTGATCCCAGGAAATATCTTCCCACTCGGTCGCGCCAGGACGCCGCACCTGCGGCTTGAGCAGGCGGCGATCGTTCAGGATGTCCTGCTCCAGCGACGATCCTTTCGGACAAAGCGTACCGCGATTGATGGGATGGTCGGGATCGCCTTCCACGTGCACGACCTGGGGAATCGCATTCTTCGCTTTATCACCCAGCGTGTAAATGATCACGCCGCAACTGACGGCACAATACGGGCAGGTGCTGCGCGTCTCGGTGGCGCGCGAAATCTTAAGGCTTTGAGTCTGCGCGTAAGCGGGAGTCAAATCGAATCCGAGGAGCGAGATGCCCGCACCACCAGCGAGCGTGCCTTTCAGGAAGGTTCTGCGGGAGAGTTCCATTTGCGCATCCTCCGACTGCCTCGATCGGACCAGAAGGGTCGAATCGAACTGCCAGACTTTTAAACTCAGACTTCAAAATCTGTGGACCGATTTACTGAAGCTGGTTATTCTTGTCGACCGCAAGGTTTAGCCGCGCGGCCGGGTTGCGCCCCAAATTTTCCAAAACTATATTCCCAACACCGCACCTCAGTCAAATGCCCGAAACAGGGGCGAACTTTCCTCCGCGCAGTTGCTTGTGGGCGATGCGAAGCAGCATAATCGCGGCGTGGCTGAAACCCTATGGCAGCAGCGCATCCGGCGCGCCGAACATCTGGCAGGAGAACATCCCTTCGCGAGCCAAATCCTGGCCTTCTATATTAAGGTGGCGCGATTTCAGCAGGAACTCTACCGCCGAATCGAACGCGCTTCAGCCGAAGAGAAACCAGCGGGCAGCGCCGGCGTCTCGCCGGCTGTCGGTCGAGGAGAGGGTCAAGGAAAACAGCCGGCGACTCGCCCACTTTCGGGCCAGCAAGACGCTAGCGCTATAAATCCCGGTCCTCCAGAATTGCCGCAGCTCCTGGCTAGCTTTCCTGCATTCCTCGCACTGGTCGAAAAGCAAGCGCCGGCCCGCCTGGCACAGATTGCGCGTGATCTTGGCCAGGCGCCGTCAGATTCGTGGTCTGAATTATTGAATAACTTTTGGTCCGCGCCGGATCAGCCTTCGGAACAAGGGCCGGAGCCCAGCGAGTTTCTTGCCCTCGCCTTCCTTCAGCCTTACGCCGAATTCGTTCGTGGCCGGGTTCCGCTGCAGCTCCAGAACTACACTTACGCCTTATGTCCTTTTTGCAGCCGCAAGCCGGTGATGGGTGTGCTTCGTCCGCTAGGCGAAGGAGCGCGCCGTAATCTGGTGTGTGGATTCTGCCTGTGTGAATGGGAGTTCCGCCGCATCGTCTGCCCCGGCTGCGACGAAAAAGACCACGCCAAGCTTCCGGTTTATACCGCCCAAGAGTTTGCCTATATCCGGGTGGAATGTTGCGATACTTGCCACACTTATATCAAGTCGATTGACCTGAGCAAAAACGGCCTGGCCGATCCTCTGGTCGACGAACTCGCATCGGTTCCGCTCGACCTCTGGGCGCAGGAACACGGGTATGCCAAGCTTCATCCCAATCTGTTGGGCATGTAAATTGCGTTGGTGATAGCGCGACTAATTCTCTCGGACAGGGTTTGTAAATTGCTTGTAAAGATACAACCTTGTCCGGGTAAGACTTGATCAGAGTGCAAGTAAGCCGTATAAGCTAAAATACATCAACCCAACAACCTAACCATTGCTGACGGAGATTTAATGCGATCCTGGAAGTTCCTTCTGCCACTTCTGGCTTCATCCTTGTGCTTCGCCGCCCAGCCCGGCCGCATTACCGGACCCATTGATTCCAGCCAGATGGTG
>CAVRWS010000014.1:0-30686 GCA_963724815.1 uncultured Acidobacteriaceae bacterium
CCGCTGAAAGGCAATGTTCATCGACTGGCACAGCCTCAATATGACCAGGGGCTAGTCGAGGATTCGTTGCAGTTTGGCTACGTAACTCTTGTTATGGCGCCTTCGCGTGGTCAACAAGTTGCGCTCAATCAACTGCTGGCTCAGCAACAGGATCGTTCCTCGCCGAACTATCACAAGTGGCTAACTCCACAGCAGTTCGCCGATCGATTTGGTCTGAGCCAAAACGACATTACCAAAATCACTACGTGGCTTACTTCTCAGGGTTTCCAGATCGCCAGCGTCGGAGGCGGACGCAACTCGGTCGTTTTTAGCGGCACGGCTGCCCAGATCCAGAGTGCGTTTAAGACCCAGATCCACCGCTACAATATCAACGGTAAGGTGCACATCGCGAATTCGATGCCCCCTTCAATGCCCGCGGCGTTGAGCGGCGTGGTTTCCCAGGTTCGCGGCCTCACAGATTTTCGACCCAAGCCGATGTATGTTCGTCCGGTACATGGCGGAAAGCTGGGCCCGCATCCCAGTTACACGACGACCGTCCAAGGCAACACCACTTATTTCGTCGCTCCCGGCGACATAGCTACTCTGTACGATCTCAATCCCCTCTACAGCGCAACGCCCGCGATCGACGGCACGAACCAAAAGCTTGCCATCATCGGACAAACCGATGTTTACCTGGCGGATATCACCAATTTTCGTTCAGGCTTCGGCCTTAACCCGATCACTGGATGCACCGCCAACTCTAGCGGCATACTCACGGCATGTGACTCCACCAATTTCAAATACGTAGTTGTGGGCACCGATCTAGGTGCGCCGAGCACCTGTGGAGACGTTGTTGAGGCTGATCTCGACATTGAATGGTCCGGAGCGACTGCGCGGAATGCCCAAATCATCTACGTCAACGCCCCTGCCACATTCAACTCCGACTGCACTCAACTCACCAACAGTGGCGGCGTCGACGCCGCTCTACAGGCGGCCATCAACCCACCCGTTGGGCCTCCGCTGGCGCCCGTCATTAGCATGAGCTACGGGCTGTGCGAAGCCGACGCAGAATCGTTGGAAACTGAGTTAACACAAGCAAACGTAGAAGGAGTGACGATACTGAATTCCGCCGGCGATAGTGGGTCAGCCGCTTGCGATGGTGGGCCGCCGGGAACCAACCCGCAGCCTCCCTTCGCGGCCGCGCAATTCGGACTAGCAGTGAGCTACCCGGCAAGCAGTCCGGAGGTCACAGGCGTCGGCGGCACTTCTATCCCCGCTGCCGACTTCACCGCCGCTTTTTGGAGCGGCACCAACGGAACTGCCGGCGGTTCGGCGTTGGCAGCCCTGATCGGACAGGAAGCTGCATGGAACGACGACGAAGCGCTGGCGCAGTTTTGCGTCGAAAATCCATCCAACACCTTTTGTAATCCAAGTCCCGGCGTTAAAGTGACTTCGGCCCAAACATTTCAGCAGGACTACTGGATTTCCGTTGGTGGCGGCGGAGCGAGCAACTGCGTCAATGAAACTGGCAGTATTTGTGACAGTGGATTTACACGGCCCGCCTGGCAGCAGGCAATTAGCATTCCTAGCCTGGGCAGTACGCAAAGCACCTACCGTTTAGTACCCGATGTTTCGCTGCTCGCCTCTCCCAATTATCCGGGATACATTTTGTGTACGCCGATTGAGAACCTCTCCAACACCAGCCCATACGATACTGAGACGACCAGCAGTTGCGGTACGGGGAACGCCAGCGGAATAGAGGCTGCGGCGGATGGCGTTCTAAGCGGCAATAATTTCGTCGTTGACCCTTCCATCATCGGCGGCACTTCAGCCTCGACTCCGGTCTTTGCAGGAATCGTGACGTTGCTCAATCAATACCTTGGCAGTAGCGGACTGGGCAATATCAACTCGACGCTTTATGGCCTGGCTTCAGCTCCATCCACTGCAGCATTTCATTCTGTAAAGGGCGGAGACAATGACGTTTACTGTCAGCCAGGTCAGCCCTCCGGAAACCCGGCTGACGTAATCTGTCCGTCAACCGGCACCTCTGCAGGAATTATCGGGTTTAGCGCTGCGAACGCGGATACGACCACGGGATACAACCTTGTTACTGGCCTCGGATCAGTTGACGCGAACGCTCTGGCACTCGCATGGAAGGCAAGCCTGGATCCGGACTTCCAATTTGCGCCTCCGCCAGTTAACCCGGCCCCGGTTCCTGCGGGTCAATCAACTTCGACCACGCTCACGATTTCGCCGATCACCGGCTCCTCTGCGCTAACGGTAAATTTCGCTCCCAGCAACTGCACAGGTTTGCCTACCGGCGCCAGCTGCAGTTTTAATCCCACGAGCGTTTATTTCGACGGCACAGATCCGGCTCCGCCGGTTGTATTGACGATCACCACGCTGGCCACTACACCCCTAGGGACGCAGAAGATCACGATCGTCCCGACGAATTCACCCAGCACCAGCACAAGCGTGATGCTAACCGTGAGTGCAACCAACCAATCCTTCACCATCGCTTCAAACGCTAAGACCTATTCCGTCGTGCCGGGCGGAACCGCCCAGGTTCAGATCACGGTGGCGGGAACGAACGGATTCGTGAATACCAGTAATTCCACCACCGCGTTGCCGGTGACCTACACTTGCCTCCAGAGTAGCCTTCCCACTGAGGTGCAATGCAGCTTCAGCCCGACCGGCGGCGCTGCGGTAAGCTCAACGTCGCTTTCGCTCAACATCACAACCACTGGCCCCACCTCGCGAGCGCAACCGCCGTTGGGACATGGCAGCCGCCTGTATTATGCTTTGCTGCTTCCGGGACTGTTTGGAATCTTGTTCGCTTCGGGATCGCGTGGGCGCGGGGCCCGGCTGCTTGGCCTGATTGTCGTTCTCGGCGTCTCAAGTCTGGGGGTGAGTTCTTGCGGCGGCTCCAGCGGAGGCGTCCAGGAAAATACGGGAACGCCGGCTGGAACCTACGCCATCATCGTGAATTCAACCACGGCAGGCCCGAACCCGCTCACTGCGCCGCCACTCACGGTGAACCTCACCGTCCAGTAAGCGATTTTCAGAATAGGGGCGCTCCGCATTCGCCGGGTGCCCTATTTTCCCCCTTAACGACGTGCAGGGAATTAGATTTGCCTCATCGACCGCAGCCATCACTTGAAATCCTGATCCGGTTTTCGCTTATCTTTTCCGCCGGTCTTGCCGATGAGTGAAGTGTGTCGAATTCCTCTGCTGCGTCCGCTCCCGCACATCAGGACCCCAAGGGCATCAAGCTGCGCTACGTGGCGCGGCAACCCATTTTTGACCGCGAACAAAAAGTCTTCGGCTACGAGCTTCTGTTCCGCGAAGACATGGACAATGCCTTTCATGGGCGGGATCCCGACGTAGCCTCCCGATCTACCCTGGATAGCTCACTGCTGGTGGGACTGGATGTTCTTTGCGATGGCCGCCGCGCCTTTCTCAACTGTACGCGCGACACGCTGATTGGTGGCTTGATCACGCTTTTGCCATCGCACTCCACCGTGGTGGAGATTCTTGAAACCGTGCCTGTCGATGACGAAGTGGTGAAGGCCTGCCAGCGGCTGAAAGAAGCGGGATACCTGATTGCGCTAGATGATTACGTGAGCAATGATCCGCGTGAGCCTCTGGCGGAAATGGCCGACATTCTCAAAGTTGATCTCAAACTTACAACGCTCGAGCAGCGTGCTGCCCTGGTGAAAAAGCACGGACCATGGCGCTGCCGCATGTTGGCGGAAAAAGTGGAAAATCAAGCGGAGTTCGTTTCCGCGCGGGATCAGGGCTTCGTCTACTTCCAAGGCTACTTTCTGCGCCGCCCGGAAATGATGACCACGCACGACGTGCCCGCCAATGCGGTCAATTACATGAGAATGCTGCAGGCGGTTTCGGCGGCTGATCTTGACGTGCCAGCGCTCGAAAAGCTGATCAAAACGGAGACCTCAATCTGCTACCGGCTGTTGCGCTATATGAATTCAGCCAGGTTTGGATTCAAGAATGAAATTCATTCCGTGCGCCACGCCCTGGCGATTCTTGGGGATCGTGAGGTGCGCCGCTGGGTGCGCCTGATAGCCACGGTCGGAGCCGGACAAGATAAAAGCAGCGATCTCGTACTCTGTGCTCTGGTGCGCGCCCGTTTTGGCGAACTGCTGGCGCCGCTTACTCGCCATGGGGACTCCGATCTATTCCTGTTGGGGCTGCTCTCCATGCTCGATGTCATGCTGGAGACACCGATGTCCGAGATTCTGGATAAAATCCCGCTGGATTCTGAAACCAAAGCAGTTCTCCGGGGAGAGCCCAGCCTGCTGCGCCCCATCTACCAGCTCATGCTGGCCCACGAAAGCGGCGAGTGGGACGCTTCTCATGCCATCTGTGACAGTCTCCATATGGATGCCGACACCGTCGCTAGTTCCTACTGGCAAGCCCAGCAATGGGCCCGCGAAGTGTCCAGCGGTGCGTAGAAACCTGCGTTGGGTTGGGCTTCGGCGGTTGGAAAATCTGAGCGTATAGGCCCTAAGCGACCAGGAAACGACTGTGCGTTTGCGCTTCGAGCACGAAGCCAGAAAACCACTGGCGATGTCCTCTTGTGCAAAACCAATCCAGATTGGCACTTGCGCGCGCGGACGCCGACGAGTACCATAAGTTTGTTCTCATTGGCCTCGTTCCCGCGTAGGCCTTCCGCGCCCTAGGCCGTTCCCGGCGGCGCGACGGATCCGACAACGGATAAACCGACGCAAAACATTTTTATTTTTTTGGCAATACGGGTTGCTTTACTGAGAGCGGTTGCTGCAGTGATTACGTTCCCCCAATCTGCAATTCCGCGTGGAATGTGCTGAGTGAAAGGGCTAGCCAGCCGGGAGCAACATTACTCGGGTAGGATTAAAGATGCTGGCATGCCAACATTGTCAGAACCTGCTGCAACCAAGTGGACGTGCTGGGAATAACTGAGATCGCAGAATTTGCACTCGCAGAATCCTGAACCTGGAATCTTAAACAGTTAAGCTTTGCAATACGCTGCACCGGACGCAGATCCGGCAAAGCAGCTCTGAGAGGAATATGAACGCAGGACCAGGAAGACCCTCCGGCGGAGGAGGCAGAAGCCGACGGCGTCGCGGACGCCGTCCCAACAATGCACGCGGTGCCCGACCCGGCGGCCCCAGCCAGTCGCGCCACAATCAAGACGGCATCTACACCGCCCCAATGGACCACAGCTACCGTGCTGCGCTTTCCGGCAATGGCAATAATGGCCAAAACGCGCGTCGTGGACCTCGTCCTGGTTTCGCTGCGCCCTTCGCGCCTGCCGACCCGGAGCCTTTGCCCGCTTTGCGGGAAGATTCCAGTTCGCGCATTTTTGCGTTCGTTGACGACCTCTTCTTCGCCGCCAAGATTCAGGAAACCGCGCGCAAGCTGAACGTCAAAGTCGAGTTCGCCAAGAACGACAAAGACCTCGCCGAACGCATGCTGCAGAATGGCGAGGAGAAGCCATCGCTCATCATCTTCGACCTCAATAATGCGAATGCCAAACCGCTTACGCTGATCCCGAAATTGAAGAGCAAGCTAAAGAAGGGAACTTCGATTATCGGATTTCTGTCGCACGTACAAGGCGATCTGAAGCAGAAGGCGCACGAAGTGGGATGTGATATGGTGCTGCCCCGGTCGGCATTCTCGCAAAACCTGCCGCAACTGCTGCGCCGCCATGGAGCGCCCGAAGAGGAAAATCCAACGGTGCAGTAGACGTTTCGAGTGCACTGCGAGCTGTAAGCGAAGCCTCTGCAGCGCGTGCCAACGGAGTTTGGACTTTATCCCGGAGGCCAGCCCAAGGAGCGTCCTCCCAGCAAGTGCACGTGAAGATGAAATACTGACTGTCCTGCGCCCGGACCGACGTTCAGCACTGTTCGATATCCCTGCTCGATATTTCGTTGGCGCGCGATCTGGGCAGCCGCCAAGTGGCAGCGGCCAATCGCTTCCGCATCCTCAGCCTGCGCCTCCTTCAAGCCAGCGAAATGTTTCTTGGGAATGACCAGCACATGCGTCGGCGCTTTCGGATCGATATCCTCGAAGGCGAAGACGTGATCATCTTCGTAAACTTTCTTGGCGGGAACCTCGCCGCGAAGAATGCGGCAGAAAAGGCAGTTGCTGGCGGCATCGGTCATGGCTTGCGCTCTCGCGGAGAATAACACCGCAGCAGCCGGTAGAAAAGTCCTCGAAGCTAATCCAGCCTTACCAGGAAGACTGCCCCCTCGGGCGTTCGAGTTTCGGCAGCAAGTTTCCGTGCGCGGTCGCGGTCGTTATCGAGGACGTGTACTCGCACCCACCAGTCTCCCACAGGACTGCCGAAGTGCTGCACTTTAGCTGTCTGATAGCGCCGGGCGAGATGGTCGGCAAACTTGCTGGCTTCCTGCTCGTGAGCGAAGCTCCCAATCTGTACCGCCCATTTTCCGCCGGTGGCGAGCGGCTCGGGAGTTTGCATGACCTCGACTTTCACTTGCGCGACTCCCGGCGAGTAGACGTCGAGCTTGCGGGCCGCAGCCAAGGACAGGTCAATCAGGCGTCCCGGGATGAACGGTCCCCGGTCGGTAATGCGTACCAGGGCGGAATGGCCGGTCTTCGGATTAGTGACTCGGACGATTGACCCCAGCGGCAGAGTGCGGTGCGCCGCGGTCATGGCGTGCATGTTATAGACTTCGCCGTTCGAGCCCACGCGGTTGTGATACGGCGGCCCGTACCAGCTCGCCAAACCGGTCTCGGTGGCCAAAGGCCTGGCGTTCGCCGGAATTGTAGGTTCGGCGAGATCGGCCTCACTCGCCGCATTGCTTGGGAGACGATCACTCTTCGCCGCACCTTCCGGACGGTTCGTCGATTCGGCCGGCGAAGGTTCAGGCAGTGGAGCCGGCGGCACATTCGAGCGCGCCTGCTTGGGATGGCCACAGCCGCCGAGAAAGAGAATTGCAAGCAGCAGAATTGAAATTACGGCGGGTACGACAATCTGAGCCCACCGTCGGTTGCCGCTAAGCTCTTTGACTGTATTCAAGGGAACTATTTCGGAGGATGCGGATTCTTCTCCATGTAGTCGGCGAACTCGGAAAGCTTTTCCGAGGCTACGCGCAGGGCCTTCGTCGAGTGCTGCCGAACCGCAGGGACAACTTCGTCGTTGAGATATTTGATGAATTCGGGTATCTCTTTCTCGATGCGTTCGGCGGCGTCGGCAACCGTCTTGCTGACGCGTGCGGAAGCATCTTCCACCTTGCGGTTGAAGTCGTTCATGGTGCTCCTCGATCCTGCTGGGCTCTAAAATCGTCACTGAAATCTGCGGTGCCAGGTTCTGCTATTATTTCGTGCCTCAAGAGTGTGGTCAATAACCTACGGGCTACGAAGGGCATGAGCCGTCCGCTAACGTCTCCAGCCGAATTAAAAGCTGTAGTAAGGATACGATCCTTGATATAGTAAGGATTATGCCAAAAGTGACCAGCAAGCTGCAGTTGACGGTCCCTAAGGCAATTGCTGACGAGTACGGTATCCGTCCCGGCGATGAATTGAACTGGATCCCCGCGGGCGAAAGTATTCGAGTTGAACTATGCCGTCGGAAGTCTAGTGCCGGTCGCCGGTTGACCATCGAAGAGCGATTGGCGCTCTTCGATGCTGGCATGGAACGCGTGGACAGGCTTCAGGCGAAAGAACTGAAAACGAATCGCGGCAAGAGCGGCCATCACAACCGGGGCTGGACGCGTGAAGATCTCTACAACGATGATCGGGGCTTACCTCGTGGACTCCCTCGTTGATACAAACATTCTGGTCTACTGCTGCGATCTGCGCGATCAGAAGAAGCGCACGATTGCCCGGGATGTTCTTCGTCAGGGAGTGGCCACTGGGCTCCTGCGAATTCCGCACCAGGCCCTGATGGAATTTGTTAACGCGGTGATCAAGCCCCGAACTGGTGGCCCGCTTCTAGCAAGAGAGGAGGCGTGGCGTCAGGTCGAAGATTTTCTCGATGAGTTTATCGTTCTCTATCCCAACGAATCGGTATTTCGGATTGCGCTCCTGGGTATGGCCGCCTATAAGTTCTCCTGGTATGACGCGCACCTCTGGGCTTACGCGGAGCATTACGGCTTGCCCGAGCTTCTATCCGAAGATTTTGAGCACGGCCGGATGTACGGCAGGGTTCGGGTGAGGAATCCATTCCTCGAGCGGGGCGTTCCGTAAGTCCACGACTGTGAAGACGCAACAATCCATCCAAAGCTTGCTTTCGAAGTCCGAGCTACGGAGGCTTCGGGGTTGCCTCCTCGCATGGTACGGCATGCATCGGCGCGCTCTGCCCTGGCGAGAGAACCGCGATCCGTATCGGGTGTGGCTATCCGAGATCATGCTGCAGCAAACGCGGGTCGCGGCAGTAATTGAGCACTATCGCAAATTCCTGCGGCGCTTTCCTACGGTCGAGAAACTCGCGGCGGCGCGCGAAGCAAGCGTGCTCGCCGCCTGGAGCGGGCTGGGATATTATCGCCGGGCCCGCATGATGCACGCCGCGGCCAATGCGATCGTGCGCGAGTATGGCGGAAGATTTCCGGAGACTGCAGAGGGCTTGCGAGACCTGCCGGGGATTGGCCGGTACACTTCAGCCGCGATCGCCAGCATTGCGTTTGATCAGCCGGTCGCCGTGGTCGACGGCAACGTGGAACGTGTGCTGCAGCGCATGAGCGGAAGGCGGTTGGTGGGGGATGAACTGTGGGAAGCCGCCACCGATCTGCTGGATAAAAAACGTCCCGGCGATTTCAATCAAGCGATGATGGAATTGGGCGCCGTCGTGTGCACTCCGCGTGCGCCTGCTTGCTTGACCTGTCCCATCGTTGAGCTGTGTGCGACACGTGGAGAGTTGGCGGCGAGAGCGAAATCAGCGCCGCAGAAGAAGCGCGAGATCCACTACGCGCTGGATTGCCGGAATGCCCGTAGCCGGGAGGTGTTTCTCGTTCAGCGTCCGCGAGACACATCGCTCATGGCCGGCATGTGGGAATTGCCCGAACTTGAGGGGAAGAATGAAGATGCCAGTCCATTCCTTACTTTGCGCCACTCGATCACCGTAACGAACTACACAGTCCACATATGGCGTGAGTCTGCCTCCCGCGATGTGAAAGGGAAATGGGTTCCAGTTAGCCGGTTGGAACAGTTCGCTCTTACGGGGCTTGCGCGGAAGATTTTGCGCAGGGCGGAGGCAATTTGAGCATGCAGTGCTTCCCCCGTTAATAACATTAGCAATATGGGCGGTGACCGCTAGTAACGGGCAACGAGTGGTTCGTTGTCATTTGCATCATCTAAAATGTATGAAGGTAATCAGAGCAGCGTGTATGTGCTGCGAAAACTTTCTGAAACGAACGCGGGGATAATCAATGGTGGCACTGACTGCGGGCAAACAAGCGCCCGATTTCGAACTGAGAGCGATGGATGGTAGACGCTTCGTACTGGGGGACGAACGGGCGCACGGGCCGGTGGTGCTGGCGTTTTTCAAAGTCTCGTGTCCGACATGTCAATACGCGTTTCCTTTTTTGCAGCGACTGGAGCAGGCTTATGGACACAAAGGGGTGAGGATCATCGGCATATCGCAGAACGATCCGCGGGAAACGGCGGCATTCACCAAGGAATTCGGGGTGACGTTTCCGGTATTGCTCGACGATACGCACACATATCCGGTGTCGAATGCCTACGGCCTGACTAATGTCCCCACGATCTTTTGGATCGCAGAGGATGGCAATATCGAGATTTCCAGCGTGGGTTGGGTGAAGGCCGACTTCGAGGCGATCAGCCGAAAGATGGCGGAGGCGGGGAGTGTGACTCCCGCCCCAATTTTCCAGCCTGGCGAAGATGTACGCGACTTCCGCGCTGGTTGAGGCTCGAAAAACTGATCCCGCGGTCGCGGGACGCAGGAAATTTCGAGATCAGGCCAAAACGTGAGGGAACTCTCTCAGGTACCAATGCCCAATTGATCTTATGGTCGGTATAGCTGAATGACCTATGGTGCGGGCACGGCGGCCACTCTGCTACTAGCAAAAGGCTGCTCTCCTTTACAATTCTTTCAGACGTCACAAAAGCATTCCTGACTGTTATATTTTCCGCCGCCGTACGCCATTTCGTCGGGGGAGAAACTGATCTATGCGAGAAGTTGTAGGAAGAAGTGTGGTTCTAATCGCGATAGCCGCTCTGAGCATGTTAGCTTCCGCGGAAGGAGGCGCTCCTCCGGTCCCCACGCCGGCGGTGCCCAGCCGCGATGGAGTCTCGGTCCGCTTGCCCTCCGCCGCATTTGCAGCGATGGAAACGATCGATCCCGAGCACATTCGCTGGCACGTTCGATTTTTGTCGCATGATCTGCTTGAGGGCCGCGGTACCGGCCAGCGCGGAGGCGACATCGCAGCCGAATACATGGCCACTCAATTCGCCGAATACGGATTGAAGCCGGCCGGGGACAACGGGTCCTATCTGCAAAAAGTTCCGCTGGTGGGAATTACAACTCTGCCGCAGACGCAGTTTGTCATACTGCCCAAGCACGGTCCGTCGCTGGATTTGAAGCCGCTCGATGAATATGTCGCTTATGATCAGACCCAACAGAGCCAGTCCAACGTTGACGCCGAAATTGTCTACGTCGGCTACGGCGTCGAAGCTCCGGAATATAACTGGGACGACTACAAGGGCGTGGACGTCCAGGGCAAAGTTCTGCTGATGCTGGTAAATGAGCCGCCTTCAGATGATCCCAAATTTTTCAAAGGCAAAGCGCTGACCTACTACGGCCGGTGGACTTACAAATATGAAGAAGCGGCGCGCAAAGGCGCAGTCGGCGTGATTCTCATCCACAAAGAGGACATGGCCAGCTATCCGTGGGAGGTGGTGCGGAATTCGAATTCGGGAGAGAAATCGTATTTGAAGTTGGAGGGTCCGGCGCTCAACGTTGCTTCGTGGGTACAGCTCGACGTGGCGAAAGAGCTGGTTGCCGCTTCGGGAATGAATCTGGACAAGATGATGGCGGATGCACGCTCACGCGAGTTCCATCCCGTCGATCTTGGCGCAAAACTTAGAGCACACATGGTCAGCAAGGTGCGAAATTTCGAATCGAATAATGTGGTTGCGATGCTGCCGGGTTCGAACCGCAATCTGAAAGACCAAGCTGTAATGTTCACCGCGCACTATGATCACCTCGGCATTCGTCCTGATATGCCAGGGGACAATATTTATAACGGCGCCGCTGATAATGCGACGGGCTGCGGAATTTTGCTGGAGTTAGCGCGCGCTTTCAGCGTCGCGAAAGATCGCCCGGGACGGTCGATAATCTTCGCATCGGTCACAGCCGAAGAGCAGGGACTACTGGGCTCGGAATATTTGGGCAAGCATCCGCCGATTCCCGTTGGCAAGATTACGCTTGATCTGAATTACGATGACGTGCAGCCCATCGGAGCGCCGGAGGAGGTCGAAGTCACCGGCGCGGAGCGGACAACGTTTTTTCCCTGGGTGCAGGCGACTGCAAAAGAATTCCGGCTGGCCATTCGTCCTGATTCGCGTCCTGAGGCCGGACACTATTATCGCTCGGATCACTTCAGTCTGGCTCGCGTGGGTATTCCCTCCTTCTCAATCAACGAAGGCATCAAGTTCAAAGGCCACGACGAAGCCTGGGGAATGGCGCAGAACCAGGAGTACACGAAAAAGCATTACCATCAGCCGAGCGACGAATATCATCCCGAGATGAACTTTGTCGGCGATGCGGCTATGGCGCGCTTCGGGTTCGCACTGGGCTGGGAAGCGGCAAACTCTTCCCGCATGATCGGTTGGCAGATGGGCGATGAGTTCGAAGCGGCGCGGATGAAAAGTCAGTAAAGAGAGTTGCGAACCGGCTTCGTCTTGCTGCGTCGCATATTCCTTTTCACGAGCTTCCGGTTCTGTAGAAGCCAAGTCTGATTGCGGAACCATTCCACCCATAACCTCGGTAACTTTAGCCCTCGCCCCACACATGCTAGCCTCGATATGTACATGTGTAATCAGTAAGTTCCGGAAAGTTAACGTCATTTACGAATGCCTCGCTTCCCCATCTTCCGCCTCGGCAAGGAGCCTGAAAAAACGGCTTTGCCGCAGTTGGTTGCGGCTGTCCCGGCAATAAATCTCGAAGGATTGGCAGTCGGAGTAGACAATCTTCGCCACGACGTGGCGCTCAGCCCGCGATTTGCAGACGCGGCTCGCGCCCAGATTATGCGTTTAATTGTGCGCCATGGCGAACTCGAAGGTTTGCTGGCAGCCGAGGCCCCGCAGAAAACGCAGGCACCTTCGTGGATGCGGACCGCTGCTGCTGGCGCTCACGAAAAGAGTCGTATTGCCGCCGATCCCTCCGACTGGAAACCGCTGCTGGCCGAGCTTCACCTGGCGGCGTTGAATCGGGCCAAAAAAGAAGAAAAACTTTCCATCGATCTGCTGGCGCGGTTGGCTGTGACCAAATTTCTGCGCACAGAAATGTCGGTGCAGTTTTCGCAGGTGTTAGAACGCTGCCGTGTTCTCCTGAAGAGTTATGAGGGCATCCGGCAGGGAAAAGCTGTCGAATATCGGGAACGCGTGGCTGCTTTCCAGGTGCGTAAGAAGATCATCCTGCGCAAGACTGGCCAGGAACTGTTCGAGACCCTGCGTGCAATCGAAAAGGAAACGCTGGCGCGCACTCGGCGGTCGTTCTTTGGAGAGGCAAAGGCCTCGGAACCAGGAAGGGCGGCCCAGAGCAGTTATGGCTTGTTTGTGAATCGGCTGGCCTTTTCAGAGGACGGCCGCGACGATTATCTCTGCGCCGAACACTACGTGATGCTCGGCAACTGGGATCGCGATCCCGATCGCTATCCTCGCCTGCAGGACGTGGTGTGGGGTTTCATGCGCTCCCTCTACGGCGAAGAGATCACCACCGAGACTATCGATTCCTGGCTTTGCGCTCCAGAAAATGCTCGCGCGCTAGTAGGCACGGGAACGCCCGATGAGTCTACGGCGGAAGGCATCGCGCAGCAGGAGCGGCTGGCCAAATGGGTGCGCCTGCTCGAAGACGAGCAGGTCATGGAGTGCGTAATTGCTTCGTACCACACGGTGCCGCTGCTTGGCGAGTACGCGCCGCGCATCAATCCACAACAATTGAAGAACGCGCTCATTTCGCGGCCTGAGTGCGACCGCGTAGAGCGCATGATCCAGGAGCACGGCAAACTTTCACCTGCCAGCTTGTACGCCGCGGTGGGCAAGGTGGCCGGTTGTCGGGGAGCTGAGCGCTCCAAAGTGGCAGCGCGATTTCTGCAGGATTTTTCTCACTACCACCGTGATCTGCGGCGGCTGGAAACGCTGAACGCGGCGATGGATTCGGTGAACCTGGTCTCCACCGAAAAGTTACGCGAACTTTCGCGAATGAACGGAACGCTCTACGAATTCCTCTTGCCCGATGAGCAACCTGAGCAGCCCGAGGAAGAACGAGTCTTACGGCACGTCGTGCTCAAGGCGGATGTCCGCGACTCCACGCGCCTGACACGAACCTTGATGGAACAAGGACTGAACCCGGCGTCCTACTTCAGCCTGAATTTTTATGATCCGGTGAACAAGTTGCTGGGCAAGTACGGAGCGCAAAAAGTTTTCCTGGAAGGCGACGCCATTATTCTCGCCATTCTCGAGCGCGAAGGCGAGCCCGGGCTTGCTGTGAGCCGCACGTGCGTGCTGGCGCGGGAGATCATTGAGATCGTGCGCGGCTACAACCAATTGATGAAGCGTTCGGGAATGCCGGAACTCTCGTTAGGGATCGGCATCACTCTACAGGAATCCGCTCCACTCTATCTCATGGATGGCGAGCGCCAGATTATGATTTCTGAAGCGCTCAATGAGAGCGACCGGCTTTCTTCCTGCAACAAGAAGGCTCGCAAGATCATGGAGCCGCAAGCCGGGCCATTCCATGTGTATGTATTTCAATCCGAAGAAGCCGCACCGCCGTCCGAAGATGCGAATCCCGAGGACCAGGTTATCAGCTACAACCTGGGCGGAATCCGCATGAATCAGGCTGCATTCCGCAAGCTGGAACAGGAAATTTCATTGTCGCCTCTCGCGGTAAAATTGCCGCCTTCCATGGCATCAGACAAAGGTGAGTACCGCCTGTCGAGCGGCACCGTCCCGGTGGATCGCGACATCTTCCGCAAAATCGTCGTGCGCGAAAGCCGCGTCCCGCGAGTCAAAGCGGACGATTTCTCTGTGCAAGGATGGACCGAGCGTACTTACTACGAAGTCTGCACCGACCCTGCCATTTACGCCGCTCTGGAGAAGAAAAAAGCCGCGAAGGCGTAAGAGTTACCGCTCATCTATCGTCAAGTGGATCTCTTTCATTTCCTTAATTTCCGTAATCACAATCGCATGTGTCCCCGTCCGCTCAAATACGGTCCCGCTAGCCCGCACGTATTTGCCGACGAATGGCATCAGTTGTTGCCGCTGATCCGTGTCGGGCATTTTGTCGGAGATGGGGAAATACAAGTGACCATCCTTGGTCAGAATAACCAGCGGTGAACCACCCCTCACGCATTCCCTCACGCATTTGAGGCTTAGGTTCGTCGCAGTTCCATCCAGGTTCTGAATCGGACAGGCAACATCCCGAACCAAGCCCTCGATGGTTGCTTTCGAAGCATTAGCCCGGTCGCCTGCCATTGAAGTGCTCTGCGGAGAGTGAGACGCCGCCAGGACCGAGACTATCCCGCAGCCTGCAAGCAAGCAAACACCCAAGAATCGGCTCATCGTTTCTCCTTTTCATTGGGCATTGCACACCCTGCAGCGAGCGTCGTCAAGATAGGACTTGCAATCCCGTGTGGTCAATTGACGAAACATCCCGACAGCACCATCGACCAGCCGTCAAAGCGTGTAATCGCTTGGTTACGTCAGCCATGAGAGGGGCTTTGCATTTCTTGGGGACTTGCAATGGTCAGAGTGATGAATTACCAATTGAGCTAGCGCGATTGCGCACCTTCTGCGACCGTAAAAATTACGGTGACTGGTGACCCCGCTGCCGGGACTCGAAATTGCGGGACAATCACCGCTTGGGGATAACCATTCGCGGCGTACAGCCTACGCACCACGTCCAGCGTGTCTCGAACCTTGCTCACGTCAAGAACGTCTTCAACTTGAATCGGGGAAACGGACATGATTTGTTCGAGGGAAAAGGCATTTACGTTCCACCATTCGATCGCGCGTACTTTATAACGGACGCCTTCCACAACTTCGACATTCAGTGACACTGGTTGTGGATGCCGGCTGCCGTCGGCAATTACAAACGTTGGATCAGAGACAGCCGCGCGGAGATAACCAAGCCTCTGAAGCGTATCCCGGACGGGGCCAGCAAGTTCGCTAAGTTGCTGATTGTCGAAACAACGACCTATTAGCCGTCCCCTGATTGCCCCTTGCTCACTCCGCGATAGGGTGCTCGCCGAGAGATTTACTTGCGAGATTACAAACTGTCTGTCACAGGAATCTTGGGCAGAAACGAACGGAAAGGTTGAAGCGAGCGCAACAACCACAAGGGAAAGAACAAGAGGTCTACGCATCAATTCCACCTCCGCGCTAGGCAGATAATAGCACCGTCGATTACCGGCGATAAATCCCGATTTCACTCAGTGGCATCGACGAAGCTAAACCGAACCCACAATCATCAGATTGTGGCAGGAGGCCGACGAAAGATGCATCACGTGCGCCAGGAGAACCTTCCCTTTATCGGCAGTTCGTACAATTTTGTCGGTGCTGAACAGGGCGACACTACTGTTTCAGTGTTTCTATACCATGGGAAGCCCGGTTCGGGGCCGGGTCCGCACCGGCATCCTTATGACGAGATCCAATTTATTCGTGAAGGCCGCGGAATTTGGACAGTAAGCGGCAAAACCTTCGAGGGCGGCGCTGGAGATATCTTTGTCATCAAGGCTGGCGAGATCCACAGCTTCAAGGTGGTTGGTGATTCGCCGCTGATACAACTCGACATTCACCTCAGTCCGCGCTTCATCCAGGAGAATCTATAGAGCGCCCCGCCCATTCTTGCGCTGCCACACTTGAGGCCGCTACTACGAGGGTGACGGGGTTCCCCTATCTGCGATCTCGTACCTCGCGACCGGATAGACAATGAACTTGGCCGGCGCCGCGGAATCATAGAGCACCGTCAGAACCGGGTTTTTGGGCGGCGAGCCTCTGGATACGGATCCCTTGATCAGGGTTCCAGAGGCGTCGTGGTATTGCAGATTCCACGAGCCACCTCCTGACGAGCCGCCCATTGACATCGACGTGACCACGGCGCGGGCTGGCGAACCCCACATCAGCAGCCTGTATTCCTTGCGATGCGTGAGGTATGCAATCAAGAGGAAGAAGACCCCAACAACTGTGCTGGGCCAAAGCCTCCACGTCGTCTGCCAGGTAATGAGCCCGAGAAACATCAACAACAAAATGAAAGGAATGCTCCGCCGCAGGCGCTTGCCGAAACGTCCGCTCCTGATTGGCCGAGGAGTAGGGAGATTGAGTTCTGCCGGAATTCTCCATTCCTCCACGGCTTTGCTGAGTTGTTCAGCGGCCAATTGCTCGTTGGCGCGGAGGAACTCTTTTGGGGACTGGCCGGAGCGCCTTCGTCTTACGCCAAAATCCCATATCTGCCATGCGAGGGAACCCACCACGAAGATGGCAAACAAACCCGCCAGGCCAATCAGGATGTACCAGATGGTGTTTATGACCGCGAAGATTACGATCCCGAAGTTGTTCGCCAGCTCGCTCCAGTGAAAGCTCATAACGCCTCGCACAGAGCCGCAGAACTTGCGGTTTCATTTTATCGGGGGGAAATCAGTTTACACCGCGTCTCGCGGATTTGCGATTCTGGGGTACGACTAGCCGGGAATCTTACGAGGTCAGACACTTGCCGGGCAGAAAAATAGGGATGAAACCGGATTCAGAAATCCGAATTTATTTTCCCTGGACGGAAGGGAATCCAGAACGTCGCCTCCACAGCAACCGGAGAGCCGTTTTTCATGGCGGGTTGGAACTGCCACTTAGCGATTGCTTCGCTGGCGAACTGATCGAGGCGCTCATCGATACTACGGAGCACGCGAACCGTGCCCACCGTGCCATCGGCAAGGATGACGGCATGGAGTATGACCGTGCCGCTGACATTTTGCTTCATCATCTCCAGAGGATAAGCCGGGTCAACTTTGAGCGTGGCCACTGGCGATGAAAGATCGGAGGAAGAAGCTGCCTCGCCGGAAGAATTGGCCGAAGTTGACTCCGATTTCAGCGCGGCGAAATGAATCACCCAACTGCCTCCGGCGGAATTCAGGTTTGGCATATTGAGAGTGAGAGAATAGATTTTTCGATCGCCAAAAACGGTGCGCTCGGCGTCCGAGAGTTTGATATCACTCTGCGGTGTTGTCGCCCGAGAAATCAGCGGCCGGCGCACGCCGGCAAGCAAGCGCGGATTGACGGCATTGGCGTTCAGACTGG
Organism: uncultured Acidobacteriaceae bacterium; assembly: GCA_963724815.1. Lineage (GTDB taxonomy): Bacteria > Acidobacteriota > Terriglobia > Terriglobales > Acidobacteriaceae > Sulfotelmatobacter. Next base: position 17,476 of record CAVRWS010000014.1, read on the forward strand.
GCGCGAGATTGCCGGCGATGGACGAAGTTGGACTCGCAGTCTTGCCCACGTACAACCCAGCCGGTAAGTTTCCTGCGTTGCTCTTGCTGGATCCATTTCCATCCACAGACGAGCCAGCGGAGTTGCCTGGCACTCCGGACGCTCCGCGGTGTCCATCGGGCGTCGCGGCAAAACTGCCGCGGCGATTGCCGGCAACTGGTTCGGGCGGCGCTCCCACAGCGGGATGCAGATTGAGGGCGATCATGCTTTCGGCCGTGCGCGAACCTCCGGAAGCGCTCAACGAAGGCGGCGGTGCTATTACCGTCGCAGCACGCACCGCGGAGGAACGTCCGGGTATAGCGCGTTGCTCGTCCAGAGAAAGCTGTGGGGCGGGTGCGATGACGGCGCTGTGTCCAATGTTTATTTCCCCGAGGCTGCGGTTAGAAGCGGCTTCCAGCGCGGGTGGCGGAGCAATCACCGACGGCTGCGGGGCCGACATGCTTTTCTGCGATGCGTCCACGACAGGCGGCGGCGCGATAACGGACCGTTCCATCCGCGGCGCGAGGCGCGCGATCTCGGAAGCGAGAACGACCGGGGCGGGCGCAATGGGCGTTGCTGGCTTTTCCGACCAGGCCACCGTGTTAGGCAAAGGAATATCGTGCCGCAACTGAATCTTCGGAGGCGTGACAATAGTCTGCGAATGGTTCTCGGCCTCGCGAGGCACGGAAATAATGGGTTGCGCCGATAATTCGGGATCGGCTTTTTCCGCCAGCGCCGACGTCGGGCGGCGAGTATCGAGCGGGGGTAAATATTCTGACGGAGTGTAGTAGACAACGTCGGCGTGGTTGAATGCTGGTTGAGGCGAGATCTGTGGCTGCAGTGCCAGGAAGCGCGAACCGCCCCAGATAAGAATCAGCGCAAGGATGTGATACCCGCCGGACTCGAGAAACCGGCGCCAGGGAAGTTTGCGCTCGACAAAGACGTCTGACCAGAAGGGCGCGGGAGCGGACTCAACTTGCAGCGGAGAAACGTCGTGCGCATGAAACAGGTCGGAAAAATTCTGCACAAAAACGCGCGGCCAGGGTTCGGGTGAAATTAACAGGTGAAGTTCTGGAGAGGATGATTCAACCTCTTCCAAGATTGACCCCCGAGCATCAGGCATCGGTCTATCTTAGCGGAAGGAAGCTCATATAGGGAGCACACGGAAAGTTGGAAGGGCACGAAGGGCATTCCGGCGGAACGCTCATCTATTGGCCGGCGCGCGCGGGAGTGATCAACAATCTGCCTGTAGCCTTCTTCTTGGTGTCGGCTTTTTCCTGGCCATAAATGAGATCGAGCCCGCCCTCTGCGGTAGAGGACGCTTCCGCCAATGCGGCGGCGAAGGCGCGGAAGGAACGGCTGATCTCCTGGCCTTCCTGCAGTACTACGGGAGTGCCGTGATCGATGGCAGGGGAAATCGCATGAAAGGCGTTCGGAAGCTTCCACAGCACTTTGCAGCGGGTGGAGTGTTCGACGTCTTCGTCGCTAAAGCCCGGAATCTTCTTATAACGATTCAAAACCATTCGCAAGCGATTATGGCCGGCGCCTTCATCAAGGAAGGCATGAATACGGCTTGCGCTCCACAGCGATACCACATCGGTTTGCGCGACCATGAGTACTGCATTCGAGAGGTCGGAGAGCAGACGAGTCGTGGAATCCAACCGGCTGGAAGCATCGACCACGACGTAGCGGTAATGATTCACCAGAAGGTCGAACAGTCGAGCCAATTCGGCAGGAGTAGGAAGCGATGGATAAGGCTGTTGCGGTCCGGCGAGAAGATGCAACCCATCTTTGGAAGGCGTCATTAAGCCGTCGAGCAAAGAAGCATCCAGGCGATGCAAATTCTCCAGTGCGTCGGGCACGCCGAAATTGGGACGAAGATTAAGATGAAGCTGGCACTGGCCTATGGGCGCAAAGTCGACCAGAACTACGCTGCCGTGGCTTTGCTGCAAAGCGACTGCGGTATTGACGGCGGCGGTGGTAGCACCCGCGCCCCCCTTGGCGCCGAGAAAAGTGAAAATGCGGGCTTTGCCCGCGCCGCCGCGGGTGCGCGTGCGGTTCGAACTGAAACGCGTTAAAGCCTCGAGAAGCGCTTCGGTGCCGGCGCTATCGTCCAAATACTCTCCGGCGCCGGCACGCATGCTGGCCACAATCGTAGTGGGTTGTCGCATGGTGCCGTTGGCGAAAATTGCCAGTTGCAAAGTGTTGGCCTGGATGAGTTCGATGGCGCGAATCGCAGGCTGAGGGTTTTCAGAAGAGATGTCGATGATGACCACTTCGGCGCGCAAATCCTGGATCTGGCGCAAGACCGAATCGGTGGACCCAGAGGGAAATCCGACGTTGCTGTATACAGTCCGAGCCAGGCGCGTGGCCTCTACACGGCGCTGCAGTTCGGATAAATGCTCACGGTTTTCCGTCAGGAGGGCTACTGCGATCCCATGCATGGTGCGGTTCTCGCTGATTTCTCTTGCTGTTTGCATGTTAGAAAGAGAAAGTACTCTTCGCTAGTGACCTAAGTAACCAGCCTAGAGCATGCTCCTGTGATTTTTGTCGGACGGACGGAAGAGCAGCGATTCGCCAGGTAAAGGAAAACTGCGACAGGCCCACGACTGGACTACCCCCGAGACAATCCGCAACCGTGATTGGCATTCTAAGCCAAGTCGAACAGATTTAAAAGATCCGAAAGGACAGAATAAAAAAGGCCAGCATAACTTAGGTGAACAACGGCTGAGATGACATTAATGGGCCACGGCACGCGGAACGACCGTGGCGGGCGCAACTGTTCGTTCGGTCTCACTCAGGTTATGCAAAGCTGAAATTCGGCGAAAATCGGGGGAAGGATGGTCTATGTCGGGAAGATATTCGTAGCCGCTTAAGCAGACGGCTACGCCAATCTTGGTCTGCGTCTCTGGCGCGGACGACTTGGCCTCAGTCGCCTCCGGGAATCTCCAGGTCGTTTCTTTTGCCCTCACGATGCGCAGGATCCTGCCCCGGCAGCGCACCCGCATATTCTCGCCGAGAGTGATTTCCGAGGGCATCTCCAAGGTGAGTTCGATCTCCGCACCTTCGCTCAACGCCATGTCGGTGAACAAAAAAGCCCCGCGGGAACTAAGATCCTGGGTGAAGCCAAGGCCTTCGGCAGCGGTGGCTGAATCGCGCAGCGAGACTGGAAGGTTGAAAGCGAAGCGCTGCCCGATGCGACGTTCAACACCAACCGAGGAGATAGTCATCGTCGTGTCCCTTCCTTAGGGAATCGCCGGGGGGAAAGCAACTGCCACTGTAGCGCAGTCCGACCGGACTGGGAAGGCAAAAATTTGCGAAGGTAGGATGCATGGAATTGATTTGAGGCTGCCGGTCGCGGCATCTTAGGCCAATTTCCCACGCTAATCAGTTTCGATGTGCGGCTTCAATCTGGAACTCACTTCAACCGCCTCTCAATCCACAGCGGGTCACGTTATAGTGATCCAAAAGACATTTGTCGTCATCAAGAGAAACCAACGTGTCTGAAACCAGAGGTCCAATCCAAGCGAATGCGGACGGAAACTTGGGCCAATCTGTTTCCCCTCCAGCATCGCGCTGGCAAGTAGCCTTGCGAGCACTGCGGCACCGCAATTTTCAGCTCTTCTTTAGTGGCCAGTTAATCTCGCTGATCGGCACTTGGATGCAGAGCGTGGCGCAGTCGTGGCTCGTCTACCGGTTGACTGGGTCTGCGCTGCTGCTGGGTTCGGTCGGGTTTGCCAGTCAGATCCCGGTGTTTTTATTCGCGCCCCTTGGGGGGATAACCGCCGATCGTTTCAACCGCCGCCACATCGTGATCGGAACGCAGATTGCATCGATGGTGCTTGCTTTCATTCTGGCGGCCCTCACTTTGTTGCACAGAGTGCAAGTCTGGCATGTGTTTGTACTGGCAGCCTTGCTTGGCGTAGTGAATGCGTTCGATATTCCGGGCCGCCAATCCTTTCTGGTGGATATGGTGGGCAAAGAAGACCTGATGAACGCCATCGCCTTGAATTCTTCCATGTTCAATGGGGCGCGCGTGATCGGTCCGGCGATCGCGGGAATCCTGGTGGCGAGGATCGGGGAAGGCTGGTGCTTCTTCGCCAATGCGGTCAGTTACATCGCCGTGATTATCGGACTGTTGATGATGAAGGTGCAGAGCCGGCCGCGCGCCTCGATGGCATCACCGTTGGAACACATGATGGAGGGATTTCGTTTCGTGAACCGCACGGCGCCGATCCGGGCGCTCTTGTTGCTCCTGGGTCTGGTGAGCCTGGTTGGAATGCCTTACGTCGTGCTGATGCCGATCTTCGCCGATAAGATTTTGCACGGCGGGGCGCAAGGGCTGGGCATTCTGATGGGCGCGACTGGTGTAGGCGCGCTGCTCGGCGCGCTTACTCTCGCATTTCGCGAAGGCGTGAAGGGCCTGGGCCGATGGGTCGCACTGTGCTGTGCTGGTTTTGGAGCGAGTTTGGTCGTGTTCGCGGTATCGCACACCTTCTGGATTTCTGTAATCCTGCTTTTGCCAGTTGGCTACACAATGATGTTGCAGATGGCTTGTTCCAACACGCTGATTCAAGTGATGGTGCCGGACGCGCTGCGAGGGCGAGTGATGGCGGTCTATTCGATGATGTTCATGGGAATGGCCCCCATTGGAGCGCTGCTGGGCGGTGCTCTGGCCGACCGCCTGGGTGCACAATTGACAGTCGCGATTGGTGGAGTGGCGTCAGTGATTGGCGCAGCGTGGTTCTGGGCGCAACTTCCCAAGGATTCGCGTGGAAGCGCGGCGTTTGATTATGGCGCAGGCCGCCGCTGGCGGCGAGCCATCCGAGATGATCGCGCAGGCAGTTGAAGACTAACGCAAGTTGGCATCGATTCGGCGTGCACTAATTGCTTCCTCATCGTACTTCCATCCAAACTTTTCATCGTCAGCATTTATAAGATACGGTTCGTCGTGGTGCGCATATTCCTTGAATAACGGCGGAGGATCGTGATATATCCGCATGTTATCTCACCGCATTATTCATCCACCCATCGATCCGCGTCATTTCGATGGAGAGTGAGCCGCAGGCAATTCGCGCAATGGGAGGACAAGATGAATTCCCTTTGGAAGTTCACTACATCCATTCTTTTCACAGCGGCATTCACCGGAGTGATGTTTGCCCAGGGCGGAGCCACCGGCGCTATCAGTGGCGTGGTGCAAGACGCGACCAAGGCCGTCATTGCCAATGCCAAGGTGAACGTCAAAAACGAGGCGACTGGAGAAGTAGTGCGCCAGGTAGCGACCGATGCGTCCGGGTTGTTTACGGCGACATTGTTACCTGTGGGAAATTACTCGGTGGAAGTGACCGCTCCGGGCTTTCCGGTTACCACGTTTCCCGGCGTTGTAGTACGCATCACGGAAACCACGCGCATGACTGCAACTCTCAAAGTCAATACGGTGAGGCAAGTTGTGGAAGTGCAGTCCCAGGTGGAGCAGGTAAATACAACGGACGCCACTACCGGGCAATCGCTGGGAGCGCAGACAATTACTGACTTGCCCCTGGCCACGCGGAACTTTCAGCAATTGCTGACGCTCTCCGCGGGTGCATCTTCTGACCTGAACGGCGCCGCGCAGCTTGGCCGGGGCACCGTTTACATGCACGTCAATGGCGGAAGAGAGGACAACAATAATTATTTGATCGATGGCATTACCGTAGCTGATTATGCGTTCGGAGAATTAACTTACACGCCGCTGCCCAGCCCGGATGCAATTCAGGAATTCAAAGTCAGCACCAGCCTCTACGACGCGACCCAAGGGCGCAACGGCGGCGGCAACATTAACGCAACGCTCAAAAGTGGAAGCGCGAAATTTCACGGCGACCTCTGGGAATATTTCCGCAATACCGCACTGGATGCGAACGATTATTTCCTGGGCAAGGTGGTCATCAAGCAAAACATTTTTGGCGGCGATATCGGCGGCCCGATTGGACGCGGCGCCAAGCTCGGCTATTTCTATTTCAATCTTCAAGGCACGCGCCAGCGCAGCGGAGATTCGCCGGGAACATTTATCAACAGTCCAAACGTTCCCATCCTGCCAACCTCGCGCGATGAAACTACGCTACTCAACACTTTCTTCTGCGGAGCGAATTGCGGCGGGGTCACCGCAACCTCGATCGATCCGGTTGCGCTGGCTCTACTTCAGGCAAAGGGAACGCAGTTTGGTCCGGGCTCGGATGGCGCCGGTTATTTATTCCCCACCGTCGCCGGCACTCCCGGTTTTACGAATGGTCAACTGAATACCGGGTCTCTGGTCTTAACCGATCCCGGCAAGTTCTCGGACAACCAGTTCACCGCGAATTGGGATCGCGAATTTCGTGGTGGGAAGGATCGTTTATCCGAGCGCTTCTTCTGGTCTAACTCCGATACGTTCCAGCCCTTCGGAGCTGATTCTTACGGAATCCAGACCGGTGGCCAGCCCGGACCTAATAATCTTAATTTTCCTCTCGATATTCCACTGCACAGCCGCTTTGGCAGCATTACGGAAACTCATGTGTTCAGCAATGACTTGATTAACGATTTTCGGTTTGGCGTCAACATTATCAGCGACAAGCTGAATAATCAGCCGCCCATCACCAATAAAGATGTCGGTATCAACCTGCCTACCGCAACGGGCGTAAACGGACAAGCCGGCGATCCGAACATCTACCGGCTTCAGTTCGGCAGTTTCGCTTTCGGAGCTTATCCCACGCAACTCCAGTCCGCTCTCTCCAATAACTACACGTGGGTGGACACGGTGAGTTGGAGCCGCGGCCCGCACCAACTTCGGTTTGGCGGAGAAGTCGACCGCGTCGCCATGCGCCGGAGCTTGCCGATTGCCGACAATGGATTGATATTTTTTATCTCCGGCGCGACCGGGTTCGGATCGGATTTCCAGAGTTTCATGGCGGGCGCACCGCTTTTGGGCGAAGGAGGCGGCGGGCTAGGTAATCACGATTACCGCATTCCCGGTTATTCCTGGTTTGCCCAGGATGACTATCGCGCAAGCAAGACGCTCACTCTCAATCTTGGTTTCCGAAACGAGTTTCTCGGCGCGCCTTACGACACGCTCTGCCACACAGGAAACACCGATCCTAACCTTGCTAACACAACTGGGCAGCCTTACGTCTACCCCAAATGCATTGATAAATTTGGCCTCTCGGGAATTTCCGGGACACTGAATCAAGCTGGACTGAACAACGAATACGCCACCGTGCTGGAGCCGCGCATTGGTTTTGCTTATGACGTGGGAGGCCATCACATCACCTCGGTTCGCGGCGGCTATGGAATTTACAGCGTGCGCGAAGATCTGGGAGCGGTGGACAATCTCGCTATCGTTCCTCCAACTTACCCATTCCTGGTCGGCTTCGATCCCGGAGAGAACAGTCTGGCGAACTTGTTTGCGCACAGCGCCGCGTTCCCGAATGGCATTCCGGCGCTCGGCGCCAATCCAACTCAGACTTACGTGCCCACGGCGGCGATCTTGCAGGGATTTGCGCCCTGTACCTTTCCGAATCCGCAAGCGTGTTCTCCGGCTTTTAGCGGCAACGTGAATGGCTTGATCCAACTGTCTGTGCCTTTGCATTGGGTGGCGGGCACCACGCAACAGTGGAATTTCACCATTCAGCACGAGCTTGGACGCGACTGGTTTATGGAACTCGGGTACGTCGGCACCAAGGGCACGCGCCTGCGGTCCACTTTTGATCCGGATCAGGCTACGCTGGCCACTCCACAGAATCCGGTCACTATTTCCGGACCGGGGTGCGCTAATCTCCAAGCTCAACATTTGTCGTGCACGATTGTGGATTCCACCGTGGAGAATGCCTCGGCCCGTGCTCCATATCTGGGGATCGCGCCGGGAGATTTCGAGGATTTTGCTCCCAACTCCGATTCGCACTACAGCGCGCTGCAGGCAACTTTGGCCCATCGCTTTGGCAAGGGCCTGTATTTCCAGAGCGCCTATACCTGGTCCAAATCCATCGATGACGTTTCTACCGCGTCGGTCGCTTTTCTTACCCGCGTGAATAATCAAACCGACGCCGCAGCTTCCCGAGGTTTATCAGATTTTGACCGCCGACAACGCTTTGTGACCAGCGCGGTTTATCAGTTGCCATTCTTCAGTGGTGCCAGCGGCCTGACGAAAGGAGTGCTGGGAGGGTGGGAGACAAGCGGTGTCGTAATCCTGCAATCGGGCGCGCCGTTCACCATCTATGACCCGGCGGGAGGCACCGCGTACGCTCTGGCCAGCACGCCTTCATCTACAGCGACCTTCACTCCAGGCTCCAGTTGCGCCAGTGCTGCGACTTCGGGCAGCGTCGAGTCACGGCTGGCGAACTGGGTGAATCCCCTGGCCTACACTCCCGACCCGCTCGCGACTCTTTCCAACGGCACCAGCAGCGATGCGACGGTTTACGGCAACACACCGCGTAATTGCATTATTGGACCGCCGCAGAAAAACGTGGATTTCACTCTCGACAAATCTTTCCGACTGGCCGAGCGGCAGGACCTGCGATTCCGGGTGGACTTTTTCAACCTGTTCAATCATCCATCGTTCGCGCTTCCGGCGGCCACAACCGTGTCACCGATCGTGGGCGGAACTGGCGGAGGATCGGCACCGATCACTTCAACTGTGGGCACGCCGCGGCTGATTCAATTTTCGTTGAAGTATTCGTTCTAGAAGGAAAGAGGATAATTATTTGTAGGCTTGCGGCGGCAGTCCGGTGATGCGGATGCCGCCGTGGCCTTTGTGGCGGATGTTTAAGCCAATCAGCAGAGCGGTAATTTGTTCGAGAACGCGGGCATTTTCCAATTTGCCGCCGTCAATGGCGCGGACTCCGGGGAGCTTTGCAGCGAGAGTCCGAGCGAGTTGACTGGCGCCAGCATCGTCACTGCAGACGATCACGTCGCAGTCGAGATCTTCGTCTCCGTTCAGAAGTTCAGCTGACAGATTGTGGAAGGCGGCCGCTACACTAACTCCTTTCGGAACCAGTTCCGCGGCTTGTTGCGCAGCTGATCCCTGCCAGACGCCAAGCGTGCGTGAAGCTCGTCCGCCGACACTGGAGGCGAGTGCGACTGTGGCGTCAATCAAAACACTGCCAGAGCGAATCGCGGGCTTGAGTTGTTTGAGCAGAGAGGCCTGACCTTCGAACGGGACGGTAAGCACCAGAATATTTGCAGCAGCGCAAGCCGCCCCATTTTCCATGCCTGAAATCGGAGCGCGCTCTCCGACAGATTTCTTGATCTTGTCGGCTGCCTCTCGTGCACGCTGCGCGTCGCGCGATCCGATAATGACGGCTTCTCCCGCACGCGCCCAACGCAGACCTACACCCATGCCCGCCGGGCCAGTTCCGCCGAGAATGGCGATTGGACCCGAATCAGGCAAATTCAGGCTCCAGCGCTTCTTCCGTGGTGAGGTTTTCTAGCGGCAACTTGATCTTGATGCGCGAGTAGGTCGTGTTGCGCTCCGCCGGGATACGTCCCGTTTCCAGAATCAACGACTGAAAATCTTCCGGGCTGGTGTACTGGCCGGCAGTGGCTCCGGCCTCGCGTGAAATATTTTCTTCCATCAGCGTGCCCCCGTAATCATTGGCTCCCGCATGCAGGCAGAGTTGTGAAAGCTGGCGATTCAACTTCACCCACGATACTTGAATATTGTTGATCGAACCGGCGAGCAGCAGTCGCGCGAGCGCATGCACTTTCAGATGTTCCGCAAGCGTAGGCCCGGTTCGAGAAAGGCCTTGATGGAACAGCAGCGTGTTCTGGTGCACGAAGCCGAGCGGAACGAATTCTGTGAAGCCTCCGGTCTCGCCCTGAATATCACGCAGGAGATACATCTGGCGAACCCAGTGCTCGGGCGTTTCCGTATGACCATACATCATAGTGGAAGTGGAGCGGATGCCGAGGCGATGGGCGGTTCGGATCACTTCGATCCACTGCGCGGTGGAGAGTTTGTTGGCTGAAAGAATATGCCGGATCTCGTCATCCAGAATTTCCGCGGCGGTACCGGGCAGCGTGTCGAGGCCATTGTCGCGCAGCATGGAGAGATAATCGGGCAGCTTCATGCCCGTGAGTTCTACGCCATAAACGATTTCCATTGGGGAGAAGGCATGGATGTGCATGCGGGGCGTAGCATTCTTTACGGCGCGCAGAATGTCGCGATAATAAAATGGAGGCAGGCCGTGCGGCAGTCCGCCCTGGATGCAGACTTCTCTTGCTCCCAGCTGCCATGCCTCGATCCCTTTCTGTGCGACTTGATCGGGCTCCAGGAAGTAAGTATCGGATTCCCGCGGGCCGCGGCTGAAGGCGCAGAATTTGCATCCCACAAAACAAATGTTGGTGAAGTTAATGTTGCGATTGACGACGTAGGTGACCAGGTTGCCCGAGAGTTCGGCTCGCAGCAGGTTGGCGGCTGCTAGCAGCCCGAGCAAGTCATCGCCATCGGCGTGGGCGAGCTCGAAAGCGTCCTGCTCCGAAATAGCGTCGCCATTTTGAGTTTCGAGAATTCTCTCCAGAGAAGCGCGGACCGTGGGCGTGAGAGTTGGCGCTACGTCGAACCAATCGAGCGAAGGGAACTTTTGCAGTTCCGGTATTGAAAGATGGCGTGCCACAGCTTCCTCCGGACTTTACTGTCATTCCAAATTACTCCTGCTGGCTGACTTTGGCGAGGGCGTGGCGCAAGCGGATCAGCGGAATAGATCGCGGGACGCGGGGCGAAGCAAGTCAGGAGTGCGGCCGCGAGCCGGCTCATATGAATATCCGCGGATGATGCAGGCCGGGGTCCGGTTGAGTTTGCCGCAAACCAGACCTGCGGCGGCGGCGAGTTCGTCGGCAATGCATTCAAGGCTGGCTTGCAGAGTGTAGCCGTGCGGATCAGGCTGGCCACGATCATCGCGAAGCGCTTTCATTCCGGCGATGCCAATGCAGAAGTCGACAAGGCCTTCGCGCCACGGGCGTCCGAAAGTGTCGGTGATAAGAACTGGAACTGCGACTTTAGTGCGCTTCATCAGTTCGTGATGAAGTTTTCTCGCCGAACGGTCGGGATTGGCGGGCAGAAGCAAAGCATGGCGGCCCCCATCAATGTTGGAGACATCCACTCCGCTGTTGGCGCAGATGAAGCCGTGCTGCGTTTCTGTAATGAGCACACCATTCTTACGCCGGATAACTGCACGGCTCTCGCGCACGGCCAGTTCAATCACGCGTGCATCCAGCTTGTATTTCTTTGCCCAGGCGATCGATTCTCCAGAAGGATCGATCGTCGCGAGATCGACGAAGCGGCCCTCCGCTTTGGAAACGATTTTGTGTTTCACGACGAGAATATCGCCGGGTGCGAATGCAATTTTGTGTTGTTGCATTGCCGCCGTGAGTCTCTCCGACAAGGAGTCGCGGGGTTGTATGTCATCAGCTAGAGGGATCGGGATCAGGCGTATCCCGGCCGGCGGAGGGTTCGATTTCGTCTTCGCGCGTGGCCGCACCAAAGTTGTACGCAACTGGTGTCGTGGCTCACTCATCGGGTCTCCGCCTGCGTGACGGGCAAGCGTCCTTCGAGCGTCCAGCGGCGAACTAGTGTCTGGGTGCGAGTTTGGCCCGGATGCGCGAGAAGCTGCTGCAAATCTTCGGGATTATCCACGTCGACTGCAATGCCTGGCAATTGCAAAACGTGGCAAGGTTTTCCAGTTGCTCGCGCCTCGGCGAGGTGGGGTTTGAAGCTGTCGTTACCGAAGCGAAGAGGAAACAAATTGGCAGGGCGCCGGAATATCGCATTAGTTCCCCGCCCGTCGGCAGCGGGCGCCAATACTGAACCTTCATCCGGAGCCACGGCAAAAATCCGTTCCAGCTCAGTAGCGTGAATCAGAGGGATGTCCGCTGGAATGACGAGAGTGTTGTCAACGCCGCGCTCGACGCAGACCTGAGTAGCCATTTCGACTGCCCCAGTTTCTCCTGGATTTGCCGGATCCGCGATAATTTCGAAATCGTATTGGTGCGCGAGGTCCAGCGCGAACGGGTCGCCGGTGACAAGCGCACACGGCGGGTGCAGCGGCCACGCAGCGAGTGCGGTGACGACGTCGCGCAACATGGTTTGGGCCAATTCCGTCCGCGCCGCCTGATCCAATACGGCAGCCAGCCGCTGCTTTGCCGCCGACAGATTCTTGACGGGAATGAGGATCACGGCTGGTCGACGGTGGCACGAGCGGCGGATTTGTCAGAAACTGAGCGATCAGAAGATGGCCGTTCCATTGCGAACGAAAGCACGGTTCGAGCGAGTGCAGCCTTGTCATCGGCGTTGCGCATGATGGTTTCAGTGCACTGCACTCGCAGGCCATTTTCGCGCAGCGTTATCGCAGCTCGCGCGTCGCGCGTGTCGCAGATCAGCAGATCGAGAAAATCTTCGTAAACTTTGGCCACGCCCGCAATCGCGCAGGGCAAACCCATGGCGGTCATCAAAATGCCTGCCGGCCCGGCGACCGGAGCATTCCCCACAATTGGACTGACAGCTGCAACTCTGCCGCGCGCCCGCACCAGCGCCTCGCGGATTCCGGGCACAGCCAGAATCGGACCAATGCTTGTAATCGGATTGCTCGGAGCAATGAGTACCGCGTCCGCAGCAACGATCGCTTCGATCACTCCCGGCGCGGGCTCAGCATCGGAGGCTCCGGCGAAGCGCACCGAGTTCACGGGATCCTGATACCAGCGCTGCACGAAATATTCTTCGAAACTCAACTCGCCGGAAGGAGTGTCCACGCGAGTTTCGACGCGCGAGTTGCTCATGGGCAGAATTCGCGCCTTTACGCCGAGCTTTTCGCTGATCGTCGATGTGGCCTCGGAAAGTGTTTTGCCTTCGGCTAGGAGGCGCGAGCGCAGCAGGTGCACTGCGAGGTCGCGATCGCCGGTATGGAACCAAGTGGGCTCGCCGAGTTGACCCATGGCCTGCAGACACAAGAACGTATCGCCCCGCACGCCCCAGCCGCGCTCGCGGCTGAGCAGACCGGAGAGAACGTAAGTGATGGAATCGATATCGGGAGAAACGTAGAGTCCCCACCACAGCAAATCATCTCCGGTATTGACGATCAGCGTGATTTCTTCCGGCGGAATCACCTGGCGCAGCCCATCTACGAACTTTGCGCCTCCTGTGCCGCCGGTAAGAACGCAGATCATGCGGCCCTCCCCGCACGGGCAAGACC
>CAVRWS010000015.1:0-120934 GCA_963724815.1 uncultured Acidobacteriaceae bacterium
CCGCCGGCGCGGCCTACGACCGCACTGACTACAAAACGGCGGGTTTCATCACCTACGACCAATACACCGTGCCGGTCGACTTCTATACAAGACGGAGCCCAAGCTCGACATCAGCGTGGACTATTTCTACCGCAACACCAGCCAGACCGGGAGCCTTCCGCAATACACAGACAACTTTCTCGGTCTCGGCGCCCGCGGCGATTTCACCGAGAAGCTGAGCGGCGAGTTTCATGTTGGCTATGTCCAGCGCCACTTGGGTTCTGGCGGCGGCAACAAGGGACTGCCGGGCGTCAGCTCCAATTTCACCTATCAGTACTCGCCTAAGACCAATGTTCAGGTCGGCATTTCCAATGACTTTGAGAACTCCGCCACCGGCGTCTCCCAGAAGGTTCTTTCGGGCAGCTTGGGTGTCCGGACGGAGTTTGAGGAGGGCTTCAGTGGCAGCGTGTCCGTCAGTTATCGCGACTTGGATTACAACACCGGCGAGCGCGATCATTATTGGGAGGGGACGGTGGGCCTCCAGCAACAGTACAACAAATACCTGAGCTTCATGGCCGGCTATACTTTCCGCAATAACAGCAGCAACCTGCCGGTGGGCTTCGCGGACAACGTGTTCAGCATCTCGGGTTCCGTCCGGTACTGACGATGGCGGGCTTGACCTCTCGGAAACGGGGGAAGATCGTTCGGTCTTCTCCCGTTTTTTTGGCGCAGATTTCATGCTAGTGCGATCGCTATTCATTTGTACTCTCGGGCTGATGGTTTTGGCCGGTGCCGGTGCGCTTCGCGCGCAAGACTTGGGCACGCCGGCAACGCAAACCCCGGCATTCCGACCCCGCCGCCAACGAGGCCGACTATACCCTGCAGGCCTCCGACCTGATCGAGGTGCAGGTCTTCCAGGAGGATGACCTCACCCGCGACATCCGCCTTTCGCAGGAGTACACGGTCACGCTTCCGCTGATCGGCACCATCAATCTCAAGGACAAGACCGTCGGCCCGGCGTGTGATTTGATCCGGGACCTCTACAACCGCGAATACCTGGTCAACCCGCAGGTCACCGTCATCGTCAAGGAATACGCGACCCGCACGGTCAATGTGCTTGGTGCCGTCAACACCCCCGGTGCCGTCAGTTTTCCGCCGGAACAGCCGATGAACCTGCTCGACGCCATCGCCAAGGCCGGCGGCTTCAGCCGCCTGGCCGACCGCAGCAAAGTGAAGCTCACCCGCGCCCGGCCCGACGGCACGGTCGATGCCAATGTGATCAATGCCGACGATATCATCCAGGGGCGGACCAAGGAGACGTGGCCGCTGCAAAAGGACGACGTGATCGATGTTCCCGAGCGACTGTTTTAGGGCATGTTTTTCGAACCGTCATTGCGAGGAGTCCCGCTGGGGCGGGACGACGCGGCAATCCAGGTTGATTGTAGCATGTCGGAGCTGGATCGCCACGGCTCCGCCGAGGCGGCTGAGCCTCGCGATGACTGGAGGGCTGGAGACACGCCCTGATTGAACCCGAACCCGATGGATTCCCGACCACCCCAAAACCCGCCTTCGGGAGCGACTCCCAACCGCCTTTTCCCGGTTCTCCCGGCTACTCGGGTTATTCCGGCTACGGCTATGGCTACGGGTACGGTTCCGAGTACGGCAGCACGGTCGCACAACGGACTTTCCAGCAGTATCTGCTGACCCTGCGCGAGCGTGCTTGGTACATTGTGGCGGTCTTTCTTTTGGTGTTCTCGGCGGTGCTGGTTTACACGCTCACGCGCCAGAAGCTTTTTGAGTCCGCCGCCACGGTGCAGATCTTCCGCCGCGACCCGGTGATCATGCAGGTGCAGGGGGTGATGGACAACGAGGTGCGATCGACGGAGGACATCAATACCCAGGTGAAGATCTTGGAAAGTACCTCGATCGTCGACAAGGTCGCGGCACATCTCACGGGTCCCGACCTCGAGCGGTTCCTAGCGCCTTATCGCCGTTCCGGAGGCAATGCACCCGTTCCGGAGCGAATCATATTGCGAGACCGCAAAATCGTGCCGCAGCGACTCAGCCTGATCGTCAACGTCCAGTACGACCATCCCGATCCGGTTGTCGCGGCTCAGGTTGCGAACCTCCTGGCCGACGAGTACATCGCCTACAACGAGAAGGTGCGCACGGATGAGTCGCTCAAGGCGGTCGAGGACCTGCGGGACCGGGCGGAGGAGCAGCGCAAGAAGGTGGATCAATTGGCAGTCGATCTCCAGGCCTACCGCGAGCGCAACAACCTCGTCTCGCTCGACCAGCGCAAGGACATCAACACCGAGAAACTGAAGGCGCTGAACGCCTACCTCACCGACACCTCCAACCGCTTGTCCGATGCCGAGGTGCGCTGGGAGCAGGTACAGAGCCGCCAGGCGAAAAAGGAGCCGCTTACTGACCTGCCGTTCATCGCGGTCCAGCCGACCATCACGCAGCTCACGCAACAGCTCGCCGCCCAGCAGATAATCATCGCCCAGCTCCGCGAGCGATACCGCGACAAACACCCGAAGATGATCGAGGCGCGGAACAATCTCGCGCAGAACCAGCGTGAGTTGACCGGGCCATCGCTGCCGCGGCGGACGCCGTGCAGGCCGACTACCAGACGGCCCTGAAGAACAACCTGGCCGCCCGGCAGGCGTTGGCCGCCCAGGAGACCGATTCGCTCAAGCTCGACCGCTACGCGGTGGATTACGACAACCTCCAGCGGCAGTACGAGGTGAACGTAAAGCTCCTCGACCAGATCCTTTCCCGCATGAGCGAGACGTCCGTGACGGGCACGATCGAGACCCAAAGCGCCCGCATCGTCGATCGCGCCGTCCCACCCCGCTTGGCCATTTTCCCCGACATCCCGCTCAATCTGGGTCTCGGCCTTGTCGGCGGCCTGGTCCTCGGCGTGGCTTTTGCCTTCTTCGTGGCGTTCATCGACGACCGCGTGAAGAGCATCTATGACATCGAGGGCGTGGTCGGCCTGCCGCTCCTGGGGGTCGTGCCCACATGAAGAGCCAGGACTTCATGGAGAAGGCCACGGTGGTGATCAACGATGCCGACCGGCTGGTATCCGAGGCCTTCCGCAGCCTTTACGCCGGTCTGCGGCTGAAGGAGGAGAGCAAGGCGGCGAAATGCCTGCTGGTCACGAGCACGCTGCCGGGGGAGGGGAAGTCGTTCATCGTGTCGAACCTCGCGCTGGCGTTTGCCGCCCACGCCGAGCGCACGCTGATCATCGACTGCGACCTGCGCCGCCCGTCTGTTCACCGCATCTTCGGCAAGGAGAACAAGCGCGGACTCATCGACGTGGTGGCGGGCCGGCTCACCTTTGAAGAGGCCGTGGTGCGCGACGTGCATCCCAGCCTCGATATCCTGCCCGCGGGCGGACGGGCGCACAATCCGACGCAGATTCTCAACGACCCAGCGCTGGAAAAGCTGATTGCCGAATTGCGCACGCGCTACGACCGGATCTTCTTCGACACTCCGCCGATGGCGGCGGTGAGCGACGCGCTCATGATCCTGCCGCTGGCGGACGGGTGCCTTTTCAGCCTCTGCTTCAACAAGGTGCGCCGCAAGACCGCCCAATTCTGTGCGAAGAAGCTGCTGGAGACGACCGTGCCGTGCTTCGGCGCCGTGCTCAACAACCTCAATCTCGCCATCTCGGGCTACTACTACTCCCAGTACTACGACAAATCGTACAAGGATTATTACGTCACCCAGGACGGCGATGGTGCATCGGCGAAGCCCCGTTCGTCGCGTCACGGCAAACTAAAGGAAAGCTAGGCGGCGGGCCCGCCGCCAGGTTTAGGTTTTAGGTGTAAGGTTTAAGGCAAGGGCGGACTGGCCGCCAGGAAGCGCGAAAAGCCACAACGGTCGCCTTTTTTACAGGAGCAGCGGTGTTAATCGGCGAGGACAAAATCGAGGTTGAGCGAGGAGGCGGTTGAGCACCGTGAGCATTTTGCGCATGACGGCGACGAGGCAGACCATGGGCGGTTTGCCGGCCGATCGGAGGCGGTGATAGAACGCGGCCAGCACGCGGTTGCTGCGCACGGCCGCGACGGCGGCCATGTAGAGGACGTGACGGACGGCGCCGCGGCCCCCGCGCACATGCCGGGGGCGGGGCGTCGATCCGCTGTCCGCGGCAAACGGCGCGACCCCCACCAGGGCCGAGATGGTCGCGTCGGCCACGCGCCCCAATTCCGGGACATAGGCCAGCAGCGTACTGGCCAGGATCGGCCCGACGCCGACCATCTGCTGCAGGCGGGCGTGCTTGGAGCGCAACGTCGGGTCATTTTCGATTTGGTCGGCGATCGCCTGCGCGAGCGTCGCCAGTTCCTGCTCCAGGAAACGCTTTTCGCGTTCGACCCAGCCGGCGCGAAACGCGCTGGCCTGCCCCAGTTGGTTATCGACCTCCACCCGGCGCTCCAGCAGATCGCGGCGCTCGTCGAGCAGATCGCGCAAGCGCGCCACGGCCGGATCCGTCGGGGCGCGCAGCCGCAACTGCACGGCCTGCCCATAGCGGCGCAGCAGCTGGGCATCGAGGGGGTCACTCTTGGCGAGGAGGCCCTCCGCGTGGGCATAGGCCCGAGCGCGGGCCGGATGGACCAGACAGACCTCCAGACCGTGATCCAGCAGCGCCGCCACGATCGCCCGTTCGTAGCCGCCGGTGGCTTCACACACCACGCGCACGTTCGGTTGGGCTTTCAGCCACGCGAGCAACCCGGCGTGGCCCGGGGCATCGTTGCCGGTGCTCGCGGTCCGGTGTTCATCGAGGGTGTATTCCAGTCGCGCCTTGGCAATATCCAGGCCGACGTAGTTCGGAGGGGCTTTGGCAGGCATGGGGCACTCTTCCTTGCAATGCGAGCTCCAGGGCTCATTCAGCGGTTCGAGTTGGACCAGATGCAGGTCAGGGGCCACAATGCTTCTGTACGAGGTCGAGCCTCCGTTCGCAAAACGGCCTCTCTGACCTGCGGCACCCGCCGCAGCCAACGACGGGTGCCTCCTGGACGCGGCCGGCGGGCGCTGACTCGCCGGCCGCAACGTCGATGCTACCGAAGCAGGCTTCCTGCGACGAGCTTTAGGCCCATTCTCGGAAGCCTGCTTCGGCAAAACCACTCCATCCGCATGCACGGTTCCAGACATACAAGGCAACGAAGGGAACTAGGAGGACCGCCGCCAAGGGCAAAGCGCGAAGCGTCATGAGCCTCTTGCCTGCCGGGCCAAAGCTTCAGCGACGGCCGGAGCCTTTTGTGGCGATGAAGGAATTCCGGTTTTCCTTGGCCACGATAGAGCACAAAGATCACAGGGAATTGCTTTGTGCTCTCTGTGATCCCTTGTGGCGATAAATGGACTCAGACCTTTTTTTGGCCACGATAGAACACAAAGGTCACAGGGAGTTGCTTTGGGCTCTTTGTGATCTCTTGTGGCGACAAAAAGATTACCGCTTTGCGCTTGGCTCTTGGCGCTTTGCCCTTCCCGACGCTCGGATCAGCCAGAACAAGGGATTGCCTGCCGACCAAATATATGCATAAAGAGACATTCAGTGTCCGCTTGTGCGTATAAGAAACATGACGCTTGGATTCTAGAAGTGACTTTCAATCAAGGGGAATGGTTGCCGCTTTCGTCGATGCCCGGCAACGGCGCGGCCAGTACACGTTCACCGGTTCCGATCTGGCCGCCATATCACGTCAATCCGCCATGGCGCGCCGCGCCGCGCTCATGCGGCTGCGCCAGCGCGGCCGCATCATCCGGCCGCTGCCACGGCATGACTTCTTCGTCATCGTCCCGCATGAACACCATTCCTTGGGGGCACCGCCTTCTTCCTGGTACTTGGATTCGCTGATGCGCTATCTCGGCCTGCCCGCTTACTATGTGGGCCTGCTGACGGCGGCCCAGTGGCATGGGGCCTCGCACTTCGCCGTCCAGGAAACCCAGGTGATCGTGCCCAGACAGATGCGCCCGATTCAGGTCGGCCGCGAAAAAATCCGATTCTTCACGAAGACCGATGCGGCCCACACCCCCGTCGAAACGCAGACCCGCGAAAACGGTCCCATCCGAGTAAGCACCCCGGAGGCAACGGCGGCGGACTTGGTGCGTTACCTCGACGCCGCCGGCGGACTGAACCTCGCAGTCACCGTGCTGGCGGAACTGAAAAAGAAGCTCAAGCCGGGGGCGCTCCAGGCCACGGTGGCCAAAGGTTCAAACGCTGCGACTGCGCAGCGGCTGGGCTATCTCTTGGAACGCGTGGCCGGGACGCGACTGACCGCGCCGCTGGCCCGCTGGCTGGCCCGGCAGCATCCGCGGACTCTCCCGCTCGATGCCGCGGCTTCCGTGAAGAGTGCCGCACTTGATCAGCGCTGGCGCCTCTGGGTCAACGCCAACATCGAACCCAGCGCATGAGGTCCCGACAGGAGATCATCGCCTGGCGCCAGCACGCCGCCTGGGCCACCGACGCCCAGGTCGAACAGGACTTGCTGCTGACCCACGCCATGGCCGCCATCTTCAGCGACCCGTTTCTGTCCGGACAGGTGGCCATGCGCGGGGGCACGGTGTTACACAAGGTGCATCTGGCTCCCGCCGCGCGCTACAGCGAGGACCTTGACCTCGTGTTGGTCGGTGATCGTCCGATCACCCACATCGAGCGGGCGCTCATCCGCGTGCTGGAGCCGACCTTGGGCCGGCCAATCGGCCGAATCCTGACCAAGATCCAGCTGGCCGTCCGCAACCTGGCCCAACCCTCCACGATCGATCGGTTGATCTACGAATATGCGCCCACTTTCAGACCGCCGGACACGATGAAAATCAAGGTCGAGGTCAATTACAACGAGCGACAACCGTGCTACGCGATCGTCGACCTGGTCTACTCGCCTCCCCTCGACGGTCTGAACGGATCGATGGTCCTCAAGTCCTATGACCTGGACGAAATGTTGGGCACCAAGATGCGGGCTCTGCTGCAGCGCACTCAGGGGCGCGACCTGTTCGATCTG
The DNA here is from genome assembly GCA_963724815.1 of uncultured Acidobacteriaceae bacterium. GTDB lineage: Bacteria > Acidobacteriota > Terriglobia > Terriglobales > Acidobacteriaceae > Sulfotelmatobacter. The sequence continues at coordinate 6,984 of CAVRWS010000015.1, forward strand.
GACCGCGCCTGCCTCCGGCACGACGAAGCCGTGGCCGTCGGCGCCGGTCCGCTCGTTGTTCCGCAACGGGTCGTGGGGGCGTTTGCCACTTACATGGAACGAGAGGGGGTGCGGATCAGGCGCGCCGAATACGAGGTCGCTTTGCAGGCCAAATGCGAAAACCGGGCGTTCCGGAACGACATGACCAGGGTCCTTCCGCCGGGCGTCGCTTACGATATTGAGGCCGCGGCGGAACGAGTTCGCGGCAGCTTGATCGCCCGGTTGCCGTCATAGCCCGAAGATTTCCCACCGCGAGGTCCGCAGCCAACGGGAAACGGGCTGGTTCTCACCACGGATTGCACGGATCAACACGGATAAAGGCAGCGTTTGTATCCGGGCCCATCCGCGTAATCCGTGGTCAAGCTGGATTCGTGGTTCGATTGCATGATCCCGGCGGGCTTGCCGTCGACACGTGGCCGGTGCAAGCTGCCGCGCGTGGCTCCAGCGCAACGTGAAAGGACCAAGATCATGAGCAACACCCCAATTATTGATAAATCAAACACGGCGCTGGTGGTCATCGACCTCCAGAAAGGCATCGTGGGACGGCAAACCGCTCCCCACCCGGCGGACGTCGTGGTCAGAAACGCGGCGGCGCTGGCCGCGGCGTTCCGGCAAAACGGCCTGCCGGTTTTCCTGGTGCGGGTCCGCCCCTCGCCGGACGGGAAAGACGCGCTGCGTCCCCTCGCCGACGCCGCCATGCCGGCGCAAACCCCGCCGCCGGACTGGGCCGACCTGGTGCCCGAGCTGGGGCCGAAACCGGGCGATTTCGTGATCACCAAGCACCAGTGGGGCGCCTTCTACGGCACGGAACTTGACCTGGAATTCAGGCGCCGCGGCATCGCCACCATGGTTTTGTGCGGCATCTCCACCAATTTCGGCGTCGAGAGCACGGCCCGGTTCGCCTATGAATACGGGTACCAGCAGATTTTCGCCGAGGATGCCATGGCGGCGATGTCGGCCGAGGAACACGGGCTCACGGTCACGAAAATATTCCCGCGCATCGGCCGGGTGAGAAAAACCCAGGAAATACTGGCCGGCCTGTCGGCCCCTTGATTTTCCCGGGGTGCGGCCGCTGCTGCGGCGCCCGCTCTCGGCCCGCCCGCGCCAACCCGGGAGATTCTCTTCGCCGGCTTCACCACGGATTACACCGGTGGGCCCGGATCCAAACGCTGCCTTTTATCCGCGTGGCTCCGCGCCGTCCTTGGGGAGAACCAGCCCGTTTCCCGTTGGCGGCGGCTCGCGCGGTGGGGTGGCGCAGGAACTCAGGCGGCACAGCGACGTGCGGCTGACGATGAAGATCTGCACCGATGCCTCGAAGCTGCCGCTGGCGGAAGGGGTGGCGGCCTTGCCGTCGCTCGAGGTGGAGGGGACGCAAAACGGTGGGGGCAACGAGGGCTTGAAAGTGGCAAGCTGACGAAATATAATCCGCGTTGGATTGCGGATTTTGAAACCTTGCGGCGTTTTTTCCAAACCGTCGTGCCTGGGTTTTGGGGCCAAGCGTCGTCAAAGTGCCATGAGGACAACTGAACGCGAAGAACTGCCGGAGAGAGTCGGCCCCCCCGACCCGCATGGTCCGGTGGCGTCGGGCCGGGCCGGCTGGCGGGCCGCGCTGGTGGTGGGCGCGGCACTTTGCGCAGCGGCGCCGACCCTCCAGGCGGGATTTCTCGACTGGTTCATGCATCACGACGTGCAGGTGATCACGTCGAGCGACGCCGCCTCGGCGTGGCGCGCTGCTGCGGCCCCCGTCGCCGTCCGATCCTGTTTATTACGTGGCGCGGAACGTCGGCTACCAGGACTTCGGCCATGCGATTGCCGGCGAAAAGCTGCCCATGCCGAAGGAGATGATCCGGACCATCGTGCGGGTTCTGGCCGAGGACGGCTATCTGCCGGCGGATGCCGACCACCAACCGACCCAGATGATCGTTTTCGCCTGGGGGACGCTGTACCCCTATGTCGGGGGCGAGAATCCGGAGCGGCACGACATGCCGTGGTGGAACTACGTGCAGATGCTGAGGTTTCTCGGCGGCGACAAGCTCGGCTTGATCCCGGAGTTTCCAGCGACTGGGAGGATTCGCTGCTGCCCGGCCTGACCCGCTTCGATCCCGACGCCGAGGCGATCGCGCGCGTGGCGAGGGATGGGGATGGCCTCTACGTGGTGGCGCTGGCCGGCTACGAGTTTCCCCTGGCGCAGTTCAAGCATCGAAAACTGCTCTGGCGGACCAAGATCAGCTGCCCCGCGAGGGGACTGGTGATGGCGGACACGCTGCCGACGATGGTCGTCATTGGGGCGCCGTATATCGGCCGCGCGACGAGCCGTCCGGTCTGGGTGAACGCCTCCGACAAATTCAAGCCCGTCATCCGGATCGGCAATCCCAAGGTCGAGGAGTACCTCGATTCGGGCCAGCTGCCGGTTTACGAGGAAGGGGCCGCGCCGGCCAGGGGCGGGGGCGGCGGCAAGTGAAGCACCCACCAAACCACGCACCAATGCCGGTCTTTTCCATTGCGTGGCGGTCGCAGCGGGTTTGGGCGGCGGGTGGTGCATGTCCTCCAGCGTGGCGCCCTTAGGGCGTGTTTTCAAAATGTCATTGCGAGGAGCCCTGCCCGGATGGCGACGAAGCAATCCAGCTGGATCGCCATCCTCCTTCGCCCCATTCGACAGGCTCAGGGCTTCGGAGGACAGGCCGGCCCGTTCTGCTGACCAGCAGAACGGGCCTCGCGATGACAAGGCATTTTGAAGACACGCCCTAGACGCAAAAGGACGCAATTCGGTCTATGCCGCGCGTCCGTGGGGAGATGGCCTGCCAGCCGAAGCCACCTTGCGGCCGGCGGAGATGCCCTCCTTCGCCAAGGCTGCGGAGGGCAGCCTCGCCTCCGCCTTGCTGCGGCGAAGGCTGGTCGGGCACCCTTCGGTTCAGCACGGACCGGGACCCAAGTGCCAATAGATTGGCCCATTACCCGGGTCCGCGGGCCTCGCCTGATGAGCAAAATCCAACGATTGCCTGAAAATCAGCGCACTGATCTGGCCGTCGCCGCGCCGGGCTTGATCCATGCTGGTTCCTGAAGGATGTCCAGCAGAGTGCGCGCGCAGAACACCCGATCGCGTTTCTTTTCCCCGACCAACTCGACGATCTTGTGTTTCTCCAAAACCAAAATTGCACGGGCCACGGTGTTGTAGGCGACCGAGAGCTTCTTCTGCGCGCCCCGTACGGTCAGGTAAGGATTGCTGCCCAGAAGCCCGACAATCTGGCCAGGTACCGTTGAGCCGGCCCGGGCAACGGTCTTGTGCCAGTCGGTGAGCAGATGATTGATGCGCTGGGCGCGGCTGAGCGCATCTTCGGATTGGCGCGCCACCCCGTTGAAAAAATATTCAAGCCAGCCTTCCCAATCACCGTGCTCCGTCACGCCACGAAGCCGGTCGTAGTAGTCTCGCCGGGTGGCCTCAAAGAAGGCACTCAGGCAGAGCAGCGGAGCGTCCATCAGGCCACGCGCACAGAGGTACAGTGTGGTCAGCAATCGGCCCACGCGCCCATTTCCGTCCAGGAACGGGTGGATCGCCTCGAACTGATAGTGCAGCAGGGCGACATGGGCCAGGGGGGCGTGGCTCTCATTGCGCATGAACCGCTCCCACCGGCCCATGTGATCCAAAAGGCTGTCAGCCGGAGGCGGTACGTAAGAGGCATTCATGATCGTGCTGCCGGGTGGCCCGATCCAGTTCTGTGAGGTGCGGAATTGACCTGGGGTGGCATGATCGCCGCGAACGCCGGTCATCAGCTTTTCGTGGATCTCGCGGACGAGCCGCAGTGACAACGGAAGCGTCTGAAGCCGGTGCAACCCGAATTCGAGGGCGACAACGTAGTTGCCCACCTCGCGGAGATCTTCCGGGCTTCGCTCGACCGCGGCACCGGCCTCGGCGGCGAGCAACTCGCCCAGAGTGGACTGCGTCCCCTCAATCATGCTGGAGTACACGGCCTCCCGCCGGATGAATGGGCGAATCAGGACGTGAGGGTTCGGGAGCCGTCGTCCTTCCCCGGCCAACTGCCCCAAGGTGTGATCGGCTTGCGACAGGGCCCTGACCAAGGCCGGGGTCCAGGAGAACTCCGGCGGCAGCGGGTTGGGCTGGTACGCCCTGTACCCAGAGAGGGTTTTGATCCAGACTCCTGGAGGGGTAGCTGTCTTGGGGCGTGGCATGGTGGAAATAGGCGCCGTCGTTATTTCCACATGAGCCAGTAAATGGAAATAATAGTCAAGGGTATTTCCAGCGCGCCAGAAGCGCCTCCCGCCTGATCAAGCGGCGGGCCGCCAAGGCCGGGCGGCCTGAGCACGCGCGGTTCACGCCGATTGGCGGCGTAGCCAGGCGAATGCTGCACGCGGAGTTTGGGTAGTGGGTCAATTTGCCTTGTCATCGCGAGGCCCGCTGAGCGGGCCGTGGCGATCCAGATCGATTGCTTCCGCGCCGAGCATTTGCGCGGCGCCTCGCAATGACAAACTGACCCACTACCGGAGTCTGGCAGGGAACGGGCTCGTCGTTCAGCACCCCGCCCACCCAAGCCCATGACCTTGAGCGCTTGGATGCGGATGTTTGCGTGGCAGATGGTCGGGGCGGTCAGATTTGAAGCGACCGCCCGTCCGTGGAAGCCGCGCGAGCCTGGCGGCTTAAAAGTCGGCGCCGGGCACGGTTCCCAAAATCGTTCCCCCGCGGCCCGGCCAAGCCTACGTCCGCCCGCCGAGTTTGGCGCGGTACTGCACCGTCTCCTTCTGGCGTGCCATGTATTCACGGTGGCCGGGAACGGGCGAGTGTTTGACCGCGACATGGGTGGGCACGGGGTCGTTTGGCCGGGGCGGCCCACTCATTCTCTCCTCAAGGGCGCCCTGCAGATCGTCGCAGCAGCCCACGTGCAGGACGGTCTCTTTGCGGTCTTGATCGATGTTCAGGAGAACATAGATGCACGGATAGAGCGGCGGATAGTGCGGCGGGGAGGAACTGAGCGCGCTCAACGTAAAGGAGCCATCTTTGGACCATGGCCCCATCGAGTCTTTACCGGGTGTCACGGGGCGGAGAGTGAAGACGGCCCCAAGCGCGCACAATTACAGTTTGCCCGCAGATTTTGGTGCTGGTGGAACTGCAATTTTTGCGGGGTGCGATACTACGCGGACCGTCGCGGCTTGGAGCATGTATTACGACCGGAGCTCCGTAGACACCAGCGGCCCCGTCGAGACGGATGAAGTGGAATACTTCATCAACCACAAGGTGTACCTTGGGTATCCGATAGTAATGAGGGACGCGTTCGTCGCAGCGCTCACGGATGCAGGGATACGAGACGCTGGGCACCGAGTTTTGGCTTCGAGGATTCCGATTCGCGCCTGATCGCATTGGCGAGCACTGCGGACGCCGCGGCCTCGATTCGTCTTTGGACCGTCTGCTAGTCCGAACCACTTAACAGGCTGTTGAAGAACCCAGACTGTCGGCCGTCAAATTTGGGTTCGCCTTGGGCGATTAATGGCTGTCAAAAATCTCGGCATGCATAGCCTTATTCGAGTGGCTCTAGTGTAGTGTAACGTAAGTTCATAGCATAATAATCTGGTGTTTTGGGGCGCAGGCACTCAAGCTGGGTCATGAAACGAATCGGACGACCGTTGCTGCCGGTAAAGGCGACCGAGGAAGAGCGCGCCCACCTCGAGGCGTTGGCCCGCAAGCGCAACGCTCCGGCCCGGGAAGTCAGCCGGGCCCGGATGATCCTGTTGGCGGCGGCGGGACACAGTAACACCGAGATTGCGCGGCGCACCGGGGTGTGCGCGCCCACCGTGAGCTACTGGCGGCGACGGTTCCAGCAGCGCGGGCTGCTCGGGCTGACGGAGCTGCCCCGCAGCGGGGCGCCCCGCCAGATCAGCGACGAGACGGTCGAACGGGTCGTGCGCACGACGTTGGAACGCACGCCGGTCGGGGCCACCCATTGGAGTACGCGCCGGCTGGCGACGCGGCTGGGGCTTTCGCATCAAAGTGTCGCCCGGATCTGGCGGGCCTTCGGCCTGCAGCCGCATCGGGCCGAGGGGTTCAATCTCTCGAGCGACCCGCATTTCGTAGCCAAGGTGCGCGACGTGGTCGGACTATATCTGAACCCGCCGGACAACGCCTTGGTGCTGTGTGTGGACGAGAAGAGCCAGATTCAGGCCTTGGAGCGGGCGCAGCCGATCCTGCCGCTGTCTCCTGGCCGCCCTGAACGCCAGAGCCACGACTACTTCCGCCATGGCACCACCTCGCTGTTCGCCGCCCTGGACGTCGCCACCGGGCGGGTGATCGGCAGCGTCAAGCCCCGGCACCGCAGCCGCGAGTTCTTGGCCTTCCTGCACCAGATTGAACGGGAAGTGCCCACCGGCCTGTCCATCCACGTCGTCGTCGACAACTATGCCACCCACAAGACGGCCGCCGTCGCCCGGTGGCTGCGCCGGCGCCCGCACTGGCAACTGCACTTTATCCCGACCCATGCGAGCTGGCTCAACCAGGTGGAACGCTTCTTTGGGTTGATCACCACCCAAGCGATCCGTCGCGGATCCTTTTGCAGCGTCCCCGACCTCAAAGGGGCGATCCTCGCGTACATCGCAAACCACAACAGCGCCCCCCAGCCATTCCGCTGGACCGCCACCGCCGATTCCATCCTCGGCAAGGTCGCGGCCATATGTAATGAACTTCGGTGACACTACACTAGGGTGTGTCTTCAAACTGGGTTTTGTAGCCAATCGATGACCGCGGCGAGCTGGACGAAGCCCAGGAAGGTCTCGGCGAGCTTGTCGTAGCGGGTGCTGATTCGGCGGAAGCGTTTGATTCGACAAAAGAAGTTCTCGACCCAGTGGCGCAGCCGGTAGTAGCCGCGATGAAACGGGGCGGAGAGTCGTTCTCGGGCTTTGGGCGGCAGACAGGCGCGCAAGCCCTGCTGCTGCAGCCGGCGGTAGAAGGCCCCGGTGGCGAAGCCCCTGTCGCCCACGACGCGACCGCCGCGCAGCTGCGGCAGCAGCGGCAACACCGCTTTCTGGTCGTGCTGCTGGCCCGGCGCCAGTGCCACCGCCACGGCCCGGCCGCGGGCGTCGACCACCGCGGCCAGCTTCGTGTTCAGGCCGCCCTTGCTGCGCCCCATCGCTTGAGCTCGTTGCCCGCCCGCGGGATTGGCGCCATGCTGGTGCAGCTTGATGTGCGAGCAGTCCAGGTGCCGCAGTTCGCCGGCGGCCTTCCGCCCCAGCGCATGCAGCAACTGGGCGAACAGTCCCTGCCGGTTCCAGCGGCGGAAGCGGGTGTAGACCGACGACCACGGGCCGTAATCCCGCGGCAGATCGCGCCACGGCACTCCGGTGCGCAGGACGTAGACCATGGCGCTGAGCATCAGCCGGTCATCCTTCGGGGGACGGCCGCCCAGTCGACACGGTGTGCCAATCTGCCCTCGGCGGGTTTTTCGAGCTCGCTCAGATCAATTTTTTTAGGCGCCCCCAGCGCGCCTCCGAAATCAACAATCGATCTGTAGAGAACATGGCGCGCCACTGACTCCGCCCCTCGCCGCAAGTTCCACCAGTTTGAAGACACGCCCTAGTGTAGTGTAACGTAAGTTCATAGCATAATAATCTGGTGTTTTGGGGCGCAGGCACTCAAGCTGGGTCATGAAACGAATCGGACGACCGTTGCTGCCGGTAAAGGCGACCGAGGAAGAGCGCGCCCACCTCGAGGCGTTGGCCCGCAAGCGCAACGCTCCGGCCCGGGAAGTCAGCCGGGCCCGGATGATCCTGTTGGCGGCGGCGGGACACAGTAACACCGAGATTGCGCGGCGCACCGGGGTGTGCGCGCCCACCGTGAGCTACTGGCGGCGACGGTTCCAGCAGCGCGGGCTGCTCGGGCTGACGGAGCTGCCCCGCAGCGGGGCGCCCCGCCAGATCAGCGACGAGACGGTCGAACGGGTCGTGCGCACGACGTTGGAACGCACGCCGGTCGGGGCCACCCATTGGAGTACGCGCCGGCTGGCGACGCGGCTGGGGCTTTCGCATCAAAGTGTCGCCCGGATCTGGCGGGCCTTCGGCCTGCAGCCGCATCGGGCCGAGGGGTTCAATCTCTCGAGCGACCCGCATTTCGTAGCCAAGGTGCGCGACGTGGTCGGACTATATCTGAACCCGCCGGACAACGCCTTGGTGCTGTGTGTGGACGAGAAGAGCCAGATTCAGGCCTTGGAGCGGGCGCAGCCGATCCTGCCGCTGTCTCCTGGCCGCCCTGAACGCCAGAGCCACGACTACTTCCGCCATGGCACCACCTCGCTGTTCGCCGCCCTGGACGTCGCCACCGGGCGGGTGATCGGCAGCGTCAAGCCCCGGCACCGCAGCCGCGAGTTCTTGGCCTTCCTGCACCAGATTGAACGGGAAGTGCCCACCGGCCTGTCCATCCACGTCGTCGTCGACAACTATGCCACCCACAAGACGGCCGCCGTCGCCCGGTGGCTGCGCCGGCGCCCGCACTGGCAACTGCACTTTATCCCGACCCATGCGAGCTGGCTCAACCAGGTGGAACGCTTCTTTGGGTTGATCACCACCCAAGCGATCCGTCGCGGATCCTTTTGCAGCGTCCCCGACCTCAAAGGGGCGATCCTCGCGTACATCGCAAACCACAACAGCGCCCCCCAGCCATTCCGCTGGACCGCCACCGCCGATTCCATCCTCGGCAAGGTCGCGGCCATATGTAATGAACTTCGGTGACACTACACTAGTTGTTGTCGGCGCGGGTTTGGTTATCACGGGTCTCGGCAATTTCGGGATGATTGGCGGTTTGGGGAGATGGGCCGGAAGCACCTTTGGTTACGTCGCTGGAACGCTTATGATGCTGACCGGACTCTGCATGATTGCCTTGGGAGCTATAAGGAGAAAAAGCGCTGATCCGAGGTGACAGGTATGATCGGCGTGAGCATTCGGCTCTAGAAAACGTCGTTTCTTCAACGCCCTGCTAAAGGTCAGCGGGAGAGATTCCCGCTCTCGGGAGCCCGGGTTGAAAAGAACTGCACACGAATTTGCACACGTCCGGCGGTCTTTTGGGGTCGCGGCGGGTCGCAGCGGGTCGCGAGCAGACCGGCGAAGGAAATCTTGCAATCCCTCGGCCCTGCCGTACTTGGTCAAAAAAAGACGCACCGGGTCGCGACGGTGCGCGGTGGCAAGTGGTCGGGGCGGTCAGATTGGAATGGACCTATCCGGCTCAACTGAAACATGCATACGAAATACCTCGTTGTCATCGCGGCAGTCTTGGCGCTGGCCGGCTGCTCGACAGTGGTGAATCAGTCCGTCGCGTTCAACGCGGCAGATCTTAGTGGCTACGAAGCCCCTGGAAGTGCCGTAATACGTGGATTCGCGTTTGTGCTGACCAACGATGGTGGGAAAAAAACCACACACAATGCTGACCGGATGGCCGTGTATCTGATGCCACTTACGCCCTATACCGACGAACGCGCGGCAATTATGCTGAGTCAAAAAGGGTAGTGTCCTGGAGGTTCAGCAAAAAGGCGGATCATGGTAGGTGGTTTGGTGGAAACAGCCAAAACCACTGAATAAAGGAACCACCATGACCCGCCCAAAGCGGAACGATAGGCCGATCGCCGTGACGAAACAAGAACTGCTGCGCGTGCTGAGCGAAGAGGATGCCCTCAAACCCTTGGTGCAGACGCTGCTGCAGGAGGTGCTGGAAGCCGAGATGGACGAGGCCTTGCGGGCCGGCAAGGGCGAGCGCACGGCCGGCCGGCTGGGCTACCGCAGCGGCTACTACGGCCGCACGCTGGTGACCCGGGTGGGCAAGCTGGAACTGCGGGTGCCCCAGGACCGGCAGGGCCGCTTCTCCACCGAGCTGTTCGAGCGCTACCAACGCAGCGAGAAGGCCTTGGTGGCGGCGTTGATGGAGATGTACGTCCAAGGGGTTTCCACCCGCCGGGTCACGGCGATTACCGAGGAGCTCTGCGGCCACCAGTTCAGCGCCAGCGCGGTGAGTGCGATTAACCAGAAGCTCGATGCCGACCTGACCCGGTTCATGACCCGGCGGCTCGAGGAGGAGTATCCCTACGTGATCTTGGATGCGCGCTACGAGCGGGTGCGCGAGGACGGCGTGGGCCAAACGCGCGCGGTGCTCATCACCCTGGGCATCGGCTGGGACGGCCGCCGCCACGTGCTGGCGGTCGAACTGGCCAGCCGCGAGAGCACCACCAGCTGGAAGGAGCATCTGCTGCGGTTGAAAGAACGCGGCCTGCACGGCGTGCAGTTGGTGGTCAGCGACGACCACCCCGGCCTCAAACGCGCCGTGATGGAGACCCTGCCCGAGGCCCACTGGCAGCGCTGCTACGTCCACTTCCTGCGCAACGCGCTCGACCAGCTTCCGCGCAAACACGTCGACGACTGCCTGCTGGAACTACGCTGGCTGTACGATCTGCATGAAGTCGCCGAAGCCCGCCGCCACCTGGCTCAGTGGCTGGCCCGCTGGCAGCAGGCGCACCGCAAGCTCTGCGACTGGGTCGAGGCCAACATCGAGGAGACGCTCACCTTCTATCGGCTGCCCCGCGCCCATCACAAACACCTCAAGTCGACCAACCTGCTCGAGCGGCTCAACCAGGAGATCAAGCGCCGCACTCTGCTGGTGCGCATCTTTCCCAATGAGCAAAGCTGCCTGCGGCTGGTGCGCGCCCTCGCCGTCGAGATCCACGAGGAGTGGGTCGACGAAAACCGCTACCTCGACATGGAACTGCTGCGCGAACACCTCAAAGCCACCGCCCAACTCCACGCCGCCTGAACGGCGGGGAGGCTGTCCGCCTCCCCCGTCCCCCCTCTGCTCAATCAAGTAAAGGGAGGGAGCTACGCCCCCTCCCTCAAACCCTCCCCATCAATCTTCTTCTCCTCCAAGCCACCAATCCCTGATCTCCTTTTGCTGAACTTGACGCACACAACTTCAAAAAGATCCGTCACCGGCTGATCCACGCTTGGAAAGATACATCAAGAGGGACGTGGGTGACGGCGGGGGAACTTTTGAATTCAGCGGGCTACCGGCAGGAAGTTACGTTGTTTACTGCAAAATCTCATGGAGTTACTGGACCATGGTGGGGGCGGACTGGCGGTGCATATCTGGAGATTATTACGCAGTGGACAAAACTTCGGTTGCCAAGGGAGAAACTAAGCAGCTGATGGTCACATACCGCAATGACTAGCAGGGCGTTGATAAAACCCAAGATTTGATCGGCGAGAGCAGATCGAACGATTTTTCCGATGATTGGCGTCGCCAAACCGTCCGTGCAGCCACCCGGGAGGCACTCGGGGTGCCGGTCGGTGAGTCGATTGGCTCGATTTTCATTGGGTTCGGGCGCAGACCCGCGGCGGCGGGCGTCACGCCCGCGCCCAGCCCGGCGGACCGAGCGAGAGTTTCGCCATGCGGATCAGATTGCAGGCCGCGACGACGTACTGCCCGGCGGCGTGGGTGCGTTCGACTCCGCGGTAGCGCGTCTTGCGGAAGCACCCCGTCGTCTTCGCCCAGCCGAAGATCTCCTCAATCTTGCGGCGCGCCCGTTGGCTGAGGCGGTGCGCCTGCGAGCGGACCTTCACCGCGAGCGTGCGCTGCGGCAGTGGAGCCGGATGTGGGATCACGCCCTGCTCGCGCAAGCCCTCGACGAAGCCGCGGGAGCAGTACCCGCGGTCGGCGCCGACCGTGCGTGGTTTGAAGCCGCGTTGCTGCAACTCGGCAATCTGGCGCACGGCCACCTGCGCCTCCGGAGCGCCGACCGCCGGGTGCACCTCGAAGAGCACGCACAGGCCGTGACGGTTCTCCATCGTCGCATGCCCGGTAAAAGCCAGCCGGGCCTCGCGCCCGTCGCCCTTGCGGGCGAGCTTCGCCTCGGGGTCGGTCGTCGAGGCGTGCGTGTCATTGTGGCGGGCCTCGCCCTTGAAGTCGGTCCATCCGTTGCCCCCACCGGGGCCTTGGTCCGTGCCCTTCGGCTTGAAACTCTTCAGCGAGGCCCACGCCTCAATCAGCGTGGCATCGACGCTGAAGTGCTGGTCGGAGATCCAGCCGTTGCGTTGGGCCAGCCAGACCACCTCGGCGAAGAACAGATCGGCCACCTTGTGCTGCAGCAGCCGCGCCTGGTTCTGGGAGAAGGTCGAGTGGTCGAAGGCCGGCTCGTCCGGGTTCAGGTCCAAGAACCAGCGAAACAGCAGGTCGTATTGCAGCCGCTCGCAGAACTGCCGCTCCGAACGGATCGAGTACAGGGCCATCAGCACCTTGGCCAGCAGCAGTCGCTCCGGCGGAATCGAGGGCCGGCCGTTCTCCGCGTACATCTCCTCGAAGTGTCCGTCCATCTCCGCGAGCACCTGCTCGAGCAGGCGCTTGATCGCCCGGATCGGATGATCCTCCGGGATCATCGTCTCCACGTTAATCAGACAGGCCACACTCACCTGGGATTGTTTCGTGCCGCGCATGTCTCTTGGACGCGGCACCGCCTTCCGTGTTCAACCACCTTGCGGCTTTTTTCAACAGCCTGCTAGAGGGCCGATTCGGCGTGTATGGCCAGTGATGGCTGCAACACGGAGAAGCTTGTATTCAGGGAGGTACACACAGAACCACACACAAATGCCGGTCTTTTCCAGTCAGTGGCAGTCGCAGTCAGTCGCAGCGGGTGTTTGCGACCGCTCGCGCATCTCGTCGGCAGTGGCGTCCTTAGACGCAAAAGGACGCAATTCGGTCTATGCCGCGCGTCCGTGGGGAGATGGCCTGCCAGCCGAAGCCACCTTACTTAGGGCTCTTCATCAAAGATTGGGGACACGGGGCAAATGAGCCACCGTGTCCCCTGCAATGATGGAACTAACCCTTCCCGGATACCGCATCCTCCGGTATGAGAGCAAGCAAGAGATGCGGGTCTACCTGGAGGTGCTGCAAGCACCTCCTGCCTGCCCTTGCTGCGGAGGCGATGGCCTGCGCAGCAAGGGCCGGTATCAACGCCGGGTGCGCCATTTGGACTGTTTCGGCCGTCCCAGCCGGCTGGTGATCGCCTGCCGGCGCTTTCGCTGCGTGGATTGCGCCAAGACCTTCGTGCAGCCCCTGCCGGGCATCCGGCCGTGGCGGCGCAGCTCGGAGCCGTGGCGCCGGACGGTGTTCGAGCGCCATGACGACGGGATCTGTGCGGCCACGCTGGCGCGGCGCGAGGGCCTGGGCCAGGCGACGGTCGGACGCATCTACGCCGAGTTCACCGCCCGCAAGGCCCGGGAACGGCTCAGCCTGGACTGTCCCCGCGTCCTGGGCATCGACGAGCACACCCTGCACCGGGGCCAGCGCTTCGCCACGACCTTCTGCGACCTGCAGAACCACCGGGTCTTCGACCTGAGCCCGGGCCGCAGCGAAGCCGAGCTGCGGCCGTACCTGGGCACCCTGCGCGGCCGCGACCGGGTGCGGGTGGTCTGCATCGACCTGGCCAACGCGTATCGCGCCCTGATCCGGCGCTGGTTCCCCCGGGCGATGATCGTCGCCGACCGCTTCCACACGATCCGCTTGGTCGGCGTGCATCTACTCCGGCTGGCCCGTCAGCTCTGCCCCCAGCTGGCCTGGCACCGCGGCTGGCTTAACCTGCTGCGCACCCGCCCCGATCGCCTGGACCTCGACCAGCGCCGCCGCCTCGATCAACTGCTGGCCGCTCAGCCGGCCCTGGCGGCGATCTACGACCTCAAGGAGCGGCTCGGCGCCCTGCTCCGGCTCAAGCAGCAGTCCAAGCGCGCCTGCCGCGGCCACATCCAGCAACTGCTCGCCCTGCTCGCCACCCTGCGCCACAGCGGCCTCGAGCCCGCTATCACCCTCGCCCAGACCCTCGGCGAATGGACCGAGGAGATCGTCCGCATGTGGCGCTTCTCCCGCAACAACGGCATCACCGAGGGCTTCCACAGAAAAATGAAACTCATCCAACGCCGCGCCTACGGCTTCCGTTCCTTCGCCAACTACCGCCTGCGCGTCATCGCCCAGTGCGGCTAACTCATGAACTCAACCCTCAACCTGCCCCCGTCCCCAAAATTTGGTGTAGACCCCCAAAATTTGGTGTAGACCCTTACTTAGTCCCAGAAAGACGCATCGTGTCGCGACGATGCGCGGTGGTCTAAGTGGTCGGGGCGGTCAGATTCGAACTGACGACCTCTACGTCCCGAACGTAGCGCTCTACCAGGCTAAGCTACGCCCCGATCCAGGAAGGGTTGAGAGTTGCCGCAAGGCCGGACCCAAAGCAACACCAAATCGGGCCATTTGGCCCCAACGCCCAACGTTCAACCGTCAACGCTCAACGTTCAAGTCTTCCCGCGTGGCAAAGGGGTCTTTCCGGGCATCCACCAACGCACCCTGATCCACGCTGATCTCCCGACTAGAGGACCGCGGAATTTGGGTTCAGTATGCTCCTTGGCTGCCTTTGTTGCCTTGTATGTCCGATCTTGTGCACATGGATGGTGTGGCAATGCCGAAGCAGGCTTCCGAGAATGGGCATAAAGCTCGTCGCAGGAAGCCTGCTTCGGCAGTGTCGCTTTTGCCGCCGGCGGGTCAGCGCCCGCCGGCGGCCTCCAGGAGGCATGCGCCGCTGGCCGCGGGGTGTGCCGCAGGTCAGAGAGGCCGTTTTGTTGCCAGAGGCCTGACCTCGCACAGGAGCACTGTGGCCCCTGGCCTGCACCTGGTCCAACTCGAACCGCTGAAAGAGCCCTGGAGCTCGCATCGCAAGGAAGAGTGTACCATGCCTGCAAACGCCAATCCCACCTACGTCGGCCTGGATATCTCCCGGGCGCGACTCGAATACACCCTCGACGAGCAACGAACCACGAGCGTGGAGAACGCCGCCCTCGGCCACCAACGGCTGATCCGCTGGCTGAAGACCCAACCGAACGTCCGCGTCGTGTGTGAAGCGAGCGGCGGTTACGAGCGCCTGGTGGTGGCAGCACTGCTGGCCAGCGGCATCGAAGTATGCTTGGTGCAACCGGGCCGCGCCCGTGCTTACGCTCACGCCGAAGGCCTCCAGGCCCAAAATGATCCCCTCGACGCCCAAATGTTGCGCCGCTACGGACAGGCGGTAAAGCTGCGGCTGGCCACTCCAACCGACCCCGCCGTGGCGAAGCTGAGGGATCTGATGGATCAACGCCGCGATCTGGTCGACCGCTTGGTGGAAGTGGGTAATCAACTGCAGCAGGCCAGCGCGGTCCGCGCCCCTTGGGTCGAACGCGAAAAGCGCTTCCTGGAGCAGGAACTGGAAACGCTGGCCCAGGCGATCGCCCACCATATCGATGACCACCCCACTTTGCGGCAAAAGCATGCCCGGCTGCAACAGCTGGCCGGTGTTGGGCCGATCCTCGCCAGCACCCTGCTGGCGTATGTGCCGGAACTGGGCTCGGTCGGTGATTCGACCGTCTCGGCCTTGGTGGGCGTCGCACCGTTTGACGATGACAGTGGCCCACGGTTTGGCCCCAGACATGTGCGTGGCGGCCGAGCTGCGGTTCGTCATGTGCTCTATATGGCGGCTGTCGCCGCTATGCGTAGTAACCGCATCTTGGCTGAGTTCTATCGACGACTCCGGGCCGCCGGAAAACCACCTAAGGTCTGCATCGTCGCCGTGATGCGGAAAATGCTCACGGTGCTCAACCGCCTCCTCGCCACACCCGACTTTGTGCTCGCCGATTAACACCGCTGCTTCTGTGAAAACAAAGCCGCCAGATTCATGAGCCTCATGCGCCTCTTGTGGCTAAGAATGAAATCCGACCCTCTTTTGGCCGCAAAAAGGCACCAGAACTCACGAAAAGTTTTTGTGTGTTTTCGTGCCTTATCGTGGCCATGAATGAATTCTGATTCTCCTTTGGCCACATAGGGCTCAGAAGGCCCAGGCATCCATCCACTCGATCCATTTTACAGAAGGCAACGAAGGGAACCAAGCATGCCTGCCGGGCCAAAGCTTCAGCGACGGCCGGTGCCTCTTTTGGCCGCAAAAAGGCACCAGAACTCACGAAAAGTTTTTGTGTGTTTTCGTGCCTTATCGTGGCCATGAATGAATTCTGATTCTCCTTCGGCCACATAAGGCTCCGGCCGTCGCCCGTCCTACTGGGCTCGACGCACTCACCGCGGGCTCGCACGCTGCGGCGCGGACAGGCATGCCCAGGGCTATGGCCGGCAGGCACAAGGCACCCGACCCGTTTTACAGATGGCAACGAAGAGCACGACACAAGCATGGGGAGCTTGGTGGCCTTGGTTGCCTTCTGTAAAAGAAATCGAAGATCCGGATTACCGTCTGACGTCGAAATAGAATTCGTGCGCCTCGCCGCCGGCCCTGATCACGAGCTTGAGCACCCGGCCGGCGGCCACCTCGTCCGGTGCCAGCCGGATCACCCCGCCGGCCATCGCCCCGGGCGCCACCGTGTGGCTGTCCAGCATCACCTGCGCATCCTCCAGGAGTCTCTGCCGCCAGGCCTCGATCTCCTCGCGCCGGCTCTTCACCGTGGTGGCGAGCTGCTCCCGGGCCCGGTCAGTGTCGGGATGCGGCACCGTCGAAAAGTCATACATCGGCCCGGACATCCCAGGCGTCGTCCCGGGCGTCGCGATCATGGCCAAGGCCTCGTACGCGTCGAGCCTCTCCCGGGCCTCGGCGGCATTGGTGTCGGCCAGGCGCATCAACGCCAAGGCCTGGGCGTCGATCTCCCGGACGTATTCCTCGGCGGTGACGACCTGCACCGCCTCCCCGTCCGCGGAGGCCGCGATGCTCCCGGGTGAGAATTCGAAGGCCCGGCCACTGCCGTTCCTGACCAAGACCCGGAAGGCCGGCGGCACGAAGTCGTCGAGGTTGGCCCGGAACCGCGGCGTGAGCAGCCACAAGGTCACCGGGTTCACCCCCGCGGAGCGCAGGCAGGGCACCCCCCCTTCCTCGGTCGGGGCGACCGGATTGGCCGGCGACACGGTCAGGGTGCGCGTCGCGGTGCAGCCGCCACACAGGGCGAGCACCACGCCCAGCCCGGGCAGAAGACAGCTAATTTTCATTTCTTCCCGGGAAACAGGCTAGGGGCGGCCCGCCTTCGTGCAAGACTTCGGCGCGGCAGGGAGGCACACCGTCAACGCCCAACTTTCAACGCTCAACATCCAACATCCAAGTCCGCGACGGACGGCATACACCGGACGCGGGAAGCTGCGAAATCCTCTCGTCCGACGGTAACGCAGCGATCCCTGGCTGCATGATCTGGCTGAGCCTCCTGGGGCGGGTCATTTCTTGGCCACAAAAGAGCACAAGGATCACAAAAAAGATTTCTATGTGCTCTTTGTGATCTCTCGTGGCGACAAAAAGATTAAAACCTTTCTTTGGCCACATAAGGCTCATAAGGCACTCGATCCATCTTACAGAAGCAGCGGTGTTAATCGGCGAGGACAAAATCGGGTTGAGCGAGGAGGCGGTTGAGCACCGTGAGCATTTTGCGCATGACGGCGACGAGGCAGACCATGGGCGGTTTGCCGGCCGATCGGAGGCGGTGATAGAACGCGGCCAGCACGCGGTTGCTGCGCACGGCCGCGACGGCGGCCATGTAGAGGACGTGACGGACGGCGCCGCGGCCCCCGCGCACATGCCGGGGGCGGGGCGTCGATCCGCTGTCCGCGGCAAACGGCGCGACCCCCACCAGGGCCGAGATGGTCGCGTCGGCCACGCGCCCCAATTCCGGGACATAGGCCAGCAGCGTACTGGCCAGGATCGGCCCGACGCCGACCATCTGCTGCAGGCGGGCGTGCTTGGAGCGCAACGTCGGGTCATTTTCGATTTGGTCGGCGATCGCCTGCGCGAGCGTCGCCAGTTCCTGCTCCAGGAAACGCTTTTCGCGTTCGACCCAGCCGGCGCGAAACGCGCTGGCCTGCCCCAGTTGGTTATCGACCTCCACCCGGCGCTCCAGCAGATCGCGGCGCTCGTCGAGCAGATCGCGCAAGCGCGCCACGGCCGGATCCGTCGGGGCGCGCAGCCGCAACTGCACGGCCTGCCCATAGCGGCGCAGCAGCTGGGCATCGAGGGGGTCACTCTTGGCGAGGAGGCCCTCCGCGTGGGCATAGGCCCGAGCGCGGGCCGGATGGACCAGACAGACCTCCAGACCGTGATCCAGCAGCGCCGCCACGATCGCCCGTTCGTAGCCGCCGGTGGCTTCACACACCACGCGCACGTTCGGTTGGGCTTTCAGCCACGCGAGCAACCCGGCGTGGCCCGGGGCATCGTTGCCGGTGCTCGCGGTCCGGTGTTCATCGAGGGTGTATTCCAGTCGCGCCTTGGCAATATCCAGGCCGACGTAGTTCGGAGGGGCTTTGGCAGGCATGGGGCACTCTTCCTTGCGATGCGAGCTCCAGGGCTCATTCAGCGGTTCGAGTTGGACCAGATGCAGGTCAGGGGCCACAATGCTTCTGTACGAGGTCGAGCCTCCGTTCGCAAAACGGCCTCTCTGACCTGCGGCACCCGCCGCAGCCAACGACGGGTGCCTCCTGGACGCGGCCGGCGGGCGCTGACTCGCCGGCCGCAACGTCGATGCTACCGAAGCAGGCTTCCTGCGACGAGCTTTAGGCCCATTCTCGGAAGCCTGCTTCGGCAAAACCACTCCATCCGCATGCACGGTTCCAGACATACAAGGTAGCGAAGAGCGCGGAGCAATCGCTCGCTCCTTGGCTGCCTTCGTTGCCTTCTGTGAGAAGAAGACCCTTCCGCCGCCGGGCCGCTCCGCCTCCAAAACCACATGAGCGGCCCTTCTTCCGCCCAGCAAAGCTCAATCTCATCCACCCCGCCCCGCCACCGGAGGAATCTTGCCAGAGCAAAACGTGTCACAGTTTTTTCACACCACGGCAGGGGACGCCCGCATATCCACAAGACGGTCCATAGCTGAACATTGGATCAGGGGCGGACGCCCATTCGAGATCTTTTGCGCGGCTTCCGTCGCCGGTGCTGATCCGACCCACCCCACGAGGTCCTTGTCATCGGACCGGGAGTCGCTGGGTGCCAGCCCCTAGATGTCGCCCGGATAGGCACCATCCCCGTGGGTGCAAGCACTGGAGCCCGCTGGGGCGGCAACCTGCTTAGATTCTGCGTCGATTTGAGCGAAGATCATCGCGTCAAAAATGAACGCCTTCAGCACAATGCATTCCGGGGCGCGCACCGCGGCTCTCGCCGCCGGAGCGCTGCTGGGTGCGGTGCTCGGCGCCCCTTGGGCCCAGGGTCAGCCAGCCCAACCATCGCCGGCCGATCAGGAGTTGGCCCGATTGGAGGCCAGCCTGGCGAAGGAGGCCGCGCAGGTGGCCTGGCTGCGCGAGCAGATCGCGGAGCTGCATCATCAGGCGGAAGTGTCCGTGCAGCCGCTGATGACGGAAAGGGAAACGCGGCACACGCTGATGCTGGCGCCCTCCTCGACCCTGAACATGACTGCAGCGAAACTGGTGGCGTGGACCGTGGCCGGGCAGCTGCCCGGCGCCACCGTCGGCACGGTCCGGTCCACGGGGAGCATGCGCCCGCTGTTCGACGAACACGCGCTGCTGATCCTTGAGGCGGCCCCCTACGATTCGCTGCGGATCGGCGACATCGTGACCTACGTGCACCCGCAGACCGGGGTCCTGATCGTGCATCGCCTGCTGGAAAAGCGCGGCGACGCGTTCTGGGCCAAAGGCGACTACAACGGCCGGATGGATGATGCGTATGTGACGCGGGAGAACTACCGGATGCGCGTCTGCGGCATCCTGTACACGCATCAGGAGTGAGGCCGCGCGGGGGCGCGGGGCGGCAGGGGCGAAGGGCCAGGCGCGATCTGCGATACCAGGCTGGCACCCGGTTTTGGGTTCTGGGTTCCCGCCGTCGCTAAAGCTCCCGCCGTCGCTCTTCGAGCCATGGCGAGACAAGCCGGCGCGGCAAGCTGGGTTGCAGCCTCCTGCCAACTGACTGCCGACCACTGGCGGCATTTTTTGGCCACGATAGAACCCAAAGAGCACAGGGAATTGCTTTGGGCTCTTTGTGATCTCTTGTGGCTAGGAAAGAATCCCGATCCGCCCGATCCATCTTACATAAGGCAACCAAGGTCACGAAGCCAACGCTCGCTCCTTGGCTGCCTTCGTTGCCTTGTATGTCCGATCTTGTGCACATGGATGGTGTGGCAATGCCGAAGCAGGCTTCCGAGAATGGGCATAAAGCTCGTCGCAGGAAGCCTGCTTCGGCAGTGTCGCTTTTGCCGCCGGCGGGTCAGCGCCCGCCGGCGGCCTCCAGGAGGCATGCGCCGCTGGCCGCGGGGTGTGCCGCAGGTCAGAGAGGCCGTTTTGTTGCCAGAGGCCTGACCTCGCACAGGAGCACTGTGGCCCCTGGCCTGCACCTGGTCCAACTCGAACCGCTGAAAGAGCCCTTGAGCTCGCATCGCAAGGAAGAGTGTACCATGCCTGCAAACGCCAATCCCACCTACGTCGGCCTGGATATCTCCCGGGCGCGACTCGAATACACCCTCGACGAGCAACGAACCACGAGCGTGGAGAACGCCGCCCTCGGCCACCAACGGCTGATCCGCTGGCTGAAGACCCAACCGAACGTCCGCGTCGTGTGTGAAGCGAGCGGCGGTTACGAGCGCCTGGTGGTGGCAGCACTGCTGGCCAGCGGCATCGAAGTATGCTTGGTGCAACCGGGCCGCGCCCGTGCTTACGCTCACGCCGAAGGCCTCCAGGCCCAAAATGATCCCCTCGACGCCCAAATGTTGCGCCGCTACGGACAGGCGGTAAAGCTGCGGCTGGCCACTCCAACCGACCCCGCCGTGGCGAAGCTGAGGGATCTGATGGATCAACGCCGCGATCTGGTCGACCGCTTGGTGGAAGTGGGTAATCAACTGCAGCAGGCCAGCGCGGTCCGCGCCCCTTGGGTCGAACGCGAAAAGCGCTTCCTGGAGCAGGAACTGGAAACGCTGGCCCAGGCGATCGCCCACCATATCGATGACCACCCCACTTTGCGGCAAAAGCATGCCCGGCTGCAACAGCTGGCCGGTGTTGGGCCGATCCTCGCCAGCACCCTGCTGGCGTATGTGCCGGAACTGGGCTCGGTCGGTGATTCGACCGTCTCGGCCTTGGTGGGCGTCGCACCGTTTGACGATGACAGTGGCCCACGGTTTGGCCCCAGACATGTGCGTGGCGGCCGAGCTGCGGTTCGTCATGTGCTCTATATGGCGGCTGTCGCCGCTATGCGTAGTAACCGCATCTTGGCTGAGTTCTATCGACGACTCCGGGCCGCCGGAAAACCACCTAAGGTCTGCATCGTCGCCGTGATGCGGAAAATGCTCACGGTGCTCAACCGCCTCCTCGCCACACCCGACTTTGTGCTCGCCGATTAACACCGCTGCTTCTGTAAGAAAAGGACCCTTCCGCCGCCGAACCCCGGCCCTTAGCTCCCGGGCTTCTCGACCGGAATCTTCGCGAGCCACTCGGGCACCTGGTCGGGCGGATAGGTGGGAAAACTCAGCTCGAGCAGGGCGAACGCCGGCACGTCGAAGGCGCGTCGCGCCGGCGCTGCGGTCCACCAGCATGGCCACGCCGGCCGGCACGCCGCCGGCCTGGCGGATGAGATTCAGGCACTCGAGCACGCGGCCTCCGCGCGTGACGACGTCCTCGACCACCAGCACGGGCTCGCCGGGGCCGATGGTGAAGCCGCGCCGCAGCCCGAGGACGTTGTTTTCCTTCTCCGCAAACAGAAAGCGGGCCCGCGCCTGCCGCGCCACCTCCTGCCCGATGACGAGTCCGCCCATGGCGGGCGCGAGCACGGTCCGGAAGGAGACGCCCCGGAGCTTTTCCAGCAGGAGCTGCGCGAGGCGCTCGACCTCGGGCATATGCTGGCAGACCTGGGCGCACTGGAAATAGTGGGCGCTGTGCAGGCCGGAGCGCAGCACGAAGTGCCCCTGCAGCAGCGCCCCCGTGCGGGTGAAGATGTCGAGCACTTCCTGCCGGTTGGCGTCCATGCGCCCCCACGCTGCGGAATCCGCGCCGGGAAAACAAAAACATTTTTTCTTCGACCCCGGAGGACACGGAACCGCCCGGGGGGCACGGATCGCAATATCTGAGCGTGTTCGCACGCGATCCTCAGGCTTCATGCCCTTATGCGCCTCTGGTGCCTTTTGTGGCTAACAAAGATTTTGAAACTTTTCCGGGCCACATAAGGCTCCGGCCGTCGCCCGTCCTACTGGGCTCGACGCACTCACCGCGGGCTCGCACGCTGCGGCGCGGACAGGCATGCCCAGGGCTATGGCCGGCAGGCACAAGGCACCCGACCCGTTTTACAGAAGGCAACGAAGAGCACGAAGCGAGTGCGTAGTCCCTGGCTGCCTGCGCTGCCTTCTGTGAAAACAGAGCCGCCAGATTCATGAGCCTCATGTGGCTACGAACAAAGTCGGATCTTCATTGGCCACATAAGGCTCAAAAGGCACAAAAATACTCGGCTGGAAATCGCGTTTCCCTGTGCCTCCGGCGGCAATGAAAAAATCAGCCGTGACCATCCGTGACATCCGTGGTTAAAATCCGACGTTTCATCCATGCCTCCCGCCCTGCCACTCGAAGACGAACTCGGCGACGTGCTCGACAAGGCCCTGCATTGCGCGGGCCTCACCGACGAGCAGCTGGCGCAGCGCGCCGGCGTGGCGGTGGACGCGATCCAGAACATCGAGGATTACCGCTACGACGATCTGACGGACGAAGACCTGCACCGGCTGGCCGCGGCGCTGCGGCTCAACGAGGTGGGCCTGTGCGCCCTCGCCCGCAACCGTTACCCGCGCCCCGACATCTCCGGCCTGCCGTTCTGCCTGCATCCGCTGACCATGCCGTTCGGCGTTGGATCGGTGAACGCCTACGCGGTGGTCGACTGCATCACCGGCGTGGGCGTGCTGTTCGATGGCGGCGCCAGTTACGAGGCGCTGGCGAAGGTCTGGCCGAAGGCGGTGACCCGCATTGAGGCGGTGTTTCTCACCCACCCCGAGGCGGAGCACATCGGCGGCATCGACGGGGTGCGGCGGCAGCACGGGCTGGCGGCGTACTACGGCCCGCGCGGCGGCCCGCCGGAAGCCGGGTGCTGGCCGCTGGGCGAGGGGGAAACCGTCGTGGCGGCGGGCTACCAGGTCACGGCGTTCAGCACGCCGGGCCATTGCGCCGAGCACAACTGCTACTTGGTGCGGCCGAAGGGGGTGCCGCAGGCCCGGGCCCTGCTCATCTCGGGCGATCTCATCTTCGCCGGCTCGCTTGGCGGCGGCTATTTTTCCTGCGCGCAGCTCCTGCTCCACGCCCGCCGCATCCTCGGCGCCCTGCCGGCCAACACCGCCATCGCCCCCGGCCACGGCCCCATGACCACGGTGGAAAACGAGCGGAAGTACAATCCGTTCCTGGTCTGAAGCTCCCCGGGCACCCAGCCGGACCACCAGAGGCTCATAAGGTCCATGGGTCCGGCCAGACCGTTTTCACCGAAGGCAATGAAAGCAGCCAAGGACCACGCGTTGGCTTCGTGACCTTGGTCACCTTCTGCAAAATGGATCGAGCGGATCGGAATTCGTTCCCCGCCACCAAGAGGCACGAAAATGCACCAAGACCTTTTTGTGAGTCATGGCGCCTTGTTGCGGCCAATTGACGCCGTGGGCGGTCGGTAGTTGGCAGCAACCACAAACGCAAAACCCAGCCGGCCGCGCCGGCTTGTCTCGCCATGGCTCGAAGAGCGACGGCGGGAGCTTTCGCCAAGGCGGGAACCCACCCCACTTGAGCGTTGAGAGTTGAAGGTTGGGAGTTGAGCGTGGCCGCAGAGCGGCCCCGCTCACTCCACCTGGAACGGCATGAAGTGGTAGCCGCTGCGGTCCCACACCAGGCAGAAATTGCGGCCCTGATTCAGCGCCGAGCGGGCGGTGGCCACGTCCTCGGCCGCCCGGCGGTTGATCTGCACGATGACCATGCCGAGGTGGAAACGGCTGCGATACGCCGAGTCGTCGGCCACCGCGGTCACGACCAGGCCCTCGACCTCGTCGGGCAGCCGGTATTTCTGGCGCAGCTCGTCGCTGACCGGCACGACCGTAATGCCCGGGACGAGCTCGTTGGAATCGTCGGCCAGGCGCCCGAGCGTGACCTCGACCTCCGCCGGCTTGCCCTCGCGCAGGTACTGCACCTTCACCCTGGTCCCGGGCACGTTCTGGGCGACGATCAGGCGCAGGTCCTGCCACGAGGTCACCGGCTGGCCGTTGATGGCGGTGATGATGTCCTCCCGTTTGAGGCCGGCCTGGGCGGCCGGACCGTCGGCCGCCAGGTTGGCGACGACCATCCCCCTGGCCTCCTTCACGCCCAGCGCCTCGGCCAGGTCGGGGGTGAACGGATTGGCTTCGACGCCGAGGTAGCCGCGGGCGACGGTGCCCGTCGCGATGAGGCTCTGCATGATGTTGGCGGCGAGGTTGACCGGGACGGCGAGGCCGATGCCCATGCTGCCGCTGCGTGGTGGAGATGATGGCGCTGTTGATGCCGACCAGGCGGCCCTTCGCGTCCACCAGCGCGCCGCCGGAATTGCCCATGTTGATGGCGGCGTCGGTCTGGATGAAATTCTCGTAGCCGGAGACGTCGTCGAGGAGATGCCGAGGTCCTTGCGGCCCATGGCGGAGACGATGCCCATCGTGACCGTCTGGCCGACGGCGAGCGGGTTGCCGATGGCAAACACCACGTCGCCCACGCGCAGCTTGTCGCTGTCGGCCAGCGTGACGCAGGGCAGGTTCGTCGGCCTCGATCTTGACGACGGCGATGTCGGTCTTCGGGTCGGTGCCGATCACCCTGGCCTTGAACTCGCGGTCGTCGGGCAGGGCGACCTTCACCTCGTCCGCGCCCTCCACGACGTGGTTGTTGGTGAGGATGTAGCCGTCGGGCGTCACGATGACGCCGGAGCCGAGGCCTTCCTCGCGCGTCTCGCGCTCCTGGTCGCCGAAGAACTGGCGGAAATACGGGGGCAGGCGCTCGCGCACGGTTTTCGCGGAATAGACCGACACCACCGCCTTCTGCACGGGGTCGACCACGTCGGCATAGCTGACCGCCACGCCGGCCTTCCCGTCGTTGACCGGCGACGGATCCACCTTGAGCGCGGGCTTGGGCGGCGCCTCCCTGGGCGCGGGCTTCGGGGCCTCGGCGGGCGCGGGTGTCGGCGGCTCGGCGGCACCGAGCAGCACCAGCACCGCCAAAGCAGCGGCGGACAAACCGGCCAGGGTCTTGAAGTTCATGAGGAAAGGCGTGACGGACGCAGGGAGACAGGCGGGCGCCCGGCCGGTTCCGCCGGCGCGGCCGGTTAGAAGCCCTTGATCTTGAAGAGACTGGTGATGCTCTCGTTGCTGTTGATGCGCTGGATCGCCTCGCCGAGCAGGCCGGCGATGCTGAGCGACCGTGATGGGCAGCCCGCGGGGATCGATCGGGAATGGAGTTGGTGGTGATGAGCTCGTCGATCACGCCGGTCTTGAGCCGCTCGTAGGCCACCTCGTTGAGGATGCAGTGGCTGACCGCGGCCCGGACGCGTGCGCGCCCCGCTTTCCCGGAGCATCTTCGCGGCGGCGGTGAGCGTGCCGGCGGTCTCCGTGATGTCGTCGACCAGCAGCACGTCGCAGCCGTTCACCTCGCCGACCACGTTGATGGCCTCGACGGTGGTGGCGCTCGTGCGTTTCTTCGCGACCAGGCCCAGGCCCGCGCCGAGCATGTCGGCGTAGGCGGCGGCCATCTTCATCCCGCCGACGTCGGGCGAACAGACGACGAGGCTGGCCGTCTTCTGCTTGCGCCAGGTAGTCGTAAGAACACGGGCGAGGCGTAGAGGTGGTCGACCGGGATGTCGAAGAAGCCCTGGATCTGCTGGCTGTGCAGGTCCATCGTGAGCACGCGGTTGGCGCCGGCGGCCACGAGGAGGTTGGCGACCAGCTTGGCCGTGATGGGCACGCGGGGCTGGTCCTTGCGGTCCTGGCGCGCGTAGCCGTAGAACGGCATCACGGCCGTGATCCGCTGCGCCGACGCGCGGCGGGCCGCGTCGATCATGATGAGCAGCTCCATCAGGTGGTGGTTCGTCGGCGGGCAGGTCGACTGGATGATGAAGACATCCGCGCCGCGGATGTTCTCGTTGATCTTCACGAACGACTCGCCGTCGGGGAAGCTGGTCACGGTCGCCTCGCCGAGCGGCACGCCGATGTGCCGGCAGATTTCCTCCGCCAGGGGCCGGTTGGAGTTGCCGGTAAAGATCTTCAGCCGCGCATCGCTCATAAGGTGGCGGCCATCTTGCCACGATGGGGTGGCAGCGGAAGATTATTTTGCGCCGGGGGGCGGATTTGGGTTCCCGCCTGCGGGGACTTCCGCCTTCGCCCGTTGGGCTGCGGCGAGACGAGCCGGCGCAGCAAGGAGCAAAGCGCCAAGCGCATAGAGCCTTTGGGCTGCTGGTGGCGAGTCTCCATGGCCACAAAAGAACGCTCAAGGCCTGCCCGGAGGTCGGCGGGCGCGACTCGTGCGCCCGCCCGAGGCGTGACCGACGGCCGAATTGGCAGCGGCGCCTGGTTCGGCCCGCCTTCTACTCATAGTGTGTCCACATCCGAATGATCTTCACCGCCTGCTTCTCCGGGTAGACCTGACAGACGAGACGATGCTGAATATTGATCCGGCGAGACCAGGCACCGGCGAGATCTCCAACCAACTTCTCGTATGGCGGCGGGGTTTGGAACGGATTTCTTCTCAAAATCTCAAGCAAGCGCCCGGCGTGGAGCCGCAGGTTGCCGGACGCCAGCTTCTGGGCGTCTTGCTGGGCCTGTTTCGTGTAATAGAGCCGCCAGCTCACCAGCTGAGTTCAGTGGTGGATTTGCTGAGCGGCTCCTTCAGGCCTTTGCGGATAGACTCGCGCATTCCTGGAATCGAAAGGAGATAGAGGGTCTCTTGGATGCTTCGCCAATCGTCTTCCGACACGAGGACAGCGCTACTCCGCTTGCCGGTGATCTGGACCGGCACGTGCGAAGCAGCAGCGTCGTCGACCAGCTGATAGAGCTTCGAACGAGCCTGAGTGACGGGAATCGAGGTCATGCCAGGACCGTACGGGAAAGCGTACGTACGCCAAGGGGTTCCATGGGCCGAACACATGGATCACATGGAAATCACCTTGTGCTCTTGGTGATCTCTTGTGGCGGCTGAGTTCAGGGTTCGGCGTTCCCGTCCTCCCCCTTCGACGGGTCCATGGGCTACGGCGTGGCAAGCGGCGTTCAGGGTTGCCGCGCACGGCCCGCCGACGCCGCCCTACCCGGAGGCCAGCTTCGCCACCTGCTCCTCCAGGGCGTCCACCCGATGGAAGAGCTCCGGCAGGCGCTCTTTGAGCACGGTGATGCGCCGCTCGAGGAGGTACGGGATGGCCGGGGTGCCGTTGACATGGCTGCCGGCGGGCACGCTGTTGGCAATGCCCGACTGCCCTCCGGCCTGGACGCCCCGGCCGATGGTGAGGTGGCCGGCCACGCCCGTCTGGCCGCCGAGCACGACCCCGTCCTCGACGGTCACGCTGCCGGAAATGCCGACCTGGCGCGCAGAGGATGCAATGCCGGCCGATGACCACGTTGTGGCCCACCTGCACCAGGTTGTCGATTTTCGTCCCCTCCCCGACCACCGTCCGGCCGAAGCGCGCGCGATCCACCGTGCTGCCCGCGCCGATCTCCACGTCGTCCTCGATGACCGCCATCCCGATCTGCGGCACCTTCTCGTGGCGGCCGTCGATGAATTCGTAGCCAAAGCCGTCGGAGCCGATGACGACGTTGGCGTGGAGGCACACCCGCCGCCCGAGCTGGGACCCGGGATAGAGGCGGACCCCGGGCAGGAGCTGGCAGTCGTCGCCCACCACGACATCGCGGCCCACGTACACCGCGGCCTGCAGCAGCGCGCGCTCGCCGATGGCGGCCCCCGCCTCGATCACGCACAGCGGGCCGATCGAGGCCGTGGCGGCGACCCGGGCGTCCGGGGCCACGACCGCGGTGGCATGCACCCCGGGCGACGGCGGCGGGCGCAGGGTCTGCTCGATCCGGGCGCACAGGCGCGCGAGGGCGACCGACGGCTCGTCGACCACCAGGAGGAGCTGGTTGGCCGCGGGGTCGCCGGCATAGTCCGGCGGCACCAGCACGATGGACGCCCCGGTGCGCGCGACCTCGGCCTTGTATTTGGGGTTGCCCAGAAAGGACAGGTCGCCGGCCCGCGCCGTGCCCAGCGCGGAGATGCCGCGGATCGTGGCGTCGGTCGCGCCGCGGGCCGCGCGGGGCTGCACGATGGCGGCGATTTCGTCGGGAGTGTACGACAGCTGCATGGTCACGGGCGCGGCCGCGGAGCCGGACCCCCCGCGGGGGGCGGAAGGGCGCTCCGGGCCGTCAGGCCGCACTCAAGCAAATTTCGCGGCCGACCCAAAGCAAAAACCCCGCCCGGTCCGGGCGGGGTTGAGCGGCAAATCGAGCGCGGGGCGGCGGCCGCCGCCTCCGGGTCAGGGCTTGGGCGCCAGGCCCGGCACGCTGACGGTGGGATTCTCGGTCGTCGCGGGGCGCGGGAACCGCGGGGGCGGCGGCCGGGGCGGCGGCCGGGGCGACCGCCGGCGCCGCCGGACGATCCTTGTTGATCTCGGCCATGACCTCATCGGTGATGTCGTAGGCCGGGTCGGAATAGATCACCGCCGGGACGCCGAGCAGCGAGGGGCCGGATTTGTCCACGACCAGCGTGGCGCCCTTGCGCAGGGCGATCTCGGTCACCTTCTTGCTGATCTCGTCCAGCAGCAGGCTGCGGAAGTTCTGGATGCGCTGCTGGAGCGAGCGCTGCGTGTTGGCGCGGAAGTTCTGCAGGTCGGCCTGCCGGCGCTGGATCTCGTCCAGCATCTTCTGGGAGTCGGCGTCGGCCTTTTTGCGCGCGTCCTCGGTCAGCAGCGTGTTCTTCGACTGCTCCGTCGGCCTCCTTGTACTGCTCCACGAGCTGGTTGCCTTCCTTGACCATCTGCTCGAGCTGCGTCTGGGCCTGCTGCTCGGCGTCCCGCAGCTTGGCGTTCTGCTCCTCGGTCTTGAAGTGGTTGTCGTAGATCTTGCCCATGTCGACCGTGACGATCTTCAACGCGGGCGCCTGAGCGGAGAGCCCGAGCGCGGCTGCGCCAAAGGCGATGAGGGTGAGGGCGGACTGCAACGTTCTATTCATGGGTGATGACGACAGGGTGGGAACGGATGGGTTAGAAGCGGGTGCCAAAGGAGAAATTGAACTGATTCGCCCTTCTTATTAACGCTATCCGTCGTGAGGGGAATACCATAATCCAGGCTCAGGGGCGCGCCGGCCACGAACAGGCGGAGCCCGACGCCAAAGTCGTCGTTGTAGTTGGACGGATTGAAGTCGAACGCCGGCCCGTTGACGAAGCCCGCGTCATAGAAGATGGCGAAGCGCACGGGCTTGACGACGTCGAACGAGTACTCGGCGGTGAACATGCCGTAGGTCTTGCCGCCGATCGGCTCCCCCAGGATGTCCTGCGGGCTGACGTCCTGGTATTCGAATCCGCGCAGGTCGTCGGGGCCGCCGAGGAAGAAGGCGTCGTAGAACGGCACGGTCGTGCTCTTGCCGTAGTTCTCCACGACCCCGGCCCGGGCGATCAGGTCGAGGACCTGGGTCTGGGACTCGAAGACCTTGAAGAACTGCGAGCCGCGGAACTCCACGCTGTAGTAATCGTTCGTGCCGCCCAGCGGCCCGCCGGCGATCGTCGGTGTCAAGCTCCATGCGGTTGCCCGAGGTGGTGTTGACGATCTTGTCGCGGGTGTCGCGCAGGAGTTGCAGGCCGATCTTGGAGCGTGCGGGTCTCGCCCGCCAAGGCCAGGATGATCGGGGAGGCCGAGGCGATCCACGTTCGTGATGTCGATCACCTCGTACGGTGTAGGTCAGCCGGCCCTCGACGAGCTCGAAGAGGTGCTTGCGCAGGTAGACATTGGCGCCGATGCGCATCTCGTTGTAGTAGGTGCTGATGATAGTCGGAGGTCGTGCGGAAGATGCTGAAGCCGAGCGCCGAGCTGCTTCTGGAAGAGGTACGGCTCCTCGAAGGAGAGGAGCGACCTCGTTCGACAGCGCGCCGATCTGGAACCGGATGCGGAACTTCTCGCCGTCGCCCTGGAAGAAGGAGCGGCTGTTGAACAGGTCGAAATTGGACTGCTGGACCTCGGCGAAGAACGGTCGCCCGCTCGAGCGAGCTGTAGCCGGCGCCGAAGGTGAGGTTGCCGGTGCGCCCCTCCTTGACCGGACCCGCAGGTCCCGGCGGCCGGGGATGTTCGTGTCTGCGGGCGTGATGTCGACGTCGTCGAAGAAGCGCGGTGTTCTCGAGGCTGGTGCTTGCTGATCTTCATGCGCACGGTGTCGAACACGTCGCCCGGGCCCAGCACCAGCTCGCGGATGATGACGATGCTCTTGGTCTTGGTGTTGCCCTCGATCTGGATCGACTCGACGTTGAACTTGTCGCTCTCGTCGACCTGGTACTCGAGGTCGATGTTGCCCGTGTTGATGTTGGGCTTGCGGCTCGAGGTGCACCCGCGTGTCGAGGTAGCCGTCCTTGCCGTAGAAGTCCTCCAGGCGCTCGACGTCCTTGTCGAGCTTGGACGGGGCGAAGATCATGCCGCTCCGCTGCCGGACGCGACGCGCTTGAGCAGCGAGGTCGAGTGACAGCTTGTTGCCGGTGACGGTGATGTCGCCGATGCGGTACTGGCGGCCCTCGTTGACGTGATCGTGATGATCAGCCGCGTCGGCTTCGGGTAGTCGAAGATGATCCGGTCCTCGGGATGTCGACGTCGAGGATAGCCGTGCTCGCGGTAGAAGTCGCGCAGCTTGTCCAGGTCGTCCTCGAACTCGTCGTCCTTGAACCGGCCCGTGTCCGGTCAGCCAGGAGAACATCCACCACTTCTTCGTGTCCATCTCGCTTGCGCAGGCGCTTGGACTTGATGTGGGCGTTGCCGGTGAAGCGGATGTCGCGCGATCTTCACCTTCTTGCCCTCCCGGATCTTGAAGATGACCGTGCCGAAGCCCGGTGGTGCGGTCGCGGTCGATGTCGTAGCTGACCGAGACCTGGTTGTAGCCCTCCTTCTGGTAGTACTCCTTGATCTTCTCGGAGTCGTCCTTCACCTGGCGCTCGTCGAGCGCGGTGTTCGGCCGGGTCTTGATCTCCTTCTCGAGCCGGCTGGTCTTGACCTTCTTGTTGCCCTCGTACTTGACGGCGAGCACGCGGTACTTGGGCGTCACCTCGATAGACCAGGTTGAAGGTGTTCGGGAGTCGACCGCTCGCGCTTGATCTCGATGAACTCGAAGAGGCCGGTCTTGTAGAGGCGCGGATGTCGCGGTCGAGCATGCGTCTCGTCGAAATCGCCGCCCTCGCGCACCTGGATGTTGGCGCGCACGATCTGCTCGTTGACGTTGGCCGTGCCGACGAACTTGACCGTCACGTGCCCACCTTGTAGCGCGGCGCCGGCTCTGCCTCCGCCGGCGTGTCGGTCTGGGCCCGCCCCAGCCGCCCGGAACGATCACCAGCCGCCAGCGAGCATGCCGACGACAAAAGAGCGTAGGACCCTGTCATCACAGGGTTACTGGGTATAGTTTTCAAAGCGTGTGATGTCTCGGAGGAAAGTCAGCTGCAATTCTCCTACCGGTCCGTTTCGCTGCTTGGCAACGATTAACTCGGCCGAATCGGCGGCCACCTGGAATTTTTCGTCGGCGTCTTTGGGGCGGGCAAGCATGAGCACTACGTCGGCATCCTGCTCGATCGATCCGGATTCCCGCAAGTCGGCAAGCTTGGGCGCGCGGTTCTCCTTTTCGGACGAGCGGTTCAGCTGACTTAATACAACGACCGGGACGTCAAGTTCCTTCGCCAGCGCTTTTAATCCGCGGGAAGCCTCGGCCACCTGCTGCTCGCGCGGGCACCTGGGAGTCGGTCGGGCTGAGCAGCTGCAGGTAGTCGACGATGATCAGGCCGAGCTTGTGCCGGGCGTGGAGCCGGCGCGCCTTGGCCCGCAACTCCATGATGGACAGGTGGCTGGAGTCGTCGATGAAGAGCGGCGCCTTGGAGAACTCGTCGGCGGCCGCGACGCAGCTCGCTGCTGCTCGTCGCCGTTCTTGGACAGAAGGCCGTCGCGCAGCAGCTTCATGTTCACGCGGGCGCGGGAGCAGAGCATGCGCAGGGCCAGCTGCGCGCGCGCTCATTTCGAGCGAGAAGACCAGCGTGGGCACCGGCTCGCCCTTCTTCGGCAGCGCGGCCGCCTCGGCGACATTGAGCGCAAGCGAGGTCTTGCCCATCGAGGGGCGGGCCGCGAGCACGATCATCTCCTGCCGCTGGAAGCCCCACGTCAGGTTGTCGAGGTCCTTGAAGCCCGACGGCGACGCCCGTCAGCTCGCCCTTCTTCATCATCATCTTGTTGATGACGTTCATCGCCTCGTGGGTCGGGCTCCTTCATGGGCTTGGCGCGCGTCGGAGATGCGGTCCTGGGTGACCGCGGAAGACGTCCTGCTCGACCTGGTCGATGAACTCCTCGAGGCCGCCCGTGGAAGTTGAAGCACTCCTCCACGGCGCCGGTGGCGACCTTGATCAGCTCGCGCAGCAGGTGCAGCTCGCGCACCTTCTCGATGAAATACTGCGCCTGCGCGGTCGTCGGGATGCGCGCCGCTGACCTGGCGCGAGATAGGCGTAGCCGCCGACGGCCTCGAGCTGCCGGGCGGTCTTCAGCTCCTCGGCCAGGACTGCGACGTCGACCGGCGGGCTCTTCTGGTAGAGCTCGCACAGCTTCTCGAAGATGAGCCGGTTGGCCGGGACGTAGAAGGCCGCGGGGGTCAGCTTGGCCTCCAGGCAGCGGGCGATCGTGTCCGACGCCGTCGAGCAGGCAGCAGGAGAGCAGGTACTCCTCGGCCTCCACGCTGTGCGGCGGGGCGCGCCCGGCACAGCCGGAGGGCGGCGGGCCGCCGCCGTTGGTCGGCGGACGGGTGGGCGGCGGCGCGAGGGAGGTTTCAGCCATGGCGGAAGAGCGGAGTCAGAGGCCAAGACCTGACGCCCGGCAAACCCAACCTATCGCACAAAGTGTTCACCAGGCGCGGCGTGCGGCCGGCCGCGCGGCCGCGTCCTGCGCGCGGCCCCGCGCTTCAGCCCTCGATCGGGACGATCGGGTTCTCCGAACGACGTCGAAGGTCAGCTCGACCGTGACGTCGGCGTGGAGCTTGATCTTCACCGTGTGCTGGCCGAGGGTCTTCACCGGCGTGTGCAGCAGGATCTTGCGCTTGTCGATCTCGAAGCCGGCGGCGGCGAGCTTGTCGTGGATGTCGGCGGCGGTGACGGCGCCGAACATCTTGCCGCCCTCGCCCGTCTTCACGGCGAAGGCGAGGCTGGCCTTCTCGAGCTTCGGGCCGCGAGCTCCTGGGCGCCGGTGAGC
Source organism: uncultured Acidobacteriaceae bacterium (assembly GCA_963724815.1). GTDB lineage: Bacteria > Acidobacteriota > Terriglobia > Terriglobales > Acidobacteriaceae > Sulfotelmatobacter. Next base: position 40,452 of record CAVRWS010000015.1, read on the forward strand.
TCCTGGGCCTCGCGCTCGGCGCGGCGCTTCTTCAGCGCCTCGACCTGCTTGCGGTTGGCAGTGGTGAGCGGCACGGCGATGGCGCGCGGCAGCAGATAATTGCGCGCGTAGCCGGCGCGGACCTTGACTTGGTCGCCTTCGCCGCCGAGGCCTTCGACGGGTTTGATCAGCAGTACTTCACTGTGGGCCATGACGGAGATTGGGTTGGAGATTCCGGGCGGAAAAGGGCGGCGGGCGGTTCAAAACGGCACGTCGTCGTCGGCCGCCGGCTTGGCCTCGGGGGCCGGCTTGGCGGCGCCGCGCGGCGGGGCCGCCGCGGCGCTCGGCGGAGCGTCGCGCCTTCGCCGGCGGCGGCTTCCCCGCCCCCGCCGCCGCCGCCGCCGCCGCCACCGCCGCCGGCGCGGGTGAGGAACTGCACGTTGTCGAGCACGACCTTGAGCTTGCTGCGCTTCTGGCCGCTCTGTCTTGTCCTCCCACTGGTCGAAGCTTCAGGCGGCCCTCGACGAAGGCCGGGCTGCCCTTCTGGAGGTACTTCGAGCACAGCTCGCCCTGCTTGCCCCAGGCCTCGATGTCGACGAACGCCGTCTCGTCGCGGGTCGCGCCGGACTCGTCCTTGTACTGGCGGTTCACGGCCAGGCCGAACTGGCAGATCGCCGTGCCCTTGGGCGTGACCCGCAGCTCGGGGTCGCGCGTCAGGTTGCCGATGAGGAAGACTTTGTTGAGGTAGGCCATGGGGAGAGGCACCGCGGGCGGCTAGACCGCCTGCGACGAAGGTGCGGTAGACGTTGTGGTTGAGCCGGAGGCGCTCGTGCAGATGGGCGCGGGCCGTCGGGCGGGGCGGTGAAATTGACGTGCACGTAGACGGCGGCCGGGCAGCTTGCGGTCGGTCACCCGGGCGAAGTCCTTCTTGCCGAGGTTCTCCACGGCGGTGACGTCGCCGTGGACGGCGGCGATCTCCTTCTTCACGCCGTCGATGATCTGGTCGATGGACTCCTCCTTGCCGCGGTTGTCGAGGATGAAGGTCGCGCGGTAGTTGCGTTTGGTCTGGGTTCATGGTCATGGTCTCTGCGGTTGAGCTGGTTCATGGCCTCGGTCGGGCCGCTGTCGATGAGCAGGTCCAGGCCGTCGGACGTAGGTGGTCGAGTTTTTGGTTGAAAATGAGTTTGTTCGTCCGGCGTGAATTTGCCGAGCACGAAGTCCTTGAGGTCCATTTCCGGCGGATGCTTCGGGCCGATGCCGAGGCGGTAGCGGACGAAGCCGCCGCCCAGGTGCTCGAGCAGGCTGGCGACCCCGTTGTGGCCGCCGGCGCTGCCGCGCTGCGTGATCTTGACGCGGCCGAGATCGATCGTGAGGTCGTCGTAGACGGCGACGATCGCGGCGGGCGGCAATCCTGTGGAAGTCGGCGAGCGCGCGCACGGCGCGGCCGCTGTCGTTCATGAAGGTCGTGGGCCGGGCCAGCAAGGCAGACCGCGCCCGGCGCCCGGTCCCAGCGGGCGACCGCGGCCTCGAAGAGCGCAGCGACCGCCTCCAGGTGAGGGCCGTGCTTCGCGGCCAAGGCGTCGACGACGACCCGGCCCGGCGTTGTGGCGCGTGCTGGCGTATTCGCGGCCCGGGTTTCCCAGGCCGGCGACGAGCAGAATGGACATGACTCAAAGAACAGCGCGTCCCGCCCACCGGCGTCAAGCGGCGGCGGGCGGGCGGAAAAGCGTTACTTCTTGGGGGGGCGGACCCTTCCGGTCGGCGGCAGCCGGGGCGGCGGGCTTGGCGCCGGGAGCCGGCGCGGCCCCCTTGCCCGCAGGCGCGGCGCCTTTGGCGGCGCCGGGAGCGGCGGGCTTCGCCCCGGGGGCACCAGGCTTCGCGCCGGGACGGCGGCCCCGGGTTTCGCCCCGGAGCGGCGGCCCCGGCGGCCGGCGCGGCCCCGGCGGCCGGCGCCGCACCTGACGGCACCTTCGGCGGGCGCCCCTTCGACGGGGACACCCTCGGCCGGCACCGCGGCTTCGACGACCGCCTCGACGATTTCCTCGACGGGCTCGACGCACGAGACAACGGGCTGGCGCTTGTCGTCCAGAAAAATCGACGCCCGGGAACGGGCTTGAGTTCGCCGAATTGATCGTCTGGCCGACGTTCAGCTCGCGTGACATCGACCTCGATGACGGCCGGCAAGTCCTTCGGCAGGCAGCGGATGCGGAGGGTGTGGGAGGCGATTTCGAGCACGCCGCTCTGGTTCTTCACGCCGAAGGATTCTCCGGACACGTGCACCGGCACGTGGATCTCGAACTTCTCGTCGGCCTTCACCTCGTGGAGGTCGACATGGAGGTAGCGGTCGGTCATCGGGTCGCGCTGGATCTCCTGCAGGAAGGACAGCGTGTTGTCGCCGGGCGCCCTGGAGCTCGATCAGGGCGGCGTTATCGCCGACGGCTTTCAGCAGCCGGACGAATTCCGGGCCCTCGAGTGAGAGCTTGTCCGGCGTCGGTGTGCTTCCCGTAAAGGATGGCGGGAATGCGGTCCTGCCTTGCGCAGCCGGCGCGAGGCGCTGCGGCCCGTCTGGGCGCGCGGCGAGACGTTGAGCGTGAAATGGTGTTTCATGGATTCGTTCCCCCTGTCACCCCGGAATCGGGGGCAGGCGTAATTGAAAAGGGGGGCGAACGTATAGGTCGCCCCCCGGCGAATGCAACCAAAACTTTGGCCGGGCGGCCGGGCCCCGCCCCGGAGCCGCAAAACCGGCTGCGCCCGGGGCCGGCGGGACCCGTCTCCCTGCTCCATTCGGCACCGGAATTATCGCAATTTCGCTTAGTCGAATCTGATCAATTTAGAGTGTTTCCCGTCATCGCCCTGGACGGGGAAAACGGCCAAAAATCGCGCCCGAGTGAAATTCCGGCCGCGGCCGGAGACCAGTCAACCCCCCAAAGAAAAGGACAGGGCCATGAACCGATCCCCCCAAGTCAACGCCTGGTACGGATGGACGCCGGATCGTCCGGACCATCGCGACAAATTGTATGCCGCCATCGCCGCGCCGCCGCCCACGCTGCCGCCGTCGATGGATTTGCGCGCGAAGTGTTCACGCGGTGGAGAACCAGGGGCAGCTGGGCAGTTGCACGGCCAACGCCCTCGTCGGCAACCTGGAATTCCTCGAAAAGAAGGCCGGCCACGCGCCGCCCGATCTGAGCCGCCTGTTCGTCTATTACAACGAGCGGGCGATGGAAGGCACCGTCCAGGAAGACGCCGGGGCGATGATTCGCGACGGCGTCAAGTCGCTCGTCAAACAGGGCGTCTGCCCGGAGCCGAAGTGGCCGTACGCCATCGGCCAAGTTCAAGGTGAAGCCCCCCGCCGCCTGCTATCGCGAGGCGCTCACCCACCAGGTGCAGTCGTATCACCGCATCCTGACCCTGCCGGAGATGAAAAGCTGCCTGGCCGAGGGGTTTCCCTTCGTCTTTGGCTTCACCGTTTACGAGGCGTTCGAATCGGCCGCCGTGGCCCGGACGGGCCGGCTCGACCTGCCCAAGCCGGCGGAGCAATGCCTCGGCGGCCACGCGGTCATGGCCGTGGGCTACAACGACACGACGAAGCGTTTCACCATCCGCAATTCGTGGGGCGCGACCTGGGGCCTGGCGGGCTACTTCACCATGCCGTACGCCTACCTCGACAACCGCGACCTCGCGGACGACTTCTGGACGCTGCGCACGATGGAGAATCCGTGAGGACCGCCGGCGGAAGCCGCCGATCGTGGCATGGTCGCGAGGCGGCGCCGCGTCGCAGCCGCCCGGCGACGTTCTCCCAGCCCGATCGCTCGAGGCGGCGGCAGGCGAACCCGCCGGAGGCGGAGCTGCTAGAAAGAGCGGGCCAGGCCCAGACTCATCCCCAAGGCGTGAACGCCATAGTTGCGATCGGACAGCCCGCCGTCGGATAGATGGTTGAACGAGAGTTCGCCAGCCCATGACCAAGCCCGCGCCAGCCGGGCATGGAATCCGGCGCTCACGGTGGTTTTGAATTGCAGCGCCTCCCCAAGCTGGAGCTGGTCGCGATTGCGATACGCATCGGTGTAAAGGGCGCCAAATCCGACCTGGATATACGGCCGCCAGCCCCCGGCGCGAGGCCGGAACCAGCGCCGCGCCAGCAGCGAGGGGCCGGCCAGCACGTGCCCGAATCCGGCGGTGACATCAGCAGCAAAGAACTCTCCCACCCAATCCCAGTCGGCATAGGTTCGCCCGGCCAGCCGCAGCGGCCAAGCCTCGCGGATCGACAGGGCGGCATAGTTGAACGTGCTCCGGCGGCCCCGATTCCACAGCGGCGAGACAAAAGTGCCGGCCAGCGTCTCGACCTCGCCGGGCGCTTCCATCGCCGCCGCGGCAGGGGCGGCGCCTCCTGCCCCCAGACCGGCACAGATCACCAAACACAGTAGCGCTCTCGAACCCATGGGAATCTCAGCGCGGCCGTCCAGCCCAGAGCGCGCGATGCCGGCCCTGCGACTCATGCGGATCCGCCGGCCGGTCGCCGGCGCTCTGGCTGTGTCCGCCCTGACCGGCGCAGCCAGCCGCACCCGTCCCGCCAACGCAAACCCTGTTCCGCGTCCGCGCGGGGCGGGCCCCGCCGCGCCGCGGAGATTGCGGTCTGGCCAGGCTGGCCGGCTGGCGTGTCCGGTGTTTTGGCTACCAAAACCACCCGCACCAGCGCATTTGCATCTTCCGGCGATCCCAGCAGAATGTAATTGAAGCGCGATCCGTTCAGGAGCTCGGCCATCACTTCCCGGGCCGGCGCGGGCCCCAGACGCGTAACCACTCGCTCGTTGGCGGTCGCCGGGATTTCGATGTCGGCGGAGGTATGCTTGCGTACGCTGCGCAAAATATCTCCCAGCGTCGAATTCGGCGCATTGATCGTCAAAAGTCCATTCTCATAGCTGACCTCAGGCGCAACCGCGGGGATTGCATCCAGCGGAACCTGGGGTACCGGACCCTGCGTCCCCGAAGGCAAAGGAGGCGGAACAGTCTTCTTCTTGTTCTTGCTATGGGCGCGATGCGGAGCTGGGGTGGTTTGCGTGTCCGCGCGTCCTGCAATCGGCAGGCACAACACCAGAGCCAGCATAAATCCGGTAATCTTTAGTCGGCCACCCATGACAACTCCTGATTCAGATCGCTTTGTTCGGGGATAAAGCAAGGTCTTACCGCAATTCTAGCACCGCTTTGCGCTTTAACGCTCCAACTGTAGCCACTAACCTCTACCCATCAGAACGTATTGACTTTATCCTCTTGCGGGGCGACCTTAAATTATTGAGTGAGGGGGACCGTGAAAGTCCCTTCATTCGGTGAGTACACCGGGCGTACAATTTTCTGGGGGAAAATAGAGTGGCTGACGCAGAAGGTTCGAAGCGTTATTTCACACAACCGATAATTTCTATGGTTCAGAGCAAATCGGTTCTGGTATGGGTGGCGTTGGCATTAATATGCTGCGTGAGCACTGCCATCGCTGAGACCTGCACCACAGCGAGCGATATGGAGCCAGCCACGCGCAGCGCTCTAGTTTCTGCCGGTCAGCACTTTTTCGATCTCCTGGCCAAAAGCGATGCGGCATCGCTCCGGCAGGCGGCAATTCCCAGCCTGGCCTCGGATTTTTCCGCGATCGAAGCCACGGTAAAGGACAATCAATCTGCTCTGGCCGGTTCGAAAGCCACAGCTCGCCCGCCATTCCTGCTGGAAGCCGAGGGTGTCGCGCCCATTGCCCGCGCGGAATTCTACTGCGGCGTGTTTGGCCGGAACGGCCAAACCGCCAACAGCGCCGCCTTCTATCTCAATAATCTACCCCCGGGAAAATACGCCGTGGTGATTCTCGACGTAACCTCGTCGAAGGAGCCTTATTACGTTTCATTCATTCTGCAACAACTGGGAACCGACTGGAAGTTAGGAGGCCTCTATGTAAAACCCTCGCAAGTCGGCGGACACGACAGCGACTGGTTCACCACTCGCGCCCGTGAATTCAAAGCGAAAGGACAAACCCACAACGCCTGGCTTTACTACGTGGAAGCACGTTCGTTGATTTCGCCCTTGCCTTTCATGAGCACCTTGATCACTGATAAGCTCTACGATGAATCGCAGAAAGCACAGCCCGCCGATCAGCCTGGGGATGGCAAGACTGTTGATCTCGCCTCCGGCACCGCTACTTACAAATTGATCGACCTGTTTCCTCAAGTTGTGAACAATGAGTTGGATCTGATCGTCCGCTACGACGTGCCCGATGTTTCGAATACAAATCAGGCTTACCAAAGCAACATGGCGGTAATGAGAGGACTGGTAACAAAATATCCTGAGTTGCGCGACGCTTTTACCTCCGTCGTGGCGCGCGCGGTCGATCCCAGTGGTCGCGACTACGGCACGATGCTGCCCATGAAAGACATCAAGTAGAAAACGTCAGCCCCCTGTGCTGATTTTCATAGCTTCTTCCAGCAGGCATTCCTTTGGATCTTTATCGTCGCGCAGGCCAAGGAAGACTGGGGCCCGCAGCTTGGGACCGCTGCCACCACTCGCGCCCTCAGTCCATTCCGCATATTCAATCTCGGCCATAAGCTCGGGTCTTACCCAGAAGACTTTTCTTAGAGCCTCCACCTCGCCATAAAACGGCTTTTGCTTCGTTTCCCGCTTCTTCAGCACTTTTGAGATTTCGTCGAGCGATCCCTGATTGAAGCCGCTGCCCGCCTGTCCCACGTGAATCAGCCTGCTTTGCTTATCGTAGAGACCGAGCACGATCGATCCGAAATGTGCGCGGCTGCCCTCGGGTTCGGTGTATCCGCCGATTACGCACTCGATGCGATGCCGGATTTTTATCTTGAGCCATTCGCTGCTGCGACGCTCCTGGTAAATGCTGTCGCGCTTCTTGGCCAGGATCCCTTCCAGGCCTTTTTGTTTGGCGAGTTCGAATAATGCCTTCCCTTCTTTCTCGTAATGATCGGAATAGCGAAGCGAATCTCCTGCGACCAGGAGCGAAGCCAATTTCTTCTTGCGTTCTTCCAGCGCAACCTTGCGCCAATCGTAACCATCGAGATACAGCAGATCGAATGCGTAATAGAGCACGGGCACGTCAGCATTGCTCACGCCGCGCCTTCCTCCGGGACGAAACCCAGTCCGCTGCTGCATCAAGCTAAACGAAGGCCTTCCCTGCTCGTCGAGAGCGACAACTTCTCCATCCAGAATTGCGCTCTTTGCTTCGACGAACTCCGGCAAGTCTTTCAACTCGGGATAACGCTGAGTGAGCTCGTTCTGATTTCGCGAGACCAGCCGCACCTTGCCGTTTTCAATAAAAGCGACTGCCCGGTAGCCGTCCCATTTGATTTCAAACAACCAATCCGCTCCATCGAACGGCTCAGCGATGGGCGTGGCCAGCATGGGATGAATTTCGCTCGGCATCGGACGCTTGGGGGGACTGAAAGAAGAAGCTCTTACCACAGAGGGCACGGAGGACACAGGGTAATTCTTTGGAACTAATTTATTTTGTTTTACCCTGTGCTCCCCCGTGTCCCCTGTGTTTAATTCTTTTGTTTTTTTTTAGCCGTCGTCCTCTTAGCAGAATTCTTCTTATCGAGCTTGGCCACCGCGTCAGCCAGCCAGGCAGCTTTCAACTTGCCCCGACCGGCAGCCGGGCGGCTCTTCCATTCTTTCGATCCCGAATCTCCTGCGATCTCAGCCAGGCTACGCTTGCTCAGCACCGACTCGTCATACTCATCGATATCGTATCCTTCGACGGCGTATTCATCGTGCTTTTTAATCAGCAGCCATTCGTTTCCCTTGCTCCCGGGACGCCGGCCCCTCATCTTCACCAGCGCGAAGTCGCCCTTCAACTTTTTGCCATCCAGACGAAATTTCAAGTCACCTTTTGCCAGCATGGCGGCAGCTTCGGCTTCAGTACCCGGAACATATTTTCCCTCCACCGGAACCGGAGACAGAGGCTGCCACGTGCCCACGTCCCAAACCATCACGGTGCCTGCTCCGTAATTATTTTCCGGGATGATGCCCTCGAAATCGAAATACGAAACCGGATGATCCTCCACCTGCATCGCCAGCCGCTTGTCCGCCGCATCGAGCGACGGACCCTTGGGCACAGCCCACGATTTCAGAACTCCCTCCATCTCCAGCCGAAAGTCATAGTGGAGTCGCGTCGCATCATGCTTCTGCACAACGAACCGATGGCCGGCATTGCTCTCCACTTTCGGGGGCGGCTCCGGCGTCTGCTCGAATTTCCGCTTGCGCTTGTATTCTTCCAGTGCCATAGGGAAACTATTTAACCACCAAGGACACGAAGTTACACGAAGGAAATCGGCAAGTCTCTTCTTCGTGCAACTTCGTGTCCATCGTGGTTCATGATTTTGACTTCACCAAGTAGAATCGTTGCACACATGCAACGAGAATTCCCAGAAGTCCCTCTGGTCGGCGTCGGAGCCATCATCATCGAAGACTCGCGCGTCGTCCTCGTAAAGCGGCTTCACCCTCCGCTGCAAGCCGAATGGTCCATCCCCGGAGGCGTGCTTGAAGTCGGCGAAATGGTCCGCGACGCAGCCATCCGCGAGGCCCACGAGGAAACCGGACTCACCGTCGAACCGGGCGAGCTTCTCGGCGTCTACGACCGCATCCTGCTGAATCCCGAGCAGCGCGTGCAATATCACTACGTTTTGATTGATTTTTTCTGCCGTCGGGTTGCGGGTGATCTCGCCGCCGCCAGCGACGCGGCGGAAGTCAGGTGGTTCACGCAGGAGGAATTACCGGCGCTGAAGTTGGCGGAGGATACACTTGACGTGATTCGGAAGGGCTTTGCCGGACGAATGGTCAACTCTTAGCTACAACGTCAGCACTGGCTAATGGTTATCGTTAAGGCTTGGGCTGCGACACGCTAAGAGGGTAGTACGCGATCAAAAATTTCGCCTCGTCACTGTCGATCGGATCAATATTCAAGAGCTGGTCTTTCGCCAAAAAAGGTCGCGTGCGGAAGTAATACACCTTCCCCTCTTCCGCTGTGAAATGCGCAAAGGCCACTGTATGCGGCGACAGTTGCGGGCTTAGGCTCGCACACACGTGATGCTCTCCCGGTTCCACGGAAACGGAAAAATAGGAATTTTGCTTATTGGCGCCCGCCCACGCTCCATCCAGCCCGATCTTCGTCCCGCAGCCTCCAACGCAGTTCACTGCGCCGATGTCCTGGACGAAGTAAACGCGGGCTTTCCCAGGCTGGGGCTGCACAAGGTTGTGCTGGGATTGGTCCAGCTTCACTTGGAGGGTCTCCTTGGGACCGCAGGCTGCCGCAACGGCCCCCGGTTGTTGCTGGGCGGTTGCAGATATTGCCAAGAGCATCAGGACGAGGAATGTTCTCATGGTTTTCCCCCATTGCAAGCTGAGAGTATTTTTTCTAATCACACTTGCGGTCTATGCCTTCTTAGTACCATAGGACACTTTCTAGGAACATGGCTCACTCTTGCCGCCCTCCGCCCCATCGTCTTCCCACTCCGCGTCACACGCGTGACACCGCCAGCCCGGCCGCTGCACCGGTATCGGCATGTGGAGAAAGGCACTCATGTAAGAAATGGGACGATCCAGTTCCTGGAAGTTCACGTCGAGCGACTGGCACTGCGGACATCGCGGCTGTTCATAAAGACCGATACCCTGCACGTAAATGCCTTCGAGAATCGGCTCGTCCAGAAGTTTCTGCGCGTTGGCGGCATCCAGCGCGCGCACCTTAAGTTTGATTCCGCCGATAAAGTTTGAAATGAACCAGTCCAGCCGCACCAGATTTTCGTCGGCCAGAAAACATTCGATGCCCATCGACTCGAGACTTCCCTTCGCCAATAACGCCTCCGGCAAATCGCGAAACTGCCGGATGGTCACGAGTTCGCGCACTTCCATTTCCTGCCGCGGCTCCGGCGCAGGCTCGTCGGAACACTCCAGATGCCGCCGGTCCATCTCATCTTCCAACGCGTCCCAGGCCAACTCAGTCAGCGACTCCGCGCTACCCGCCAGCCGCTGCAATTCGCTATCGGTCATGCCGGCATAGGTCTTCTCCAGCCGCCGGCGCTCGCGTGGATCGTCTGGATAAGACTCGTCACGATAGGACACGTGGCAAGCATACTAAGACTTCAGCCAATAGGCCAACTGCCGAGGGCGCAGGTAGTGGGTCAGCAAGATTTCCTCAGGGCTTTGTCAAACTGACAAAGTTTGAGATGATGGATTCATGGCGAAACGATCCGCTCCGAAGCGTGACTTTATGCAAGTCGGTCGCGCCATCGTTGAGCAAGCCATCGGAGAACAGATGGACGGGAATCCTCTTCCTGATCCGCCGAAGGATGAGCGCAACCCTCACGCGGTAGCTCTAGGAAGTATGGGAGGCAAAAAAGGTGGGAAGGCAAGAGCAAAGGCTCTTTCCAAGGCAAGGCGCAAAGCCATCGCAAAGAAGGCTGCAAAGACTAGATGGGCCTGACAAAAGTTCAATCCATCTCGAAAATGAATTTCAAACCAGCCTCGACAGCGTAGATCGCGGCATCCGTCACACGCGCAACCCTTGGAAAATCAAATCGCTCTAGAGAGAGGGTGCGGACCTGCTCCGTGAGTGCCAACCGTTCACACTTATCCAGAGTTGAGTTTGGCTCCAAGATAATGTCGCCCTCAAGTATCTGTATTCTAAATTGTCGATTAGGTTTCTGTGTTTTCGTCGTTAGAGGAACGCCTACGACGAGCTGCAACTGGGCAATGGAGTTTGTGGAAACAATAAGCCACGGGCGCTTTTTGAACTGCTCTCTGCCAACCGTATGACGCTGGGGAATGTTGACCCAGTAGATTTCGCCGCGTTGGGGATTAGAGTTCGGCATCCAACTTGGACTCGTGCTCTACGTAATCCAAGAACGACTCCTCCAGCAGTTCCCGATCTTCTTCGTCTTGCGTTGCATCCAGAAGGTACGGTTCTCTTTTGGTGCGCAATTCCACTGCTTGCCGAACAAACGAATACGCCATAACCGAGTGGCGGGCTCCTCTTAGGACTTCATCGACGATTTCCTGATTCCGTACTTCCTCTTGCGTGATAACAATACGCATACAATCGAGATGCAGTTGAGCGTACAGTGCTGCTGCATTGAATTGAACCGCTAGACCGCGATCCTTTTCCTCGGCATCTGCTGGCGCATCGCCTCTCTCGCGGATAACATCGATCAGCTTGTACGCTCTTCTGAGAGTATCAAGACAGAACACAGCTTCACCAACAGAATCTTTACCAAATCTTGCCGTTCCTTTTCGCTGGAACAGTTGCTCGACTGCTTTAATTGCCTGGTCAACCGCAACGCTACGAACCGAGCGATCATCGCGCATCGAAAACGAATTGGCGATGATGTAGGACAGATTTACGTAATCAGGGAATAACGTTTTCCTCGCTGCGATAAACGAGCTTTTTGATTTGCACGCAGCCAACTCAAACAGTACCGTATCCATCTCACGCAGAGCGGTGAGTACAATCTTTGCTGGCCCACTGTGCAGCATTTTGGCTTGTTTTGGGCGCACGAATAGAACGTCGGGCGTTTTGCCAGCGATACCAGCCTCTTGAACACACTCAGCCATTATTTACAGCCCCTTCCGTTTCCGGTTGACGGACTTGGCCCGTAGAAGTAACATAGGCGGGCGAGAACTTGCAAGAGGAAATCCGTCATGTAGACGGTTAGACGCATGGAAACCCCCAAAAGTTTCCTTTTCCTTTCTGACTATATATCCAGACAGTGATTAATACCTAGGACTTCTTGTGTGACGTAGGTCACAGGCTGATCCTCTCTCTGTGTATCACTTTTGACTTGACATCATATACGCTCAAGCATATAGTTCAGCATATGAAACGGCTAACGATGGAACAGAAAACGCGAGTTGTGGCAGCCTTAGTCGAGGGTAATTCCGTTCGCTCCACAGTGCGGATGACGGGCGTTGCAAAGAATACCGTTCTCAAGCTGGTGCTCGATCTCGCCGATGGCTGCGCGGCTTATCACGACCGTCATGTTCGCAGCCTGAAGGTGCGCCGTTTGCAATGTGACGAGATTTGGCAATACGTCGGAGCAAAATCGAAGAATGTCCGGCCGGAAAAGAAAGCCATCGGCTGGGGCGACGTTTGGACTTGGACGGCAATCGACGCAGATACGAAACTATGCGTATCTATCTGGTGGGTGGGCGCGATCTAGGTTGGGCGAAAGAGTTCATGGAAGATTGCGCTCACGCATTCGCAACCGCGTGCAGATTACGACGGACGGTCACAAAGCGTATCTGGAGGCCGTGGAGAATGCTTTCGGAGCAGACATTGATTACGCGCAATTGCAAAAGATTTATGGTGCATCGAACAGAGAAACGAGACGCGCTACTCTCCTGCTCGCTGCATCGGTTGCGACATGAAAGTAGTGAGTGGCAACCCTGACCCCAAGCACGTTTCTACGTCATTCGTGGAGCGCCAGAATCTTTCGATGAGAATGAGCATTCGCCGTTTTACTCGGCTCACGAATGCTTTCTCGAAAAAGATCGAGAACCATGCGGCATCTGTTGCGATCTGGTTTATGTATTACAACTTTTGCCGCGTGCACACTACGCTTCGGGTGACGCCAGCGATGGAAGCCGGACTCTCGAATCATGTGTGGAGTATTGAGGAGTTGTGCTCACTTCTACCTCATCCTATTCGTCGGCTCGAAGGCTGAAATAATCTGGTTCTCAAAGCCTAGCGCATAGAAGCGCATTGCTGTGGCATTCGCCTTTCGCCCACTACTAAAGGGATAATGTTGTTGCATTAAGATGGAGGTGCCAATGTTAAAGGACAACTCGAAGCGGCGCAGAGACGCCAAGAGCTACCGTGCCAACGGTAGCTCTCTGACGAACTTTGTGCTTGAAGTTCGGGACTAACGGCCAAACTCAGATACTCTGAATGTCCCCAAGGTCAAGCTCGAATGTTCAGGGATTCCCAGCCCTAGGGGCCCGAGAGGAGCGGGGCGAGGCGGGGACGCGCGGGCGCGCGGGCCGCCCGCCCCCGGCCGCCGGCCGCCCGGGGCGACGCGGGCCGGCGGGCGGCCCCCCCGCCCCGGCCGGCGCCCACGGGCGCGCGAGGCCCCCGGGGCGGGCCGCCCGCGCGCCGCCCGGCGCGGGCGCGCCCCCTCGCCGCGGCCACGAGAGCGGGGCCGGAGCCGAACCTAGAGTGCGACCCGAGCCGTGAGGTGCGGCGGCCCTCCGATGCCGCAGGGAGAGGAGCCTAGCCCCGGAGGCGCACACGCAGGGCCCCGTCCGGTGCATACCGCGGCGCGCCGCCGAGGCCCGCGACGGCGCGCTTCTGTGGGACCTCAGGAGCGTGAGCTAGGCGGGTGCTAACCGGGCGGGCGGGGTTACGGGCGGGGGGGGAGAATAATGTGAGTTAGACATTGTTGGGTGATGTGAAGGTGTGGAGAGGTGAAAGAAGGGGAGGGAAGGGCGCAACCTGGTTTCCCTGGATTTGCGGGTGATAAGTTCCCGCTAAGGAGTTGTTTCTGAACATTCCGAGCGAGAGCTCGAGTGCTTGCGCACGATCATCAACCCTACTAGCACGGCACTGACCAGCATGACGACCCTTATATACAGACCGGCATGAAATGCCTCGTCTCCTGCGGCGGTGCGAAGAAGGCCTGACCCCGCGCTGACTGCGCAGAATCCGAAATAAAATCTCTCCATCCATCCCCGGGAAATAATGAAGAGCCAGAAGAGGATAGCGGAAACGACGAAGAAGATTCCGCAAAGGATCCAGGTGGTGGGACGCACTGTGGACGGCGCCCAGATGCCGGCCGAAGGATCAGCCGCGACCATCTGTCGCACCGCAATTAGAAGGAACACTACGGAGTGTACCAGCGCCACCACAGCCCGCTTGCCATTGGTAAGGATGGAGAATCCGCCCATGCGTAACCCTACTGTAAAGAAGTTCACTGGAAGGGCGCAGTGATCTGCATCACCCCGGAGAAAATTGCCCGGCGAACAATTTCGTTGAGAGAGTTGAGGCTGCTGCGGGAAGAAAATGGAGCCGACGAGCGGACTTGAACCGCTGACCTGCCGATTACGAATCGGCTGCTCTACCAACTGAGCTACGTCGGCCTCTGGTGGACGCTCACAGTTTATCAAATCGCTTAATGAAATCGACGGCGAGACGAAGGCAGAAGTCCCCAATCCCTGGGTTCTTGAAAAGAGAAAGTGGAAATGAGGCCGATTGTCTGCCGCCATCATGCGGCGCGCGACGTAACCAGAGCGTCATACTCACGCTCCGCGGCGCCGGGCAACAGCACCCACATCGTATACACGCCCACCGCCGTACCGAACGGAATGTTGAAGAGCGAGATAAATCCCAGAACCAGCGCCAGGACCCGCGCCCAAGGCTCGCGCTGCAACAACCCCCAACCGGCAATGAATCCCGCTGCCGCTTTCACTAGCACAAACAAAGCGATAGCGCTCAAGAACACATGCAGAAACCTGGTCGGCGTCTCCGGAGGCGCTCCCATTTCGCGCAAGTGGGGAAACAATGTATTCGCGACGATGAAAAGAACCACGGCGCCGATCGTAGTCAAAGCTGAAACCGCCAACCAAAGGATGCCGAGCAGATGAACGTGCTCCTGCACGCGGCTTCGGCGAGGCTGAATTGCCGTCACCGGCCCGACAACCTGCTTGCCACAACGGCTGCAAAAAGCTTGACCAGGTTGCACCGCAGTGCCGCATCCGTCGCAAAACATGATTGCCTCCGGTTTTGCCTTAACAAACGTTCAAACAGTTCAACAGAAGATACGCAAAGTTGAGGAAAGAGTTCCCTTCGCTCGTCTCTTGAGCTATTCGAGTTGAATTGAAGATGGAGATTTCGCGAAATCCATCACCGCGAAAACGAAAAGGCCGCCCGGCAACAGGGCGACCTTCTCTTTTTCAAGGGAGAATAGTTCCAACAGAGGCTTGAAAATTCCGTCGAAACTTTCTGCCAAAATCTTATGGGCCGAAAAAGCAGGGTGTCAAGCAATTTTTCGCAAATAAATGTCTTTACTTTCAATAACTTACACAATCGATCAATATACTGGTAAATTGTTTCAAAATGAGACCGAAAGCCGCATAAACGCCCGTAAACCGATAATCCTGAGAGACTTAAGAACCATTCAGGGCGTCCGAGGAGTTGCTGGGGCGAGTAGATGATGTCTGCGCCGCGGGTTCACTCAGGTCTAACGAGATGAACTCGGTTTGATCGTCGCGACCGAAAACTCGACCCGGAAAATAGCGCCGCAGCAATACGCGAGCGCCGCCGAATGCAACTCCGGCTGCCAGAGAGATTGCGCCCCCGATGATGCACAGAAGAATAATGTTAACCAGCAGGTTGGCAATGTTGTTCTTCTTATCGAAATAAGTGTTCTCATTCCACGTAACGCTGGCGTCGTAATTCACCGCGCCCAACAGCGTTTGCGCTTCGCTCTGCGAAAGCGGTCCAGCGGCAATCGCCAGGATCGGTCCAGTACGCTTGTCAAAAAATGGGCCGATGTTTTCCACGGACTCCACTCCCGCTTGCGGCTGCGCGGCGTGATTGGCCGCGTCGATGCGGCGCAAATGTTCAGCGGCCAATGCCGGTGTCGGGTACTCGATGAGCATCAGCGTAGCTTCTCCGCTTCCAACCGAATATTGCCCGAGCACCACTTCGGGGTTCGAACTGAAATCGATGAGGTTGGCGGGAATTGGGGACGCAATCGCACTCAGGCCTAGAGGTCCCTCAGCGTATTTTTCCGTATTCGCCTGGTATCCATGATGCGGCATGAAGGCGAGAATCGGCGGCAGGTTTCCGGCATTCCCCCCGGGACGCGGCAGTGCGCCCGCCAATTCGCGTAAACTCGCTGCCGACATGACCGATAACTCGTTGAACACGGCATCGACTACTACGTGCCCACGATAAAATAACACTCGCCGGTCCGCTGACGAGCCTTGATCTCCGATCTCCTCGCGCGCCATGCCCGACTGCAGGTAGAAGGTATACGCGCCGAAGGCGCCGCTGGCGTCGGCAAAGCGCGCTGCCCGAACCTTCAGCGTGCGACCGTCATCGCTTTTATAAGTAGCGGATTCGAAGTCCCTGAACCCGAATTCCTTAAGGAGCGCAGCGTTGATGGGATCGGCGACGGCGGCATCTTTGCTGGATTGAGCCGCGCTTTGTATTTGCCACCCGCCAAACTGTTTAGGAAGAATCGGAGGCACAGTTGAATCGCCGGAAGCGGCGAAGACAGTGGTGACAAAAAGCATAACAAAGGCGAACATTGCTACCGACTTGGAAAGACGCATGAAGACACCGCGAGACACAGAAGCCTCCTGTAATTAGACCACACAGGAGGGGAAAAAGTTTCCGGACGCCGATCCCGCAGGACTCGCTCTCTGCGGGCTGCTGCGACGGAGTCATTGACGGATGCCGGAAACGCCGGCGAATCTACTGCCCGGCAGTCTTATCCATTTTGCTCGCCACTTTCACCCCGCTGAGCCCATTCACATACTTGGCAATGCCGCGGTAGAGCGATTCCGCGATGCGCTCGCGGTATTCGCTGGTGGCGAGGCGATGCTCGTCGGCAGGATTGCTCACGAAAGAAATCTCGGCCAGAATCGACGGCATGTTCGCGCCGATCAATACGATAAATGGAGCCTTTTTCACGCCGCGGTCGCGGATCGCTGGACTTTTCATCGCCAGACCGCTATGCAGCGACGACTGCACGTCTCCGGCAAACTCCCGCGACTCCTCGATCTTTTCCTTCAGAGCGATCTTCTTCACCAGATCCTGCAATTCGTAAATCGATTTCTCCGAAACCGCATTCTCGCGCGCCGCCACTTCCAACGCATCTGGGGAAGAAGTGAAGTTCAGATAATAGGTTTCAACTCCACGGGCGGCGGAATCGTGGCTGGAATTCGCATGGATGGAAACAAACAGATCGGCTCGCGCCTGATTCGCAATTGCCGTTCGAGTTTCCAACGGAATGAACGTGTCATCCTTGCGCGTATAAACCACTTCGGCGCCCAACCGCGTCTCCAGCAACTTCCCCAGACGACGGCTCACTTCGAGGACGAGATCTTTTTCTTCCAGACCATTGGGACCGATCGTACCGGTATCGTGTCCGCCATGCCCGGGATCGATCACGATCTTGCCGATTTTCAGCCCGAGTGCGCGAATCAAAGAACGGTCGCCGCTGGCCGTCGGCTGCGCTTCGCGAATATCAGAATGAGTGGCTCTTCGCACCCGGCTCGAAGCCAGCGTGTGCCTGGATCCAGCCTGCGGCTCAGTTCGCTCATCGGCTTCAGCCTGGGCGAGGCCGGAATTTAAAGCTTCTGTTTCGTCGGAGAGATCGTTATCCACAATCTTCTTCGGGATCCCGGAATTACGCGCCGAAAGTAAGTTCTTCCTGCTGGCCGGAATGCTGCGCTTGGCTGGCGCAGGCTCCGATAACTCGGCATTCTCGTCGTCGTCATCCGCATCAACTACTTTCTTTACTACTTTCTTTACTACGGCTGTGGGCGCTTTCGTACTTCCAATCCCGAGGTCGCGACGGCTTCCGATCTGTGTTGTTTTTGCTTCGGGTTCCGGGGTCCCCGGCTCGGATGAAGCTAAGGCATCCGATTTAGGTTCCGTGGAACTCGAATCGGCATCGCCTCCAACCGCACCCGCCCCACGCCCCGAATTCTGAGTCATCAAACTTTCTTCCGCTTCTCTTCGCTGTCTGCCGTTCCAGTTCTTGCCATGAATATCGATAATCAGGCGATAGGGATTCGGCAACAGGAAGGCGTCGTAGTCGGAAAGATTATCGACCTCGAGTACCACCCGCGTGCGTCCCGGAGCAAACTGGGCTACTCGAACCTTCTTCAGAAACCCGTCATCCACATCGAAGCTCTTACCTACCAAGGTGGAAGCCAGCTTTGTCCCTTTCAGGTCGAAGAAAATGCGCGCCGGAGTCGCGATTCTTTGCGAAGAAAACTTCACGTCTCCTTCCACATCGATCGCGATGCGAGTGTAGTCGGGGGTGGACCAATGCCTGACGCCGGTCACTCTAGGAAGACCACGGGAATGCGGCTGCATTGGCTCGTCTCGGGTCGACGCCGCGCGGGAGACCAGAGTCTGACTGCTGCCCGCCAGCCCACCTCTATCGCGATTGTTCGCGTCTTTTAGCGGCCGCGCGGTCTCTTCAGCTGGTTGTAGCGTTTCCTTCTCGCCCAGCGCTTGCTGATCGATCTCCAAAATGGCCTGGCGGGCGTCATCTGCCAGCCGGTTGTAAGGGTAGTGGTGGAGAAACTCCTGGAAGGAAGAGCGCGCCGCCTTGGAATCGTTAAGATCGTCCTTATAGATTTCGGCAACCGTGAACAATCCGTCGGCGCGATACTTGCTCCCCGGGTATTCCCGGCGCAAGAACTTATACTCCAGGACGGCCTTATTCAGGATGCTGTCATCTTCGAAGCGCCGTCCCATTTCCACCAGCGTTTCGGCCACGGCAACCACGCTGGGATCCGCCTTCGAGGAACTGGGCGCACCCAGATAAACCAGCCGGAAAGCATTCACCACACGCTGATAATCCCGGCGAGTCCGCTCGATCGGAGGCCGTCCGTTGAGCGCCTCGCGCATGCGCTCGGCGGCGGCGAAGTGCTCCCGCGCCCAGGCATCGGAATGGTGCACGCGAGCATGCGCCGGCTGCGCGACCAATAAGGCCAGCGCCAGCAATACTCCCCACAGACCACGCTCCCGCGATGAGCTATTCAAAATCACCAGCCCGCGCTTTCGTCTCTGCCTGATGAACCGGTCGATCGACTTAATTCCCTGGGTGCCTGAGAGATAATGAAGATAAGAAGACAAGTAACAGATGCCGCAAACTTATTCGGTGTTGCTGATATAAAGAACGCCCCGCGCATCTCGTTGAACGCGAACGGGATCGTGCGAAACTTCATTCGGACTGGAGGCGGAACTGCCATAGTAAAGGTTGGTAATCCGCCGGACATAGTTCTGGGTCTCCGCATAGCGCGGCACGCCTGAGCTGCGCGCCACCGCTCCCGCACCCGCGTTATAGGCGGCCAGGGTCAGTTTGATGTCGCCGCCATAACTTTCGAGCAGTTGCTTTAAATGACGAACCCCGGCATCGACATTTTGTTCCGGATCAAACGGATTATTTACCTTCAATTGCCGCGCCGTAGAAGGCATTAGCTGCATCAGTCCCATCGCACCCTTGCGCGAAACTGCATTAGGATTGAAGTTCGATTCCACTTTCACCACCGCTCGCACCAGGTTCGGGTCCACGTTGTGCCGGGCAGCGGCTTCCTCGATCGCGTTATCAATATCGGCCGCCGTGGTGAGCGTGCCGCGGAAATTGGCAGCTATAATTTTGGCGTTGGCCGACTGATTCGACTCTCGCCCAACATACTGGCTCACTTCCGCCGCCGCTGATCGCGCTGCGCGCATAACTGCGGCATTCGCCGGAGGCACCGGCTTCCAGCGGTTTTCCTTCGAACTCCAATACCTCAGCGTCCGCCGTGGCGCTTCCGGCTCCGGTGCGCGCCGAGCCCGGCTCATAGGGGCAGAATCATTGACGTAAATCGTGCGGCCGTGATCATCGCTTGCGGTGATCTTCTGGGGATCTCCGTTGCCGTCCTCGGCGCGAAGTTGTGGCACTAGAAGAAAAGCGGTCGCGGCTACGGTGCTGGCCATCAGTGCGATTTGCAGGCGCTTTCGCATTACCGGGCTTCTATGCTCCTCAATCTGGCGAAGACAGATTTCACCCTCGCATATTGCTACCCGGAACCTGACGGAGAATTCTTAAACCAGAGTAAGTCAATTATAGGCGCGGTAGAAACGCAGGGCAATCACTCCGAAGGCTGTAGAACCACTGAAGTAATCTCGGTAAGCGATTGAAAAGGCTCAGGTTTAAGCATCGGTAATTAGAAATCGCTCAGGCCGTCTTCTCCACAGCCAGTGCCAGGGCATCGAGCGATAACGATCGCAATAAATTGCGGCGCATGCCGCGTTCCACTTCGGCCAGCCGATCGGCGGCAGCGGTGATCCATTCAAAATCCGCTGCTTCCGAAAGCTTCGTAAGTTGACCTTGAATATCGGTGTTGTGAACCAGTTCCGGCGTGCCGGAACTAAAAAACATCAAATCCCGCAGGAGAGAATACAGCGTGCGGAGAAGATTTCCGGTCTTCTCCCGTCCTTCAGCGCCAGCTCGATAAGTTTCCGTGACCTTAAACAGGGCGCTGTGTTCGCCACCGAGCAGGGCTGAGTTAAGAATCGTCAGCGCGTCGGCTCGCGCAGTCACGTAGCTCTCAAGATCGAAGCTGCGAGCCCGGCCGACCGCGCCCTCGCACAGCCTCGCCACCAGAGCCCGCTGCGCAGGTTTCCACTCCGGACGATGTTTTTCCAGATAGCGCTCTACCTCTTCCTCCGGCAAAGCGGCAAGCTGAAAAACCATCGATCGCGACCGGATTGTGGAAAGCAATTCGCCAGGATTTTCCGAGAGCAGAAAAATCGTCGCGAATTCGGGCGGCTCTTCCAGAACTTTCAGCAGTGAATTCGCCGCCTCCTTCATGAATGCCGAGTCGGTGAAGATATAAATCCGCTCCCGCGCTTCCGACGGCCGGTAATAAATGGTCTCAATCACCCGCCGCACCTGGTCCACCTTGATCATCATTTGTGGGGGGTCGGGAGGAATAATCAACACGTCAGGATGAGTCTGAACAAAAAGCCGAGTATCCTTCTTATCGCCCTCGCGCAGACCTTCGCGCGTCTCGACGGCTTCAGCGAATCTCGCATCGAGATCGGCAGCCTGCGCGATGCGGCGACAATTCGCGCATTGTCCGCAGAAGTCAGGCAGGCCATCCGTTTCCGTCGGATTCAGACAGTTCAAAGCCTGCGCCAGCATCAGCGCCAGCGTGTACTTACCTGATCCACGAGGGCCGGAAAGAATCACCGCATGCGGAAAACGCATCCGCGCCAGCATATCGCGCAAGCGATGAACCGTTTCGGCGTTGCCGTGAAAATCAGAGAAGCTCATCGCTTCCGACCAATCTCCCGTCTCGCTTCATTGCGACGCTCGGCGATCAACTCGTCCGCCAGGGAGATGTCGGAAGCAATCTGCTCGCCCACAATTTGTTGCGCTTTCGCTAAGCTCTGTGGACGAGGGGATCCTTTAAGGTTTTTGTTGTCCCTATCGTCATTCGCGCTAAATACATTTTTATCTGGGTTCATGCGATTGATCCACTCCTAGCCCCAGCTTACTCCCCGCCGTCGCCACAACCTTCCGCTGGGTCTCGGCAGGCGTACCACTCGCGTCTATCACCACTACCCGGTCCGGCTCCCGCTTCGCAAGCGCCATATACCCTTCGCGCACGCGGGCAAAAAATGCGCGATTCTCCTGCTCAAAGCGGTTCTCGTCCGCATGCTTGCCGGAACTTTTGTGCGTGCGGTCGGCGGCAATCTGGTTCCGATTCCGCGCGCGCCCCACGCTCTTCGCCGGATCGGAATCAAGCAAGATCGTAAGATCCGGCTGCAAATCTCCACACAGAATGCGATGCAACTCGAGCACTGCCTTACTTCCCAGCTTGCGTCCGCCGCCCTGGTACGCTTCCGTAGAATCGGTAAAGCGGTCGCACAACACAATCTGCCCGCGATCGAGCGCGGGCTGGATCACCTCCACAATATGCTGCGCGCGCGAAGCAAACATTAGAGCCATTTCAGCCATCGGCGACAATCCTTCGGTCTTCGAGTCGAGCAACACGCGCCGGATTTTCTCACCCGTCGCCGTTCCTCCCGGCTCACGCGTTTCCATAACCTTGTGTCCGGCGGCACGCAGCTTCTCCGCCAGCTTACGCATCTGCGTGCTCTTCCCGGTTCCGTCCAGACCTTCGAAGGTAATAAATTTCCCGTGCCGTGACATCGTCGAATGATAGCAGCGCTGGTGCATCCCTGTACCGCAGCTCGCTCCGGCTGCTAAAATCTAAAATTCTGCGATGCTGTGTCGTTCGTTTCGTCTGTTTCATCGAGACCATGGGGGCCCGACAAAAATGAAACTCTCCAGATTCCTGGGAGTGATTTCCGTTCTTTTTCTCTGTATTCTTTCCGCTTTATCCGCCACGCCGCCAACCGTAACCATCTTTGTCGATGCCACTTCCGCTCCGCGCAAAATCTTCCATGCGAAACTTAAGATTCCCGCCAGCGCCGGAGACCTGACTCTCTACTATCCAAAATGGATTCCCGGCGAGCACGCTCCCGATGGCCCGGTCATCGATCTCGCGGGCCTCAAGTTTTTCGCCGGTGGCAAAACCCTGAAGTGGCGCCGCGATCTGCTGGATGGCTTCACCATCCACGTCGAAGTTCCTGCCGGTGAAAGCGAAGTGAACGCTGAACTGGATTTTCTTTCTCCTGCAACTTTCGAGAGCGGTTTCTCCGCTGGCTCTTCCGCCACCGACAAGATGGCGGTTATCAGCTGGAATCAAGTCCTCCTCTATCCTAAGGGCTGGAAGTCCGACGAGCTCACCTATATCGCCAGTCTGAAACTTCCCGCCAACTGGAAGTACGGAACCGCCCTGCCCATCGCATCCACCAGCGCTGACAATGGCGAAACGCAAATCTCATTTAAGCCAGCGCCTCTGAACACTCTGGTTGACTCGCCCGTAATCACCGGCGAATTTCTCAAAGTTGTCAAACTCGCCGACGACCCTCCCACCGAGATGGACGTTGCCGCCGATAGCGCCGCCGCGCTCGAGCCTCCGCAAGAAGTTTGGGATCACTACAAGAATCTGGTCGTACAGGCCAACAAACTTTTCGGCGCTCATCATTATCGCGACTACCATTTTCTTTTCAGTCTCAGCGATCACGTCGCGCATTTCGGCCTGGAACATCACGAATCCGACGACAGCCGGGTTGGCGAGCGCGGGCTGGTAGACGAAACCGCCCGTAAACTCGAAGCCAGCCTGCTCCCTCACGAATATGTTCATTCGTGGAACGGAAAATACCGCCGCCCCGCTGACCTCACCACGCCGGATTACGAACAGCCTATGCAGGACGATCTGCTCTGGGTATACGAAGGATTGACGAACTATCTCGGCACCGTGCTGACCGCGCGCAGCGGATTGCTCACGCCCGAGCAGGCGCGCGACGACCTGTCTCTGACCGCCGCCGGACTGGATCACACACCCGGCCGCACCTGGCGTAATCTGCAAGACACTGCCGATGCGGCTCCGCAACTTTACTTCGCCCCGGAGGCCTGGCACTCATGGCGACGCGGAGTTGATTTTTATGACGAAGGAACTCTGGACTGGCTCTGGGCCGATGTCATCATTCGCCAACAGAGCAAAGGTTCAAAGTCGCTGGATGATTTCTGCCATCTCTTCCATGGACCGCCAAGCACAGGGCCGATGGTGAAGACTTATACCTTCGACGACGTGGTGAGCGCTCTGAATCAGGTTGTGCCGTACGACTGGCGCGGCTTCTGGATGGAGCGCCTCACCAATCACGGCCCCGGCGCGCCATTAGGCGGAATCGAAGGCAGCGGATGGAAAGTGGTTTACGATGACACGCAATCGGAGTTGTTGCGGGGCGCGGAAAGCGATGGCCACGTTGCAAGCGGAGCGTTTTCGATCGGCCTCGACCTTCGCGAAGACGGGGTCATCACTGACACGATCGAAGGCATGCCGGCTG
Organism: uncultured Acidobacteriaceae bacterium; assembly: GCA_963724815.1. Taxonomy (GTDB): domain Bacteria; phylum Acidobacteriota; class Terriglobia; order Terriglobales; family Acidobacteriaceae; genus Sulfotelmatobacter. Next base: position 64,120 of record CAVRWS010000015.1, read on the forward strand.
CGCTTGCCGGAATCGGTCCCGGCATGAAACTCGTCGCCGTGAATAGCCGCCAATACACTCCCGAAGTTCTGCGCGACGCGCTGAAAGCCGGCAAGAACGGTACCGCGCCCCTCGAACTTCTAATCGAGAATACCGACTACTACAAGACTTACAAAATCGATTACCACGGTGGGGAACGTTATCCGCATCTGGTTCGCGATGATTCGAAGCCCGACTTGCTGACGGAGATTTATAAACCCAAATAGCCTTCTGTAAGAGGGGAGCAAACAAATATGGACTCCGCCTGCGGAGATGCGCCTCAGCGCTCTCCGCGGAAGTTCTCAGCGCACTCTGCGTTTCAGGCTCTTTCCAGCCCTCATCGGCGACGACCGCGAGAAAAACGGCGGCACAGAAAATCAGAAGTCCGGCTGCTAGGAATGTTGCTTCTCTTGCTTTGCACGAGCCGTCCGGTTCGTTCTCAGACCAGCATCCTGGGCTTCACCCCTTCCTCGGCGTCGCGCGAAAATCAGGTCGAGACAAAATTCAAAGCAATCCCGTCCCCCGACGAGGAGCGCCGTCAACATCATCTTTTCACCGCCGAGCCGCATGTTGCCGGTTCTCCGCGCAACAACGAACTGGCTCGTTATATCGCCGATCAGTGGCGGCAGGAAGGCCTCGATGATGTCATCATCCGCCGTTACGACGTTTACGGGAGCAATCCAAAATTCACTTCGCTCGAAATGGTTGCCCCCATTCACTACCGCGCGTTGCTGCGCGAACTACCCGTCCCTGGCGATCCGGACTTAAAAAATAAAAGCATCAGCTCGGCGTGGAGCGGCATGTCTGCCTCCGGAGAAGTCACCGCTCCGCTCGTCTACGCCCACAGCGGCAATCCCGAAGATTACGACCTTCTGCGCAAGCAGGGCATCGACGTTAAAGGTAAAGTCGTTCTCGTCCGCTACTCCAATCCTTACAGCTATCGCGGATTCAAAGCGCTCACCGCGGAGCGCGAAGGTGCCGCCGCTATTCTCATCTACAGCGATCCCGCGGAAGACGGATTCAAGAAAGGCAAGGTCGTTCCCAACGGCCCATGGGGCCCCGAATACCACATTCAGCGCGGATCCATCACCTACGACTTCATGGTCCCCGGCGATCCGCTCACTCCCGGGTGGGCCTCGATTCCCGGCGCTAAACGCATTCCCGTCGAGCAGGCAGTTTCGATTCCGAAAATTATGGCGCTGCCGCTTTCCTGGCACGATGCCAAGCCGCTGCTCGCGCAAATGGACGGCCCCGTCGCACCCACTGATTGGCAAGGACAAGATTGGCAAGGTGGATTGCCTCTTAAATATCATCTTGGCGGCAAGCGCGTCCGCGTCCACGTAAAAATCGTAATGGACAATTCTACGCAACCTTACTACGTGGTCGAGGGTCGCATTCACGGCGCAGAGTTACCCGACGAATGGATCGTCCTTGGCAATCATCGCGATGCCTGGGTCTTCGGCGGCGTCGATCCCTCAAGCGGCACCGCATCCATGATGGAACTCACGCGCTCGCTGGGAAAGCTAGCCAAGCAAGGGATTCGTCCCCGACGAACGATTGTCGTCTGCAGTTGGGACGGCGAAGAAATGGGCCTCACCGGTTCCACCGAGTGGGGAGAGCAGTTCGCCGACGAACTGCGCAAGAAAGCTGTCGCCTACATCAACGTCGATTCCGCTACCTCCGGACCGAACTTCCATGGCCAAGCCGTCGCATCGCTCGCGCCCATGCTGGTCGAAACCGCGCACGCGCTGCCGGACCCCTCTGGCAAAAGCCTGTACGAAGCGTGGAAAGAATCATCGGCGCGGGAGCGCCACGAAGCCAAACAAACTGAAGATGTCACGGACTCAAACCTCGCCGATACCCGCATCGGCAGCGGCTCCGACCACACCGTGTTCTTGAATTTCGTCGGAATGCCCGTCCTCGGGCTGCAGTTCGACGGTCCTTACGGCGTCTACCATTCGGCCTACGACGATTTTTTCTGGATGAACCACTTCGGCGATCCCGGCTACCGCTATCACACTCTGATGACGCAGCTCTGGGGAGTTCTCGCGCTGCGCCTGGCCAACGCCGACCTGCTTCCCTTCGACTTCGCCAGCTACGCCGACAACATCCGCCAGTTCGTGAATGAATTAGGTAAAAACAAAATTGTCATCCTGAGCGAAGCTGCTGTTCCGCGAAGCGGAGCGGCAGCGCAGTCGAAGGATCTCTCCCCTTCCAGCGTCGTTGCTCACATCGACTTAAGCGGTGTCAGCAATGCCATCGACGAGTTCGAAGCCGCCGGTAAGCGCCTCGATGACTCCGCAGCTCATGCCCTCGCCTCCGGCGCAATCGATCCCAAACTTGCCGCCGCCGTCAATCACGGCGCTATGCAAGTCGAACGCAACTGGCTCAATCCCGATGGCATCCCCGGCCGTCCCTGGTTCAAACACATTCTTTACGGAGCCCGGTTCACCTACGCGCACCTGGAGTTGCCGGGATTAACCGAAGCCGTCGAGAAACAAGACTGGCCCACGGCGCAAAAGCAGGCAGAAATCCTGCGCCAGGCGCTGATTCACAACACAAAATTGGTAACGGAGCTTAACTCACGCTTGAACGGCGAGGCGGCAGAAAAGTAGAGCTCACAAACAGTGCCACTCAGTCAAACTCCAAGACTTCCTGCTCCGCCGGATTACTCCATATTGGAGCAAACGACTGCCGGTGCAGCGGCGTCGGACCGTGCTCCAACAACGCTGCCAGATGTTGCGGAGTGCTGTAGCCTTTGTGCGAAGCGAGGCCATACTCGGGGAAAACCGCGTCCCATTCGCACATCATGCGATCTCGTTCGACTTTAGCGAGAATGGAAGCTGCCGCAATCGAAACCGAAAGCGCATCTCCGTGGATGATGGCTTTCTGCGGCAGCTCGCAGTCCAGCCGTAGCGCGTCGGTGAGCAAATGATCCGCGGCAGGCTGCAGTCGCATCACCGCCTCGCGCATGGCAAGCCGGGATGCATGGTAAATATTAATCTGATCGATGCGCGCCGCATCCACCGCCGCCACCGCCCACGCTACGGCATGTTCCCGAATGCGCGGCGCGAGCACTTCACGACGCTCGGGCAAGAGCAGCTTGGAATCGCGCAGCCCGCGAATGCGGTAGCCGCGCTCCAGAATTACCGCCGCCGCCACCACTGGTCCAAACAAAGATCCGCGGCCCACCTCGTCGACTCCCGCCACCATGATCGCGCCCGCATCCCATGCCCTTTTTTCATAACGCAGGGTGCAGCGCAGCTTCTTCAGCAGACGCAATTTCGCCGCTGATGGAGAAAGAGAAAATTCAGATACGATCTTCGCAGTAGGTGGCATGAAAGAAACTTTCCCCCATCTTGCCCCGCCGCACGCCATTCCCGCAAGCCGGTGTGAAAATTATCTTGTGAATAATTCGCGCCGGTCTTTATGCCGCTTTCGGCTCCTGGGTCGCCGCATGGTAACCATTACCTCGGTTACGACCGTACATTGTCCGGTAGGACATGTACTGCTATGTTCGCAGTAGATCGCGAGTCCGCGAGGAGTAGTTTTTGAGCGCAAAACCAATCGAACCGCAGCCCGGAATTATGCCAGCCGGGGTTATGCCAATGGATAAACTGGTCCACCTGGCTCTGCCGGTGCGTCTCACCCACATGCAGAATGGCGAGCGTTGCAGTCCCGAAATGGCATGCACCTACGATATTCATCCCCGCGGCGCGCGATTGCTCAGCTTTCGTGGCGTCAAGGTTGGGGACTTAATCACTGTCGAGCGTGGCCGGAACAAATCCATTTGCCAGGTAGTGTGGACGGCGGATCCAGACTCCGCGCTGCGCGGCCAGTTCACGGTGGAATGCGTTGAGGGTGCAAAAACTCCGTGGGAAGATGAACTGCGGCAAATGCAGGAGCAGTATCTGCCCATCAATCCTGATGCCCCGAAGAAAAAAACGTCGATGAATACCTTCGGCAGAACCGACCAGAACCGGCGGCGTCATCCGCGATTCAACGTTGAAGGCGGAGCCGATCTTTTGGAGATTGGTGGACAATCGTGCGTTGAGGGACATCTGGAGCAGATTTCAGAATATGGCTGCCTGGTCAGCGCCACCAATCTTCTTGTTCCCGGTACAGGCTTAAGGTTGGCCCTTAATATTTACGATGTGAGCGTTGCGCTGAAAGGCAACGTGCGCTATACCGCGGGGAACCGCGCCATGGGCGTAGAGTTTCAGGAGATCCGCCAGGGCGATCGTCCCTTGCTGGATTACGTGCTGAAACAGGTCAAAGGACGCCGCAACAAAGATTTCGCCGATCTCGAAGTGGTCACTGTGCCGTTGGCCGCGGCCGCGAGATAAAGGCATCGACTCAAATTCATCGGTAGCCGCGCCGTCAGGAGCAATCGAACCGTTCGTATTCGGCGTTTTATTCGACGTCGCGCAGGCGCGCCGCCTTGCCCTTTAACCCGCGCAAATAATAAAGCTTGGCGCGGCGCACTTTCGACGAGCGCAGCAAATCCACCTTGTCAATTACTTTCGAGTGGACGGGGAAAATGCGCTCTACACCATGGCCAAAGCTGATCTTGCGCACGGTGAAGCTGGCCTGCGGTCCGTTGTCGCGCTTGATGACGACACCCTCGAACGCCTGCAATCGTTCCTTATCGCCTTCTTTGATCTTCACATGAACCCGGACGGTGTCGCCCGGATGAAACGCAGGAATATCGGTGCGTTGCGTTTTCGCCAGCAGTTTTTCAATAATTAAGTTCGACATATTTAGTCCCTCTAAAATTCTGATTCTCAAAATTCCGACGTCAAAAAACTAGAGCCTCTGTTTCTCGCGTTCATCCCGATTGATTCCCGCGAGATACTCTTGGTCTTCGGCGCTGAGCGTTGCGCCTTCCAACAAGTCCGGACGGTTACGAAGCGTTTTCTCCAGCGCCCGATGTCTCCGCCAACGCCGAATCTCTTCGTGGTTGCCAGACATCAGAGCCTCCGGCACCGCCATCCCGCGAAACTCGGACGGCCGAGTGTAATGCGGATAATCCAGAAGTCCATTCGACCCGCAAGTCGAATCCGCACCGTCCATACTTTTCTTCACGTCAACCGTAAACGACTCTTGCTGAGTCGACGCTTCGTTCCCGACTGCTCCCGGAAGCAGCCGCGTTACTGCTTCCACGATCACCGCAGCAGCGATTTCGCCGCCGCTTAAAACATAGTCACCAATCGAAATCTCCCGGTCGGCTAAGTAATCCGCGACTCGCTCGTCTACTCCCTCATACCGCCCACAAAGCAAAACCATGCGGTCGAGCAAAGCCAACTCCGCTGCAACTTGCTGACTAAACCGTTGCCCTTGCGCCGAGAGCAAAACCACCGACTGCTTCGCGCGCCCCGCGAGACGCTCATCTCGCGACGCCAGCTCCAGCGACTCCAGACATTCAAACAGCGGTTCCGGCTTCAGCACCATCCCTTCGCCGCCACCAAAAGGACGGTCATCCACGGTGCGGTGACGATCATGCGTAAACTCACGCAGATCGTGCACCTGAATTTCCGCGAGCCCCATTTCCTGAGCCCGGCGCGTAATGCCATAATCCAACGGTCCACGAAAGAAGTCCGGGAAAATAGTGACAATATCGGCCTTCATCGCGAAACCAGAAAACTTCACCACAGAGGGCACAGGGTAACACGGGTCTCACCCCGTGATTCTCTGTGACCCCTGTGTTTAACGCTTTTTCCTTCCCGCAGCCTGCTCCCGCTTCTCCTCAGCCGTTAGCGGCGCGTTCACATCGAGCAAACCATCAGGCAAATTCATTCGCACCAACTTGCGCTCAACATCCACACTCTCGAGATAAGCCTCGGCGAAAGGAATCTCCAGCAGTCGGCTCGCCTGGCGCACAATCAGCAACGGCGCCTCACCCGCTCCAAACTGAACATCTTCAATCCGCCCGATCTCGTGGCCAGCATCCATCACCGCACAGCCGACGAGATCGCTTACATAATTCCAGCCAGCCTGCAATTCCGAACGCTGGCTCTGCGGCACTTGCAATTCGCATCCCACCAGCGTTTCCGCTTCGGAAATCGAATTCACTCCGGCGAACTTAAAAACCAGCAACCCTTTATGGGGCCAAAGCTCTTCCACTTCCAGTTCGCGGGGTTGAACTTCCGCTTCTCGCGGCAGCGCCAACAGCGTCATGCCAACCGTAAATCTCTCGGGAACCTGACTGAAAATCTCGGCCGCAACTTCGCCGCGCCGGCCCTGCGTTTTCACCACCCGGGCCAGAGTAATAAACTCGCCACTTGTGTCAGGATCGCGAATGGTCCGGCACCCAGGCCTCGGCGGTCCGGCCGTTAGTCGATGACATCCAGCGTGTATCGCTTCCGTGTCCGCACTCCGGCAGCGCTCAACAGCGTTCGCAAAGCACGTACGTTGCGTCCTTGCCGACCGATAATCTTGCCCACGTCCGCTTCGGCAACTTCCAGTTCGATCACATCGCCATCCAGATGATCGACGTAAACTTCATCGGGAGAATCGACGATCCACTTCGCGATCTTCTCGATGAGAGCGCCTACATTTCCGCTAGCTTCAGTCATGAGGATCAGTCCGTAAGATGGCTATGCCACGGAGGCCGCTGGAGCTGCCGCAGGCTTGGAATAGAGTTTCTCCACGCGTTCTGACATCTGCGCGCCCTTCGAAACCCAATAGTCGACTCGCTCGCGCTTGAATTCGATGCTGGTGGGATTGGTCCGAGGATTATAAGTTCCCACCACTTCCACCGGACGTCCATTGCGCGCACGCGCCTTCTCGATCACCACAATGCGGTAAAACGGTTGTTTGCGCGCACCCATGCGCGCCAGTCGAATCATTAACACAGAGATATATCCTTGTTCCGGAAGAGTCCGGCGAGGTCAAAACAAACATTTATTATGCAGGAGCTTAGCGGGAATGGCAAGCGAGGAACGGCAGTTGGCATCGCTTAACAACAGAAACCCCGGACCAATATTCAGCCCGGGGCGTTAACCTGTCCAGTTACACACTAATTATCGGCGACCGTAACACTCAAGTCAAGATTACTTGAGGAGGTCCCCTGTCCGGAACCTCCTCGCCAGTTCTCCCTACCAGAACCGGAAGAACTGTGGACCCGGCGGGACTCGAACCCGCACCTTTTAACTGGACAGGTTAACGTGCTGCCGTTACACCACGGGCCCCGAATAGACGGTAGGGGCTCACCATTCAAGAAGGCAAGTCCGTTCATCACAATCGAACGATAACGATTCCCCATATGAAACGAGCGTTCGCGCCGAGTGATTACAGGATCCGAATCGCGCCGGCAGGCAAACTGTTGCTAAACTCAGAGGTTGGGGGAAATGCTTTGCAACCCGTCTATATTCTCTCCGCTGTCCGCACGCCTATCGGAAAATTCGGCGGATCGCTCGCGTCACTAACCTCGGCAGACATGGGCACGGTCGCCGCCAAAGCGGCGATTGAGCGCGCCGGAATCCAGCCCGATCAAGTAGAGGAAACTATCTTCGGCAGCGCCAGGCAAGCAGGCGGCGGTCCGAATCCCGCGCGGCAGATTTCCATCCGCAGCGGCGTACCGCAAGAGGTCCCGGCCTTCACCGTGAACAAAGCGTGCGCCTCAGGATTGAAATCCATCGCGCTCGCCCACCAGGCGATTCTGCTCGGCGATTCCAGCTGCATTCTGGCCGGCGGCACAGAATCCATGTCGCGAGTTCCTTATTATCTCGAGGCCCGGTGGGGATACAGGTTCGGCAATCAGGATCTGGTCGACGGCATGTATCGCGACGGTTTTTTCTGTCCCATGGCGAAGATGGTGATGGGCGAGACTGCCGAACTCCTGGCCGAACATTACAAAATTTCCCGCGAGGAGCAGGACGAGTTTGCTTTGCAGTCGCAAGCCCGCGCCGCCCGCGCCATCACTGCAGGACGATTCGATGATGAACTTGTCCCCGTCGTGATCGAAACCAAGAAGGGCACGACTACGTTCAGCCGCGACGAGCATCCTTTCACCGACGCGACCATGGAAAAGTTAGGCAAGCTGGCACCGGTATTTTCGAAAACCGGAACAGTGACCGCGGGAAATTCTTCCGGCATCACCGATGGCGCCGCCGCCGTCGTTCTAGCCAACGAGCATTTTGTAAAGACGAATAATCTCAAGCCTCTGGCTCGCATAGCAGCCGTCACTTCGGCGGGAGTCGATCCGCGCACCATGGGGATTGGTCCCGTCCCCGCTCTTCGCAAGCTGGAAGACAAACACAACCTTCGACTACACGACTTCGGATTGATCGAACTGAACGAAGCCTTCGCCGCCCAGGTAATCGCCTGCGACCGCGAATTAAATTTCAACCGCGACCGTCTCAACGTGAACGGTGGCGCCATCGCCCTTGGCCATCCCATCGGCTGCACGGGAGCTCGCATTACCGTCACGTTGCTGCATGAGATGCTGAAGCGAAACACGCGCCGCGGAGTGGCTACGCTCTGCGTAAGCGGGGGCATGGGCATGGCGCTGGCGCTCGAAAATGCGGCCTGACTCCGCCACCTTCTGCTATCATTCCATCGCTTTCGTTACAGGACGCAGTGACCGCCCCATTTCATCGGCGCGCGATTTTTTAAGGAGACTCCCAATGTTTCGATGCGTCGCTCGCATTTCCTATTTTCTGGCTCTGGTCTTTGCGATGATTTTCACCGCTAGTTTCGCGCGGGCGCAAACCGAGTTCTCCGCCGATATCGTCGATCTTCAAAAGCCGGGCACGCCCACCACGGCAAAGATTTATTTCGCCAAGGACAAAATGCGCATTGAACCGTCGGCTAACGGTCCGCGCAGCGGAGGCGCGGTTATTGTAAATTTCGGCACTCAGACTTCGATGGTACTCATGCCCCAGCAGCACATGTATATGGAGATGCCCGCGCAATCGCAGAGCCAGCGCATGTCCTACACCAATGCTTTTTTCCGCGCCGGCGATGTGGAGAACGCCTGCGGCGACTGGCAGAAGATCGAACATGCTGAGGGAGGAAGCTGCCATAAAGTTGGCAATGAAACCGTCAATGGCCGCACTACGGTGGAGTACGAAGCGACGAAGGCCAGCGGCGACCTGAACCACTTCTGGCTCGACCCCAAACTGCGTTTCCCGGTGAAGTGGCAGGGCAAGAACAGCAGCGGAGAATTACACAACATACAGGAAGGCACTCAGCCCGCCAGCTTGTTTGAGCCCCCGGCCGGTTTCACGAAAATGGAGATGCCCGGCATGATGCAGCAACCCCACTAGCCCTCTGATTCGCCCGGTCGCTGCGGGAATCGAACGGCCGAGAACGCCCGCGTTGACGCCTGCAAAATGCGGTCGCTATACTTTTCTCACGGCCTGATCTGAGGAGACAGAATGCCCCTTTCCGCAGTAATCGTGGACGATGAGCAACTCGCCCGCGACGAACTTGCCTTCCTGCTGAAAAGCGCCGGCGATGTAAATGTCGTGGCCCAGGGTAAGAACGGTCTCGAGGCCATTAACCTCATCAAAGAACACAATCCCGATCTGGTTTTTCTCGATGTCCAAATGCCGGGGCTGGACGGCTTCGGCGTTATCAAGAAACTTCTCGATAAGAAAATTCCTCTGCCCAAGATCGTCTTCGCCACGGCATTTGATCAATATGCGGTGAAAGCCTTCGAGGTCAATGCCGTGGATTATCTCTTGAAGCCGTTCGACAAAAAACGCGTCGCACAGGCGGTTCAGAAGGCGCGGATTCAGCAGGAAACCGAAAGCTTGCCAGCGGAGAAAATCGATACCTTGATGCGCATGCTGCAAGCGCCGAAAACCCAGAGTACGAAGATTCTGCTCAAGGCTGTGGGACGAATGTTTCTGGTGGATCAACGCGAGATCTGCTACGCCTGGATTGAAGAAGGAGTCATTACGGTGGTCACGGCCGGTCCTTCCGGTATGGAGGGCCACTCTAACTGCAGGACTCTGGAGGAACTACTCTCCAGCCTGGACGCGGGACTGTTCTGGCGGGCTCACCGCTCCTACCTGGTGAATATCAATCGAATCCGCGAAGTCGTCCCTTGGTTTAAAAGCTCGTACCAGTTGCGCATGGACGATAAGAAGCAGAGCGAGATTCCAGTCAGTCGGGCTCAAACCAAACGTTTGCGGGAACTCTTCGGGCTGTGACTGGCTCGTTTCCGCGCAGCCCTCGCCAGTACGAACTGTCCGCGAGCGCGAATCCTCACTTGAGCCTGACCCCGCGGAGTGTTCGGCTCTTTCGACAGCGGCGTACAGATCTTTGATCAGCGTACCTGTATACAAATGCAGATCAGTTCGGCCCGGCCTCGAAGCGGCCAGATCGGCCGGGCATGGAAGCGCAACCCAGTTGAAATTTCGAACCCACCCCCTTTGCCGGAATCGTCAGACGGCTAAAGCCTCCAACCCGGTTCGATCTCGAATCACCAGCGTCGCTCCTTCCAGACGTATGAGTCTTCTTTTCTTCAGATTACTTAGCAATCGCGTAACCGTCTCTCGCGATGAGCCAATCCTTTGGGCCATCTCCTCGTGGGTCATTGCTGAATGCAACCGCTGCTCGTTCAGTTCCTGACTTCCCCGCGGAGCACACGACAACAAAAGTCTCGCCAACTTTCCCGAAGAGGAACGGGCCAGCACCAGATCGTGAATATCGCGATACGCGCCCTGGAATTCGCGACTGAGCGACTGCGCCGCACGCACCCCAACTTCACTCTCCTTCTGCAGCAGCGTCATCAGGTCCTGGCGGCCAATAAAATTCAACTGGCATGGCGTGGACGTTTCCGCCGTCATCTCGTAATTCGTGCCAGAGACAGCCGCACTTAACCCCAACACTTCACCCGCCTCGGCCTGCTTCAGGATCAGCACCTTGCCTTCTTTCGACGTAGTTGACAGCTTCACTTTTCCCGAGCACAGTACATACACTCCTCGCGGAGTCTGACCCTCCACGAAAAGCAGCGCTCCGGATGGCATCACACTGTGGTAGCTGGCGGCGTCCACCGACCTCAATACCGACTGTGAAAACCGGCAGAAATAACCGTCCCGGCTGGTCTTGCAATTCATGCAACTTTCGATCACGTCTAATCCGTAGGGAGCCCTCATGTCTACCTCCTTTGTGGAACTGCGCCGCTCTCTTTCTCGGTAAACCACATCTTCTGGAAATTGGGGCTTCAGTTCCTGCGTACGTTCCAACAGGGATAGGGCATGCGCGCGCGTCTCCGAGTTCGGGCTGCGCGCCGCGGATAGGACCTCCCACCCCGCCGACGGATCTGCCGTGTGTTCCCACTCCCACTGGCTGGCGAGCAGATACAACGGGTCGATTTCACCCGTGCCCTGAGGCAGAGCGACATCCACCCACTGTCCCGGTGGAGGGGCAACGGGGTAAGCTGGCGCCCGCGAAGTCCAATCCTCCTCGACAGCCAGCGGCCGTCCCCGCCAAACCTCAACCGGCAAGTCCCGACTACTCTTAAACGATGTGTTGGTGCGCTCCGGCAGCAAGCGAACCAAATTGTTCGGCGGGTGATTCCTGGCAACTAACAAGGTTCACGCCCCAAGCGAGCCCTTTGCGACGAGTCCGCGGCTCGTCCATCCGCCTTCGAGAAGACCTCTAAAACGCTTTCCAGTTTTCCCGATTAGGAAGATGCTAGAGCAGTTGTGGTTCCAGAAAGACTCTTCCGACAGCAACCCTCTAACTACCAGAAAAAACGAACCCTCGCAGATGAGCATTCATGGGAATCCCCCGGAGCCTGCCGAAAAGTCGGCAGACAGTAAATAGCTCGGCACGCTATCCCACATCAGACATCATCTTTTTCAATGCGGTCCCGAATAATCCTTGCGAGTAATTCCCAGCCGCTTCATCTTCGATTGCAACGTGGTTCGCTTAACCCCCAGCCGCCGAGCCGCTCCCTTCGGTCCTGACAGCATTCCCCCACTCTCACGAAGAATCCGAATAATATGCTGCCTCTCAGTGCTTTCGAGCGAAGACTCAACCACGTGGCTTGCTGCCTTGAGGTCCGCTAATGGAGATCGCAAGGCCGTCCCTTCCGTCAGAATCACCGATCGCTCGATAAAGTTTTCCAACTCGCGGACGTTTCCCGGCCAATGCCAATTGGTCAGTGCGTCCATCGTTTCAGTAGGGATCGTCTCGATTACCCGATTCATCCGGGCGGCAAATTTTCGCACAAAGTATCGAACCAGAATGGGAATATCTTCTCGTCTCTCGCGCAGTGGCGGAATGCGAATCGGGAACACATTCAAGCGGTAAAACAAATCACTGCGAAACTCTTTGTCCGCCACGCTTCGAGCCAAATCCCGATTAGTGGCTGTGACCAGCCGCAGATCCACTTTGATGGTTCGAATCCCACCCAGCCTTTCGAATTCATGGTCCTGCAACACCCGCAACAGCTTCGGCTGCAATTCCGGCGAGATCTCGCCAACCTCGTCGAGGAAAAGTGTGCCTTTGTCAGCCAGTTCGAGTCGCCCCAGCTTCTGCCGGATCGCTCCCGTAAATGCTCCTTTTTCATGACCGAATAGTTCGCTCTCCAGCAGCCCGGTTGGAATCGCGGCACAGTTCAAAGTTACGAAACTCTTGTCCTTCCGTTTACTGCTGGCGTGAATCGCACGCGCAACCAGACCCTTGCCCGTCCCGGTTTCGCCCAGCAGCAGAACCGTGGCATCGCTATCGGCAACCACCGAGATTTGATCCAGCACACTCATAAGCGCCCGGCCTTCTCCGACAATCCCTTCCACATGAACCCGCTGGTGACTGTGCCCTTCCAGATAGCGTTTTTCCCGGCCCAACCGTTTCTTTAATCGGTCGATTTCTTCTGCGATTCTGGAGTTTTCCAGAGCCGTGGCAAGTTGCGCGGCGATCTGGTTTAAGAGTTCCAGGTCGTCGGTCTGGAAGGCATCGGCTCGCGTGCTGCCCAGCACCAGCACGCCCAGAGCTCCCCTGGGCCGGATCAAGGGAACGCAACACAGTGACTGCAATCCTTCGGTCAAAATGTGACTCGTAATCTTCGAATCGAACCCTTTCATCTCCTCTCGGGTGAATATGATGGGCGCCCGCCTCCGCAAGGCTTTTCCTCCTGGGCCTCGCGGAGCGCTGATTTCGGGACCGGAACTCACGTCCTTTGCCAGGGGAAAATCGATGGCCTGCCGCACCAGTTCTCCGCTCTTTTCGTCGCGCAACGAAAGCGCCGCATATTCCTGCCGCAAGACCCGCCGCAGGAAAGCGGATATCCGGGGAAAGGCCTCCTGCACGTCCCACTTCTCTGCCAGCAGACGGCCCACTTCCGTCATCACGTGGCCGCGCTTTTTCTCCGTCTTTAGTTTTTCGGAAACGCCCCGAAACGATTCCTCGAGTTTCTTCTGTTCGGTAATCTCAATGGCAACCACCCCAATCTGGGCCACCTGGCCTCTCCAGTCTCGAATGGGTACATAGTGTTCAATCCAGTGGCCAGGCTCAGTCCGGTTCGGCAATACCGCGCTGACTTCCCGATTCAGTACAGCCTGCCCCGTCGCCGCTACATTAGCCAGGTGCGGCTCAATGAGTTCAACAAAGTCGCCGAGGATTTCCCGAACACTTTTCCCCAGATGTTCTTGCACCGCGACGCCGTTCATCTCCGCCATCGCGTGGTTGATCGCGACGTAGCGGAGTTCCATATCCAGAATGCAGAGGCCAACCTTGGACGCGGTGGCATGAACCCGGAAAAGATCCTCCCATTCTTTGAGCGACTCAGGAACCGCGAACGAGGCCGCATTGTTCCTCTCCTTATTCTTATCTTCCGCGCGGCCGGTCATAAGCCAGCTCCGCTGTGCGCTCGCATTTTTTGGAGGCAAGGCGCAATGCCGTGCGCAAAAAAATCGAATTCAGAAAGGAGAAAAAGCGACGGTTGGAGGACGGCCAAGTCCCGGAGCAGGCATTCTGGTCCGGGTGGCAAGCAGAATAAAAGCGCGGGCGCTAAGCGCAGCGCAGAACACCGCAGAGCGATCTTAAGGCTCGGCAAATCTGAGGGGGACATCGACGCATGGCTCCCGCGGCTCTACCCCCTCTGCAGAGCCACCATGAGCGTTCGTAAACCGCCGGGATTATAGTCGGTCTTCCTGCCAAATAACCACTTAGCCTCTCGAGTTCGTTTTTCGTAACAGAATCCGAATCCCGATAAAGTATCGAAGCTTGGGGTCGAGCATAGCTCTGCCCCAGCGGGGGAATATAATTACTATATGGCTCGGGGCTGGGAAAGTAAGTCGGTTGAGGCGCAACAGGAAGACGCGGCCAGCGAACAATCCCTTAAAAAGCCGCGACTGACGCGGGAGCAGGCTGATCGCCTTCGCGAAAAAGAGAGCCTTCAACTGTCCCTCAAAAACGTGGTCAGGCAGCTCCAGGATAGCTCGAACCCCCAGCACCGCAACATGTTGGAACGTGCTAAGTCCGACTTGGAACGAAGGATCGAAAACCTCAGCGACGTGTAGGGGTTCGGCGATTCGGCTGCTTTTTTTCGTTTTTCGTAACGAGAAATCGCGAACGTTAGCCACCTTTGCGCTAACCCTGGCTGCGACTCGCTCTCGCTGACTTTAGTAACACCGCAGTAATGCCGTCTTCGCAGCCTGACGTATAATCATGCTTCCATGAAGGCCTACGTTTATGTTTCGCTCAAGAAGAGCGTGCTCGATCCTCAAGGTAAAACCATCCACGGCGCTCTCAAAAAGATGGGTTATAAAGGCTTGGAAGAAGTGCGCCAGGGAAAGTATTTCGAGCTGACGCTCGATGGCGGATTAAGCCGCGAACAAGCTCAGACCGAGGTTGAGCGCATTGCTCGTGACGTGCTTACCAACCCGGTCATCGAAGAGTTTCGCTGCTCCCTCGCAGACTGAATTCCTGGAGTTCCCGCATGTGTGGAATTGTTGGCTATGTCGGCAAGAAGGAAGTAGTTCCCATCATCATCGAGGGCCTGCGCCGCCTCGAGTACCGCGGCTATGACTCGGCGGGCATCGCCGTCGCCGGCAACGGGGATCAACTCCAACTGCGACGCGCCGAAGGCAAGCTGCGCAACCTCGAAGAAGCGATTCGCCTAAAGCCCCTTGAAGGAACTTATGGTATCGGTCACACGCGCTGGGCCACGCACGGCCGTCCCACCGAAGAAAACGCTCATCCCCATCGCGATTGCACCGGCAAGATCGTCGTCGTGCATAACGGCATCGTGGAAAACTATCTGAGCCTGAAGAAAAAACTGATCGAGGAAGGCCACAAGTTCTCCACTGAAACCGATACCGAAGTCATCGCGCACCTGATCGAAAAACATCTTTTCAAGACCGGCAATGGCCATCACCCCAGACTTGAAGACGCCGTTCGCCGCACTGTGAAAGAACTCACCGGCGTCTTCGCTCTCGCCGTGATTTTTGTCGACGAACCCAACAAAATCGTCGCGGCACGCAACGGTCCTCCACTCGTCATCGGCCTCGGCAATGACGAATACTTTGTTGCCTCCGACGTTCCCGCCATCCTTTATCACACCCGCGATATTTTTTTCCTGGCCGATGGCGATCTCGCCGTCGTCACTCCTTCTGGGGTAGACCTGACGGATTTTGAGGGGAAACCCATTCGCCGCCAGGTTCAGCACGTGACCTGGGATCCGATCATGGCGGAAAAGGCCGGCTTCAAGCATTTCATGCTTAAAGAAATCTACGAGCAGCCGCGCGCCATCCGCGAAACCACGTTGGGACGAGTCTCTCTCGATACCGGCCATATTTTTCTCGACGAGATGCAGATCACCGAAGCGGAATTTCGCGCCGCCAAAAAAATCAACATCGTGGCCTGCGGCACCAGTTGGCACGCCGGACAAGCCGGTAAATTCATGATCGAGAGTTTTGCCCGTGTCCCCGTCGAGGTGGATTATGCCAGCGAATGGCGCTACCGCGACCCGATCGTCAGCGACAACACAATCACTCTCGTAATCTCGCAATCCGGAGAAACCGCCGATACCATCGCCGCCCAGCGCGAGGCCAAGGCCAAAGGCTCGCACACGCTGGCCATCTGCAATGTCGTAGGCTCCATGATCACTCGCGAAGCTGCGGGAACTATCTATACGCACGCAGGCCCCGAAATCGGCGTGGCCTCGACCAAAGCCTTCACCTGCCAACTCACTGCGTTATATCTTTTCGCTCTCTATCTTGCGCAAGTACGCGGTGCCATGACTTCGGAACAGATCCGCGCTGCCGCCGAAGAACTGACACTCATCCCAGGTAAGCTGGAAACCATCTTGACCCACGACGAGGCCTGCGAAGACTTGGCCAAACGCTTCCAGCGGGTTCACGATTTTTTATTTCTCGGCCGCGGTATTCATTATCCGATCGCTCTCGAAGGCGCTTTGAAGCTGAAAGAAATCTCCTACATTCACGCCGAAGGCTACCCCGCCGGAGAAATGAAGCACGGCCCCAACGCCCTGATCGACGAAAATCTACCCGTAGTCATCATCGCCACCCGCAACGTGAACGATCCCGATTCAATGCTGCGCTACGAGAAGACGATGTCGAACCTGAAAGAAGTAAAAGCCCGCTCCGGCGTGGTCATCGCGCTCGCCACCGAAGGGGACGAAGAAATCAAAGAGTCCGCCGACCACGTCCTCTACGTTCCCGCCGCGCCTGAAAATCTTTCTCCGATTCTCGAAATCGTTCCTCTTCAACTGTTGGCGTATCACATCGCCGTCCGCCGCGGCTGCGACGTGGATCAACCCCGCAACCTAGCTAAGTCGGTTACAGTGGAATAGTTGCGTCTTTACTCTCTACGCGTCAGTCGCTACTTTCTCGCGGTCGAGCTCATCTAGATATATGGATGTCACCGTTCAAAACCTCCGCTGCGCGTCTCGTATCCTCCGATAGCTTGTCGGAGTACGCGAAGCACCTCGAGTTCGAGATGGTGGAAGAAAAGCGCTTTGGCTTCGTCGCCGGCCAGTGGCTTTCCTTTCGCCACTCAACGCCCGAGGGAGAGGAAATCACTCGCGCCTATTCCATCTGCTCGCCGCCAGCCGAAGATAATCACTTCGCGCTTTGTCTCAACCGTGTGCAGGATGGCTTCATGTCAAATTTTCTCTGTGACATGAACGAAGGAGACGAGCTTTCGGTTCAGGGACCATTTGGCGACTTCATCCTTCACCCGCCGATGCGCGACACGATCTTCATCGCAACCGGCACCGGCATTGCTCCGTTCCGTTCCATGCTCCAATGGCTTTTGGCGGATGAGTCGCGGCATCAAGAAAAGCAGCTTTTTCTTTTATTCGGCAACCGGCGCGAAGCAGACATCTATTACCACGACGAATTCCTCCGCCTCGCCGATCGTCATTCGAACTTTCACTACCTGCCAACGCTTAGTCGCGCCGATGAGAATTGGCCAGGGCTGCGCGGCTATGTGCAGCAGCACGTCCCCGAAATCGTCGCGGGCCGCCTCGACATGCACGCTTACATCTGCGGCTTGGACAAAATGGTCAAAGCGAATCGCGAATTGCTGAAGTCACTGGGCTGGGATCGGAAGTCCATTCGCTACGAGAAGTACGACTGACGCGTTTTCGGCGTAACGAGCCTGGCAGCCTACTCCAGGGCGGGTTCAATATCGGTGTGGGAGAAGTCATTTCCCTTAAAAAGCAACGTTTCGCCCTTTTCTTTCGCCAGCGCGTAAGCGAAACAGTCACCGAAGTTGAGGCCAGCACGATGCCGTCCTTTGCCAAAATCGCGATACGCTTCGCGTGCAAGCTGCGCCTGAAGTAGTGTTACGGGTTCCACGCCGATTTGTACGTCGCGCAATAAATCATCGAATCGTCGGCTAAGCAGCGGGTTTCGGTTGCTGTCGACGACGACAGCCGCCTCAACATAGCTCACCGCCGACATGCGGCGAAGATGTGGTCGTTCCAAGGCCTCCGCAATCGCGGCGGCGTCAGTCTCACTCCGTAGAATTGCGATAACGGCGGATGTGTCGACAATCACTTGGGCAAACCCTTCTCGTCGTATAACAAATCGCCATGATCCATCGATTTGTATGGCTCCCTCCATAAAGGAGCGCATTCCTTCCCGATCTGCAGCAACCGCTCCGCCAAGCTGCCCTTCTTGCGGCCGCGGACCCGCTCCAACCGCTCGCGCAGTGCTTCGCGCACTGCCCTCGTCATACTCTCTTTCGTCAACCGGGCCAGTTGCCGTGCCATGCGGTGTGCTTCCTCATCCTTGATATTTAAACTCATGATTCTACCTTCTACCTTAGGATTCTACCATTCTACCATAAACGCGCAATAGCCTTCCGCAAACCCACGCCAGCCCTGCAATCCCCGCCCCCCAAGCCACAAATGCCATATCGACAACCCACCTCGGCGCCGCACCCACTCGCCGTAACAAGAACGGCAGAAAATTCCAAGTCGTGATGTGAACGTAATCCCACGCATCCTGGGTCATCGATTCATTGTTCAATCCCCAGGCATCCATCTTGCCCAGCGCGAACGCGGCGATATTCTTGAAGCGCAGCGCAATCACAAATGTCGGATGCCCCAGCGTCTCCATCTGATAAATCTCCAGCGGCAACCAGAACGCAAGCGAAGCAAGCTGGATCACCAGGCTGAGACCAATCAGCACAATCCCGGCCCTCCATATCCATGCGCTCATGCCGGCGCGATACCGCAGCGACAGCGGCACCGCCAACAGCGCCGCCATTTCTACAGAAGTCGACACGTACCGATCGCCCCAGGCAAAATCTCCCGCCCAGTATGTATACTTCGCGTAAAAACAGATGTAACCAAGCACCAGCAGAAGCGAAGTCACACCGTACGCGCGAACCTCCGGCAACAGTCGCTTCCATAGAATTACCAGCAGCACAATCGCTAGCACCAGCAGCGGATCGAAAATAAAAATCGATTTCTCCGGCTTGAATAGCGGTCCCAGGACACCTTCGAAAAAGGGGGTGCTCCAGGGAAAATTCGCCGGCAGGCTCGGATCCTGCATCCGCTGCTCTTTTGCAAACAACGATACGTATGTATTCGTAAACGACCCAAAACGATAGAACTGATAAAGCCGGTCCATCAAAACAAAAAACGCATAAACCGGAGCCGCAACTTCGCAATACTCCACAAACCGCTTCCACAGTTCCCGTCCGCGCACTTTTTCAAACCAAAGTAGAAGAAGAAGAAAAATTCCGGCCGCGATTAGATCGAGAGCTGTTGTCAGCCGCGTCAGCAAATTCAGCCCCAGCGCCGCGCAGCCATAAAACAGCGCTCGCTTGCTGCCCGTTTGCGACCACTCATATTGAAACGAAAATCCCGTCAGCGTCAGCAGCATGATGTAATTGTTTTCCATCAAGTTCTGCGTGTAGTGAAGATGCGTGGTGCAAAACAGCAGAGCCAACAGCCCGAGCACCGATTCCCGCACCGTGAATCGCAATTGCCGAAGCAGACGAAAGGCTACCAGCACTGTCAGCACATTCACCAGAATGCTCGTGCTGTAACTGACCACAATACTGCGCACCGCGGGATCATCGGTATAGTCCGCAAATATTTCCCAGTGAGAAATCCACGTGCCCACCAGATCGGCGGGAAGCATCAATAAAGATTGCCCAATGCCATACCAGGCATAGAGCTGACCTCCACGCCCGTGTAAACCAAATTCCGGATATTCGTTGGGAAAAACCTGCGGCTCGGAAGTCCACAGCCAGTGCGTGGCCTGCAGCCGGTGCATCGTGTCCGCTGTGCCGAGCTCGCCAGACTGCACCACAAACGCCAGCAGCCCGGCAGCCAGGCACAAAAGCACGAGCGGATCATGAAGGAAACGAAAAAAACGCGAACCCATCGCTTGGATGGTAATACAACCAGCCCCTGCGGTACGGCCCCTAGCCCGCGGCCTCGACTTTTCCGCGCGAGTTCGCGAAGTGTATTACTTTAGCCCGACGCCGTAAAAATAATTGTAAGTGCTTCCCGAACTCCACGGCAGGTTGGCGGTGAACGAACTGAACAGCATAGCTTGCCCCATGAAGGTCACGAAGACGTCCTGTTGGGCAGTCGCCGTTGCGATGCGGAAAGTAAACAATCCGTAGCATGGGTCGGATAGTTCGCCCGCGGTCCCGTAAAGATAGGAAACGTCGGCCACCGGGGTCAGCATCCCCTGCACCATCTGATTTCCGCTCGAGTCAGTAATGGCAAGCTGGCCACCCGCTGTTATGCCCACCGTCGCATTACCCATGCTTGGAGTTCCTGTCTCCACATTACCCGCCCCCGTCGTGGCGTTGGTCTTTTGGTAAAAGAGCGCCTTGTAGGGCCCCGCAGCTGTCGGATCGACGTTCTTGCTCGCTGCTTTCTCCAGCCCGAGAATCGCTCCGTTCTGAGTGTCGACGGCGAAAATTCCGTTCGCTGTACCGAACACGTAGTCGTGGTTGGTGCCGTCGGGATCGAGAATCTTAAGGAATGTTCCGGAGGGATCAAGCTGTGCAGTGGCCATATCCAGCGTGCCGGAGTTAAACGGACTGCCTCCCTGGTTGCTCTGGTTTTAGGACTGGAACGGCGAGAAGGTCGAGGTCGATCCTGTTCCATCCGTGCCAACATTAATCGAACCTATATTCAATCCGTCTGCCGCTGTGCGGAATTGCATGAAGTTGTAGGCCTTACCTTCAAAGGTGGCCAGCGAAATCTGGCCACTCTCGACCGCCGTAATCAACGCCGGTGTATTGGCACTCTGCCCAGTTTTGGCAGCTTGAATCAGCAATGCGTAGTTCGGTACTTCGTACGCCGCCACTAAGTCGCCCGTGGGATCATTCTGCGTGTAAGTCCCATCCGAGTTCACAATGTAGGGGACAGTCCCGCTCGTACTGTTTGACACGTCGGTATACGCAATGGTCTGCGCTCCCGCGTTCACCGTGATGGTCATAAAATCGCCCACCGACGCCGTACCGTGATAAACCCGCGCAGCCGCTGGCGTACCCAGAGTTGTGCGCGGGGTCGAGCTGCAGCTCAAGAGAAAAAGCAGAAGCGTTAAAACAGAAGTACGAATTCGCATTAGAGAATCCTCATCGCGAAGCTAAGGCGCTATCGCTTGAACCGGCCGTTGCCAGCAACGCATCAGGGCGATCTGCACTTATTGAGAATCCCGAGTAACCTTAAGCGGGCCAAACTCAGTTACCTCGTTTGCCTGCTGCTTCCTTTCCGAACGCGGTAGACTGTAGCGGTAAATTTCATGCCTGCCTGCTCATCTTGTGGAACTGAAGTACCAGCCACTGGTCGATACTGCTCCGCCTGTGGAGCGCCCGCCAGCAACACGGATGACGTCGCCACCCTCGATTTCGCCACTGCTACTTCGCCATCCGCCGCGCCTCCGCGCCCGCTTTCATCAAATTCATCGCGCCCTTCGAGTTCGGCCGAATATCTCAGCGAAGGCCGCTTTCTTCCTGGCCGCTTACTTGCCGGCCGTTACCGCATCATCGCCCTGCTCGGCAAAGGCGGCATGGGCGAGGTCTACCGCGCCGATGACCTCACACTCGGCCAGCCAGTCGCTCTCAAATTTCTTCCCGACGAAGCCGCCCGCGATCAAGCCCTGCTCGAGCGCTTCAAGAACGAAGTGCGGATCGCGCGCCGGGTTTCTCATCCCAACGTGTGCCGAGTCTACGATGTCGGCGATGTCGAAGGCCACACCTTCTTCACCATGGAATATGTGGACGGAGAAGATCTCGCTTCCCTTCTGCGCCGCATCGGCCGTCTCCCGGAAGACAAAGCGCTCGATATCGCCCGCCAGCTTTGTGCCGGACTCGCCGCCGCCCACACCAAGGGCGTTCTGCATCGCGACCTGAAGCCCGCCAACATCATGCTGGATGGCCGCGGGCAAGTCGTCATCACCGATTTCGGTTTAGCCGGAATCGCCGATCAGATTCACGGCGCCGACGTGCGCAGCGGGACTCCCGCCTATATGGCTCCCGAGCAGCTGGCGGGAAAAGAAGTAAGCACTCGCAGCGACATTTATTCTTTAGGCTTGGTCTTGTACGAAGTCTTCACCGGTAAACGTGCGTTTTCCGAGAAAACCGCCGATAAACTGCGCAGTGCGGCCGACAGAACTCCCAGCCGACCTTCGTCCGTAGTCAAAGATCTCAACCCGGTGATTGAACGCGTCATCCTTCGCTGCCTTGAGAACGAACCATCGGCACGGCCTGCAACCGTCCTTAGCGTAGCCGCGGCTTTGCCCGGCGGAGATCCGCTGGCCGCAGCTCTCGCTGCGGGCGAGACGCCGTCTCCACAGCTGGTCGCAGCCTCCGGGGAGACGGCTGGGCTGCGTCCGCGAACCGCTTTGGCCTGCCTCGCTTTGGTATTGGTGACCTTGGGTGTACTCACATTCCTTGGCGTTCACTATAGCGCCCTGAGCCGAATGCGGCTGGAGCTGACGCCAGAGGTTCTTACCCAGAAGGCGCGAGAGATCATCGCGCGGCTGGGATATCCTGACCGGCCCGCGGATAGCGCCTCCGATCTCTACAGCGACACCGATTTTCAGGAATATGTGGAGAAGAACGATAAACCGCTTCCTGATTGGAATCGGATTTTGGCCGCGCGCCCCTCTCTGCTCGGTTTCTGGTACCGGCAAAGTCCGGATGACATGGAGGCGCAAGGATTTCGCGATCAGTTGTTGAATCCGGGAATCGTCACGCAAGACGATCCACCGCCCACACTTTCAGGAATGATTAACGTAGAACTCGATCCGCAAGGGCGGCTGACTTATTTTCAGGCGATTCCGCCCCAGAAGGACGGAACCGCTACGCAGTTCGCAACATTCGACTGGAATATTCTGTTCGCCGCCGCAGGTCTAGATCCCGCGCAGTTTCAGAGGGCGGAGCCGATGTGGAACTCGCTGGCTGCCTCCGATACTCGCTCGGCATGGACAGGAACCTGGCCGGGAACGACGCGTCCACTACGCGTGGAGGCTGCTGCGTGGCACGGCAAGCCGGTTTTTTTCTCGCTCACCGGCGACTGGACTAAGCCAGATCGCATGAAGAGCGTGCCCTCCGCTGGAAAAAAAATACAGCAGTACATCTTGCTGGCCTTAGCCGCAGGTTTCTTTTTTGGGGTCATTCATCTGGCGCGCCTGAATTATCGGCGGGGGCGCGGCGATCGTGAAGGCGCACTTCGTCTGGCCGCGATAATGTTTGCGCTTGAGATCCTGTTGTGGCTGTGTCGCGGGCATATCGTTGCCGGTATGGATATGGTGGGCGCGCTCTTCATTGCAGTAAGCACCGCGCTGTTTGTTTCCGGCACGACCTGGATGTTGTATCTTGCGCTCGAACCTTGGGTGCGGAGGCGCTGGCCACAAACCATTATTTCCTGGAGCCGCTTACTCTCCGGCCAATTTCGCGACCCGCTGGTGGGACGCGACATTTTGTTCGGCGTGATGCTGGGCGCAGTCTGGATCCTTATTTTCCAGCTCCGCCAAATTCCCTTATCGCATCTCGGCGCCGCCCCTGTGATGGCTCAAACCGATTATCTCGCGGGCGGACGCGAGGCTTTGGGCGCGTGGTTGATGCAGATCCCGGCGTCGATTCTGGGGACGTTGCAGTTCTTCTTCCTGTTGCTGGGTTTGAAATACTTGCTGCGCAAGGATTGGCTGGCTGCGATCGCGTTTGTTGCCATTTTCGCTCTGGCTCAGGGACTTCCCTCCTCGTACGTCTCGGTGGACCTGCCCATGTGGGTGGTGATCTATGCCATTGCCGTGCTGATCGTCTATCGCTTCGGCTTGATCCCGCTGGCTTGCGCCATCTTTACCGTCAACATGCTTGCCAACGTCCCGTTCACCGTCGACACCTCCGCCTGGTATATGAGCACCTTCCTTCTAGCGCTGTTCAGCGTCGTCGCGCTGGCCGGCTGGGGCTTCTACCACTCTCTCGGTGGTGAACCGGTTTGGCGGCCGGAGATCGATTGATCAACTACGGCGCTCGCTCCGCTGCGCCAGGCCTTTGAAAAATAGTTCTCTGCACGAACCGCTTCGCTTTTAATACCTTGGGAACCGTGATTACTATAGTTCCTCAGCGCCCCTGACTTTCGTGCGAGGTAATAGCACCTCCTGGCTATTTACCCTAACCCGCCTTCCATTTAGTCTCCTGATTGAGCAGCACTTGGGGGAGGGCTGATCAACATACGTCCCGTGACTCGAATGAGTCTGGGGCGTTTTGTTTTGCGCTGAATTTGCTCCCTTCAGTTTCAGCCCACTCTACTGCTTGGACCGTCAAATTTTCGATATATGCCGTTGCGCATTTGAGCGCCCCTGGTGGCAGCACCCCCGGGGACTCAGCCGTCCCCACATGAAGGGCCCGAGCGCAGCCGTTGTTCTTCCCGCAACTTCCTTCCTGTCTGTAGCATCTAAACCTTGACAGCAATCCACTCAGGTCTTAGCATGGACCTGTTGGCAATCATAAGCGCGTTGATTACACAGCACTTATTTGATACTGGAAAGATAAAGGGAGACGACTATGGCCAAGATTATTGGAATTGACCTTGGAACCACCAATTCTTGCGTGGCGGTGATGGAGGGCGGCGAGCCCAAAGTGATCCCCAACGAAGAAGGAGGGCGCACTACGCCTTCCGTGGTTGGTTTTACCAAGACTGGGGAAAGGTTGGTGGGGCAGGTGGCAAAGCGCCAGGCTATCACCAATCCCGAGAACACGGTTTATTCGATCAAGCGCTTTATGGGACGGCGCTATGACGAAGTGACGGAAGAGATCAAGATGGTCCCATATAAGGTTGTGCGGCAGGGCGACCACGTCGCCGTTCTGGCGCAGGGCAAGGAGTACACGCCTCCGCAGATTTCTGCGCTGATCCTGCAGAAGCTGAAAAAGGCCGCGGAAGACTATCTGGGCGAGAAAGTGTCCGAGGCGGTCATCACCGTTCCCGCCTATTTTAACGATGCGCAGCGCCAGGCTACGAAAGATGCCGGGCAGATTGCCGGACTCGACGTAAAGCGAATTATCAATGAGCCCACGGCAGCGGCGCTGGCCTACGGCCTCGACAAAACCAAAGACGAAATGATCGCCGTCTACGACTTCGGTGGCGGAACTTTCGACATTTCGATTCTGGAAGTCGGCGAAGGGGTGATCGAAGTCAAAGCCACCAACGGCGACACGCACCTCGGCGGCGACAATCTGGATCAGCGCATCGTCGACTGGCTCATCGATGAATTCAAGAAGGATGAAGGCCTCGACCTCCGCGGCAAGGGCAACGAAATGGCCCTGCAGCGTCTGCGTGATGCAGCCGAGCGGGCGAAGATTGAACTCTCCACCACCATGGAGACGGAAATCAATCTGCCCTTCATCACGGCTGATGCGGGCGGCCCGAAGCACCTGGTTAAGAAGCTGACGCGCGCAAAGCTCGAAGGCATGGTGGAAGACATCATTCAGCGCTCGGTCGGTCCGTGCAAGCAGTGCATGAAAGATGCTGGCGTCGATGCCAGCAAGATCAACGAAGTAGTGCTGGTCGGCGGACAGACTCGCATGCCGCGCATTCAGGCACTGGTGAAAGAGCTCTTCGGCAAGGAAGGCCACAAGGGAGTGAATCCCGATGAAGTGGTCGCGATTGGCGCGGCGATTCAGGGCGGCGTACTCGGCGGCGAAGTAAAAGACCTGCTGCTGCTGGACGTGACCCCGCTGTCGCTTTCGATTGAAACCCTGGGCGGCGTCGCGACTCCGATGATTCCGCGGAACACGACCATTCCGACCAAGAAAACGGAAACGTTCTCGACCGCGGCTGATAATCAGACGTCGGTTGAAGTCCACGTGCTGCAGGGCGAGCGCCCGATGGCGGCGCAGAACCGGACTCTGGGTAAGTTCCACTTGACCGGAATCCCAACCGCTCCACGCGGAGTGCCGCAGATCGAAGTAACGTTCGACATCGACGCCAACGGCATCCTCAACGTGACAGCGAAAGATACGGCCACCGGCAAGGATCAGAAGATCACGATCACGTCGTCCTCTGGATTGTCGAAGGAAGAAGTCGAGCGCATGGCCAAGGAAGCCGACGCGCATGCGGCGGAAGACAAAGCCCAGCGCGACGCAATCGAAGCCAAAAATCAACTCGACAGCATGGTCTACAACGTCGAGAAGATGCTGCGCGACTCTGGAGATAAGATCTCCGGCTCCGATCGTGGCGACGTGGAAAACGCAGTAGCCGACGCCAAGAAAGCGCTCGAGTCGAACGACAAGGCGCAAATGGATAAGGCTCGCGAGACCCTGACCAAGGCTTCGCACAAGCTGGCCGAAGAAATGTACAAGGCAGCCCAGGCGACTCCAGGTGCGGGCGCAGGTCCTGGCGCTCCGACTGACGGAGCAGGCGCGGCTTCGGGCAACGGCGGCGGTCAGAAGAAAGACGAAGGCGTGATCGACGCTGAATATGTGGATGTAGAGGACAAGAAATAAGAGCTACTAGCTCCTGGCTTCTAGCTTGGATCGTGTGGCGCGGGCACTCATGCCCGCGCCTTACGTTTGAATGTAGTGAATTTTTCCAGGGAGAATGAAATGGATTTTCAGGTAAATGACCAGACTTACTTTTTGAGCCTGGCAGAAGACGAGAGGAAGTGGCGAGTGTTTGTTTCCACGCCCATGGGCGCGTGGCGCATTCCCGTTTATGAAGATGGAGGGGAAATCGAGTCTTTGCTCGTGTTAGAAGAAGACAAGCGCAGGCTACCGAATTAAATTCAGTGCTCTGAATCACCCTGTCATCCTGAGCGGAGTAGCTGCTTCGCGAAGCGAAGCAGCTACGGAGTCGAAGGACCCCTTGCAATAGCGCGGTGAGGCAGACCTAGCTAGGAGTTCCCATGATGCTGAGTACGCGGTGAGAACTCCCTGAGGCGTTCGTGGTGAGATTGAGAGGTATGCGGTCCTTCGACTTCGTTTCCATTCGCTTCTCGAATGAAAACTCCGCTCAGGATGACAAGTTTACGGAGTTGCTGTGAAAGATCACGAGTACTTCGTTTACATCGTGTGCAGCCGCAGTGGAACGCTTTACATCGGCATGACCAACAGCATCTACCGGCGGGCGCTGGAACACAAGCGTGGCGAGATCGAAGGATTTTCGAGCAAGCATCATTGCGACCGGTTGGTCTATTACGAGAGCTTCGACGATGTATATAAGGCTATCGGACGCGAAAAGCAACTGAAGGGCTGGATACGAGCGAAGAAAATCGCTTTGATCGAGTCGAAGAATCCTCGATGGGAGGATTTGTCGGAGACTTGGGGAGCACAGATGGCTTTTGCCGGGGAAGCGATTAAGGGTCGATAGAGAACTCCCTGTTAAGGTCGGTATCGCTACCAGCATATAAGGGGTCCTTCGACTTCGTTTCGCTTCGCGAAAGAAAACTTCGCTCAGGATGACAGAACCTAGAAATGGCAACCACAACCAAAAAAGATTATTACGAAATTCTCGGCGTGAAAAAGTCCGCCTCGGCGGAAGAAATCCGCAAGGCGTTTCGTAAACTCGCGCGCAAGTACCATCCCGACGTCAATCCCGGGGACAAGTCCGCCGAGGAGAAGTTCAAATCGCTTTCCGAAGCCAACGACGTTCTCAGCGATCCCAAAAAACGAAAAATTTACGATCAGGTTGGATTTTACTCGGACAACATCGATCCCGCGACCGCTGAGGCCTATGCACGCGGGGGTGGCAGCGGCGGATTTGCCGGAGGCGGGCCGGGAGGAACAGCCGCCGGACAAGGCGGCGGGCAGGGCGTTCCGTTTGACTTCGGCGGATTCGACTTCTCGGACCTGGTGGACAGCGCAGGCCGAGGCAGGCGAAGCGGCGCCGCGAGCGGCAGCGGCGGATTCAAGGATATCTTCTCCGGAATTTTCGGAGGTGGACGTGGAGGCGCGGCGACCGAGGTTGGCCCCGAAGCCGGCTCCGATCTCGAGTATCAAGTTAACGTACCCTTCTGGACGGCCATCCGCGGCGGCGTCATGCGGCTCAACATTACGCGCCAGGACGTTTGTACGAATTGCCACGGCCAGGGTTACATCGAAGCGCCCGGGAAATGTCCCGAATGCAATGGCACCGGCCAGATCACGCAAACGGGCGGACGAATGAAATTCAATGTGACCTGCCCGCGCTGCCATGGAACGGGAAAAAACATTTCCACCTGCCCGGTCTGCCACGGTGAAGGCACGGTGAGCCGCACCGAGCCCATGGAGGTTCGCATCAAAGCCGGCACCCGCGATGGACAGCGCATTCGTCTGGCAGGCAAAGGCAATGCTGGCGCTCATGGGGGCCCGGCCGGCGATCTCTACGTCATCATCCGAATCGAGCCGCATCCGGTCTATCGCCGCGACGGCGATGACATTTATCTCACAGTTCCCGCCAGCGTCACCGAAGCCGCGCTCGGCGCCAAAATCGAGGTCCCGACCATCGATGGCCGCGCACTGTTGAAGATTCCTCCTGGCACGCAGCCGGGACAAAAACTCCGCCTGCGCGAGAAGGGCGTGCCCTCAGCCACCAAGGAAGGCGTACGCGGAGACGAGATCGTCGAGATCACGGTCACCGTTCCCATGCCCCGCGACGAACGCACCAAAGAACTGCTGAAAGAGTTCGCCAAGCTCAATCCGGAGGATCCGCGGGAAGAACTCTGGAAGAAGGTCTAGCTCAGATTAGGAACTAACCTCAAAATCTTTAACACAGGGGGCACCGGGATCACAGGGTAAACCACCCTGACTGTGTTATGCAGTGGGAATGGCAGCTCCTACTCCCTTTCGCAGTCTTCGAATAAACCAGGTTACAGGCGCCATCGTTTCCTCCGCAATGCACGTTCATTCGATCCTCGGTCCGGGACTACTCGAAAGCGCCTACCAGGCTTGCCTCGCCCACGAACTCAGAAAGCGTGGACTTGCAGTCGCCGCTCAAGTCGGTCTGCCGGTGGTTTTCGACGGAGAAAAGATCGAGCTGGGATACCGTATGGATCTAGTCGTCGAAAACTCAGTAATCGTTGAGGAAAAGCGTCGACGCAATTCACCCAGTCCACCAGGCGCAACTTTTGTCGTACATGAGGCTGAGCGGGATTGGAGTTGGTCTGCTGATCAATTTCTATATGCTCCATTTGCGCGATGGAATCAAGCGCATGGTAGACGGGAAGGACTGGCAGAAGTAGCCCTACCCTGTGTTCCTCTGTGATCCCTCTGTGTCCCCCGTGTTAAAGATTTTGTGAGTTACCTCCGCCCCTGACCTTCCTAACAAACTTTTCCGAAAAATCCTTCACATTTTTCTTGCATCGTTCCAAATTTCCCGTAATCTCACAAATGCGAACTAACTTCAGCGCGATTTCTGGAATCTAAAAAACCAGAAAGCTCAAACACGACCCAGCCCGTTGTGGAGTAGCTGAGAGTGAGTCGCTTGAGGAGGAACACATCGAAATTGGCAACAGCTAGCGCCCCGCACCAAGAAACCGGAAATCCCCAGCCTCTCGCCGTCATCCCCAACCGGAAAAAACCGGCTCGAAAAAATTTCGTTCGCCTGACCCTGTGGCCCTTGGTCGCCGCGACTTTCTTTATGGTCTCGGGCGGTACCTACGGCACCGAAGACATCGTCCACGGTGCCGGCTACGGACGCGCGATCCTCATCCTGCTGCTCACCCCGCTGCTCTGGAGCCTGCCCACAGCTTTCATGATCGGCGAGCTTTCGAGCGCGCTGCCCTACGAAGGCGGTTACTACGCCTGGGTGCGCCGCGCCATGGGAAATTTCTGGGGATTTCAGGAAGCATGGCTCTCGCTGGTCGCCTCAATTTTCGATATGGCGATTTATCCCACGCTGTTCGTTGCCTATCTCACACGCATGTTCCCGTGGTTTCAAGAAGCAAATCGCGGATGGTGGGTCGCCCTCGCCGTGGTGATTGCCTGTGCCTTGCTGAATATTGCAGGCGTGAAAGTAGTTTCGCTCACGTCTCTGTGGCTGTTCTTCGCCCTGTCAGCGCCATTCGTCGCCATCGTGATCCTTGCTCCGTTCAAAATCGGTGCGCTCGCGAATGCAGTGACCAAACCGACCACTTCTACGGTAGATATCCTGGGCGGCCTGCTGATCTGCATGTGGAACTACATGGGATGGGATAACGCCTCCACCATCGCCACCGAAGTCGAGCGTCCGCAGCGCACATATCCGCGCGCCATGCTGGTCGCCGTAGCAATCGTGGCTCTCAGCTACGTTCTTCCCTTCGCCGCCATGTGGATGACTGGTCTGAAAGCCACCGCGTGGGAGACCGGCTCCTGGGCAGACATCGCTGGCCTGCTCGGCGGTCCGCTGCTCCGCGTCGGCGTAGTCCTCGGCGGAATCATCAGCGCCTTTGGCATGTTCAACGCGCTCGTGATGAGCTACTCGCGGCTGCCTTTGGCGATGGCACAGGACGGCATGCTGCCTGGAATCTTTGCCAAGCTGCAGAAAAAGTCGCGCGCACCCTGGGTTGCAATTCTCGCGCTCGCCGCATGCTGGGCCATGTGCCTGGGTCTGGGCTTCGCCCGACTGGTAACAATCGACATCCTTCTCTACGGTTTCAGCCTGATGCTGGAGTTCATCGCCCTTGCCGTGCTTCGCTTCCGCGAACCCGACCTGCCTCGCCCGTTCCGCGTTCCGGGGGGATTGTTCGGCGCGATCGCGATTGGCGTCCCGCCCATGCTCCTGCTCGCCTTTTCCATCATCCGCAGCGAACATGAACAGATCTGGAACATGAGCTCCTTCGAATTCGGCATGATCCTGATCGCCGCCGGCGTGGTGGCTTATGCGGTCAACCATCTGCTCAAGCCTCAAGGCTGGGCCGCTACCGCGCGCAAAGCCGAACCCGCAGCATAAGACGATCTTCCTTCATGTGCCTTCGTGCCCTTTGTGGTTAAATTGGCTGTTGACCTACCGCGACAGTCGATGACGAAACGTAAATCCAAAGGCGCGTACATGATCTCGGCCGTAGCCGAGATGTATGGCATCCATCCCCAGACCTTGCGGCTTTATGAGCGCGAAGGCCTCTTAAAGCCGTCGCGCACCGAAGGCAACACCCGCCTCTACACCGACGAAGATCTCCAGCGCCTGGAATTTATCCTCTCCCTGGCCCGCGACCTGGGCGTAAACATCAGCGGCATGGCCATCATCCTGCAAATGCGCGAGCGCATGGAAGAAATGCAGCGCCAGATCCAGGAGTTCGTGCAGTACATCCAGGAAGAAGTCTTAACCCGCGCCCACGCCGCCGCCGACCCCGCCAAAGGCGCAATCGTGCCAGTCCGCCGGTCAATCCTCGCAACGACGATTCCCCCAGCAAAGAAACGTTAGCAATTTTGCCGCTGCCATTCTGGCGAAGCTACTCCGCGACAATGAACCAGCTACGCAGTCGAAGGATCTCTATATCTCACGTACAATTCTCAATCGCGCCTGCCGCAGTATGATGGACGGCGTACGCCCATGCTCCCTTTTAAGCTGATCTACAGCGATGGCTATTATCTTCCCATCGGCGAACACGTCTTCCCTGCGGAGAAATATCGCCGCACCCGCGACCGTCTACTGGCAAGCGGTGTCGCCGAAGCAACCGATTTTTTCGAGCCGCACCTCGCCGCAGACGACGACATCCTGTTGGTGCACACGCCGGACTACGTGAACAAGCTTAGAACCGGCACTCTCAGCGCCCGCGAGGAATTAACCCTCGAAGTTCCTTACTCGCGCGATCTGGTGGACGCGTTCTGGCTGGCGGCCGGCGGATCCATTCTTGCAGCTCAGCAGGCCTTGGCCGATCGCGTCTCCGTCAACATTGGCGGCGGATTCCATCATGCCTTTCCTGATCACGGTGAAGGTTTCTGCATGATTCACGACGTAGCTGTAGCCATCCGCCGCCTGCAGCGCGACGGCGAAATCCGCACCGCGATGACTGTGGATTGCGATGTGCATCAAGGCAACGGCACAGCCGTGATTTTCGCCGCTAAGCCCGCCCCCGGCGATCCTCTGCCATCCGCTTCGGGCTCGCCTTTAGCCACGCACGGAATCCGCCGCAAGAATCCCAACGCCTCCGACGTCTTCACCATCTCGCTGCATCAGCACAACAACTATCCGCAGTGGAAGCCGCCATCCTCCATCGACGTAGATCTCCCCGATGGCATCGGCGACGAGGAATATCTCTCCTGGCTCGATAATGCCCTCAGCTCCGGCCTGCGCCAGTCCGAGCCTGACCTGCTCTGCTACATCGCCGGCGCTGACCCCTATAAAGAAGATCAACTCGGTGGCTTATCCCTGACAATCGAGGGATTAAAAAAACGCGACGGCCTTGTCTTTCGCGTAGCGCAGGCCCGCAACATTCCCGTCATGGTTACCTTCGCCGGCGGCTACGCCCAGAATGTCGAAGATACAGTGACCATCCATACCAACACGGTAATCGCCGCCAAAGAACTGTTCACCGTAACCAACTGAGTGGGCGAAAAGTTATACTCGATGAAATGATCTTCAGCTCGACAGAAATCTCTCACAGCGAACTCTACGGCATCATGATCAATTGCGTGGTGCCGCGGCCCATCGCCTGGGTCTCGACCATGAGCGCCTCCGGAGATCTCAATCTCGCGCCATTCTCTTTTTTTAATGCGGTCTGCGCCGATCCTCCGTTGCTGGCATTCGCGCCCGGACTGCGTCCATCGAAGCAGGGACCGACTCAGGGTTTAGCCAAAGACACCCTGCGCAATGTTCGCGAGACCGGGGAATTCGTCGTGAATACCGTCACCTACGAGCTTCGCGAAGCCATGAATCTGACCAGCGGCGATTACGATCCATCCATCAACGAATTCGATCTGGCGAAGGTCACTCCAGAACCGTCGAAGGTCGTGCGCCCGCCGCGAGTCGCCGAATCTCCAGTGAGCTTCGAATGCAAACTGCATCAAATCCTCGATTTCTCTCCCGCTCCTACCAGCAGCAGCCTGGTGATCGGCCAGATCGTTTCCATTCACATCAGCGACGCGCATTTGAAAGATGGCCGCCTGGATCGCAATTCGTTAGACCTGATCGGCCGCATGGGCGGCATGCAGTACACCCGGACGGCTCAGCGATTCGATATGGTCAGGCCGAAGGTTGGATAGCAGGCTAGACATCCCTCGCTGCTAAAATAGACGCTTACCTCTATGTTCGAGAATCTTCAGGAAAAACTGCAACGCGCCTTCAAGTCCCTGCGCGGCCAGGCTCGCCTTAGCGAAGAAAACATCGCCGAGGCGCTGCGCGAAATTCGCCTCGCGCTCCTCGAGGCCGACGTCAACTTCAAAGTGGTCAAAGAATTAATTGACCGCATCCAGGCCAAAGCCGTTGGCCAGGAAGTGCTCACCGCGCTTTCTCCCGGCGAGCAGGTCATCAAGATCGTCCGCGACGAACTGGTCGAGACTCTGGGCAAAGACACGGCACGCATGAAGTTCGCCTCGCAACCGCCCACGGTCGTGCTGATGGCCGGGTTGCAAGGCTCCGGCAAAACCACAACGTCGGGCAAACTCGCGAATTGGTTTAAAATCGGCGGCCATCGCCCGCTACTGGTATCAGTCGACGTCTACCGTCCCGCCGCCCGCGAGCAATTGAAAGTTGTTGCGCAAGCCGTCAAGGCGCAGATTTACGAAGGCGAAGTCGGCGAAGCAAACACGCCCGCGCAACTCACACAAGCCGTCGAGCGTTTAGTGAAAGAAGCGCGCCGCGAAGCCGTCGTCTCCGGCTGCGACGTGCTCATCGTCGACACCGCTGGACGTCTGCACATCGACGATGAACTGATGAACGAGATGCAGTCGCTGAAAAAGCTGCTGAATCCTTCTGAGATTCTCTTCGTGGCCGACGCCATGACTGGACAGGACGCGGTTCGCTCCGCCGACGAATTCCACAAAAAACTCTCGCTCACCGGCGTCATCCTCACAAAGATGGACGGCGACGCTCGCGGCGGCGCGGCGCTTTCCATCCGCCAGGTAACCGGCCAGCCCATCAAATTCATTGGCACAGGCGAAAAGTACGATGCGCTGGAACCGTTCCATCCGGATCGCATCGTCTCCCGCATTCTCGGCATGGGCGATATCTTGTCGCTGATCGAGCGCGCCGAATCGCAGCTCGACAAAAAGAAAGCGCAGGAGATGGCCACCAAAGCCCTCACCGGCGACGGCTTCTCCCTCGAAGACTTTCGCGACCAGCTTCGCCAAGTAAAGAAGATGGGCTCAATCAAGAACCTGATGGGAATGCTTCCCAGCATCGGTCCATTTTCCGGCCTGCAAAAAGCCGCCGATCACGTGGACGAAAAGCAAATCAACCGCGTCGAAGCCATCATCAATTCGATGACGATCCACGAACGCAATCACCATGAAGTGATCAATGGCAGCCGCCGCAAACGCATCTCCCGCGGCTCCGGCACCACCGTGCAGGAAGTAAACAATCTTCTTCGCCAATACGCGCAAATGAAAAAAATGTTCAAGCAAATGGGCAAGCCCAGCTTCGCCCGCAGAATGGCCGGGATGAAATTGCCGGGAATGTAGGCAAAGAATTTTCTGTAGGTAATTGTGAATGCTTTCTCGGCTCCTGTCATCCTGAGCGAAGTTGCCGCTCGCGAAGCGAGTGGTAACGCAGTCGAAGGATCTCTACCGCTCATAGGACTCCGACCATGAAATGGCGTTCCCTCGAAGAGTCGAGTCCCGAGACCGAAATTCGCCCGCTGCGCGAAATCTTCGCCGAGCGCAAAGAATTAATCTCAAAATACGTTCCGCCGCAGACGCAGGCCGTCCATGCCGCGACCATCGCCGCCCTGAAACAGCAACGCCTGGCAGCGAACATTCTCCCTGTCGGCGCGAAGATTCCCGAATTCCAACTCCAAGATCACAACAACAAAACAGTATCATCCTCCGACTTACTGGCGACCGGCCGCCTCGTCCTCTGCTTCATCCGCGGCCGCTGGTGCCCGTTCTGCGTCGCCCAGATGGAAGCCATGAGTCTTATCCTGCCCGAGATCGCAGAAGCGGGTGCAACTCTCGTTGCCATCTCGCCACAGACTGTTCAGCAATCCTTCTTCATGCGCGACCAGCACAAGCTGCGCCTCCCGCTGCTCTCCGATCCCGGCAACAAAGTCGCAAAACAATTCGGACTCACCTACCGGGTTCCCGATGAACAAGAAGCCATTTACAAGCGCGCCTTCGTCAACCTGCCCTTCGTGAACGGAGACGACAGTTGGGAACTGCCGATCCCCGCTACCTACATCATCGATCGCGACGGAACAGTGCTCTACACCTCAGCGAGTGAGGATTACACAGACCGCCCCGAGCCAGAGGAAATTGTCCGCCTGCTCTACGCTTCGGCCTAAACCAACTCTGTCATCCTGAGCGCAGCCGCATTTCAGGCGGAGCGAAGAGCCTGCCCTGAGCGGAAACGCGAAGGGATCTCCCTTTCAACGGTCGCAA
Organism: uncultured Acidobacteriaceae bacterium; assembly: GCA_963724815.1. Taxonomy (GTDB): domain Bacteria; phylum Acidobacteriota; class Terriglobia; order Terriglobales; family Acidobacteriaceae; genus Sulfotelmatobacter. Next base: position 99,529 of record CAVRWS010000015.1, read on the forward strand.
GTCCTGAAGGGCTCTCCGACGACGCTGAGGCCACGATTCCACCACTTTCGGTACACTGATACTTCATGAACTATATCTACGGCATCAACGCCGTCACCGAGGCGCTCAAGGCCCGCGGACGCGCCTTCCAGTGGGTCGGCATGGCGAAGGAGCGTCACGACATCCGCTTGCAGCGAATGATCGAAGACTGCCGCAAACTCGGCGTCCCCGTGCGCTTTCTTAACTCGCGTGGAACTCGACCGCATGGCCGGCAACGCCGCTCATCAAGGCGTAGTCGCCGTCACCTCGGCCAAACAATACAGCGATCTCGATGACGTGATCGGCGCCAAGCGGGGAAAATATTCTCTCGTCATCGTGCTCGATGGCGTAGAAGACCCGCACAATCTCGGCGCAGTCCTGCGCACCGCCGATGCCGCTGGCGCCGATGGCGTCGTCATTCCCGAACGCCGCGCTGCGCCCGTCACCGGAACCGTCACCAAAGCCTCCGCCGGAGCCAGCGAATACTTACCGATCGCGCGAGTCACGAACATCGCGCGCACCATCGAAGACCTGAAAGAACGCAACATCTGGACCGTCGGCCTCGACGAACGCAGCAAACAAACCTACGACGCTCTCGACTACAACATGGATTGCGCGCTTGGTTCTCGGCGCCGAAGGTAAGGGCCTGCACGACCTGGTGAAGAAGAAGTGCGACTTCCTGGTTTCAATTCCAATGCTAGGGAAAAGTCCCGTCGCTCAACGTATCCGTAGCAGGCGCCGTCGTGATGTATGAAATTGTGCGTCAGCGACGCGCGAAGACGAACGAGGCATCTGCGGTCGCAAAATGAAGTTACGAATCCTTCTGTTGTGCGTCTTTTGTTGGCCGTTTGTCTCCGCCCTGAATGCATTTTCTATCGACCGCGAAGCTTTCACCTTCACGCACTACGACCTGAACGTCCGCATTGAGCCAGTTCAGCAACGCCTTGGCGCTCGCGGCAAAATTACCCTTCGCAACGATTCGCAAACTCCTCAGAAGCTCGCCGTCCTGCAGATTTCGTCTTCCCTGAGCTGGCGCTCCATCAACGCGAACGGTACGGCGCTGCAGTTCGTCTCCCAAACCTACACCTCTGATATCGACCACACCGGCTCGCTCTCCGAAGCCATCGTAACTTTGCCGGAGGCGATTCCCCCGAAAGCCTCCATCGAACTGGAGATCGCCTACGAAGGCGTGATCGTGCTCGACGCGACACGGCTCACTCGCATCGGCGCACCCGCCGCCGAGGCCAACAGTTCCGACTGGGACCAGATCAGTCCAAAGTTTACCGCTGTCCGCGGATTTGGAAATGTTGCATGGTATCCCGTCGCAACTGAGGCCGCATCTCTTTCCGAAGGCAAAACCCTGTTTGAAGTCGAAGGCCGCTGGAGAGCCCGACAGTCCGCTTCCTCCATGCATTTGCAAGTCGCAGTGCCGAACCTTCCGGATAATGATCCAGAGAATTCTCAGCAGCAAGCTCCGGAACTGCTGCTCAATGCAACCACATGCCCGGTAGCGCACGAAGTGCAGCACGAGTTCGTTGCCGATTGCACCTTTCGCCAACTGGCGTCGCTAGCGCCTACGTTCGTGATCGCGGATTATGAACTCGTGGAACGGCCGTCCGTTGCAGTCCACTTCTTACATGGCCACGACACCTCCGCCACAAATTACGCCGACGGTGCCGAGAAAGTAGTTCCGCTCACCACCGAATGGTTTGGCGCGCCGCGAACCAAGGCGCACACCGCCGATCTCCTGGATCCAAATGCGGCGCCGTTTGAAAGCGGTTCTCTTCTCCTGACTCCGCTAGCGAGTGCTGATCCAAAACTCGCGCCGCTTGCCGCCGCCCTCCAGTTGACGCACTCCGCATTCACCTCGCCGCGCCCCTGGATCAACGAAGGCCTGGCCCACTTCGCGCAGGCTCTTTACCTCGAACAACAAAAAGGACGCCAGACCGCGATCGATTACATGGCGACACACCGCGCGGCATTGAGCACCGCAGAAAAAACCGGTGAGAAACAACCAGCCGCTCCGAGATCAGAAGACGAAGTGAACCAATCGTTAGTTAATACCTACGACGAGGAACTCTACCGCAGCAAAGCCATGTGCGTTTGGTGGATGCTGCGCGATATGGTCGGCGATCAGGCGCTGAAAAAGGCCCTCGCCTCCTACCATGCCGAGCAGGACAAAGAACCCTCGTATATGCCGCGATTAATTCAAGCGCAAACCCAGCGCGATCTGGAATGGTTCTTCGACGACTGGGTCTATCGCGACCGTGGCCTGCCCGATTTCAAAGTATCTTCCGCATTTTCCCGCAAGATGTTGCCCGCAGGTTACATACTCACCATTACAGTAGAAAATTTAGGCGCAGCAGGCGCGGAGGTCCCGCTCATCGTGAAGTTCGAAGGCGGCGAAATCATGAAACGGCTTGTAGTGCGCGGCAAGAGCAATGGCGTAATTCGTGTGGAAGTTCCCAAACCGCCGGACGAAATCGTAGTCAACGACGGCAGCATCCCGGAGAGCGATACGACCAACAACACATTCAAGATGGGCCCGAACGACGCAGCGAAATAACCGGAATTAAAATCGATCAGGACTCCTGCCATCCTGTTACTCTCCGCCCCTGTCATTGGGTCGAGACTTGACCTTCCACTGCGGAGTGCGCCGGGTAGCGCGAAACGATGAGTCCAATGCCTAACTCTCCCAACAGCGACAGAAGTTTATGAGGAAAGGCGTCGCGCTGGTATACCACGTCGCGATCCTCGATCGGAAAGTCCAGATCCATCCTCTGCAAGCCGGGGAAATCGCGGAGGCGCTTCAGTTCGTGCTCGTTCTTCGACAGAAACTCAATCGCATCTCGTATCTGACCTCTTAGGTCGGAAACCTCCCGCGCACTGACGCTCACGTTCATCCCGGAATATTCGCTTTTGCGGGTCACGCTCGAGGTCTGGAATTGCACTTCCCCGCGATGGAAAGCGGTCAGAGCGTCAAGCGAGGATGTCTTCAGGAATTCGTCCACATCAAAATTCGTACCGCTCGCTCGAAGCACGCAAGACATGCGCTTTACATCCCCTCAGTGGTTGTGAAGCGTACTAATTCTGCCAGCTTGGCTGCCGCCGCGCCAGAATCGATCGCATGCGCCGCAGCGGGAATTCCATCCGCCAAATGATCCACCCGTCCCGCCGCAACCAGTGCGGCGGCGCAGTTCAATAAGACCACGTCCCGTCGCGCAGATTTCTTTCCACTTAGAACTTCGCGAACAATCGCTGCGTTTTCCGCGGCGTCGCCGCCGGAAATATCTTCCAACGTCGCTCTCGCCATGCCGAATTCTTCTGGATTCACTTCGTATGTCCTTACCGTTCCTTCGCGAGCCTCAGCCACGCGCGTGGGTCCGGTAATCGTAATCTCGTCGAGCCCATCCAGACCATGCACCACCAGCGCGCGACGCAATCCCAGCATACTGAGCGCCTCGGCCAGCTTCTCCACCATTTCCAACGCATACACCCCCACTACTTGTCCCGAAGCATGTGCCGGATTTGTCAGCGGGCCGAGCAGGTTGAACATCGTCCGCATCCGCAACTCCCGCCGCACTTTCTGCACCTGCTTCATCGACGAATGCAAATCAGGGGCGAACAGAAAACAGATTCCAATTTCACGCAGGCATTGCGCGGCACGCGCCGGCGTCAACTGAATACTCACTCCCAGCGCTTCCATCACATCCGCCGAGCCGCACTTCGAGCTGATACTTCGGTTCCCGTGCTTGGCCACGCGCACGCCCGCGCCTGCAGTCACGAATGCCGTCGCCGTTGAAATGTTAAAAGTTCCGCAAGCGTCCCCGCCGGTTCCGCTGGTGTCGATGAGACTGGTATTGGCGAGGGACGGCTCGCCGAGCGCATCCCGGCCAGTGCCACTCAAGTCGAGCGCGCCAGCCACTGAGCCGTCCCCGGTAACCGAAATCGGCAACGGAGTCGCCGCGGCGCGAATCGCTTCCGCGAACCCAACGATCTCCTCCACCGTCTCGCCTTTCATTCGCAAAGCCACCAGTAGCGCCGCAATTTGCGCGTCCGTGCAGTTCCCCGCAAGCACCTCCGCCATCACGTCACGTGCTTCGGCGCGTGTCAACGATTGGGCGTGATTAGCGATGCGATGCAGCGCGTCAAGCATCATGTTCCTCGGATTGTAAGGTATAACCGCCCTTCGCAATAGAACGGCCACTCCGCTAGGCGTTCGAACCGGGCCCCTTCAGGCGAGGCAGGAAATATTCGCGCCAACTCTCCGGCAACGCGTCCGTGGCTATCGCCTTTTGCAGCAAATCGTGGTTGTATTTTTCCCGGACGAATAGCCGGTTCATTTCGGCAATGGTAATCCCACTCAGATTCTGCGCGGCAGGTTCGATGGAATCTCCCTCGCCCACTTCCCCCTCTTGCTCCACGGAGAAATAAAATCCACTGCGCCCGCTGAGCAAGAATCGCTCCAGAATGTCATCGCGCTGAAATTTGAGCGCAAGCTTATAACATGGCATGCGCGGCTGGCGGACCATCACCGTCGCCGATCCAATTCGAAAAAGATCCCCAACGTGCACTTCATTCTCACTCAGTCCCTCAGTCGTAAAATTCTCGCCGAACATGCCCCAGGGCAAATCAATATCCGGCAACTCGCGCCGCCAAAATTGATAGTGCTGCGCCGGGTAAGCATAAACCGCCTTGTAAGGTCCGCCATGAACGCTCAGGTCCGCTTGCTGGTCGCCCTCCAGGTTCAGCCTGCACAGCGCGATCCGCCCGGATACGGGCTTTTTGAAAATACCGGTGTTGACGGTCGCACCTTTATAGAGCGCCAGCCGCGGACGAGCGATGTTAAGCGAAATCAATTTCACTGCGAACCTTTCTGCGACGCATTCCGTTTCTGCTCGCTAGAGTACGCCTTCCTGAATAAAACGTACCGATTTGAACTTTGGATGTGCCGCCAATTCAAAGGACGCCGCATTCTGCGTTTGCCCTAATCCGTTCCTCTTCTATAAAATTAGAAGTTTGCTGCCCTCAGTCGATCGCCGCAAGCAGGTTCCTTCCGATTCCTTACTGAAGAGCGATTATGAAAATCCATGAATACCAAGGCAAAGGGATTCTTAAGAAATATGGTGTGACCGTCCCCCGCGGGACGATGGCAACTTCGCGCGAAGAAGCCGATTCCGCCGCCAAGGAATTATTCAGCGCCGGCGCAACCGGCGTCGTGGTTAAGGCGCAGATCCACGCCGGCGGCCGCGGTAAAGGCGGAGGCGTAAAAATCGCCAAGTCGGCCAACGAAGCCGGAGACATCGCCGAAAAGATGCTGGGCATGAAGTTGGTCACGCATCAGACCGGCCCCGAAGGCCGCATCGTGCGCCGGTTGCTCATCGAAGAAACTCTGCCCATCGAAAAAGAATTGTATTTAGGAATCCTGGTCGACCGCGCCGAAGGCAAGCCGGTGTTCATGGCCTCCGCCGCCGGCGGAATGGAGATCGAACAGGTCGCCGCTGAAAATCCCGATGCCATCCTGAAGCAGCATATCGATCCCGGCATGGGCCTGGAAGCTTTTCAGGCGCGCAAAATGGCTTTCAAGTTGGGCCTCAACGCCAAGCAGATCAATCCCGCCGTGCAATTTCTTTCCAACCTCTACAAAGCATTCCTCGATACCGACGCCTCGCTCGTCGAGATCAATCCGTTCATCACCACCACTGACGGCCGCCTCTTCGCGCTCGATGCCAAGCTTACCTTCGACGACAATGCGCTCTTCCGCCATCCTGATATTCGCGAACTGCGCGACATTACGGAAGAAGATCCGCTTGAAGTCGAGGCTTCCAAGTACAGCCTGAACTACATTAAACTCGATGGCAGCGTGGGCTGCATGGTGAATGGCGCCGGGCTCGCTATGGCCACCATGGACATCATCAAATACGCGGGAGGCATGCCCGCAAACTTTCTCGATGTAGGAGGCGGCGCGAACGCCGAGCAAGTCGCCCACGCTTTCGAAATCCTGCTCAGCGATAAAAACGTGAAAGCCGTGCTGATCAATATTTTCGGCGGTATCCTGCGCGTCGATACTTTGGCCACCGGCGTCGTCGAGGCGGCCAGGAAAACTAACATCAAACTTCCCGTGGTGCTCCGCCTCGAAGGCACGAACGTGAACGAAGGCAAGAAAATCCTGATGGATTCTGGCCTCAACTTCATCGTGGCCGAGACCATGAAAGATGCAGCCGATCGAGTGGTGGCCGCGGCACGCGCGGTTTAACGCGAAGGAGACGTAAGTCGCAGTGAGGAATTATTCTTATGGCAATCCTGGTTAATAAGCAAACCCGATTAATCGTGCAAGGCCTCACCGGACGCGAGGGCACCTTCCACGCCAAAGCCTGCGCCGCTTACGGAACGCAGGTGGTCGGCGGAGTCACTCCTGGCAAGGGCGGCACCACGCACGAAGGCTGGCCCATTTTCAACACGGTGCAGGAAGCCGTGGAAAAAACCGGCGCCGATACCACCGTGATCTTCGTCCCTCCGCCGTTCGCCGCCGACGCCATCATGGAAGCTGCCGACGCCGAACTCGATCTTATCGTCTGCATCACCGAAGGTATCCCCACGCTCGACATGGTCAAAGCCTGGGAGTTCCTGCAGAATCGCCGCTCGCGCCTGATTGGCCCGAATTGCCCCGGCATCATTTCTCCCGGCAAATGCAAGATCGGAATCATGCCCGGATCGATTCACAAAGAAGGTTCCGTCGGCATCGTCTCGCGCTCCGGCACGCTCACCTACGAAGCCGTGCATCAACTCACGCAGCGCGGCATTGGACAATCCACCGCCATCGGCATCGGCGGCGATCCCATTATCGGGACTAACTTCCTCGACGCCCTCGACCTTTTCAATCGCGATCCCGAAACCGAAGCCGTCATCATGATCGGTGAAATTGGCGGCGACGCTGAGGAGACTGCCGCGGAATTTGTGAAAACAAAAATGAAAAAGCCAGTCGTCGGCTTCATTGCCGGACAAACCGCTCCTCCCGGACGCCGCATGGGTCACGCCGGAGCAATCATCTCCGGCGGCAAAGGAACGGCCGCTGAAAAAATCAAAGCTATGGAAGCTGCCGGAATCCGCGTGGCGAAATCTCCCGCAGACATCGGCGAAACCCTCGCGGCCGCTCTGGGAGTGAAAGTCTAAGAGGAACAAAACGTATTTGTCATCGCGAGCGAAGCGAGGGATCATGGTTTCGCCTGCACGACCCTTGCGCCGTAAGTAAAAGATCAAGTCAACGAATAAGGACAAACAAACCAGCCCTATGAAAACTCTGCAGCGCACTCTTACCATCGTGAAACCTGACGCCGTCGCCAAGAACGCAGTCGGCGATATCATCGAACAATTCGAGAAGAACGGCTTCCGCATTCTCGCCATCAAGATGCTGGAAATTTCCAAACATCAGGCAGAACAGTTCTATGCCGTGCACGCCAGCCGTCCATTTTACGGTTCGCTCACAGACTTCATGTCCAGCGGACCGATCGTCGCCCTCGCTCTCGAAAAAGAAAATGCCATCGCCGACTTGCGCAAGTTAATGGGCGCTACGAACCCGGCCAATGCCGAGGAAGGCACGATCCGCAAAAAGTGGGCTTCAAGCATCGAGCACAACGCCATTCACGGCTCCGACGCCGAAGACACCGCCCGCTTCGAGCTGAGTTTTTTCTTTGCGGGATATGAGTTGGCGAAGTAAGGCCAGCGGGAAATAGCACTGAAATTGAAGTGATAACTATCCGCGGACGAATCACCCCGCGTCCGCGATATCTATCCTAAGGCTTCGTACAAATGCCCTTCCACCCGGTCGGCAACCTTGGGCAGCTCTTTTCGCGCGTGCTGCAAAAAGTGAGGCGAGGTGCGGTGCGCTTCGAGCGCTGCATCATCTTTATACTGCTCGTAAATAAAAAATCTTCGCGGCTCGGTCTTGTGCCGGTGCACCTGATACATCAGGCACCCCGGTTCCTTCCGCGATTCTTCGGTCAGCTTTGCAAAAATCGGAACAACATCGCCATCGTGCCCTGCCTTAGCCATCCAGGTGACTGCCAAAACCACCATTCGTGCGCTCCTTACAAAATCGTAGCAAGTAGTCTTAGTGCCTGACCAAGGCAGAAGTCAAGTCTAGATTTTCCGGCGGACTGTCCTAGATCAGGCACTCTTCAACTCTTTCGCAAAATCGTCCATGAAGATCGTGTGATCCCGGTCTGGCCCAGTTGATACGAGTCCAACCTTCGCGCCCGTTTCCTTCTCGACGAACGCCAAATATTCGCGCGCCTGCTGGGGCAACTTCTCAAAGTCCGTGATACCTTGCGTGGATGTCCGCCAGCCCGGCATCTTCTGGTAAATGCACTCCAGCTTGTCGTAACCGCTCGCCTGCGCCGGAATTTCCATCGTCTTTTTTCCGTCGACTCGATAACCGACGCACACCGGGATCTCCGCCAGCTCATCGAGTACATCCAGCTTGGTTACCACCAGCCAGGAAATACCGTTGATCATGCCCGCGTAGCGCAGCAGCGGCAAATCGAGCCATCCTGTACGCCGCGGACGCCCCGTAACCGCGCCGAACTCATTGCCTCGCTTTCGAATCTGCTCGCCCAGTTCACCCTTTTCCTCGCTGGGAAACGGACCTTCGCCCACCCGCGTGCAATAAGCCTTCGTGAGTCCAATCACCGACTGGATCGCATTCGGAGCCACGCCCGTTCCAGTCGCCGCCCCGCCAGAAGTAGCGCTCGAAGAAGTCACAAACGGATAAGTCCCGTGATCGATGTCGAGCATCGTTCCCTGCGCGCCTTCGAATAGAATCGCCTCGCCCGCGTCCAGCGCCTGGTTCAGCAGAACTGCCGTGTCACAGACAAACGGCGCAATCTTTTCAGCCGCCGCTGCGTATTCGCAATACATCTTGTCCGCGTCAATCGGTTCGGTATTAAACAGTGCGTGCGCAATCATATTTTTCTCGCGCACCGCATTCTCAATGTGTTTTCTTAAGAGTTGCAGGTCCAGCAAATCCGCCACCCGCAGCCCGCGCCGTCCCATCTTGTCTTCGTAAGCCGGGCCTATGCCACGGGAGGTCGTCCCAATCTTCACCCGCCCAGGGGCATTCTCTGCAGCCAACTCGATCATGCGGTGATAAGGCAAAATCACCTGCGCCCGGTTCGAGACAAAAAGATTTCCGTCGACCTTCACCCCCGCATCGCGCAGCCCACCCACTTCCTTCAAAAATGCCATCGGATCGAGCACCACGCCGTTGCCGATCACACTGCGGCAAGCCGTCCGCAACACTCCACAAGGAACCAGTTGCAAAACGAATTTCTTGCCGTTGATGATGACCGTATGCCCGGCATTATGCCCGCCCGCATAGCGCGCCACCACGGAGAAGCTCTCCGATAAAACGTCGACAATTTTTCCTTTGCCTTCGTCGCCCCACTGGGCGCCGACAATTACCGCGGTCTTGCCTCGTTTCACTGCCCACTCCGTCACAGGGATTCGCTAGCGCACAACCGCGCCGGCGTAGAGCACCGGGGTCCGCACACGCCTTGCCGCGGCAATTACTCTAAAGGCTCACTTGGGATAAAAAGCGGGGAAGATGTGTACGAAATATCTTATCGCGCCCATGCCGCCGTTAGCAACGAGCGCCCCCTAGTCGGTGGCTTTTCCTCTGTGTAACCCTGTGACCCCTGTGTTTGAAGGTTTGGACTTTCCCCGCCAGTAAATTATCTTTAACCAGCGAAGCTTTCTAAACTCGCATCACCTAAATCATGCCCAAGTTCGAAAAGCACATCTTCATCTGCGGCAACCAGCGCCCTCCCGGAAATCCGCGCGGATGCTGCGATCCCACCGGCCAGGCAAAACTCCAGAAATTATTCAAACAGAAGCTGGCAGAGCGGGGCCTCAAAGGCAAAGTGCGTGCCAACCAATCCGGCTGCCTCGATCAATGCGAGCACGGCCCAAACCTGGTCGTCTATCCCGATGCCGTCTGGTACGGCCACGTCACCGAAGCCGACGTCGACGAAATCATCGACTCCCACATCATCGGCGGCAAACCGGTAGAGCGCCTCGTGCTGGCTGATTCCTGTCTCAATACCGAAACCTGCGAGCACAGAAACCAAAAAGCGCCAGGCTCTAAACCGTAATTTTTGCAGAGGGTAGCCGCCGCGGAGAGCCGCTGCCCGCTTTAGAACTCGCTGATTCCGAGCTTGACAGGGCGCCCACCACCAATCATAATTCTGCGCACGTTTGGGGACGTCAGCAGAACTCCGTTTTTTTAACACCTTATTTCCATCGCGGCTTTTTAGTAAGCACGGGCCCCTGCCCGCGACCCAGTCTTGTTTACCTAGGGGAGCTGGCTGATTGTTCGATTCAGAAATCAGTTTCCGCTATTCCACAAAACTTGTTTTGTAGACAAAAAAGGAGAATATCCATGCGCCCAGCCCGAGTTTGCTCATCTTTAATTTTTTGTTGCGCTGCGCTGTTTGCGGCTCTGTCTCAGACTGCTGTTGCCAATACACTTTGCGTTACCCCGAAAGGTTCCAAGGGCTGCTACGCCAAGATTCAATTAGCCGTAAACGCGGCTGAAAACAACGACGTGATCAGCGTTGGTCCTGGCACCTATAAGGAGGACGTTGTAATTGGTAAGCCCCTGTCACTCGTCGGCGCCGGCCCCACTTCTTCCTTCATCGACGCCACCGGCCTTGCCAACGGTATCTTTCTCGACGGGCTCGATAATCCCGGCCTCCAGAACGTGACCGTCGCCGGCTTTACGGTGAAGAATGCCCTGTATGAGGGAGTTCTGGTGGTCAACACTTCGAACTCTTCAATCCTCAATAATCACATTCTGAACAACGATCTGATCGGTCCCGTCTTCGGCTCTGGCCCCGCCTGCAAAGGCCAGCCCGCTTACGAGACCGATGAAAGCGGCGACTGCGGCGGCGGACTTCACCTCATGGGCGCTGTAAACGTGACGGTGGCTGGAAATTTTCTGTCGGGCAACGGTGATGGAATCCTGATTAGCGACGACACCGCACAGAGCAGCAACAACACGATCGTCAACAACAACACCTCGGATAACCCGCCCGAGTGCGGCATCGTTCTCGCCTCGCATCCACCCGCGGGTTCCACTCCGCCCCATTACGCTCCCCACTACGGTGTTGAGAACAATACCGTCGCTAACAATATTTCTTCGAAGAATGGGTTGACCGTGGGCGGCGCTGGAGTTGGCCTTTTTTCCGATGGAAGCGGCCCTGGCCGCGTTTCAGGTAATGTGATCGTCCGGAATCGCCTGATCGGCAACGGTATTCCCGGCGTCGCTCTGCACACCCACGTGGGTCCGGCATTCGGCGCTCCCGCCGATAACATGGACGACAATGTGATCGTCGGCAACTTCATCTCTGGCAACGGCGCCGATACCGACGACACGCTCACGCCCGGTCCCACCGGAATCAATATCAACAGCGGCGGCGGCGGATCTCCCGTTCGCGGCACCGTCATTTCTCAGAACACTATCGAGAACGAGTCTGTTGACCTCGCCGTCAACACGCCCGCCAAGCTCGACGCCCATTACAACGACCTGGTAGGCACCGGTATTGGTGTCGCCAACGTTTGTGCCCTCGATTCCGCCGCATGCACGGGCAGCATCGACGCCTCCGAGAATTATTGGGGATGTCCCACCGGTCCGGGCGGCAGCGGATGCTCGACCACAAGCGGAGTCAACATTATTTCCGCGCCGTGGCTCAAGAGTTGGGAATAACAAATACCATAGTTCCGCAAAGATTAAGCCGCCTATTGGGCGGCTTTTCTTTTACAAGACGGAAAAATATGGCGTCACAGATCTTTCAGAGCAAAGTCAGACTTGGTAGGCGCGGCAGGGATCGAACCTGCAACCACCGGTTTAGAAAACCGGTGCTCTATCCAATTGAGCTACGCGCCCCTTAGAAAAATTTATCACATGCCTTGGGTGGAGTATCATGCGGTGTCGCGTTGACTTCCGCTTCTCCATCCCGGCTGGCCTATATCGATTGGATGCGCGGTTTGGCCTGTATCCTGATGTTTCAGACCCATTGCTACGACTCATGGCTCACTCCCAGCCTGCGCCAAAGCAAATTCTTCATGTACTCGCAACTCGGCGGCACATTCCCCGCTCCTTTATTTTTATTTCTAGCAGGAATCTCGTTCGCTCTAGTCACCGAGAAACTGTGGAGCAAAAATCTTGCCCCCGCACAAATCGCCCGCACCACCATCCTCCGCGGCGCGGAAATCTTCGCCTTCGGCCTGCTCTTTCGCCTGCAGGAATACGTCGTTGCCTGGGGCTGGGCGCCGTTCAGCGATCTGCTGCGCGTGGATATCCTCAACACCATCGGCCTCTCCATGATGCTCATGGGCGTGCTGTGCTGGCTCGTCTTATCGATCAGAGGAGGTCCGCAAGCAAAGTCCGCGTTGATCCTTTCCGCCGCGGGAACCGCCCTGCTGATCTCGCTACTCACGCCGCTCATCTGGACGGCTTGGCGTCCGTACTGGCTACCGTGGCCGTTGGAATCCTATATCGACGGCGTTCACAATTTAGGTACGCCGCAGGCGTGGCTGTTCCCAATTTTTCCCTGGACAGCTTTCGCCTTCGCCGGTTTGGCAGTTGGATTTATTCTGCAGCGTCAACGCCGTAAAAACCGCGAAACTCAAACATTCTTCGCGGCGGGTGCGGCAGGCTTAATTTTGACTGCCGCCAGCCGCTGGCTTGATGCCCAGCCGCGGCAGCTTTATCCCGTCTACGATTACTGGCATACCAGTCCGGATTTTTTCCTGCTTCGAATCGGCATGTTGTTGATCATTCTCTCCGCCTGCTACGCGTGGTGCCGCTGGGGCGCTGCACTGTGGGGTTTCAGCCCTTTGATTCAGCTGGGCCAAGCCTCGCTTTTGGTCTACTGGGTTCACATTGAATTCGTCTACGGTCGTGTTTCCATCCTGCCCAAACACAGCACTAGCATCCGCACCGCATCCTTGGGATTGCTGACGATCTTTCTTGCGATGCTCGCTCTAGCCTTCGCGCGCACGCGCTTGAAAGGCCAAGGAACCGAAATCATGGCCTGGTTTCGCAGCCCCATCCGCGCCAACTAAATAACCTGTTCGTTATCAGGATTTGTCATCCCGAGCGGAGCAAGGGATCCTGGTTCTGCGGTGCTCCACCCCATCCCCATGCCCTACTGAAATTGTTTTGCAAACTCCACCACTTCCCGCTCCGCCCACCGCCCGTCATAAGCCGAAGATCCATCGCGATCTCCCACGAACGCGCAGTGTCCGCCATCCGCGGTTTCGATGTAAGTAATGTTGCGATTGGAAAGCAGTTTCTGCCGTGTCTCCGGCAAAATCCGAACGAAAGGATCGTTGGCCGCATGAATCACCAGCGCCGGACGTGCAATCCGGTCCACAACATTCGCAGCAGCAGCCCGAGCGTAGTAATCGCCGGCTCCCGTAAAACCGCAGTAATAGGCGGTAATGCGATCGTCGAACTCTCGCAGACTCTTAATTCCGCGCAGACGCAATGCGTCAAACACCTCCGGAAACAACCGCGCCTTGCGCCGAAACCTTCGGAACAATTGCAACAGAAAATAATATTCGTAAATCCGGTTCGCCGGCTCGTGCAGCGCATCGGCCCCGGCGGCCAGATTCACCGCCGGACACACTGCCGCCACGCCACAAAATTCCGTCGGGCGCGTTACTCCCCCACTCCCCGGCCAGTTTCAGAACCAGATTCCCGCCCATGGAAAATCCAACGAGCACAAAGCCGCGAACTCCGTCTTGTTCCACAACATTCCGCGCCACCGCCGCAACATCCCCGGACCGACTGGAGTTATAAAGCGTGGGCGCGCAATGATCCATCCCACCGCAGTTGCGCTGGTTCATGCGTATCACGTTCATGCCTGCGGCTAAACCATTGCGCGCAATTCCCAGCATATATTGCGATTCGCTCGACCCCTCCAGCCCGTGCACCACAATCAAGGTCAACGCATTACTCCGTTCTGTCCGCCAGTGACAGTGGCACAAAACGGGGATTCCGGGTTCCACCTCAATCCATCGCTGTTCGGCCTCCGGCAAATGGATTCGGCGCGAAAGAAAAAATGCAGCCAGAGTCTGCAGATGGCCGCCCTGCAGCCACGAGCGCGGCCGGAACTGCGTGGAAACAAAGGCTGGCTTCTCCGTCAGATTGGCCTCGATTGTGGTTTGGGTGTTTGAAGTTTGCCCAGTCGAAAACGAAACTTTCATCAGATGATTGTCATCCTGAGAAAGCGCGCTCTGTGCGCGACCGAAGGATCTCGCGTGTCACAACTCTCACCCCGGCCAAACCGCCTCACCTACGCCCAGTTTGCGAACTTCCCACAAAACGATTCTAATAGGATCAGGTCGCCGCACGGGAGTGATTCCACATGCCGATTTTTGAATATATCTGTCAGGAATGTCAGCACGAGTTTGAAGCCTTGGTCTTTGGCCGCGACAAAGCGAAGTGCCCCAAATGCCAAAGCAAGAAGTTGAGCCCACAGCTCAGTGTTTTTGCCGTCTCCGCGAAAGGCTCCAGCAGCGCGACCGCTCCCAGCGGCGCTTGCGGTTCCTGCGGTGATCCTCGCGGCCCCGGCGCCTGCTCTCTCGGCGACATGGATTGACGGATTAATGGATTAGCGAATGAATGGATTGGCTGACCGCGCCAGAATCTATTAGCCCCACTCTCCCTACAAACTTTAGAAACACCTCTGCGGTAACTGTGGTTACCTTTGTTTGCAAGCCAACCCCGCCTACCATCCCCTGAACCTGCTTCGAGCCAAGGAGAGTCGAAATGGACAGGCGCCGCCAGTCGCGTATTTACGTTGACCTTCCCGTACAAATCTGGGGCATGGATTCTTTTTCGCGCCCCTTCACTCAGCCCGCCAGCCTGCGCAACATCAGTGGCCGTGGCGCAACCCTGCAGTGTGTTGATGCGAGGCTCAAGCCCGGAGACGTGGTTGATGTTCTCTACCAGGGCACGAAAGCTCAATTCCGCATCGTGTGGTGCGGCAAACCTGGTACGGAAATGGCAGGCGAGGTCGGCGTTGAAAATCTGTCCACAGATGTCAAGCTTTGGGATGTTGATCCCCTCCGCTGCGCCGCTGCCGCAGGCCAGGGATAATATTTCTAACCTTGGTCATCGTGAGCAGTAATACACAACGCCCAAGTCCCTTCGTGAACCTTAGTGTCCGTGGTGGTTAATCGACTCTCAAATTACCTTCCGCATCGATTCACGGGTTAAACTCCCAGAGATGCAAGTAAAGATTCTCGGCTCAGCCGCTGGCGGCGCTTTTCCCCAATGGAATTGCGCCTGCCATAATTGCCGGGCAGTAAGAGCCGGCACATTCCAGGGCAAGCCGCGCACTCAAACGCAGCTGGCGCTGACCGAAGATGGCCGCACATGGTTCCTGCTCGGGGCATCTCCTGACCTGCGCACACAGATCGAAGCCACATCTGAATTGCATCCGCAACAAGGCATGCGCCACTCGCCCATCGCCGGCGTTGCCCTGGCAAATGCTGATCTCGACCATGTCCTCGGACTCCTCCTGCTGCGCGAACTGCAACCGCTACGTATCCATTCCACTGCTTCCGTCCGCCGCATTCTGCGCGAGGATAACTCCATGTTCGGAATGCTGAACCGAATTCAGGACCAAGTCGCGTGGACAGATTTTCAACCTGGAAAAGAATTTCCGTTGTGCAACTCGCACGGTGAGGATTCCGGCATCGTCTGCCGCGCATGGTCGCTCGCTTCCCACTATCCCGCATATGTCACCGCGGATCGCCAATCGCAGCTATCCGCCAGCGAGGCTTCTCTCGGTCTCTTCATCCATTCGACATCCGGCGCTCGCTTGGCATATATGCCAGCCGTCCCTAAAGTGGATGACGCACTACTCGCGGAACTTGATGCCTGTGATCTCCTGTTTTTTGATGGCACCTTCTGGAGCAACGACGAACTCATTCGCCTGCAGGCCAGCGGACAAACCGCCCAACAAATGGGACACATTGCGGTCGAAGAAACTCTGGTTAAGTTGGCGGGAGTGCGCCGCCCGCGTAAAATATTCCTACACATCAATAACACCAATCCCATGCTGGATGAGGCAAGTCCTCAATATCGCCAGGTGCGGGGCGCCGGTTGGGAGATCGCGGAGGATGGATGGCAGTTCAACCTGTAGAAACCGACACTACAACGCAAGCCCGCCCCTTGCTTTCGCTCGAGGAGTTGCGCGCACAATTACAAGCCACGGGCGAAGAGCGCTACCATCACAAACATCCTTTTCACTTGTTGATGCACGAAGGCAAACTCACACGCGGACAATTACAGGCCTGGGCTCTGAACCGTTACTACTATCAGAGTAGTATCCCGATCAAAGATTCGATCATCCTCTCGCGCGGCCCCGACCCGGTGTTCCGTCGCGCCTGGCGCAAGCGTGTCGTCGATCACGATGGCGACGCCACCAGCGAAGGCGGCATCAAGCGCTGGATCAAACTTGCCGAAGCCATGGGTCTGGACCCCGCCCAAGTCCGCGCCGCAAAGGGCATTCTTCCCGCGACTCGTTTTGCGGTGAATGAGTATCTCAACATCGTTCGCAGCCGTTCCTTGCTCGAAGCCGTCGCATCGTCGCTGACGGAACTATTTTCGACAAAGCTCATCACGCTGCGAGTGGAAAAATTGCGTGAGTATTATCCCTGGCTCGCAGGCGGGCTCGACTATTTCGAAGCGAGACTCTATCAGGCGCCGGAAGATTCGCAATTCGCTCTCAATTACGTATTCGATAACGCCAAGACGCGCGCCGAGCAGGAGCTGGCGATTCAAGCCCTGCGGGACAAGTGCGACATTTTGTGGGCTCAACTCGACGCGCTCTACTTTGCCTACGTCGAGCCCGGATGGCCTCCGCCCGGAGCATTCCGAATTGAGGGCGTTTGAGATGAATGAAAATTCCGAAACAATATGCTTTGTCATTCCGAGCGCAGCATTGCGATTGGCTTTATCAATCGCAATGCGAAGTCGAGGAACCTGCTTTTCTCGCGGCGTACAGCGCCTGAAGGGCCGAAATTAGCATGCCACCTCCCGAAGATTCCAGCCAGCCACGCTTAGCCACTGGATGCCGCTGGGGCGCAGACCCCAAATCCGGCGTCGAAGAACGCATGGTTCTGTTCCCCGAGGGCGCAATCAAGCTCCAGGGCACCGGCCGGCAAATCCTAGAGCGCTGCGACGGCCATCGTACCTTCGCCGAAATCATAAAAGAACTGCAGGCTCAATTCACCGCCGCCGATCCCGCCAAGATTCGCGCCGATATCAGCCAGTTCCTGGAGCAACTCCGCCAAAAGCGGATCGTCGATTATTGATCGTGCTTACTGATCGAATGATGCGCGGGTATTTCCAATGATCCCCAACCCTCTAGCCCTTATCGCCGAGCTCACCCACCGTTGCCCGCTGCACTGCGTCTATTGTTCGAATCCGCTGGAGCTAGCCGACGTGTCTTCAGAACTTTCTACAGCGGAGTGGATCGACATTTTCCGGCAGTCCGCCAACCTCGGAATGCTGCACGTCCACTTCACCGGGGGCGAACCACTAGCCCGGCCCGATCTAACGGAACTAATCGGCGGAGCTCGCGCCGCCGGGCTCTATACAAACCTCATCACTTCGGGAATCGGCCTCGCCGAAGCACGCCTGCACGCGTTAGTCGATGCTGGCCTCGATCACATCCAGATCAGCTTTCAGGATTCTCGCGAGGCTGCGGCGAACTGGATCGCTGGAGCCAAAGCTCACGCCCATAAGATTGAATTATCGCAGCTCGTCCGCCGCCACAAAATCGCATTCACCGTAAATCTGGTCATCCATCGCCAGAACATCGATCACCTGGAAGAGATGGTCTCTTTCATCGAGCAACTTGCGCCCGACCGCATGGAGATTGCCCACACGCAATACTATGGCTGGGCATTAAAGAATCGCGCCGCGCTATTGCCCACTCGCGAACAACTGGAAAGAGCTGTAGAAGCCGTTTCCGCAGCCGAAAAGCGGCTCGCAGGACTCATCCGCATCGATTTCGTCGTACCCGATTATTACGCGCGCTTCCCCAAGGCATGCATGGGCGGTTGGGGACGCAGATTGATGCTCATCAATCCTTCAGGAAAAGTTCTTCCCTGCCACGCCGCGGAGGTAATTCCCAGCCTCACCTTCGAAAATGCCCGTGAACAAACCTTGGAATGCATCTGGCGGGATTCTTCGTCGTTCCAGCGTTTTCGCGGCGAAGAATGGATGCCAGAACCCTGCCGCAATTGCAACCGCCGCACAGAAGATTTCGGCGGATGCCGCTGCCAGGCGCTGATGCTCGCCGGCGATGCCAGCGTAACCGATCCTGTCTGTTCCCTCGCACCCGCGCATCACATCGTCGAGTCCGCGCTCTCAGAAGCTAATTCCAGCGCGGCTAAGTCTCAGCCGGTTTCCGCCTCTTCATTCGTAGAGTTACAACAGCGCACCAGCGACCTCTGGAGCTACCGCACGAATCCGGAATAAACGCGCTTGTTGCAACTCTGCATTGGTCACCAGCGCACGCCAATCGTAATTGGCCGAACGTCCGTTGTCGTGCCGTTTCCCGAGCCGTGCATCAGACGGAATTCCGCGTAGAGCTCTACTCCACTCGGCGTCTTGCGCGTGATCCCCGCGCCAACGTCGTAGCCAAAGTGGTTCTGATCGGAAGTAGTAAAACTTCCACTCACGGGAATACTCGCCGCCGAGCAACCAGTCCACCATGCAAAGAATGGAGTGCAGAACGAGCCCGGAAAGGTTGTGTTGGAACTCAATGTTCCCCAACGATGGTAATATCCGCCACCAAACAGAATGTAACCGCCCCAATCCTTCGTGACCGGAATGTTGATGATGGGATCGAGAGTCAGAGCAAAAAGATAACTCGATGCGCTCCCCGCCTGAGCCAACGTAAGCGTGGACTGGCGCAGCGGCAGATCGGCAAAAATAGCATCCGCGCGCAGTCCTAAATACTTGCTTGCGTTCCTAGCCACACCGCCCGCGACCAAGGGACCGCCGCCTCTGACAAAGGTTTTGGTGGTACCGCTGTCAACGTTAGCGCCGAGGCCCACGTTGTATTCCCAGTTCTTGAAGTTTTTTGGCTTTTTGCGGCGCGAGGTTGACTCTTCCTCAGTGGCCTCCTGGTCAGCGGAAGACTGCGCGGTAGATGGCTGCTGCGTTGCAGGTTGTTGCGGCGCGGGAGTTGCCGGGGTTTCACCCGTGAGCGGCGCTTGCGCCAACCCACGCCCCGCCAACAGAACCGTCAGAATCAGAAGCCTCAGCGCAGTCGCCATCGCGAACTTTCCTATCATCCATTCTCCTCCCCGAACCGGGCGTAGTGGCGGACCGCAGCGCTCGGCATCAAGAGGCGAGAGGCGCCGTTGCTAAATGGTTCCGCTTGTGTGATTCCTCGCAGTAGGACGTTTCCTTGTTTGCGGCGGGATCGCATTATATTACCAACTTTGATGCTGCCTCTGCCCGCCAAGCCGCCCGCACCTACTCTCCGTCATACCGGGCCAGCGTTTTTGGATCGCCAGGATCTGTGCGAGCCGCGCGACAACACTCGTGCCTCCGGCTCTCTTCCTTACCCTACTTGTCCCGAACGTATGATAAAACTGAGTCTCTGCTTTCGAGATCGCCTTGCCAAACACTACGCCAGATGGTCCGGCAGTCCCTAACTCCGCTCCCGGAGATCGTTCTGCCACGCGCCGCGTTGCCCTAGTAGGTTTCGGAACCGTGGGCCGTGCCGTGGCCAAAATTCTCTGCGAGCGTCAAAATCCTGACAACCAGTTTCGCCTCACCCATATCTGCAATCGCAATGTGGAGCGCAAGAAACAACCGTGGGTTCCAGGCGACGTAATCTGGACCGAAGACTTTCGTACAATTCTCAACTCCGATGTCGACATTGTCATCGAACTGATCGGCGGCCTGCACGCAGCCGAAGAATTAGTAAGAAGTGTTCTGAACGCAGGCAAATCGGTGGTCACCGCCAACAAGCAACTCATCGCCCGTCGCGGTCCGGAGTTGCTCCAACTCGCAAGCGAGAATGGTTGCCGTCTTGAATTCGGCGCTTCCGTCGCCGGTGGCGTTCCCGTTCTCCCCGCCCTGCATACCGGACTCTGCGGAGACTTCCTGCATGGCATCGCCGGAATTCTCAACGGCACCTGCAACTACATTCTCAGCCGCATCGAAAACGATCGCATTCCCTTCAGCGAGGCTCTCGAAGAAGCCCAGGCACGCGGCTATGCTGAAGCCGATGCCAGCGAAGATCTTGACGGCGGCGATGCCCGCGCCAAACTTTCTATCCTCGCCCTTGCCGGACTGCAGGTTCGTGTTTCTCCCGAGGACATTCGCGCCCGCACCATCCGCACGATCGAAGCGGTGGATTTCGATTACTCCGCAGAGCTGGGCTGCACCATCCGGCAAATCTCGCGCGCCGATTTGAAAGACACCACACTGTTCGCCGAGGTCGGTCCCAGCCTGGTTCCCACATCGTCGCCCTTCGGACGCGTGCAGAAGAATCTGAATCTGGTTTTAACTTCAGGTAAATATGGTGGCGATGTAGCTTTTCTGGGCGCGGGCGCGGGAGGAGATCCCACCGCCGTTGCCGTAGTCTCAGACCTGATGTTTATAGCGCAGAGTCCTTCGGCTGGCGCACGTCCGCGCCATACACTGAATCTCGCGTCTCCAAAAATCAGTTGCGACTTCGAGACGCCCTGGTATTTGAGATTTGTGGTGAAAGATCAGCCTGGCATCATCGCGCGTCTGGCCGAGATTTTATCGGCTCACCAGTTGAACATCGACGCGGTTCTGCAAAAACCGGGCTGCGAGAAAAGCGCGCTACCCTTCGTGATCACACTGGAACCCTGCCGCGACGCGCAACTCCATCCCGCGCTCCAGCAAATGTCCATGCTGCCCTTCGCGCTAAGGCCGTGCCTCTGCCTGCCAATCCTGCGCTAGGAAAACAGAGCGCAACACGCCACAAAGTTTGTCATCCTGAGCGGAGCGAAGGACCTCTGCAACTGCCGCTGCCGGGGACCCCAAGTTCTATCACCGCCGGATGAACGGCGATCTGCGCGGCTCGTCTTATTTCCAGAAAGGATTCTTCAAACCAGCCGGTGCGAACGCGCTATCCACCTTCGTCTCGGTGCCCGTGTCATCAGAAATTTTTTCATCCAACAACCGCGAAGATGGCGCTTTCAACTCTTCCCCAGGATAGGGTGAGGATGGCGGGATATTAAATTCGGATTTCATAGGGGGACCTCCAGGGTCTAAAGCTCAATGATCTAGTCCCATTGAACCACTTCGAGCACCATCGCC